>PBTY01000091.1 GCA_002729235.1 Rickettsiales bacterium | reverse complement strand
TTTATGGGCATGATCTTCTATCCGAAAAGTTCAAGATATGTGGAAGAGTTACCACAGACAGATCTGGATGTTGCGACTGTTGGAGTTTTTGTCAATGAATCGACAGAAGTCATTCAGGAGAAATCAAAAAAGTTTGGTTTTGAAATGGTTCAGCTACATGGTAGTGAGTCCGTTGAGCAGGTAGAGGAATTGAAGCATTTAGGTTTTACGGTGATCAAAGTATTTGGGGTAATGGATCAGCTTCCATTGGAAGAAATGAAACCTTATGAATCCACAGTTGATTACTTCTTGTTTGATACCAAAACACCACAACATGGAGGTAGTGGACAAAAATTTGATTGGAGTATTCTAGAATCGTATGATTTGGACAAGCCTTTCTTTCTAAGCGGAGGCATAGATTTAGAAGATCTGGAATCCATCAAGGCATTAAACATACCACAGCTATATGCAGTGGATATCAACAGCCGTTTTGAAATAGCACCGGCTGTGAAAGACATACAAAAGATTAAATCATTTAAGCATCAATTATGAGCGAAGTGAAATCAAAATATTTAGTAGACGAAAGAGGCTACTTTGGAAAATTCGGAGGAGCATACATTCCTGAAATGTTGTATCCAAACGTAGAGGAATTAAAGAATGCCTATTTGGAAATCATGCATTCTGATGCTTTCCAGAAAGACTTTCAAAAACTGCTTAAAGATTATGTAGGTAGGCCTACACCCTTGTATTTCGCCGGTAGATTGTCTGAGAAATATGGCGCAAAAATCTATTTGAAGCGAGAAGACCTGTGCCACACTGGAGCACACAAGGTGAATAATACCATTGGTCAGATTCTACTAGCACAAGCTTTGGGTAAGAAGCGCATTATTGCTGAGACTGGCGCTGGTCAGCATGGTGTGGCTACTGCTACCGTTTGTGCACTAATGGGACTTGAGTGTACGGTATACATGGGTGAAATTGATATGGCTCGTCAGAAGCCAAACGTGGAGCGCATGAAGATTTTGGGAGCAGAGGTAAGACCAGCTACTAGTGGAAGTAAGACACTTAAAGATGCGACCAATGAAGCGATGCGTCATTGGATCAATCATCCTCAGGATACTCATTACATTATTGGTTCTGTGGTTGGGCCACATCCATATCCGGATTTGGTGGCTCGATTTCAGTCGGTAATCAGTGAAGAGATTAAATGGCAGTTGAAAGAGCATGAAGGACAAGAGAACCCTGATTATGTGATTGCTTGTGTTGGTGGAGGAAGTAATGCTGCAGGTGCATTCTATCATTATTTAGATGATGAAGCGGTGAATTTGGTGGCAGTGGAAGCAGCTGGTCTAGGAAACGAAACGGGTAAATCTGCAGCTACAACTGCTCTTGGTCGAGAAGGCGTATTGCATGGAAGTAGAAGTATTTTGATGCAAACGGATGATGGTCAGGTTGTTGAGCCATACAGTATTTCTGCAGGGTTGGATTACCCTGGAATTGGGCCATTCCACGCGCATTTGTTCGATACGGGAAGAGCTACGTTCGTTGGAGCGACTGATGAAGAGGCAATGACCTCAGGAGTACAACTAAGCAAGTTGGAAGGAATTATACCAGCGGTGGAGAGTGCACACGCACTTGCAGCTTTGGATAAAGTTAACTTGAAAGAAACTGACATTGTTGTAGTGAACTTGTCGGGTAGAGGAGATAAGGATTTGGAGACCTATATCAAATGGGGGAAATACTAATCTAGCTGTTTATTTTTTAGACTTAAGACATTAGATATCAATAAGATGAATCGAATAGATCAGGCATTTATAGATAAAAAAGATCGTTTACTCAATGTGTATTTCACAGCTGGTTACCCAAATCTGGAAGACACACTTTCTATTGCTAAAGCATTAGACGAGGGAGGGGCAGATTTGATAGAAATAGGCTTGCCTTTCTCTGATCCTGTAGCAGATGGACCGACCATTCAAGCGAGTTCTACAATAGCTCTGGATAATGGAATGACCCTAAAGAAGCTGTTTGATCAGTTGGCTACTTTACGCGAGCATGTAAGTGTTCCTGTATTATTAATGGGTTATATCAATCCTGTGTTACAATATGGTTTTGAGGCTTTCTGTGCCAAATGTGCAGAGGTAGGAATAGATGGGTTGATTCTTCCAGACTTACCCATGTATGAATATGAAGAAATGTATCAATCGGTGTTGGAGAAATATGGATTATACAATGTCTTTTTGATTACTCCCCAAACTTCAGAAGAACGAATCAAGAAGATTGACTCTTTGAGTAAAGGGTTTATTTACATGGTCTCTTCTGCCAGCACGACTGGCGCAAAATCAGGTATCTCTACCGAGCAAATCAGCTATTTCCAAAAAATCAATTCAATGGGATTGAATAATAAGCGCTTGATAGGTTTTGGTATCTCTGACAATGAATCATTTAGCAAAGCCTGTGAGTATGCAGATGGAGCCATTATCGGAAGTGCATTCATTAAACTATTAGAGGAGGATTCCTCGCCTGAAAATATTAAAAATTACATTCAACAAGTTAAATCACCTGTATCATGATTATTCAGCTTGAACCCACTATCACTGCAGAGCAGCGCGAAGCATTAAAAGCACAAGTTTCAGCACTTAAGTACAAAACCAATGATGTGAAAACTCAAAAAGGTGAGTACATCATCGGTATTGGTAAAGAAAAATTTGATGTTCGAAACATAGGTCATCTGGAAGGAATCAAAGACATTCATATGGTTTCCGATGACTTTCAACTCGTGTCACGTAAATGGAAAGTTAGCCGAACTGTGATTGACCTGGGAGATGGTGTCTTGATCGGAGATGGAAACTTCGCGATGATGGCTGGTCCATGTAGTATCGAAGGTGAAGAGAATATTGAAAAGACTATTAATCACCTGAAAGAGAATGGGTTAAGAATTATGCGAGGTGGTGTGTATAAGCCAAGAAGTTCTCCATACTCTTTCCGTGGTATGGGAATTGATGGTTTGAAGATGTGGTACAAGGCTGCGAAAGAAGCTGGCATCAAAATCGTAACTGAGGTAATGCAGGTTTCTCAAATAGAGGAGATGTATGACTATGTGGATGTATACCAGGTAGGAGCTCGAAATACTCAGAATTTCAACTTATTGGATGAGTTAGGTAGGGTAGATAAGCCAGTGATGATCAAGCGTGGTATTTCAGGGACAATTGATGAATTGCTTTACAGTGCTGAATATGTGTTTGCAGGCGGTAATGAAAGATTGTTGCTTTGTGAGCGCGGTATCAGAACTTACGAGAAAGCTTCTAGAAATACTTTCGACATCAATGCGATTCCAATCCTGAAAGAGAAAACTCATTTACCTGTGATTGCTGATCCTTCTCACGGAATTGGCATTAGAGATCATGTAGAGCCTGTGGCTTTAGCGGCGACTGTTGCCGGTGCTGATGGGGTGATCTTTGAAATTCATGAGAAGCCTGAAAAGGCCTTCTCTGATGGTCAGCAAACATTAGATTATGAAGAATCAGCTCGATTGATTCGGAAAATGAGAGCTCTCCAAGAGCTTCATTAATAATCGGTATTATCAATTGGAATCTGAATGATGATTTCACATCCATTGTTGGGGGAGCTGTTGATTTCAATATCTCCCTCAAACATTTTTACTCTTCGCTCCATATTGTTGATTCCAATTCCTCTGAAATTAGCGTTGGCTTGAAAACCGACACCATTATCACGTGTTCTTAAAACGAGTTTTTGTCCTTTGATGGTCAACTCAATTTTGATTTCAGTTGCTTTTGAATGCTTATGTATATTATTTAGTTGTTCTTGTACGATTCGATATAGGTTGATTTTCATTTCATCAGGCAACCATGTGTCTGGTTCAATGTCCACTTCATAGTCTATCAGAAATTCATTGTTGATATTCATCTCTTTCAGTAGATCCCTAATAGAATCTTCAATAGCCAGGTTGCCCAAATCGGATGGAGCTAGCTGATGCGAAAGACGTCTTATTTCATTTATTGCTTTTTTAGTCAGTTCAATACTCGTGATTGTTGCAGGATCATTAGACTTTTCTTTGATGTGATTTAAATTCATCAATGCAGCAATTAGCACCTGGATGGCATTGTCATGTAGTTCCCGACCGATTTCAAACCGCTCGCTTTCTTGGGTGCTAATGATTGCTCTATTGATGGACTGCTCTGCTAAAACCTTTTCTGATATGTCTCTACAAACGCCAATAACGGAATATACCTTTCCTTCTTTATCAGGAAGTAGGATCGCATGAATTTCAACATACTTGATTTCCTCTGAAAAAGGTACTACCCGAACATGGGTATGTAGTAACCGTCGCTTGAGAAGTTCTTGATTGGAAATAAGGTCAAATTGATGTAAATCTTTTGGATGCAAACAATCTAACCAGGACTGGAAAGATCGATCAAAATCAGAAGGATCCACATCAAAAATCTCATACATGTATTCATTCCATTCCAACACATCTTTTTGAGTATTCCAATCAAAAACGCCAAGTTTTGCTGAAGTAGTAGCTAGTGAAAGGCGATTGGTAATATTCAGTAATTCCTCTTCAGCTTTTTTCTGAGAAGTAATGTCTTGCATGGCGCCAACCATTCTCTTTGGCATACCTTTGTCATCATAAAAAACCTGTGATCTGTCAAGAATGATCCGATATTTTCCTTTACGATTTTTAAATCGATATTCATCGATAATGGTCTTTTGATGGCTAAACAGTGCCTCGGCCATGTTTGCTCTTACACGCTCTTTGTCGTCTGGATGAATTCTGGTAAAATAGGTTTCTTCATCAATTATACTGTCTCGGTTTAGTCCGAATAACTCCAGGTAATTAGCATTTCCAGTGATCTCATTGGTGCTGATGTCCCAATCCCAAACTGCATCATTGGTAGCCTTAGATATTAATTCATAGCGTTCATTGGACGAACTTACAGCTGCTTCTTGTGCTTTTCGTTCTGTGATATCTTGTATTGTGCCTTCCAGACTTGCAAAGCTACCTTTTTCGTCAATGATCGGACTGGTATTCACCTCGAAGTAGCGCATTTCTCCATTGGGAAGAAAAAACCTGAACTCGGCTTCTCCAGGAGTCAATGTATTGACTATCCGCTTTCGCTCATTTTCTAAAACCTGCAAGTCCTTTCTGTGTATTCTTGAAGCAAAATCGAGATGCTGTAGTGGACCGTTTTCCTTGGGTACTCCGCAGAGTAAATACATTTCATCAGACCAGAGGTAATTCTGATTATACCAATCCCATTCCCAATAGCCTATTTGGGCAATCTGTTGGGCGGTGGATAGTCGTTTGTTGGCCTGTTTTAGTGAATTCTGTGCCTCAATTCGCTCGGTAACATCGATCCCCATACCGATAGAACATATTTGACCGAGGTAATTGATCTTCGTGCCAAAATATTCATGAGGAATTGCACGACCATCTTTGGTAAGAAAAACACTTGAAAGGGATGCGGATCCTGTATCAAATACTCTGGCAATCGCCTCACTTGCTTCTTTTCTGTACGATTCTGGGAAGAAATCGATAGGAGAAATATAGGTCATTTCTTCATCAGAATAGCCTGACAGCTCAGTAAATCGTTTATTCCAATGGATGAATTTTCCATCCTCAGTGAATACATAAAATATCCCCGGGATGGTATTGATTATGGTTTCAAAGTCTTCATCAGAGAGGGTGTTGTCTTGATTCTCAGTAATGAGTAAATAGTGACTGTACGCTTGATTTTCGGATGGTACCTGGGTGTAATGTATGGAGATGAATTTGTTTTTTAAATTGAATCCGTGGTATACGCCTTCACAAAATGTTTGCTTGTCACAGCTTTGTTCTCTGGGGAAAAGATCTTTAATGCTAAATTTCTGATTCGGCGGTATGTCCAGAATGCTCTCAGCCTTGCGATTGTAATCCAATAAATTACCATCGTCCCCAACGATCAACACGCCAAATGCACTACTTTTAAAAATTGCCGGATATTCCTCCACTAAATAACTCATAGAGAATAATAAAGAGTAACCACTGTATAATTTAACTTATACAAGGCAAAAATACCTGCTTAGATGTCTGTGTTTGAAGTATTTTAGTTGGATGAGTGGAAATGCAAGACCAACGAGCTTTATTGAGCGTTTTTAGAAATAGAATAATCTTGATTTACCCTGATGCTAGATGGCAATATGGTTATCTTTGCGCCTTCCTTAAAAAGATTAGATTTTTAATTCATGAAACAGATTTACGGCAACTATACCAAAGAGGATTTCGAAGTATGGAAGATCCTTTATGAGCGTCAGATGGGCAACTTACCAACTGCTGCAAGTGCTGCATATCTGGAAGGTCTCACCAAGGTTAATTTTGTGGAAGATGCCATACCACATTTCGACCAAACCAACGAAGTTCTTAAGGACCTCACTGGTTGGAGATTGGCTGTGGTTCCTGGAATAGTTCCTGACTATACATTCTTCGAATTGATGTCCAACAAACGTTTTCCTGCCACCACGTGGTTGAGGAAAATGAAGGAGTTGGATTACCTGGAGGAACCTGATATGTTTCATGATGTTTTCGCGCATGTGCCGCTACTGAGCAATCAATCTTTTGTAGATTTTTTGGAGGCTTTGAGCCATTTCGGTTTGGAGTATGTGGGTAACGACTATGCCATAGAAATACTATCCAGAGTTTACTGGTTTACGGTGGAGTTTGGGTTAATTCAAGAGGAGGCAGGCTTACGCATTTATGGAGCTGGAATACTTTCTAGTGCAGGCGAGACAAAGTTTTCTTTGAGTGAAGAGCCACCAAAGTACCCATTTGACGTACAGACCATTGCCAATACCCCATATAGAAAGGATGTATTTCAAGACAGGTATTTTGTTATAGAATCTTACGAACAACTTTATAACAGCATACCTGAAGTCAAAAGAATATTAGCTGAAATGGTGGCTAAACACGAAGACAAAGTAGTGATTGCGCAATGAAGGTGGCAATTGTAAAATACAATGCAGGAAATGTGCAGTCATTAACTTTCGCATTGAATCGATTGGGTGTAGAGCCTGTACTGTCAGATGATCCTGATTTTCTTCGATCTGCTGATAAAGTTATTTTCCCGGGACAAGGAGAGGCTAGTTCTGCCATGAAGAGTTTGAAAGAGAAGGGGCTAGATCAGGTTTTAAGAAATTTGCATCAGCCATTTCTGGGAGTTTGTCTGGGGATGCAACTGATGTGTGAATCCTCTGAAGAAAATAATACCGAGTGCCTGGGCATCATACCACAGAGAGTTCATCGATTTGATTCTTCTGAGGTAAAAGTTCCACATATGGGTTGGAATGATTTACACCAGTTGCAATCACCATTGATGGAAGGTATAAGCGAGGGGGATTATCTGTATTTTGTACATAGTTATTATGTGCCTGTTTGTGAGGAAACCATTGCAGTGTCTGACTACCCTATGGCATTTAGTGCAGCATTGAACAAGAATAATTATTATGCCATTCAGCCACACCCCGAGAAGAGTGCTGAGGCAGGAATGAAACTATTGGACAATTTCTTAAAGCTTTGATATGCATATCATACCTGCAATAGACATCATCGGGGGAAAATGTGTACGCCTTACCAAAGGCGATTACAACCAAAAGAAGGAATATTCAGACAATCCAGTGGCTGTTGCCAAGGCGTTTGAAGATGCGGGCATTCAGCGACTTCATGTGGTGGATTTGGATGGTGCTAAAGCCAAACATGTAGTGAATCTGGAGACTTTAGAAGCTATCACTTCATCTACTGATTTATCTGTGGATTTTGGAGGAGGAGTGAAGACAAGAAAGGATCTGGAAAAAGTACTGGCAGCAGGTGCTAAGCAGGTTACAGCTGGAAGTATCGCCGCAAACAATAGAGGTGAGGTAAAAAGCTGGATTGAAGAGTATGGCGCTGAAAAGATTATTTTGGGAGCAGATGTTCTGAATGAAAAAGTAATGGTATCAGGTTGGCAAGAATCCTCAAACTTGGATTTAATGGAATACCTGGAGTATTACCTGCAGCTTGGAATAGAATATGTGATCTGTACGGATATAAGTAAAGACGGAGTGCTTCAAGGTCCTTCATTTGACTTGTATCAGAAAATATTAGGAGAGTTTCCAGAGTTGAAGTTGATTGCTAGTGGAGGTGTGTCTGGAAAAGATGATTTGATTCAACTAAAGGATCAAGGACTTTATGGAGCAATTGTCGGAAAGGCTTTTTACGAAGGTCATATAACTTTGGAAGAGCTAGCATCAATATAAGTGAGAGACCTGTATAATAACCTATTGAAAGCGTGTTAACAAAAAGAATCATACCTTGTCTGGATATCAAAGATGGCCGTACTGTGAAGGGCGTCAACTTTGTGGAGCTAAGAGATGCAGGTGATCCAGTAGAGCTTGCGGAACGTTATACACAAGAAGGTGCAGACGAGTTGGTTTTTTTGGATATCTCTGCTACACTTGAGAAACGAAAGACGTTGATTGAGTTGGTGAAGAAGGTGGCCTCAGCGATACATATACCATTTACAGTTGGTGGAGGTATTAGTTCGGTGGAGGATGTGAGAGCGTTGCTCAATGCTGGAACTGATAAAGTTTCCATCAATTCGTCAGCAGTGAAAAATCCAGGCTTGATTGATGAACTGGCTAAGGAATTTGGGTCTCAGTGTGTGGTTGTAGCCATTGATAGTCGTCATGTAGATGGTGTGGATTTAGTGCATACCCATGGCGGTACTAAGCCTACTGAACTCGAAACAATTGCCTGGGCTAAAGAAGTGGCTGAAAGAGGTGCTGGGGAGATCTTGTTAACATCAATGGATCATGACGGAACCAAGGCAGGGTTTGCTTTGGACCTGACTAAAAGAGTAGGGGAAGCTGTAAGTATTCCAGTTATTGCTTCTGGTGGAGGTGGAAATGAAGTCCACTTCGCTGATATCTTCCACAATGGGAAAGCAGATGCAGCCTTAGCTGCAAGTATCTTTCACTACAAAGAAGTGGAGATCAAACACTTGAAAAACGAATTAGCAAAACAAAATTTACCAATACGATTATAATGTCACCGGATTTCGAAAAAGGAGGAGGACTGCTGCCGGCAGTGATACAAGATAACTTAACTGGAAAGGTTTTGATGCTGGGCTATATGAATGCCGAAGCGTTGAAACAAACTGAGGAAACAGGTAAAGTGACATTCTTTAGTCGATCTAAAGACCGTCTTTGGGTAAAGGGTGAAACATCTGGCAACTTCTTGATAGTTAAAAGTATTGCAGAAGATTGTGATAAAGATACTATTCTAGTAAAAGCTGAACCACAGGGGCCAACTTGTCATACTGGAGCAGACACGTGCTTTGATGAAGTGAATAGTAACCCAATTACTTTTCTGAATCATCTAAGAGACATTATTGAGGATCGCAAGAACAATCCATCAGATGAGTCTTACACAGCGAGTCTATTTAAGAAAGGAATCAATAAAGTAGCACAGAAAGTAGGAGAAGAAGCTGTTGAAGTCGTAATTGAGGCTAAAGATGATAATGAGGATCTGTTTCTCAATGAGTCTGCAGATTTGCTGTTCCACCTGATGGTACTTCTGGCTCACAAAGGCTATTCGCTAGATGACGTTGTGAAAGTGCTGGAGGGCAGGCATAAGAAATAACTTATCTAAATAAAGGTGATGAAAAGACCCGACAGGTTTCCAAAACCTGTCGGGTCTTTTGTTTAATAAACACATTCAATGCATCGGTCCATTTCTGCTAATTTGCGTCTAGCTTGAAAACTAGATATTTCTACAAGTTTGAGGCGACCTTCGTCACCAACAGCAACAACATAAGCCTTTGCTTGTCCAATACCTAAACTAAGAGGTGTGATTTCTGTATAGGGCCTTACTTTTTTGCCACTCACTTGAATTGCAAGCTCATATTTGCCAGGCCTTATGTCTTTTAATATATACTCATTTAACCCTAGTATTGCATCCCAATTACCATTGATAAAAATGTGCGTTCTTGTATTGGCCATATTCGTAGCAACAGTTTGGAAAATGTAGATTGTTGATTTTTCTGGATGAGCAGATAGTTCGGGAAGATTATATTGTTGAATATAAAGTTCCTTGAATGATTTATATGAATCCGGTTTCTGTTGGAAGGTTGTATAACTAAGGCCATTCTCTAATGAACTACCAACTATGAAACCATAGGTTTTCCAAGAAGGAACAGCATATGAATAAGGAGTCATGACATTTGTTCCAGTTACGGGCATAAGTGATTTTACGGAATTAGTTGTTGGTTGATTGTCATGAATGGTCTTAAACTTCCCTGTTAGATAACGAGCTACTTTAAGGTAATTCATCAGTACTTTTTGCTCATCCTCACCCTTTACTTCTATAAAATATTGCGCAGAATCATACTTTATTACTTCAATGGAACTAGCTCCCTCTCTCGGATAATCATCATTAGCAATTCTAACTTTTTGATTGAACAAATACTCGAAGACTTTTTCGATATTTTTATTATTTCCTCCCGGATTATTAACTGTACTTATTGATTTGGTAGTCTGTAATTTGGTGTCAAAGAAACTAAATTCAAGCTTGTCGTTTGTTACACTGTAGGACAGTTTATAAGTGAAGGATTCTGATTCTCTTCTATCATGATAATTAATAAAGCTCTTATAGCCCAATTGGTCCAATCCGTGCCGTAAACGAACTTCCAGATTGTCTGGGGTCAAAGGTGTGAAATCAATCCGAACAATTTCTTGGCAGTATGAAGAACTACCAATTAATAATATGATAAGGTATAGTGGGGTTTTCAATGTTAATCTTTTGGCTATTAATTACGTTTAGACAAGTATAAGGTATTTGATATCAAAATCAGAACGCATGAGTATCACTCAATAGCCACAAACACCAATTCCTTATCCGAATTTTCTTTAGTAAAGATTAGTTCTGTACTTGAATACTGATACGAGACTGTTTCTTCGTAAAGAAAGTCCATGAACTTAGCATCAAAAGCACTATTCCACCAGGAAACCAGTGCTAGGGTACTTCTCAATTCACCAATAGTAATGGTTTGCTCAATTTCATTGATTTCGGCATTCCCGATAAACGAATTGCTTGAATCATTACCCTTGAAATTTTCAAATGTTGGATCATCTGACTCAGGATAAATAGTAAGCGTTGGAATACTGTTGCATGGAGGGTAGTCGAAATTTCCATTTTTATTTCTGATTCCTACCAATGCCCATTTGTTGTACAATGATGTGGAATCATGCTGGTATAGCGGATACTCCGGCTCGCAATAGAGTTTCGTTATCTTTAGATCATTGAAGACTCCATTAGAAATCTGGAAAGTTTCACTTTTGTCATCGGTTTCAAGTAATCCACCAAACGTACCTGAGATACTTCCGGTGATGGTGTCAAATTTAGTAAAAAAGCCCTGCTGCTGTCCGGCAACAGGATAAAGAGTCCTTACCCCATGTTTGGTAGAATATTCTTCCAAATAGAAATACCCACTAGATGCAAACTCTTGATTAATCGATCCATCCGTCTGACCAATAAATCTGAAATCGAACCAGATATCACCATCTTCCAGAGGAATTAGGCTGTCAGAATCAATAAATAGGGATTGTTCATAATAAATGACACTTTCATCACGGCTAGACACATAGTATTGATCATCTATTTTGAAAGATAATTTTTCATTTCCAGTTGGTGTGGTGACTGGAGTATCTTTCTCTGAGCAGTTCATGAGGAGGGTGAGTATGATGAATAGCGGGATAAATCGTTTCATACGCTTAAATAACGAAAAACGGATTGTTTTTACAAATTCAGGCTTTCCGATAAGTCAGGAAGTGTTAATGAGATTTGTTTCTAGTTCATCCTGCAGTTAATCATTTTTGAAAGCTTAGTTGCTCCAGGATAGTTTAAATATTAAAGCATAAAACGCTATGTATTCTTAATAAATGTTAAGTTATGTTGGAATTGTATTTATTCTAATTATTTGATATACAGTTAAATAACTATATTTATGTCAATATTACAACCTAACTGAATAATGATCTCATTCACCTCAAAACTGCTTGGTCAGAAGTTTATTCTGCTATTGGTTTTATCATTATTAATACCCACGTTATGTTACTCTCAAGTTCCTCAGGAAGAAAGAAGAGGAGCTGTTGATCTTCACGCTTATGCAGACTATCTAAATATCAATACCCTTGGTCAGCATTACAGTGGGGGATTGATAGGAGAGTATCATTTCAGTGATAAAATAAGCTCATTCTATCCTATTGGTCTTGGGGATGGCTATTTCGAATTGGGATTGGGAACCTTTTTTGCACCACTGGGTTTGTTGGCTTTGCATTTTGAAGATGAGGAGGAGCAAACACTTGGCCAGTATATCGGGATGATGCTTGCTTTGGCTACTTCTGTTGAGAGTATGGGTTATCATTTGAAAATCGGGCAAGGTAAGGAGATCATTCCTTACTATAGTTTGTGTAAACTTCGCTCTGTGGACGAACAAGGGTATCTATCTGGTTCCTTGGGTGCGATGCTAAGGTTACATCTTTCTGATCGCTGGCACCTCAACTGGTCAGGAGAATATTCTCTGTGGTACACCAAAAAAGGAGTTAGCTGCTTAGAAGCTGGTTTATCCTTTGCCTATGCATTTGGCGTAAACAAATAAAGAATTTATAGAATATACCGTTTTCGCGGTATGGTATACAATTGATTTAATACCAATCTTTGGGTTAGCATTGAGAAATGCTGATAGCTGGTTGGGTGAAATGGCTGAGTGTATGCTCAGCCATTTCCATTTAATACAAGAGTTTTTCTTTTACCTGTGAAAAAGGATTGTTTACTAAATCAGGTTTGACCTTCACTAAAAAGGGGTTGTCTGAGTTTTGGTTATTCCGTTTGTTGCAAACAAAAATTCCAAAACACATGAAAAACTTATTATTACTTACACTGACAGTCTCCATGATTGCCTACAGCTGTGGAAATGTCGAAACTACACCAGACCAACCAGAGGTACCTTCTGAAGCAGCAGGTGATAACCCTGAATATTCGCATCAGGTGATCAGTGATTTTCTATTTACTGATCCAAGCGAAGGACTTACCCAGCATGAAAACGAATTTACTGAATGGGTTTTGTCTCAGGACACCATTGAGCAAGTGTGGAAAGATCAGCTATTAGCAGAAGGTCAGGGTGGAAAAGCTGTAACTTATTACACCTACGATTATGAAAGCGAAGGTTGGGATGTTTATTTATTAAATGTCACTTCTGAAGATAAATTGCAGGTTGTTGCAGGAGATTTTCTAGCAACCGAAGCACTTCAGTTTTCTATTAATGCTGATGGTACTTACAAACCCGAGCAAGTCCTACAAAAGAATAAGAAGAAAAAGAAGAAGAAACCAAAAGGCGTGGATGCCGACAAAGATGGTTGTACAAAGAAGGTTTGTAGTGGGTCTATTTGTAACGATATGACATTTATCCCTTGCAGAATAGGTAAGGATCGTAAAGTATGTGTTACCTGGGACGACTGTGCTGGAAGTACCGAAGGAAGTGTATTAGACGAGATCAAAAAGTTCTAAATTCAATACTATTGTCAGAAATGTTCAATAATATATCCTTGACTAGTAAATAATCGCAATGGCCGAGTAATAACTTGGCCATTGCTATTCTATCAACTAAGGTTTTTATTCAAATATTGGAATCCAGCAATATTTTCCAGTCTCCCTGATCATTTCTTTGCCAGACGAGAATGTATTTGCCTCCATAAGAGCCCGAGCATTGTCCAATCTCAAAAATTAATGACTCATTTACTGGTTCTATGAGGATTGGCTCTAGTGTTAACTGATAACCTGGGTTATTCATGTAGTCGTAAGTTCTGGCAATATCTTCCACTCCGACTATCATCGGTCGGTGATTGTAGTACAGTGCTTTCTCATGATAGGTAGACTTTACAAGATTTTCTGGTTGATGCGCATTGGATAACTCCATCCATAAATTCCTTACGGAATCAATTTCATCAGGAATTTTCGTAACCGATTCTTTCACTGCTATGAATTCAAAGTCACGCTTCACTACTGAATCTTGATTGCTCCAGATCAGTAATTGTGTAAATTCCTTCTCTCCAGAGACAAACGAGCCAATTTCATAGGAATAGCGATCGTTTGCCATTATTCGTTTGATCGTCCAGGATGTATCAATAGTTAATTGATTAGTTTGATAAAACATCTCAATAGCGGAATCTCCAGACATAAAAGACCCATCTTCAAAGGCTTTAACAGCGCCTGGAGTGTGCAAAAAAATGGACTCTTCTTTATTGGTACTTTCTACCACATCGGCAGACTCATTTTTAGTCTGCTGTGTACAGCCAATGATTAGAAAGGTAAGTAGGAGGTAAGAGTTTTTCATAGAAATTTAGAATAAGAACAGTTGTTAACTATTAGCCAACAACTGTTCTATGTGACTCCCTTATTGTTTTTCTCCCTTCAGGTACTGATCCAGAAATTCCTTGATCTGGCCGTACCCTTTGATTTCATTTTCTTTTTTGCGGAAGCCATGACCCTCATCATCGAATATCACATATTCCACAGGAACTCCATTGGATTTTACTCCTTCAACTATTTCATCAGATTCCACCTGAAGTACTCTTACATCATTCGCTCCTTGCAGTACCATCAGAGGCTTAGTGACGTTCTCCGTATGGAATAGAGGAGAGATCTCATACAGTCTTACAGAATCAGCTGTTGTCGGATCACCCATTTCATCATATAGAGCTTTGCGGAAACTCTCCCAGTAGGGAGGGATGGACTTCAGCGTACGGAGCCAGTTGGTCACTCCGAAGATGTTGACACCTACTTCAAATGCTTCAGGTTCAAACGTCAAGGCAGCCATGGTCATATATCCGCCATAAGATCCACCAATGATCCCCACTTTCTCCATGTCAATAACTCCTGTAGATGCCAGGAAGTCTTTTCCTGCCACACAATCTTTCAAATCTTTATCTCCATGGTTTTGATCGTCCAGGTGATTGAACTCTTTGCCATAACCACCACTACCACGATTGTTAACTGCAAGGATTGCGTACCCATGATTGACAAGGTACTGGATCAAAGCAAAATAGCTCAATCTGGACTGTCCTCCAGGTCCACCATGCACCCAAACTAAAGCAGGTACTTTATTCGCTGCATTGGCCTGATGTGGCTGATAATAAATGGCAGGAATCTCCAACCCGTCAAAGGACTTGTATCTAACCACCTGACCTTCTACCAGATCTTCTTGAATGATTTCTTCATTCAATGTGTTGGTCAGTTTTTTGAGTTCCTGCGTGTCAAAGTCATATACATAGATATTGCTTGGTGACGCTGACGTACTTACTGTCAAGCGAGCTTTTGTTTCACTCTTTGAAATACTTACCGAGGCGATACTTCCACCTTCTATTTCTGGAAGGCTAACCTCAGTTCCAGTAGCTTGATCCAAGATTTTCACTACTGTTTTGGCATCCTGATTGATGCCGATTACCCGGTATTTTTCATTCCAGGAGTCGTAAGCATACCACACATCCCAGTTGGTTTCGAATACCTTAGAAACTTCACCTGATTCCAAATCTCTTTTTGCCAGATAAACAAAATCAGAACCTTCATCAGTTGTATAATACAAAAATTGATTGTCCAGACTAAAAAATTGAGGTGAATAGGTAGCATCTCCCTCGTGTTCGGAGATATCCAGTTTTTCACCAGTCTCACTATTGTAGAGATACATTTTGCCATCTGCGCTAGTTAGTGCCTGGGTTAGTGCATAATACTTTTCATTTGATGAGATAGCTCCAACGTCCATTCCATCATTGTTTTGATAGATCATTTCTTTGATCGGCATTTCTTCATCCATGGAAGCGATGGTCATCTTATATACATCCATGTATCGAGGATCACGTTTGTTAGAAGCCATGTACATCGCTTCCTGGTCTCTGGTCCAGCCATAGAAACCATTGCGAACACTGTCACCTGGTGTTAAATCCTTAGTTTGACCTTCGGTAGTCATCAAGTTGACTTTGTAGTTTTCATTTCCACCATCATCGTACGAGAAGATAAAGCGTTCGTCATTAGGGAAGTAGCCTTGTCCAAAATAGGAGTCTTTCGTGGAGAAAGTAAGTTGTTTTTTCTCTCCGGTAGCAATATCAATTTCAAAGACATTGTAAATGCCGGTTTCGTTACTATTGATTAGTAGTTTGGACTCGTCAGGAGAGAAGCTTCCACCACTGATATTGATGTTTTGATAGAACTGCTCAATGGTGTATTGCTTGGATGGCAGTGTTTTCTCGGGTTGCTGTTGGCAGCTGATTAAGCCCGCCAGAAAAAATAGGAGAATGATTTGTTTCATACTGTTAGGATTAGATTGAAATAGAGTTAGAAGCTACGAAGGATTTAGCTGCAACCCAAACCGGTTATCATAAAGTATTATTTTCCAATTTCTTAAAAAATGTTTTCACTTGAGATCAACTACCGTAGCTTTATTACTACAAATTAGTACACTTAGAACTACCCAATAATTCCTAATGCGTCAATACTTCAGCACTTTTCTGATTCTTATTCTAAGCTTTCTCGGGTTAATATCCTGCGAATCTCCTGCTTATATCTCTGGTCAGCTGGAAGGAACGGAAGGGGAAGAGTTCCTGGTGTACTTAATACAACCAAAGGACTTATCTGAATTGGGAGCATCCTATTTTGGACTGGTCATTGATTCTGCTGTGGTACGTGCAGATGGTCGTTTTGAATTAGCTAATCGCCCACATATTGAGCTTCCTGAATTATTTGAGTTGGTTGTTCAAAAAAGAGGTAAAGCGCCCAATTACCTGGAAGTAGATAATGCGTTGGCTTCCAATTACATGCCGATTGTCTGGTCGTCAGGTGAAACAATTCAGCTAAGTGCAGATGTCCGGGCTTTTCAAAAGAGTCTATCCATTCAAAATCCTTCAGCATTGAATAATGAACTATTGAGGCTTAGAAATGTCAGTCAGCAAGCACTCGAAAGATACTTAAGAAATGATGATAATGCACAAGAGGAGATAGGACTATTGGAACTGGAGCATGCCAAGCTGCAATACCAACGAGCATTGATGGACTTAGCCGATGAGACTAATTACTTCCTGTCAGCGATGGTAGCACTAAGATGGGTAAGTCCACAAGGTATATACGAACGAGTACCAGAATTTTTGGTGGAGCAATGTGCCAGGTGGCAAGATGAGCAGCATGCCTGGAGTAAGGAACTCTGTGAGTTAGCTAGCCCAACTGCTCTGCCAGTCTTGATAGGAGATGAATTTCCCAATGAGCGATTACCGATGATAGATATGGATACTTTGGCTATTTACGATATTATGGGAGAGCAGTTAACGATCATTGACTTGTGGGCTTCATGGTGTGCACCGTGTCGAAAGGAAAATAGAAAAGTGCTTGCACCTCTTTGGGATGCATATCATGAAAAGGGGTTTCAGATCATTGGCTACGGACTGGAGAGTGACAGAAATGCCTGGATTGGCGCAATTGCTAAGGATGAGGCTGACCGATGGTATCATGCTTCTGAATTAGAAGGAGATGATGCTCCATTTTTACGTCGATTAAGAATTCAGACCATACCGGCGAACTTTATTTTAGATACTCAGGGAAAAGTGATAGCCAAAAACCTCCATGGAGAGGAGTTGGTGGAGTTTGTGAAACACTATCTGGATTAGTAATGAGAATGGTCGGTTAATTGCTTGTAACACTGTATTTTAGGGTACTGAACCTTTCGAACCATGCACTACGAAAACTTTGAGCCGCATCCTGATTTATCTTCCATAGTCAAGTGTCATTGGATACTCGAAGTACCTGCTGACCTGGAGGCTCCGAAGCAGCGAATTGTGCCGGATGGCTGCTTGGAGATGTGTTTTATTCTTGGTGATGATGTGAGGCGGTATACTGCGGAGGAAGAATACATCATTCAACCCCGAGCCATGGTGATAGGCCAGATTACCAAACCTTTTTTCATCCAACCAGAGGGTTATGTCAATACGTTTGCCGTTCGTTTTTACCCTTACGGTTTTGCCAATTTCATTTCCAGTCCGATCTCTGAATTAGCAGATCAAGAAACTCCTTTGACAACTTTGTTTGGTCAGCAAGAGGCTAGTGTGTTGGAACAACAAGTCACCTCCGCAGTATCAACGGAGGAGCGAATTGAGATTGTGGAACAATTCTTATTGAGTAAGCTAGCTGACCAGAATGTTATCGATCATATTGTGACCTCAACTGTAGAGGTGTTAAACAACACAGGCGGCAAAGTGTCTATCAATGAGCTTCTTGGTGAAGAACTTTCGAAACGGAGAAATCTGGAACGAAAGTTTGCCAAGCAAGTAGGCATCAGCCCCAAACATCTTGGGCGTATCATTCGATTGCAGGCTGCCCTTCAACTAATACTTCAGAAGAAGGGTGAGACTCTTACACAGATTGCCTACGAAGGCAACTACTATGATCAGGCGCACTTCATTAAGGATTTTAAGGACTTTACCGGGATCAATCCGAAAGAGTACCTGACGGATGACCAGTTGCTGCTTTCCAATCTGATCAACTCCAAAGAGTAGATCTGTCGCACTTTTACAATTTCTAGTAAGTGATCTGTCTTAACTATGCTGTTGACAGATTTATCAAACTATGAAAACGACTATTTATCGGCTAATTACACTTGTGGTACTTGGCTTCTTGATGCATTCCAACAATGTATTCGCACAAACTACTAACCAACCAACGATGAAAAGCTATGTAGCCATTTTTGAAATTCCTGCTACTGACATGGAGCGGGCAGTTTCCTTTTACCAGGAGATTTTAGGTATCACAATCGAGCGAATGGAGTTTCCAGGAATGGAGATGGGATTGCTTCCGTACGAAGACCAGATGGTCACAGGAGTGATCATGAAAGGCGAGGGGTATGAACCTTCTGCCAGTGGAGTGACCATTTATATGAATGCTGGGGAAGATCTGCAAGTCGTTTTGGACAAAGTAGAAACGAATGGGGAAAGATTCTCATGCCGAAAACCCCTCATGCCGATGAAAGTGGATTCTTTGCCTTGTTATTGGACTCGGAAGGTAATAAGATCGGCTTGCATTCACCTAATTGATTGTTTGTGTGGTTTAATTCCGTTATTTTGGAGGTATGAAATTGGACTATCCAATTTGTAAGTGTTTACAAAAATGGATAGCCTAGTTATAAGGCGGATAAGTGACATGTTGTCACATATCCGGTTGTTGGTGGTAATAATCTACACAGTGAAGGTTAACCTTGAATCTTTGATTCCGTCAAAATTCTCAACAGCCCATCCTACAAGGTTATTTATATGAGGAATCAAGCTCTTACCTCTTTCGGTCAACTGATATTCAACTCTTGGGGGAATTTCCGGAAACACCTCTCGCACCAACAACCCATCAGACTCAAGTCTTTTTAAGGTAGTTGAAAGCATCTTTTGAGAAACAGTTCCTATGGTCTTATGAAGTTGATTGAACCGAAGTGTTCCTTCTTCATTAAGAATCGACAAAACCAACATTGACCATTTATCCCCAATATGATCAAGCACATTGCGTATTGGGCAATTCTCAATGTCCGAATATTTTTTCAAATTTTGTTCATGCATAACTAACTGAAAAACAACATTGATAACTAATTGGTAAGTTGGTTACTATTCAGTACGTTCTTTTCACTTCCCAATTTATTACATATGTTTAATAACTAAAAGTAAGTTACTGTAATAAACATACTAATATGAGGGTATTACTGTTAGGAGCAACGGGAAGGTTGGGTAGTCAAATTCTCAAAGAATTGAATGATAAAGGAATTGAAACATCAGTTCTGGTAAGAAACCCCGATAGATTAAAAGTAAAATCAGAGCATATTCGTGTTTCCAAGGGAGATGTAACGAACATTAACGATTTAGGAATTGCGATGGAGGAATGCGATGTAATCATTTCTGCATTGAACATTTCCAGAAAAAGTGACTTCCCTTGGTCTAAGCTAAGAACACCAGAAACGCTGATGTCTGATGTAATGAAAATTTTGGTGAACACTGCCGGTAAAAACAACATTCAAAAGATTGTGACTGTCTCTGCTTGGGGTGCCAATGATTCCGAAAAGGATCTTCCCGCTTGGTTCAGGTGGGTAATAAACAATAGCAATGTCAAATATGGGTATCAAGATCATGAAAGGCAGGAAAACATATTAATGAATTCCAAAATTGATTGGACAATCGTTAGGCCAGTAGGTTTAAGCAATTCACAGAGTAGTAAAAAAGCCAATATCTCAACCGAATCGGTGACTTCTGGTTTAATGGTAGGTAGAAGATCAGTTGCGATGTTTATTGTGGAACACATAACAAATGACGAATTCAATAATAAAGTCGTAACCATTTCTTAGGTGAAATAAAAACTACCACCAACAAACGATATAGCACATACCTCTACTGAGCATTTGAAACAGAAATTCAAATCCGATACTTTAGTGGTTATTAATTAAGTTCAGAGGCACGTGCCATATCTGGACGTTATCAGCAAAACCACTTAATGAAGAAATTCCCAAATGCTTTCGTAATTATCCTATCAGTCATTCTGTTCGCTTGGATTCTGACATATATTATCCCTAGTGGGAGTTACCAAAGAGAATTTAATGCAATCGAAGATCGAACGATAGTAATTCCGAACTCCTATGAACAGCAGCAGGTTGATAAGGTGTCAGCTTTTGACATTCTCCTCGCAATTCCAAAAGGTATAGCAGGACGAGCGGACCTGATAGTCTTAATACTATTGTTAGGTGGTTGCTTTTATTTAATCGAGAAATCAGGAGCACTAAATCAAGGTTTGAATCAGCTAATCCTTACTTTAAAAGGAAAAGAACAGTATGCTTTAGTAATAATCACGATTCTTTTTTTGTTGGCCGGATTTGCAATTGCATTACAGGAAGAGGTCATTGCTATGACTCCCATACTTCTCCTATTTGGGAGAAATCTTGGTTATAATTCCTTTACCATCGTATACGCCAGCTATGGATCTACAGTTATTGGATCAGCTTTTAGTCCTTTCAATCCATTTGGCGTATTAATAGCCCAAAAAGAGGCAGAATTGGAGCTTATTTCAGGCTCTCAATTTAGACTTATCGTATTTCTCATAGTTTCCATTGTCTGGGTGCTCTACATAATTCGATACGCCAGTAAAAATAAGGTCGAAAAGACTGACCAATCGGTTGACGTTTCTAAACTCACTTTTAGAAATAAAGTCATTTTGGGGCTTTTAACGCTAACGTTTGGTGTAGTGACCTACGGATTAATTGAGCTTGAATGGGGTTTTAATGAAATGTCGGCTTGCTTCTTTTTTCTTGCATTAACGAGTGGGTTAATAGCCAATTTTGGTTTCAACAAAACTACGGAAACTTATGTCGAAGGCTTCAAAGAAATGATTTCTGCATGTATCATTATTGGACTTGCAAATAGCATTTCAATTATACTAACAGATGGATATGTAATTGATTCAATTGTTTATGGTCTTTTCACACCTCTACAATATCTCTCAACCTCAGCCTCCGCTGTTCTTATGATGGTATCTCATATGATTTTGCATTTTCCGATTCCCAGTTACTCAGGCCAGGCTATATTAACAATGCCAGTATTAACTCCTCTTTCAGACTTAATTGGCCTTTCAAGACAAGTGTCGGTACTATCATATCAGTATGGAGCAATTATGATGGATATGATTGTCCCAACCAATGGCGCCTTAATGGCTGTTATAGCAATTGGTGGAATTAAATATGATAAGTGGCTAAAATTTGCACTTAAACCAACCCTCTTAATATTAGCAATAGCAGCTATTTCTATATTAATAGCGGTACAAATTGGATATAACTAAATTAAAGCTGATAACAAACACTAAAATGAATATGCGAACTGAGCACTTTGAAAGGGTAATGCAAAAAAGGAACTTCTGTACTTCTAGCAACAGGGGCGCATACTCATTTTAGTTGGACGTTATGTCCAATTACTACCCATGAGATATTGTGCAATCATATCTACTTTTCTTCTTGCAAACTGCCTTAACGGACAGACTATAACCAAAGGTCTCATCTTACCTGATGAGGGGTTTGATGTTTGCTGTTACTACATCCCAACTTCTGGACTGAAAGTTTACGAACAACCTAACGGATCAGTAGTTGGTGAAATAACTCTTGGGGAATCTGACAACAATGACGAAATCTATTCTGCCAATATTAAGATTAACGGCGAACTCCGAAAGTTTAGCCACACAAATTTAGAAATGGTTGGTTACGAAATTATGGCCATGGTTTTCAAAAATGCCGAACCTAACTATGTTCAACTCCAAAACGGATTCTGGTTAAGTGTAGAGGAACTCAACTCTAAGAATCTTAAGTTAACGTCATGGATGCAGTATTTAATTGAAAAAGACACAGAATGGTATGCAAACGAACCTGGTCTGAACTTAAGAACTGGTCCTTCAACCAACTTTGAAATAACTGCAACCTTAAACGGTGATCTCTGGGGCATTTCACCAACAAATGAAACGAATGGTGACTGGTGCAAAGTAACTGTGATACATTATCGCGAGCATCCCTGTTCGGGTGGAGACAACTTGGTAATTGAAACCTTAACTGGCTGGATCAAGCTCATCTCAGACGAACAAACACCGAACGTCTGGAACTACGGAAAAGGCTGCTAAAAACTGGACATAACAAGCGCTGAAAGTGCATATGTCTGACTGCTTCTAGCAGACTTCAGCGCGACTTGACCACAAAACTGCGCCTTCTGAGATCTCAGTGTCATCAGCGCTTTTGGTGCTTCTGGATTTAGACTTTCTGATCGCAGTATTTTCATTGAAACAGTTGTGCGGGTGGCGCAGCTTTGCTAGTTTAGTTTTCCATCAGCAAAGTTCGGGACATACAACCGATAGCTTGGCGATATCTATGGTAAAATCAAGCCATTCCCACTTTTTTTAATACAATTTTCTCTTGATAAGGTGTTCCTCTCTTTACTACAGCCACCACTCGA
>PBTY01000090.1 GCA_002729235.1 Rickettsiales bacterium | reverse complement strand
CTTTTTTTATGCCTAGTGACATAGGGTTGTCACTTTGCTCCCTTAATTTACAATCATGGAAATTATCAAAAGTCAGGAGGTGCATGATTTACTGGAAAGCTATCCTGACAAACCCAGGAAGAGGCTTGTCGAACTAAGATCATTGATTTTGGAGGTTGCAAAAACTTCAGGTGTACCCAGACTCATGGAGACAACTAAATGGGGTGAACCAAGTTATGTAGCAAAAAAAGGTAGTACCATTCGCATGGATTGGAAACCCAAATCTCCTGATAAGTACTATCTCTTCTTTATTTGCAATACTGATCTGGTAAACACTTTTCGCTTCATTTTTGGAGATGAATTGACCTTTGAAGGCAAAAGAGCAATTGTATTGGATCTGAATGAAAAACTCCCTGAAAAACAAATCATCAAGTGTCTTGAGTTAGCCTTAAACTATCATTCGTTAAAACATTTGCCTCATTTAGGAGCTTAGCAATTGGGTATTGTCGGATTATTGATAGGATAAGTCGGGAAAGTAATAGCCGATAATTAAGAATTGTATGAACTTGCCATTGTTGAAAGTGACCCAACCAGCGGGTTTTAGATTGCACCTTTTAGTGGTTGCATTCACTGTGAAGAAGGCCTAGGACATGGGCCTTTTTTACTTACTTTTTGAAAAGGCCTAAGTCCGAATGATTCTCTTGGCGATCTTCTCTTCTTTTTTGTCTTGCTTTTTTCTTTCGTTTCTTCTTCAGGTCTTTGTAGGAGATAAGTACCTTCCTAACGGAGAAACCCACCTGACCATCGTACCAGTTCTCTCTACCTATTAAATTGATATTAGGCTTATAATCTAGCGATACATTCAGGCCCAGGAGAGTAAGTTCAGCCCCCAAAAGTACATCCGCACCAATTGTCGCATTATCATAGGTGGTTATCAGCTGCTTCGATGATTCATCTGCGATGATCGATTCTTCATTGCCAATCGATAAACCAGTTCCGACATAAATATTTAAAAACTTTCCAAATATGGGTTGATGTTGCTTGATGAGTGCATGTGCAGTAGTATTTCGATTAAAATCAGATTGAAGAATTGCCTCAGCACTGATATACTTAAATAAATGTTGATTATAACTAAGACCTATTGTTCGCTGGTTTCCATTCCCAAATCGTAATCCCAACGAATTGCCATAGCGTTGAGCATTAACAACAGTTATAGACATCATCATGATGATCACTAAACAAAATCCCCTCATTTTCTTCATATACGAGACACAACGCAAAGTCCGTGCCCAAATTGCACATGTTGTTTACTAATGACTGGTTTAATCGATAAGAAAGACGCGTTCCTCGGATACTTTATTACAGCAATTACCAGAGTCAATACCTTAGGCTCAAACCTAACGTATGAATCAGATGAATCTTTCCTATCAATTGCTAAGAAGAGCAGTTGGTATCCTTGGCATAGCACTTCCTATATTGCTCATTTTTGGTCATGGTAAAATTGAACGGGCGATTAGTTTCTACTATTATACGAATATGAGCACCGTTCTCACGGGAATACTCATCACTTTTGGGTTGGTGCTATTCACTTATCGTGGAGGGAAGGTGCCAGGAGAGAAGATTTCCGAAAATCAATTGACCAATGTCGCTGGCTTTTTTGCTTTGATCGTGGCACTTGTTCCAACACAATATGGTTGTCCAATAAAAGCCATTTTCTATGTACACAATGATCCTTTTCGTGGATGGATTCATAATGGATCTGCGTTAGCTTTTCTTCTGTTAATGGGAATAGTGGTTATTACCAAGTTTGCTAAAGCACCATACTATTCAGTACTTTATAAAGTTCTGGGCTGGTGTGTTATTGGAGGAGTAGTGTTTACTGTTTTAGCATTTATTTATCGAACGACCCATCAGGATGTTGAGCTTTTTAAAGGATCGGTTGTGTTGGGTCAGACCATAGCCTTATGGGCATTTGGTGCCGCCTGGCTCCGTCGTGGGGTGCCAGCTAAATGATCATTCACGGAAAATCCAACTAATCTAAGGAGCATTTAAATTTTAGTCATAACTTCAAGTAATCAAAAACTTAAAGCACTTGACTATGAAAAAGAAAAGATCGTGGAAATTTTGGGTTGGTAGATCCTTCCTGTTGATTTTGGTATTGGGAATTGGAGGGTTGGTTAATTTGATTTGGTTTAAGCCATTCAATATCAAGCATTTCTATGATCGTGTGTTTGTGGAATTCGCCCTGGCAAGTCCAGAATTAGTGACCCAGCTTGGAGTGCCTGTATTGTATGACATGAGCAAAGATGAATTGGCTGATGTGTCTGATGAAAAGCAATGGGAAGAATTTGAAGATTTGAAGGATGATTATGAGACATTAATGTCATATGACTTTGAGTCTCAATCGAAGGAAAACCAGCTAAATACCAAGATATTTGGCTACTTCTTAAAAACACAACTGGATGGCGAACCATTCTTTTACCATGGTTATCCGGTCAACCAAATGTTTGGTGAGCAGAGCAATCTGCCAAGTATGATGGAGAGTTCACATAAGCTTAGAAACAAAAGCGACATTGAAGCCTACATTACCAGATTATCATTGTTCGACACCAAGTTCGAGCAGGTATTAGACAACCTTAAACTTCGTGAGGAAAAAGGAATCATTCCTCCAACCTATATCATCGATAGGGTTTTAAATGAGATGAATGGATTTACAGGACAGGGGGAGTCAACTGAGATTAACCTGGAGATTGATGAAGATCCGGTGAGATCCAATATCCTGTTTGCGAACCTAAAGACCAAGCTTGATGATGTAGAGGATTTAACAGATGAGGAAAAGGTTGAATACCTGGCTCAAGCAGAAGAGCAGGTCAGAACAACTGTATTTGGGGCATACCAGGAGTTGATCGATTATTTTACTGAACTCAAGACGAAATCCAATCAAGAAGCAGGAGTTTGGAAATTCCCGAACGGTGATGAGTTTTATGCCTATCAACTGAAAGTAAATACGACAACTAACTATACCCCAGAACAAATCCATCAAACCGGATTAGCTGAAGTAGATCGAATCAAGTCCGAAATGTGGGACATTCTTTTGTCTGAAGGTTATACCGATACCACTCAGGCTATTGGTGCTGTGATTCAGGAAATCAATAAAGAAGATAGATTTTTATATCAAAACAACGATGATGGGCGCAAGCAAGTCTTAGCAGAATACAATCGAATACTCGACGAGATAACCGGAAGAATGGGAGAGGTGTTTGCTATTATGCCTAAGGCGGAGTTGGAAGTACTTCGAGTGCCAGAATTCAAGGAAGAAGGAGCTCCTGGTGCATATTATCAGGGACCTGCAATGGATGGTTCTCAGGGAGGTCGTTTTTATGCGAATCTTCGTGATGTGAGTGAAACAGTGAAGTTTGGAATGAAGACGCTTGCCTATCATGAAGGTATTCCAGGACATCATTTTCAGGTAGCTATTCAGTCGGAATTAGAAGGAGTTCCAATCTTTAGAACACTGGCTTTATTCTCAGCATTTACTGAAGGTTGGGCTCTTTACACCGAGCGCTTAGCGTGGGAAATGGGTATGTATGAAAATGACCCATTCGGAAATCTTGGAAGATTACAGGCTGAGATGTTCAGAGCCGTTCGTTTGGTTGTTGATACAGGAATCCACTATAAACGATGGACTCGTGAGGAAGCAATTGCGTACATGGTAGCCAATACAGGTATGACAACTACGGAAGTGACCACTGAAATAGAACGATATATCGTGATGCCAGGTCAGGCTTGTGCTTATAAAACGGGAATGATTAAAATTCTTGAGTTAAGGGAGAAAGCAATGAATGAGCTTGGTGATCAGTTTGATATTAAAGAATTCCACAATGTCGTTTTAAAGAATGGCGCCGTTCCATTAGACATTTTGGAAGAAATCATTGATGACTACATAGCAAAAGCCAAGGCATAAACCAAAAAAAAGGGCACTGTGTTAAGTGCCCTTTTTTAATTTCTCAATGTTTACTCCCACAGACTTGGATGCAGGGGTATGACTTCCTCGTGCATGAAGACTCAGTGGAATCAAAGGGTTAGCTTCTGGAAAATAGGTTGCTAAACATCCTCGTGGGATGTTATAAGGCACTACTTTAAAGCCTGATACTTTCCTGAGTTTATCATAGTGATTGGATATAGCAACCACTTCTTTCTTTTTAAGGTTTTGTTGTTTCATATCCTCAGGATTCATGAAAACCACGTTTCTTCCTCCAAATAGTCCACGATAGCGATCATCCATTCCATAAATGGTCGTATTGAACTGATCATGAGAACGAATAGTCATCATGGTGTATTCATGTCCATCAGGTATGGATTCTGGTAGTTTGTTGATGGTGAAGTGGGCTTTTTTATCTGTGGTATTGAATTCACCAATTCTTGCGCCATTGGGTAAATCAAAACCATAGTTGGTTTTTAATCGCTCGTTGTAATTTTCAAAACCCTGGATGGCCTTAGCTATCAAGTCACGAATTCTGTCATAGTCTTCTACAAGTTCTGACCAATTGATATCATCATTCCCCAGCGCAGCTGAAGCAATGGATGCAACAATACCTGGTTCACTCATTAAATGTTTAGTTGGAGGTGTTAGCACCCCGGCTGAACTATGTACCACACCCATTGAATTCTCGACAGTTATGATTTGTTCTTTACCATTCTGAATATGCTTATCTGTCCGTCCCAAGCAAGGTAAAATGAGAGATGTTTTACCAGGGGCAAGATGAGAGCGGTTGAGTTTGGTGCTTACATGGACTGTCAATTCACAATTTTGCAAAGCCTGCTTAGTTACAGGAGTGTCTGGAGCTGCTGACAACAGGTTGCCACCCATAGCCATAAAAAAGCGTACTTTACCTTGACCCATTGCTTCAATGGCCTCTACTACATTGTACCCTGGTGATTCCGGAGGTTGAAACCCAAAAGTGTCCTTCAATTGATCTGTCCATTCTTTGGTTGGACGTTCCCAGATACCCATGGTTCGATCTCCTTGTACATTGCTGTGTCCACGGACAGGACAAGTACCAGCACCTGGCTTACCAATACTGCCTTTAAGTAATAAGAGGTTAACAACCTCACGTATATTATCCACAGCATTGACATGTTGTGTCAAACCCATGGCCCAACATGCGATGATTTTGTTATTGGACTTAAGTAATTCGGCAGATTCAACAATCTGTTCTTTGCTGAGGCCCATAGACTCAATTAACTCATCTAGCGAATAGGAGGTGAGATCTGTTTTGAGTTGATCAAATCCTGATGTTTTTGAGCTAATAAAACCATCATCCAGGCATAAAGGGTCTTCTAGTAGGAGCTTCATCCATGCTTTAAATAAAGCCACGTCCTGATTGATTTTTAACTGTAAATAGATATCAGCTATATCTGTCCCTGAACCTATCCAACCACTGACTTCTTGAGGGTTCTTGAATTTTACCAAGGCAGCCTCTCTCAATGGGTTGACCACAATGATCTTAGCTCCATTCTTTTTGGCCTTTTCCAAAGCACTCAACATCCTTGGATGATTAGTGCCTGGGTTTTGGCCTAATATAAGAATGACCTCTGCCTGGTCAAAGTCTTCCAAAGTAACTGACCCTTTACCAATACCCACAGTTTCACTCAAAGCTACGCCACTGGATTCATGGCACATGTTGGAGCAGTCAGGCAAATTGTTTGTACCATACTTTCGAACGAATAGTTGGTATAGGAATGCTGCTTCATTGCTCGTTCTTCCAGATGTATAGAAAACTGCCTCATCTGGATGATCTAGTGATTTTAATTGAGTTCCAATAAGGTCAAATGCTTCCGACCATCTAATAGGATAATATCTGGAGTCTCCTGATCTTTTAATTACTGGCTCTGCCAGTCGGCCTTGCTTGCCAAGCCAATAGTCACTTTTGTTGTTGAGCGATTTAATGGTGTATTGCTTGAAGAATGATTCATCAACTAATTGATGTTGAGCTTCTTCAGCTATTGCTTTTACTCCATTCTCACAAAACTCACCCAGTTTAGATCTCTTCTTTGGATCTGGCCAGGCGCAACCTGGACAATCAATACCATTTTTTTGATTGAGATGCTTAAGAACTTTGAACGCCTTCCATGGTGGCATGGCTTCCAATACCATTTTGGATGCGATGCTCACAGCTTTTGGTCCTGCAGCGTAAAGAGGTGTGGTGTCGATCTTGAGATGAGTATGTCTAGCCATAAGGCATTAAAGATAAGAACACAAATGTGTTTTACTCTTGTAATAGAACTTACGAGCTGAAAATATTAGATGTAGGTGTCAATAATGATTATCTTGAAGTCAAACGAAAAGTATATGATTTTGAGAAGTATCCTTATTGTATTGGTGGTGTTTATGATTGGTTGTGCAGGACAAAAGAAGCAGTCCGCGAAAATGATTGTTGAGATGTCTAAATCAGCCTGTATGGGACCATGTCCTGTTTACAACATTCAGATCTATGATGATGGATTGGTGAAGTTGGAAGGTGAAAAGCACATTGAGCAAATCGGACAGTTCAAAGCCTATTTATCGGAAGAACAATTGGTGGAACTAAAACAAAGGTTCGTTGAGGTAGATATCTTTAACCTACAGGATGTTTATACCAAGAAAGTCATGGATTTGCCTACTACAAAAATCACATACGTAGAAGGTGAGCGCTCCAAAAAAATAACCGACTATTATGGGGCTCCGGAGGAGTTGAAGAGTCTTGAAAATTATGTTCATGGCTACTTAGAAAAGCTCGATTGGAAAAGTTCGGCTCCTGGAAGTGACTAATCAATCCAAATGCAAGTGGTGAATATGTTCATCAATATTGTCTATCCGTTCGGTGATGATATTGATGTAAGCAATTAATTCTTTTTCAAATTTCCGGATAGCCTTTTCGTACTGTTTGATGGTTACTTCATCAAAATCATCTCGTATTACTTTGATTTGACCGCATTCATCCTGAATAAATTCTTTGAATTTTAAGGTAGTGAAGTCAGTTTCTAGAGTCTCAATGTCTCGAAGGGTAATCTCTGCCTCCTTATCTTGAGTTTCTTCGTATTTTTTCTTTACCACATAATACAAAGTGGTATCCCAATGGTGGATGTCATCTAAAAGTTTTAAGGTTTTCTCTTTATCTGCTTTGTTGGCACAAAAGGATTGTATGCCCTGGTAATCCTTTAAAGCAATGGCTGCTTCATCCCAGCTATAACGCAGATCGTCAATCACCTTCACAATACTGTATTTACGCTGTGAGGTAGCCGAAAGTGCAATAAACAGAAGTAAACAACATAATGTCGTTTTGATGAAATGATTGATCATAGGATAGTCAGTTTAGCAGATTACTAAGATAAGTTCAATTAAGTAGAATGGAAAGTATGCCTATTCTGGAGAAGTAGTTAATCGTTTGATCACTTCTGCGGCCATGGTCATTCCAAACATGGCAGGCATATAGGATATGGTTCCGTAGAAGGACTTTTTGTAGTTTGAACCATCCGTTTTCCTAAGCGATTCCTTTACCTGGATTTCATCGGAATAGACGCACAATACTTTCTTGTCAACCCCTTTATTCTTCAACATTTTTCGAAGTTGTTGGGCAAATTTGCATTCCTTGGTATTGCTGATATCTGCAATCTTGATTCGTGAAGGATCTAGTTTTCCACCAGCACCCATGGATGAGATGAACTTACACTTCATTCTACGTAGTGTAAGAATCAAGGAGAGTTTAGGCAGGAAGCTGTCTATACAATCCAGTGCAAAATCGAAATGATGCTCCCTCAGAAACTGATTCATGACATCTGGTTCCATGAAATGATCAATTACGGTGATGTTCAGTGTAGGGTTGATGTCTAAAAAACGCTCTTCCAATACATGAGCCTTTTGTTTGCCTATAGTAGAGTTGAGTGCCTGAATTTGACGGTTCTTGTTCGTTGGGTCTACATCATCACCATCAATAATAGTAATACTACCTACACCAGCTCTAACCAGCGTCTCTGCGGCATAGCTTCCAACTCCTCCTAATCCCACAACCAGAATGTTGGATGATTTTAATCGGTTAAGTGCCTTGTTACCAATTAATAATTCCGTTCGCTCTAACCAATGGCTCATAATCTAAAAAACTCTTTTGCGTTCTGACTCATCTGATTTTTCAAAGCATGCAAACTCATTCCTGTTACTTCGGCTACTTGCTCATATACTTGAGTGATCCTAACATTAGGCATGCTATCAGTTTCCAAAAATAGGCGTTCCATTGGTAATGACTTGAACCATTCGGCATACTTTTCGTCTTTAGAAGGCATCAGTGATAAATGAAATCCCTGGTCAATTAATTGCTTAGCCAAAGTGTTATGTCTTCCATATCCATGAACGCACCATTTTTCAATGGATGGATACTCTTTCTTGATTTTAAGCAATTGATCAAATGCCCTGACGCAGTGGATAATTACTGGTTTTCCTGTTTCCTTGGCAACATCTAATAAACTTCGGAGAATATTCATCTGTAAAACCATATCAGGACCCTTCAGGTTGTCCAAACCTATTTCACCCATAGCAAGACAAGCTGGTTTGGTAAGCTCAGAAACTAACCGTGTTTTTTGCTCTGGAGTTATAGGGTCATCGGTCCACCAGGGATGCATACCTATAGTAAATAAGTCATGTGGTTTATCCTGCCCCAGGTGAATAGAGACGATCTCAATCACGTCATCTCGATCATGTTCTCTCAAGCTGTGGGTGTGAAAATCGAGGAAAGCGTGATTACTGATTGGATTCAAGTTAATATGCATTAGACCCTCAAAAATAGTCGAATCACGCTTAATAATATTTTTCAATTAATTTGAAATATTCATGTCACCTTACTGATCACTTTACGTATACCGATCCAGTTACGTAATGAATACACCCAATACAGGTCTAAACTATGCCGGGTTTTGCATAGCAGACAAGATCGATTTGACTGCCTACAAGCATCAATTTCCTGACATGCTGGTTATGGCTACTTCCAAAGAGCTTTATTATCAATTTAGTACCACCAAATACCTGTATTTGTTGAGTTATGGAGTAGTAGTGTTCTCGGATATGGGAGTGGCCGAAATCGCTTCTCAAATCGAAAAGATCAAGCCATTTACTTCCAACACCAAACAGTCTCTCAAAGAAGATGAATTTAAGGTGAAGGTATCGGAAGAGTCTAATATGATCGAGATGACATTTGATGCTTTGTCATTAGGAAGGTTCGATCATGCGGTGAATAAAATGATCATGATGCACCTGGCTCAGTCTGTGGCTTTGGATTTTTATAATGGGATGAGTCAATCACTATTGAGTGAGCTGAAGGAGTACACCCAATACATGGAGATTCACGGCAAGGTGAAGCTGAGCCACAAAAAAGCAATGAAATTTATTGGTAAGAGCCTCAATGCTAAAAATGGAATTGCAGAGAACCTCTATATTCTTGATAGCCCTGAAACAGCATGGGAAGATGAATACCTGGATCGATTGCACACCATACTTGCAAAGCATTTTGAATTGGTACAAAGATATCGTGAGATAGATAGCACATTAAAAATCATCGAGGATAACCTGGAAGTATACATTTCTTACAACAATCATCGGGAGAGTAGTCGTCTGGAATGGATTATTATCATTCTGATCATAATCGAGGTGATTGACACGTTCGCGAGTAAATTCTAGGTGCCAACCAGCTTTATTTTTCCAACAAAATTCTATGCTGTAGATGATATGTAGACTTTCATAAATCTACTTTTTTCGATGGTTTATTTCTATTTGGGAGATCAAAAAACGCCTAAATAAAATCAAGACTATGTGCAACCATCGATTCTGGATGTGCTTGGGAATATTGTTTCTTTCGGTGAAACTTTATTCCCAGGATATCCATCATGTCCATGTGAATTTCCCCAATGTTCCAGACTGTGTCCTGTTAAGTGCAGAGTCACAAAATATAATATATCCTAATCCTACTAGCCAATACCTGAAAATTCCTGAAAAGAGCGAATTCAAGCTGTTTGATGTGAGTGGAAAAAAAGTAGATGCGTCCATTGATTCGAATGGTCAACTGGACATGAGCCAACTTTCTAATGGATTATACATTCTTCATATGGTAATGGATAATCGAATAAGAACCATCAAAGTAATTAAGGAATGAAACGATTGGTTTTCGTAGTACTAGTGTTGCACAGCTTTACCGTGTGTATGGCACAAAAAACTATTGAAGTTGCTGTTGGTGATCAGATCAATCTGTCTACCTCATTTTTGTCCTCGGATGTCATATGGGAATCATCCATTGACATGGAGTCTTTCACAGATCTGCCCACTACAAATGGAGAATTGGTAATAATCGCCGAGGTGCTTCCTTTGTACATTCGAGCCAGACTTCTTTCTTCCACTTGTGATGAAGAAATAGTGTCAGAGCTAATTACGTTAGTCGAAAAAGTAGATGGATTACTTTGGTCTGATCCAGATACATGGGGTGGGACAAAGCCTGTTTCAGGTGATGAAGTCACAATCCAAGAAGGACTCACAGTTATTCTGGATGAGAACTCACCTGATTTAGGTGGATTGACGATCAAAGGAGCTTTGCTATTTGATGAAAAGGATATCGAACTTACCTCTGAATGGATTGTGGTGGAAGGACTATTGCAAGTTGGATCCAAAGACAAACCTTTTTCTTCCAGGGCAACAATTACCCTGACTGATGCAGACCAGGATTATCGCTCAGAAAGCTATGGTACCAGGGGTATTGTGGTTCTAAATGGAGCGAAATTGGAATTGCATGGAAAATCACCAGAAGTACTTTGGACTAAACTCAACGAACATGCCGATAAGGGTTCTAAAACCATCAGTTTGGTTGATTCTCCTGATTGGAAAACTGGAGACGAGGTGGCCATAGCACCCACAGACTATTACCATGCTGGAAATGGTAGTTCCGTTACACAACTAAATGTAGTTGATCAAATAAATGATCAGTCTATTCAGCTAATTGATGAGTTAAATGCTTTCAGGTGGGGGTTGCTACAATATGCCACAGAAAATGGAATGAGCTTATCAAATACTGGTTTATTAACTCCTCCATTACCCGATACTGAAGAAAGAAAGACCCCTTTAGTACTGGACGAACGTGCTGAAGTTGTACACCTGACTCGAAATATTACTATTCAGTCAATAGATGACGATCTCTGGAAAAATCAGGGCTTTGGTGCTCATACCATGATTATGCCTGGAGCTGAGGCGCGTGTAGATGGTGTTACTTTTAAGTGGGTTGGCCAAAGAGGTCGATTACGTCGATATCCGATGCATTGGCATAATCTGAGTTACAGTGGCTCCAGCACTTTGGATGACGTCACGGATCAGTACATCAAGAATAGTGTGGTCCAGCATTCTGCCAATCGGGGAATAGTTATTCACGGAACCAATGGTCTCGTAATACAGAACAATGTCCTTTTTGATATACAGGGGCATGGTGTTTTTACCGAAGATGCAGTAGAGCGACGAAATACAATAGATGGCAACATTGTCATGAAAGTAAGAAACCCTCCTTACGGGACAGAGTTGAAGCAACACGAGCAAGGAGAATTTGGATCTTCGGGTTTTTGGATTAGTAATCCTGATAATTATCTAACCAGCAATCGGGCCATCGACTGTCAGACATTCGGGATGTGGCTAGCTTTCACCACCAGACCATGGGGTGATAATAGCTCAGTCTTGGCAGAAGATGGCCTTTTGTTGAATCCAAGCAGGACCTTGTTTGGTGTATTTGATGGCAATGTCACTCACTCCAACTTACGACGTGGTATTATGTTGGATTTGGTAGAAATAGATAATGAAGGCAATACTGGAGGACATCAATATTACTCTACTATTGATGGAAGAGATCCTTCCTATCCATTTGAGACCTTGCGAAGGTTTACACTGAGTAGGTACGAGACGTGGAAGAACGGAGGGAACGGTATTTGGGATAGAGCTACCTGGCCTGACAACTACGAAATCGTTTCAGCAGATAATTGTGGAAGATACTTTGCCGGAGCTGGAGCTGATGGTCTGATTGAACGAGCTCTAGTTGTTGGCACCAGCCTCAACTATGGAATGAATGGTACTGGAAGAGAAGCATTGGGCTATGCTGATTTCTACGCCGATGATCCTGGTTTAATACCAGTGGCATTTGCGACCTATCATAGCACTTTTGACATTCATAATAACATCATTATCGACTTTCCATTAGTGCCAGGAAAAAGAAGTGGAGCTTTTGCTACCGAGGATTATTACATACGACCAATTGAGAAAGGTACCAGCCGAAATACAGGTAATCTATTAGTTAACGCTCATGCTGGATATAAGATAAAATCATGGTATGGCTATTTCACTTTAGCCAGCGCTCTATGGGATCCTGACGGTTTGAGAGGACCAGCAGGTAATTACATTGTTTATGATGATCCCTTTTTGACATACGGAAAAGTTGATGAAACCACAGATGGATATTCTGCTGCAGATGCTGGTGGTATTAGCGTTTCAGGTCCATTTTATGGATTTAGAGGATTTGTGCTCCATGGAATAGGGGATAATGCACCTCAAAACCAACCCTATAGAGATCTAATGGAAATTCACGTTCAGCGACTAGATCAAGATCTGAATGAAGTAGCCACCTGGTCTGTAGATGCGGCTCAAAGTGGAGCAGCCTTGGATCACATGAGGGATTTTGCTACGGTTCCAGAAGCAATATACCAATTGACTTTTCCAGGAAGTGAGCTGCCAACAGACTATCAGATGTATGTGGAAAATATGCTTGAGGAAGAAGACACCCAGGTGATTGGCATTTCATTTGACGGATCAATTACACCAACAGTTCGGATGTTTGCCTATCAATACAATGAACAATACGAGCATCTCAACTCGCTCAACGATGTGATTCAATCGAGTGGCGCTACATGGTTTCAGGATACTGATAATAACCTGGTCTGGGTGAAGATAAGAGGTGGATTCTGGCGCTATTGGACAGATGATACCAGTCAATCAGTGCCTTCTTCAGATGACCTACTTTATGAAACTATGGAGCTAAGAATTAGACCTGAGTAGTGTATCGGAGAGTGCATCTGGTTAAGATTGATAGCATACTTGATCAAATAGAAAAATATCCACACTTATACTGATGTAGTATCAAGTGTGGATGTGATGTGAATCTAATTGGAAGCGCCAATGAGATTCTATTGGTCTAATTAACTAGCTGCTTTATTGGGAAAGAGTCTCGCCCAAAGGCTTAATTTTCTCTTTTCTCTCTTTTTAGGTGCATTAATCATGGTACTTGCTACATGGCTAAGGGCATGATCCCAAGCCTCAACCATACCGGATTCACACTGTTCATCCAATGTTTCCTGTATAGTAGTCAAAAGGGCTTCCTTAACATATACATAGTATTCGGCTTTGATTTTCATCTTGTTATGGTGTCTACCAAGGTCTTCAATAGACTCTTTTATCTCATCAAGTCGATCCAGGTTCATCACCAGGAAATTGAGTGTGTGAGCCAGTTTTTCACTTTGTTTAGAAATGTCATCCTTGAAATAGCGTCTGGTCTCTGGTGCAATGTCAAAGAGGCGGTTATAAAATCGAGTTACTAATTGAGGGTCTCGTGATAATAGATCCCAGGATTTAGAAATCATCTGAATTGATTCTGATGTCATAGTGTTAGAATTTGAGAATATTTAGAATTGATTTTGCCATACTGAATAGACTTTTTCGACCATGATCAAAGAAGTTTACAGAGAATAACTCAATGAACTCATGCTCGAATTGACCATTTTCAACCAGAACATCTTCTGGTATTTGAACCTGGAAAAGCGCTCTTAAATAATATTGAAGAATGTCTAGTTCTTGATCTGACCATTTGGTTCGTCTCGTAATGTGAGATGCCGAAAACGATGGATTCACTTCAGTTAGCTCTGGCAAACTTCTGCTGACCACCATGCTCCAGCCCATAGGTGAAATTTGACTAATGATCCATTGTTTGATCATGATTGCATTGTACTTCATTGAAAAGTTTAGGTTGGTGATATTGGTGTTGACCAAAGATGATTGGATCCTTTTACTGGTCAATAGAAAGGCTCTCTACAATCTGTCTACGACCAAAAAATTAGTTTTCGGACGACCTGTAGACCATTTGTAGATAGCTCAAAATCTTTGTTTAATCATCAATTCAAGAGATTACCAGGTCATCAATCCAAATAACCGTAATATGAAACCCGAAACACGTTCTGTTATTAGTCAGACCTTGCCATTGATTAGCAATAACATGGATGCAAAGAATCGATTCTTTGAAATTCTCAATGATTTTTCTCCTGGTTCCGTGTCATTACTGGTTACTGATCATCAGGCAACTCGTAGTTGTTTCTATTCATTTCTGCTCGTTCACGTGGCCGTGGCAGATCAAAAGGAATACTTAAGAGAGGTGGTTCGTACCCAGAAGATTACTGATAGAATTAACCCATCACACCTTGGATATATCAAAAAGGCAATGATTCGGATGGTTCAGGAAGTGCTGGGTAAGAATTATACGGCACATACTCTCGATGCCTGGGATACAGCTTTGAATGAAATGACGGTAACAATCCTGAATACCTCAGAGAACTAGAATTCATTGAGGTGATTTCTTTGAGACAGGTAAGTGGTGAGCTAACTTGCCGAAAAGTATTAATATGTTTGATGGTTCTGATTTTCCCAAGTCGCTGGATGAAGATGTATTTGATGAATGGCTGGAAAAGGGTAGACAAAGTAAGATTAGTTATAGCATCTTGATTATTGTGTGGGATGCTTTTGAGAATGACTATGTGCCCGTTTATACGGAAAATCGTGAAGAGCTTCAGAAATATGAGCAATATCAAACAGCTACCGGAAGAGAATCTTTAGTAGCGGCATATGACTTGTACAGTGAGTCAAGGATATCATGAAAAAGGCCAACATGATGTTGGCCTTTCGATTTCTTAATGTTTGATGATAATCTTTTGTTGATATTGATTTTCGCTTGAGTTTAACTCGAGTAAATAATTGCCGTTTGGTAAATTCCTGATGTCTAGACAATGATCGTTGTTTCTAGGTGTTTCTTTCAAGAGCTCTTTGCCATTGAGGTCTCTGATGATTATTGATAAGTCACCGGGACTGTTTTTGAAGTTGATATAATCCGTAGCAGGATTTGGAAAGAGTTGAATGGAATGTAGATCAGGAGTTGCTGCAATTAAAGCAATTGGAATAGTCAACTGCAATGTATCACTGTTGAATTCTCCATCATTTACTGCAACAGGGACCGTCAGATTTCCACTAAAATCAATTGACGTTTGTATGCCTGAAGCAAGTGTTTCGTAGTGGGTGCCAGCTAATATTTTTAAAGTAAAGTCATCTGGATAGGTATTGTCTACATCTTCTGCAGAAAAATCAGCCAACGTCATTTCAATTAATTCCCCCTGAGTTCCTGCAAATTCTGTTAGAGACGAGAGGGCGGTAGGTGCGTCATTCACTGGTGTGACATTTATTTTAAATTGAGCAGTCTGACTATGATCAGATTCATCACTTACTTTGACTCTCAATACCAATTCACCATTAAAATTATTTTCAGGAATTACGTAAGTCCCTGAAAATTGGTAATGTGTTCCATCTAAAACATCTATTTTTATATCCTCAATTTCGCTATCAAAATCCTCAATTTCAAATAAGTCTAAAGTCACGTCAAAAGGTTTATCCTCATCAATTTCGTTTATTGAAAATGATTTAATTACAGGAAAATAATCGGTAAATTTCAATTTCTTTACTTCGCTGAAAGCTGTGAATCCTTCTCCTGTATAGAAACTACCCACAACAAATAGACAGTTTTGATTTAGCTTACTTGCTGATATTGCTCCAATAGCACTCAAATTGTTGAATCCATTCAGGTTATAATCAATAATCGCACCATTGCTCTCATTATTTACAGTTTCATAATTTGGAGTATAATAAAACTCATTTCTAAAGTTTATAATTTGAGAAAACTCATATGAGTCAGATATATCTTTAATTAGATCTCCGTCCTTATTCAAAATAAAGATGGAACTTATTGGGCTTTCATTCAGGGTCGTATAACCACCAACTATAGCGATATTTCCAGATTCAAGTGAAGCTATCCTCCTTACGGGACCATCTAAATCAATTTGAGAGTTGAAATTTTCGACAATTGAACCATTCGAATTTATTTTCACAATTGAGCTAAGTTCTTCTTTATTCAGTGTAACACTTCCTGAATAGCTTCCAAGAATAATCTCATTATCGCTGTTAACATTTAATCTAGAAATTCCTTCAAAGGTCAATTCTTCGAAATGTTCATCTATGTTACCTAAGTTATCATAAACAAATAGTTGATCATTGGCTAAAATTATTATACCATCATTATTGAATAACTCTACTTGCTCAATGCTGTTAGGAACAAAATCATCTGGAAACTCAAATTCCTTTAGTTGTTCTCCAAGGTCATTATATAAAATAATCCTCTCAGGACTCGCTAAGTATATTATGTCATTCTCAAATATTCCTGCTCTTAATAGGCGAGTTGGTAATTCAGGTCTGAATGATTCAATAATTTGCCCGCTTGTATCGATCAATAACAAGCCATCGTTGGCAAAACCATTAACACTTCGAAATTGGCTTTGAAGTAATGCGCGTTCATCTCCTACATTAATTATATTAAAATGACCATATGCAAGCGTTGAGGATTCAAATGACGAGTCAATTGTATTATTGGATATTTTAGTAATTCCTAACTCATTGCCGTCCTTCATGCCTCCACTTACGTAAACATCCAGATTTTGAGTTGTTAATATATGTGCATCCCATGACTGCAATTCGAAAGAAAAATTTTCATCTCGAGTCCCATTATCGTTGATTTTCCATAAGAAGTATTTACTTCCTTCTTCAGGGGTATAATTATTTACTTTTATAACAATACCATCTCCTAACAGTTGAATGTTGCCATTCAGTGAATAACCAGTAAAATCTATTTGGAATTGTTCATCGATCTCTCCTAACATATTCATTCTGATTATTCTTTTCGATGAATAGTCAGCTTTTAAATAAAGCTGACTATTATCATCAATTAAGATTTGAGAAATGCCAAGGTTTTCGGAGGCACTTGGCTTGAAATCTGTGTTAATATTACCATTGAAATCGATGATGCCGATACCCGGATAGTCATGATCATTTATGTCATTAAAGTTTCCTCCAATAATGATTGATTCATCGTCATTATTCAATGAATTAACTGTACCATCTGTTTCCACTATGAAAGTGTCGTCAATTTGGAGATCTAAATCATACTTAACCAGCTTATGATCATCGGTTAGAATAATTTCATCATTCGGAAGAACAATCATATCCCTCACAGAATTTGGAAGGGGGGTCAATATTGAATTGATATAACTTCCATTTGCTGTTAATTCTATCAACTCATATGATGCTTTCTGATTATTAAAACCATGTAAAACAATGTTTCCATTTGACTTAAAAGCTATATGTCCTATAGATGCATCACTTAGATAATCTAAGCTAAAGCTAGGGTCAAGTTGACCATTTTCTTGTAATCGAACTATTCCTGGTACTTTCGTATCATTGTAGAAGTCAATACTCCCAGAATAATATATTGTTTTGTTTTGCCCCTCAATTGCAAAGCGCATTTGTGATATATCAAGAGGAGTTAATACCGGAAAACTATCATCTAGAACTTGAGCGTTCATTTGAGAGAATAGTAACAATGCACCAACGATTGTTGGGAATTTTAATTTGTTAATCATTATTGAGCTGTTTTTTGCTAAAATGATAAAATCCACTAAGGAATGAAAGTTAAATTCCGTATTTCCAAAAGGTATTTAATATTAATTGTAGCAATCAATTCGATCCGCTTTCTACAATATTTTCAATTTCTTATTGACATTCGGTTAGGTAATATCTATTTTCAGATTCCAATAAGAACCTAACCTTATGAAACACCTTGCCATTGTCATTATTGTGGCATTGCTGGCTATTGCCTTATTGCTTTTTATCTATAATCCAGGAATACTTGAAGATATCTGGTTATGGATAGTTGGTTTAATTGGTGTTATCGTCTCAGCCATTAAAAGTGCTTTTGAGTGGCTGGCAAGCTTGTTCAAGTCCAAAGAAAAATCTACTTCACAAGTTAAACCCCAGAAGTCTAGTGAAGTTCCTACTGATTCAACCATGGCAGATCCAAACCTCGCGGTTATAAAAGCGGCCAATGAGGAACTCCGAATCTCAGTACAGGAATATAAGTCCAGAATTTCCTCACTAGAGTCTCAAGTGACAAGTCTTGAAAGCAAACTTCAAAGCAGTGGTAATAACGATGATTTTGTTGGTACTACAATGTCTGTGATTCGCTATGTGGATGATGGTGAAACAACTCTGGGTTTACTCTTTATTGATGGAAAGTATTTCTGCTACACATTGGAGGATACCTATCGTAAAGTGAAGGTGAAAGGCAAAACCAGGATACCAAAGGGAGTATATAGTGTTGACTTTAACCGTTACGACACAGATCTTACTGTGAAGTACCGTAAAACCAGACCCTGGTTCCTATATCACTTGCACGTCCAGAATGTGCCTGGTTTCGAAGGTATTTATATTCACAGTGGTAGTACACATGAACACACAGACGGTTGTTTGTTGGTTGCTAGTAGCATTTACTCAGATAATGCAAAGAGTTCCATTTTCAATTCCAAGATCACTTTCGAAAAACTATACAAGCTGCTCAAACCTAAATTGGATGCAGGGGAGCGTATACGCATTAAATACTACGATGAAGATTTTATGACCTATTCCATTCTTAACAACAAAGCCTCATGAGTAATCTATCTGATCATCGCTGGCTGTTTAGAGCTTTCAATGTCATTGCCGGAATTATTTTCGGGTTGGGAGTACTCTCATTTCTGTACATTTTCATCATTCAGCAACAGCTTTATGAGGCTCTAGGGATATTTATAGCCTTTTCCTGGACTAGTATTTTTATCTGGTACTTTAGCTGGGCTGTCTATTTCTACAATGTGAATTATGGTTGGACCGATCGTGATTGGTCCAATTGGGAAAAAGCATTAGAACGTAAGAAGAAAGGGGAGTATGTCACCAAAGAAGAACTTGATTCTCCTCAATTCAATCCATACAGAAGCCAGAGTTTCGGTTTACCAACTGGTACCGTTCGCGGAATGATCACCTTTACATTGCTTTTTGGTGCGATAAGCTTGATGATATCCAGTTTTGGCAAGGATGGCAATATTAGTCAGGATTCCTTTTATTGGGATCACTTTGAATTCTTTAAGACTGCATTCTTGATGATGATTGCTTTCTATTTTGGTGATAAGTCACTGAAATATCTCTCCAACCGATCCAATGCAGCAAGAGAAAAGAATTGGCTGGAAAGTAAGCGCGAAGCAGATGCTCCAACTAGTCAACTGGACCAGGACGATCTGGAGTTTCAGGCACAGATGGGAACAACGGAAGTGAAAGCTTTTGATGGAACGCCTGTGGTAGGAGCTCCACCAATGAGTTTGAGTGACTTGAAGAAAGAAATTGCATCCTCGGAAACTCCATCTCTTGCTACAGGAATGTTCCCAGTAATCGACGCAGGTCATGGTGGAGTGGATCCAGAAACGGGTAAATACACTACTGGAAATGCCAAAAGACATCATTTTACGGATGAGGAAGGGAATAAGACCTTTGAAATCCTGGAAGGAGTGGTGAATCGTGGGATTGCACAGAAACTCATTGATCTAATGAATCAATATGAGATTCCGTATATGGAGAATACTGCTTACACTCATGTAGATGTTCCTTTGAAGGATCGAGTGAAACTGGCTAATGAGGAGTATTCCAAAAACCGGAATGTGTATTTTCTCTCCATTCACAGCAATGCAATCACTACGGAAAGTCCAGGACCTGGGAGCTTGAAGGCAAAGGGCTTTGAAATCTTTACCAGTAAAGGCCAGACCAAAAGTGATCAACTCGCTGATATAGCTGCTAAATGGTATAAGAAGGATTTTCCTGATTTCAAGTTCAGACAAGACATGGTAGATGGTGATGCTGATAAGGAAGCTGACTTTTACGTCTTGCGCAAAACTGCTTGCCCGGCTTTTCTTGTTGAAAATCTGTTTTTTACGAATGAAGAGGAAGCTGAATTCTTGCTTTCAGAGGCAGGTCAGATGCGAATTGCCACTTGTTTATTTAAAGTAGTTAAGGAAATTTATGAGACTCAGAGCAATGGTATTCTTGCTTAGAATATTGTCCGTAATTGTTTTAGTAACTGCTGTATCTTGTCAAAGAGATAATAGAGGGTTGGTTGTGGGTAAGATTCACAAAGCGTCTAAGCTGGCCACTACGGAGTTTACCATTGATAAGATCGTACATGGTACCAAGACCAAAAAACTCGGATGGTTCATCAAGCTAAGTGAAGCTCGATTTATTGCCTACAGTAAAGCCAAAGTAACTTCTGGCATCAATCTGCAAAACCTTGGGAAGGATGATATAGTCATTGAAGACCAAAGCATCTTTCTGAGACTGCCGGCTATTGAGGTACTCAATTTCTCGTATCCTCCAGCAGATTTTCTGATTGACAACACTATTTCTGATAATGGCTGGGCAAGTAAAATCACCGTGTTCGATCAGGAGGAGTTTTTCAGGCAAGCAGAACTTGATATCCGTAACAACCTGCAGCATATGGGAATTGTAGAAACCACTCAGCAAAAGACGCGCAATATGCTCACGGTGTTGCTTAGATCTCTGGGTTACGAAGAAGTATACATTGAATTCGAAAGCAATGACTTAATCATCGATAAGGTTCCACTAATTGAGGAAGAGGCATGATCATTAAACTACTTCTCAAAAACTGGAAATTGATTCTGGATATCGCCATCGTTTTGGCGGTTATTTTTTTATTATTCCTGTGGAATCCGGGTCAAATTTTTGGGAAGGGATCCAGGTTGCACGATACAGCTAACATGGTTTCCGAAATCAAGGAAATTGGTGAGTTAATCACTGCCGAATACTATGGCGAAGTGATCGCTTCAGACGAAGAGTCAATGCTTGGAATTTTGGATATTGACTCGATTGAACTCGTTGCCATACAAGATTACATCGATGAGATCAAAAAACCTCTATTCGAAAAGTATATAGCGGAATCAGCAACCGTTTATGAAACCGCTGAATCAAAGAACTTCTTGTTTGAAAAGGGTCGTGAAAAGTTCATTAGAAATCAGTTAATCAAAATTAAGGAAGACATTGTCAATACATTGTTTACTTCACTAAGTTCCAGAATCACTGATGATAAATTGCATGCGCTCTTGCTTTATTTGGCTATTTATGAACATGGGACCTCTGTGAATCAGAAGAAATTTGTTCGTAAAAGTGAGAATCAAAACGGAAAGTATACAGCCAGGGTACTAAAGGGGATACTGGAAGAAGAATATGATCGAGTAGTGGAATATGCCGATGGTGATGCCGATTTTGATCAGTATTTAAGTAAAGGATTCACCACCAATTATCGTTTTGTCGACTTCTACTATGATTACATGGAGCAGACATTGCCGAGAAAGGAACAGAAGGTAGAGTTGGCAGTAATTGGTAGAGGTAGCGTAAAAGCAGGTTTTCGTTTTGAGAAACTAGACGAGCATAATGTGGTCTACGATGAAGATACACAAATCATTTACCTCTTTGGATTCAATTCTGAAATTCTGTACACAGATATCAATCCATGGTTTATTCCTGAAAAAGGAGTTCCTGGCTTTCAAATTATCATGGCCAAAAATGCGTCCTTCGAGAAAATGAAGGAGCTTAAGATGCATTGCGTGGATAAGCTCCGTTACAAAGCAGATCTGGCAGGCATCAAACAGCAAGCACAGGAAAACGGAGAGGTAGCCATTGCTGAATTCTTTAGTCTGTTGATGGGGCAGGATATCAAAAAAGTGGTTTTTAGAGGAGATCCATTAAAACTGGAAGCTTCACAAATTCTCGAAGATAGTTTAATAGCTGTTACGGAATTGCCATTGATTGATTCTCTGATTTCCAGGGAGTTAGTGGCCATTAACAAGGAGGTAGGACCCGTGAAAGAAAGACGTCAGGAGCTTCTACAGGTTTTTATAGATGAAATTGGTCAGTATTCGATCCACTGGAAGGACCAACAAATTCCATATAATTACTTCAATCGACAACTACCAATAGTATTGAAGGATAGTATGGTGACCAGACTCTCAGAAGGACTGCCTGACCTGGTTTCTTTTGTTTACACTAATGACTTAACTGAATTGGTTGAGTTAAAATCAGGATTTGACAATGGAAAATTTTCGTATCCTGATGAATACAAATACTGGTCAGCGGATAGTCTGGCTTATTATAGCGAGTACAATCAATTCCTTGAACTTTTAGAAGAAAATGGGAATGAGTATGTCGTCAGTTTTACGCAGCGTGAACTCGTGGATTCCTCTAAAAAAGAATCACTTGTTCTCAAAGGTGATACGATACTGACGAGTTTAATTGATGGAAGCTATTTGTATCACTATCAACTGGTTCCTGATCAATTTCTTGATACTTTGAAGTTTGATTTGAATACATCAATGAATCTAACCCAGGACTTTTTGTTGGCCAAATTACCGAATGACTCAATTGAGGGTTTTCTCAAAAAGAGTCAGGTAAAAACTGGTTCAGAATTATACATCTATCTAAAAAAAGCCAAAGAGAATTTCAATGCATATGACAATGGCTTTAAGCGATTTAGAAGGGCAGTTCAAGTTGGTGAGGCTAACAATGTAATGACTGAAGTTCGATCAACTATTGATGAATGGGCCCGAGAATTAAGACCTGCCAGGTAGTTATTAGTCTGATGTAAGTTATTGTAAATCTTGAAATATTCTAATAGCTTAGCCACATGTCAAGCTTTAGAATAAGACCCCGATTCAAGCATCGCATAGAAGGCACAAAACCTGAAATAGAACTTCGAATCAAAGAAGCGCTCACTCAACAAGTAGGGCAGTTTGCTTACGATCAATTACCTGATCACATCCACATAAAAATACGTCCTGAAGATCGCCATGTTTGGTCACCTCAACTAGATCTCTCTTTTGAGCAAGATGAGAACGAAGTGATTGTAAGAGGACTCTATGGGCCTAATCCAACGACCTGGGCATTTTTCTTTTTTAGTTATGTTGCTCTTGGAATTCTGAGCCTTTTTATTGGGATGTGGGGTTTGAGTCTATACAGTTTGGATCAAGATGCACAAATACTTTATTTGATACCCATATTCGCTGCTATTGCGCTGGTTCTTTACATCATCAGTCAAACCGGTCAGAAATTAGGAGCTCAGCAGATGTTTGATATCCATCATTTCTATGAGGATGTTACTCATGACAAGATTATTGTCAATTGAAGTCTACTAAGGATTCATGAATCCACCCGACAAATTGTCGATTATTTCCTTCAGACCATTCGTATAGAGATTTGGGCACATCGTTGAGCGCATCAGTGAGTACTAAATAATAGGTTTCGCCCTGTTTCATTTCAGAGGTTAGAATCAGCGCAGGAACTGTCTGATCGATAGTCAACAAAGGAATAGGTTCTCCTAATCTCAATTTTTGCCGGATTTCTTGATTGCGATCACTTAAATAAGGAGAGGTTCCACGAAAATCAGCTTGAAAAGCAATTAATTCAACTTTTGTCAACACGGCTTTTTGCGAACTTGAAAAATCAGGAGGTCTTCTAATAGGACTCGGAATGTAGATGGAATCCTGAATAATTATTGTTTCCATTAATCTACCAATGATAGAAATTGATCCAGTGAATTCTGCCCGGGACTCATTAGAGAATTCAAAGGATTCTATTCGAGAGGTATAGGAGTCGCAACAAGGTTGCCAACAAGTACGAAGTGTTGTTTTCAATGAATCAGGAAGATGAGTAATAGTCATCAGATAACCGGCGATATCCTTGTGATGGATCAGTTTAGTGTTTTGGTTCAAATAGATCCGGGTTCCTTGTTGGTTCATTGGTCCGGATATTCCTGAGTAAACTAAATCGAGATCTCCATCAAAATCCATGTCTATAAAATGAATGCCAAAAGTGTCCAGAGGTAAATATTTGGAGTCATCTACATACGTGGAGTCAAAATGGGGGTTAGGGAATTGGATAGAGTCTGAACTCCATAAGGAATCATAAAGTCTCATTTTGGAAATGGGAGAAAGGGTATCAACCCAGGTATGAGCCTGACTTGCTGGGAGTTGTGTAACATATCTACTCATTTGTGCATTGAGTGTATGTACTAAGGGCAGATGAAACAGGCAATAATATAAGATTACAATGCGGTCCAAAGGGGTAAGCTTTCTATGCTACAGATGTTAAAAATCAAGATTTGAAATGATTTGTTGCATTTCCATTCTTTAAAGAAATATAGTCATTTGCGTAATTAACTCAATATGATATGAAAACGATACTTGTTGCCACTGATTACTCCAAAGCTGCAAATAACGCCCTTCATTATGCTGCGAACCTTGCTGCAGTCTTTGGTGCGAAGATTGAGCTATTTAATGCATTCAAAATAAGTACACATGCTTTGAATGGCCTGGCTTCATCTGCATCTATAGATCACATGAATGATCAAAAGAGAAAACAACTAGAGGATTTAGCCAACCAAACGGCATCCAACTATCATCTGACTGTAACTGCTATTTGTGAAATGGGAAACGCAGAAGACTTGATGGTCAATCATATCAACCACACGTCACCTGATCTGGTCGTTCTAGGAATGGAGTCTAATGTACTCGCATATGAATGGTTTGGCAATACCACCACAGCCTTGATCAAAGCGCTGAATGTGCCAATTCTGGTCGTACCCAATGAGGTGCCTTATGAGTCAATAGACAGAATTGTTTTTGCCTATGATCCCAAATTCGTAAATGGATCGAATGAGTTTCTGGCGCTGAAGGAGATTACCAATCAGTACAATGCCAAACTGGAGGTGTTTCACGTAAATACTGCTAAGAATAAGCAAGTTGTAAGCGGTCACAATGTGGAGACTGTCCTTGAGGATGTGAGCTATGTATACCATGAAGTGGAAGGTGAAAACATTCCTGAAAGTATTGCACAGGAAGTGGTGAATTTTGGTGCGGATTTATTGGTAATGGTACCTCATAAGCCTTCCTTTTTTGAGTCTCTGACTATTGCCAGTACCACCAGAAAGTTTGCACTAAGGAGTAGAATACCTCTGCTTATATTGCCAAATTGAATATTAATTTCTGAAAATGTGACTTTTTAATAAGTACCGGATTGTAGAGGTAAACAATTCACAATAACTACAATCTATTATGGAACTTAAGAAAAAAGAATCCCTTGATCTGGAACGAAAAAGACCTTTGTTTTTCAATATTGGGTTGGCAATTGCTTTGTCACTGACTATAGTCGCTTTCAATTGGAAAGCTGAATATAAACTCATCGATTTAGAAGCAAAAGGAGTGGAGTTTGAGCCAACTTACATTATTCCCGCCACCAAAATTTCTGATCCAGAGCCTCCCAAACCAAAAATGGAGAAAAAAGAGGTTAAGAAGAGCCTACAACCTCCTGTTATAGTAGAAACTGACGAGTTAGAGGATGATACTAAGGAACTTCTGGCTCTTGATCAAAATGAGTCAAATGAAGATTTTGATTTGTCTGGAGTCATTGAGGATATCGTTGATGAAGTTCCGGAAGAGGTTTTAGATTTTGTGGAGGAGATGCCTTCCTTTCCGGGAGGAATTCAGGCATTCTATCAATATGTGAGTAAGAACATGGATTATCCAGCTAGAGCAAGGAGAATGGGTATTGAGGGAAAAGTGTTTGTTCAGTTCATCATCGATCAACAAGGGAATATTGTAGAGGCAACTGCAGTCAAAGGAATAGGAGCGGGTTGTGATGAAGAGGCAGTTAGAGTTTTAGAAGGTGCACCTCAATGGAATCCAGGTAAGCAAAGAGGCCGAGCTGTTAAGGTAAGAATGATACTGCCTATTTCCCTTAAATTAGATTGATAAGAAGAGAGGCTGGTCATTTGATTTGACCAGCCTGTTACTCAAATCTTTGTTTGATGGACTGGAAGTGTATCTCCGAGAAGTCTTTGATGACCAAATCAGCCTTGCTGTAATCTTGATTTTTAGAATGAAAACTATCAAAACCCACACAAAAGATGCCTGCTCCTTTGGCAGCTTCAATTCCATTAGTGGCATCTTCTATGACTATACACTCGTCTGGTGTATAACCGGTTAATTCTGCAGCTTTAATGAATATCTCAGGATGTGGTTTGGATGCCTTCAATTCTGCCCCGCTGATTTTATCCTTGAAATACTTATGTAGATCAAATCGATCAAATATTCGCTCAATACTGGCCATCGTTGCTGACGAACCAAGCACAAGAGTCAATCCATTCTCATAATAATTCTCAATAAGCTTTCTGACACCACTAATCAGGTCAAAATCTTTGTCTTCGTTGAAAATTACATCGTAGTGCTGTCGTTTGATGGAGGCAAGCTCTTCTGGTGATTGAGAGAGATCAAAGTGGTCTTTTAGCTGCTTGCAAACGTTAATGGTTGACTTACCAGTTAGTGAATCGTACAATTCGGCAGACACTTCAATTCCAACATCATCAAACATCGCGTGATAAGCTTTGTAGTGAAGAGGTTCACTATCGATGATCACACCGTCCATATCAAATATCGCAGCTTTAAGCATCGTTTTTTTGGTGACTAAGTTAACACTGCCTGGTTTAAGTCTATAATGATTTAGAATAATGCTCTTTAGTTGAAATAGTATTATATCAAGTTTGTATGTAATCGTTGCTATTAATTGTGAAATCACTTCTTGATTTCGTTATAGCGGTGTGTGCTAAATACCTAAAATGGGGTATTTACAATATATGGCATGATTTCGTTAATTAGATGTTTCAACTTCCTAATTCGAAATGAAACTGAGCTTTAATAATAAGGGTTGGATGATTTTGACAACTCTCGGAGTGATTGCCACAATCTTCATTTATTACTTTTTGATAATGTAAAAAATCAGGAGACCTTGATGACAAAAAATGGTCTCCGGGTAATCAATCAAATAGAACACAATTTCAATGACTTGAAAGATGGTTTGTTAAAGAGTTCTAAAGTGGCCTCCACTCATTCTGGTGAAAGAAATCCTCTGTTACATGAAATGACAGATTCAGACTTGACATCTCGAACTAAAGCAGAAGCAAATGACGAGGTATTTTTTGATGAGAACCGCCTGATTTTCAGAGTAAAAACAAAAGGAATTGAAAACAAACAAGCATCTGATAGTGAGTCTGTTAAGTATTTCTATATTGAATTGTCTGAAATTTTTCAGAGGGATATATTAAGGCGAGATGATGTGTTTGATTTTATCGTCATACATGACTCTAAAGAAAACACGAATTTATATACCAACAACAGGCTTGGCAATGTACGCTTTGATTCCATTTTGGCGGATAGTCTATCGGTCTATCCAGTAGAATTGGGGTATGACAATTATTTAGTTTTTACAACCAAGTTGAGTATTACTCAAGACGTATTTCTAGCAGGTTATATAAATCAAGGCAAGTTTAACAGTGGTAAACGGGAAGTACCTCTGGGGTTGGTTATACTATCCACCATTTCAGCCATATTATTTATTCTATGCCTTCCTCTGATCAAGCTTAAAGTAATGAGCAACGTGGAGCGCTTATATATATCAGATGTGTTATTCTCCGGGTTTTCTCTTGTCCTCATACCTGCAGTTCTGCTTTTATTATCACTAGGGGCGGCCTCTTATTTTTATCAAGCTAAGTCTTCCACAGAAAAGGAGTTGAGTGATATTTCTAAAAGTATTTCAAAGTCTTTTGAAGGTGAACTTGAGAAAATTGTTAAACAGTTAGAAACGTTAAAAAAGCGTACTCAAGACGAAAACGTAAATGACTTAAGCGATCTGGCAGGTTTTCTTGAGCCATTATTTGAAGATAAGACTACCGTCATTTGGGATGAGAATTTCAAAATGAAGTTAATTGGATTTCGAGGAGTTAATTCTCATTCGCTATTTGATGATTTCAATTATTTCAATGGCTTATTCTGGACCGATAGTCAAGGTGAAGTTCGCTCAATTCTAGCACTTCGGGACAACTCCGCCATTTCGATTAATTTAAATCATAGAAAATACATCTCTGATGTCGTCAAGAATGATCTGGTAAAGTTTAAAGATTCGGAGATTGTGCTGGAGTCCATTAGGTCCGTTACTGATGGTTCATTTGAAGTTGGTGTTGGTATCAAAAGTGGTATAGAATCTCTTCCTGTATTGGCTCTGAGTGCTCCGATGCGCTCCACCATGTATTCGATAGTCAAAAAAGGGTATGGGTTCTGTATAGTGGACAGGAAAGGCAACACACTATTTCATTCCAATATTGAAAAAAACCTTAATGAGAACTTCTATGAGGAAACAAACTTGAATTTCGAAGGCAAGGAAATAGATGGGGCTCAAAATTTTTATATATCTAAATACAATGGGAAAGAACAATATATCTATAGCCGGCAATTAGATAATCTTCCTGATTTACGCATTATCACCTTCGCTGATAAACAGTACATCCATACAAAATATACCATTACATTATATACTACACTGCTTTTGTATCTGGTTTTTCTCTTGTTGCTAGGCTTGATTTATTCCATATTCTATTTGTTGAACCTCCGTACAACAAAGCTGAAACAGCTGGTTTTTCCTTTAAATTGGTTGAAGCCATACGATACAGAAAAACACCACTTACTGTACAAATATCTTTTTGGTTTGAATGGCTTGGGGATCTTCTATTTAGTTGTAACAACACTTCTTTTTCAAAATCAACATGAGTTTTTATTGAACTCTTTAATGCTCGTGAGTTTGATACTCTTGTTTATAAATTTTCATTATTTAACAATCAATTTGCCTGTACAAAAGAGGATCTTTTCTGTCTACTACACCAGGGATAACAATGTTTTCATACCCTCTTTCATTTTTGCTGGCATAATTCTGTTAGCCATAATTGTTAATCGAGCCAATTACTGGATTGATGCAAATAGCTTGTTTCTATGGGACTTTGGTATGTTAATATTTGGTGTTGCGGGTGCTCTAATCTTAAAATCCTATAAACGAAATCAAACGCCACAAGTATTCAATTTTCTCATGTCCAGATTCAGAAGAATACTTCAAGATAGAAAGGCCATATTTAAAGGATATAAGATGTATCTGTTGTCTTGGGTGGTATTGTTTTCTATTATCCCAATCATGTTAATCTTTAGCATCATATATTCTAAAGAAAGTGAAATTTATTATAAGCAATTCATATACAATTATCATGAGTCAGAAAGAGAATGGTCAAGCAATAAATTGAATTCGTACAAAGACCTTTTAACCAATTCGAATTCCAGTGACTACATTGAATATATCGTTTTAAATGATAGGGATAAACACCATTTGCATGTACAAGTTGAGCCTAAAGATTGTAACACAAGGCATGATAAAGACAGTATAACAGGGTTTGATAAAGTATATGCTTCCATAAGAATGGCGCTTAATGAATACGGAAAAAATACGGCAGGATTCGTAAGCCCAAACCAGAATAAGTATTGGAGCTATGATAGGGACTCTCATTGTTTCAAATACTCTTTTGATGGGCAAAAACCAATTCATTACGCCAATGATCCATCCGTTTTGGGATCTTGGATGAGAAATGGAGATGTCAGTCCAAATTGGTTTGTTCTAATAGTTTTGATACTGATCCTATTCATTTCTATTGGCTTGATCACATTCGTGATTCACAAACTATTCGGGTTGGACTTCAAGAGAGTATACCACCGATTGACCTATCAGGGGCCAGACCAATTCAAAGACGTGTTTGTTGGATCCAATTGCAAAGGACTAACCTTAGAGGGCAAAGAGACGATCATTCATAGATTGCTGCACTCCAAAAACTACTCCCGACCAATCAATTCTTATAATAATACTTTGATTGTAGGTGTGAATGCTTCTCATATATCCATTATCAAAAATGAGCTGTCTTGCAATGTCAATAGACAGTACACTTTCTTAATAATCGATATGTATGATATTGATGGTCTGTCATCTTCTATTTTGAGTATGGAGAATGATCCAGGAGCCTATCTGGAAAAACTGCTGAATACAGCCAACAATGATAAAGACGATATTAAAAAGCTTATTGAAACTTTGTATGAACGAAGTGATAAAGAACATAAGTTCGTGATCTTTATAGAACATTTTGAATTTGCTTACAATGATCACAGTCTGAATCAGGTTAAATTAAAAATACTGGAGAGGCTAGTGGATCATGACTCTGTGGCCGTAAACCTTTCATCAGAAATAAATCCAATAAATATCTATGACTTTTATGAACAGGAGATAAGAAAAGTAGAAGGCATGTTGGATACCAAAGGTGAGGTAAGTGATGTCATGTTAACCTTACGAGAACAGTTATCAGAGTTTCAAGTGGATTACAAGAAATGGCTTAACCTGTTAGGCAGTTTTACCAAAATAACACTTCCATTGCAGTTGTTTGAAACAGATGATTTGGAAAGCGAAGAGGATGATATCAATACTTTCAATCCTAAAATGAGTAACCTGTTTACAAACGAAACTAGAAATGGCAATTACATGTATAATTTGAAACCTTATTTTGACGGGCTTTTCAAAATAAACCAGGGAGATCGAGATGATTATTCATCAGTACATGAAGATTACATATTGAAAATTCAGGAGGTGTCCTATTCCTATTATTTTTCTATTTGGAATTCACTTTCTAAGGAAGAACGTTACATTGTTTACGACATAGCGAAGGATAAATTTGTGAATACGAATAATGTAGATGGAATTCTCGATTTGTTGAATAAAGGAATTCTTGTCTATGACCATTCATTAAGATTAATGAATGAGAGTTTTTCAAACTTTATCCTGTCGAAAGTTAATAGTGACGAGGCATTAGAAAAAGAATTGGAAATTAGGAAAGAAGGAACTTGGGGTAAAGCTTCTTCCATTCTAATTCTGATAATTGTAGCTCTAATAGTATTCATATCTTTTGGTCAAATATCTATTTTGGATGATTTAAATACGCTGTTAGGTTCACTAGCAGCAATGTTCACTCTGTTCTTGAGAATAGGAGGTCTGGGGATAAAGAAATGATCCTTAGGTGATTATCATCAATTTGATAATTGCTGTATCTAAAAGCGCCTTGAGAAAAGAGAAGGAGTTTACAGTTGCCAACATAGTATAAGGTGACAGTAGTGTTGTTTGTTTCCAGAGTTTGCTTAATATGATCTTTGTCAGAATCCGTATTATTAGGCAAAACCCTTAGATTATTCATTGTTTATTGCCATAAACTTGCACTCCAATAGTAACGGTCAGCAATAGTAATACTCAACAGCAAATGGTAACGTGGGAAGAACGATTCGAAACAGGATTCGAAGAAATTGATGAGCAACATCAATCACTTTTTAACTATATAAACGACCTGGAAGAATGCCTCAATGATCGTTATTTTGAAGGTCCTCGTATTGAGATCATTCTTAATTTCTTTCAAATGTTTTGTGCGACACATTTCAGTTTGGAAGAATCCTGTATGCTTAAGGAACATTGCAGTGCTTATGAACAGAACAAGGAAGCTCATGGTAAGTTTCTAGACTATTACAAAAAGTTTCGAGTCAACTATAAACCTGCTAAAAACAAAGAAGTATTACTTAAGGAGTTCCATGAGGTATTGATCAAGTGGTTAGTGAATCATATCATGAAAATAGATATGAAATTGAAGAAAGGTAAGTAGTACATTGCTTTTAGCATGATAAGAAGTGGAGCGATAGGTAATATTGCAGATGAATGCATTAACATTGCTATTGTGCATCATTTCAGTAGCCTTCACTTTAACTAGACTTGATAAAAAGCAACTCCGTCTTCCTTATCTCCTTAGCAATGCTTTGGAGCCTTTTCTCAGCTTGCTCCAATTCAGAAAGACCAGAGGTAGATTACTCTTTTGAAGTAGCTAAAGATGTGGTTCATGATGTTGAAGATTTTGAGCAGTTTGAATTTACTGACGGTAATGATCTAGATCTGGGTTTCTATGAAGGTGTTGCCTGGATCAAACTGGAAATTTTAAATACAGGAAAACCTACCTCATTGGTTGTTTTGTGTGGAGATCTGATCAATCAAAACTATCGATTCTACGAACTAGATGAGCTTAACCATCAACTTAAGCCGGTTGAAGAGGGGATTGATACAGACTTCAATGATCACCGAACACACCACTTTGCCAAGCCCAATTTTCAAATTGACTTAGGCGCAGGAGAGAAAGGTACCTACTACATATCCACATCAAGCGACGGTAGAATATTGCAAGGAACTCCTCAGTTAGTGTCTCTAAATGACTTTCATGCAATCAAGCAAGGAACACTCATCTTTGATATTGTTTTTTACGGGGTAATCGCAATACTCATACTGATCAATTTGTTCTATTTCCAGAGTATACGAAGCAACATCTATTATTTTTATGGAGCCTACATTCTTTGTAGTTGCCTGATGTATCTTTTTGTAGAGGGTAGACTCTACGGGCGGGGTTTAAGCCATGCTACCATCGATCACCTGATGTTCGTATCCATTCGACTATGGATACTCACCAGTATTTTATTCGCGATGAGATTCCTCAAAACGAAAGAAACAAATAGACGTTTTTACAAATTCATCATCATACTTCTTATTCTGACTCTTGGTACCACTACCATTTATCAGTTTTCTTTTCCTGGGTTCTCGATAAGTACCTTACATATGACTGAAAATCTGCTCGGATTTTTGTGGATTGTTACGTCGCTTTTGATTGTGAGTTATTCGTATAAAAAAAGGAAACTAGAATCAACCTATTACCTGATCGCCTTCTCATTCTTTATCTTTTTTGTTACTCTGGGTTTATTGGATAGTCATATGACCATGCTGCCAGGGGACCCGTTTTCATATTTTAAAATTGGAACCATATTTGAGTTCATTGGCTTCACTTATTTCATAACCGTTCTTATTAAGAAAAAGCTGAATACAAGTAATGAATTAGAACTAGAACTTAATCAGACACGACAAGTATTAGGAGAGCGAGAGAACGAGCTGAAAGATGACAGAAAGATCAAAAAGACCGATTTTGCGAGTATTTTGAAGCTGGTAGAAAGTTCTCTAAGTTCTGAAGATGAATGGGATGAGTTCAAAGTCTTGTTTGATCAGTTACAACCCGAATTTTATAACCAATTAGTCAAGCAGCACCCGGATTTGACCAAGTCAGAAATCAGACTCCTCTTATTGATTCATATAGGATACACTCAAAAAGAAATCGCTTCGATTCTTCAGATAGCTCCCGATAGTGTGAAAAAGAGCAGAACCAGGGTTAGAAAGAAACTCAAAATTGCTATTGACGAGAGGCTTGAAGACTATCTTCTCCGATTTTCCAAAATGTAACCTGCTATTATTCAGTTATTTAATAGTGTGTCCCCCTAATTGTCCCCCTTCAGATCTTTGCCTTAAAGCAGGTCATTTTATAGGTTCGTAGAAGTTAATGGTCTGGTTGATCAACAACTAGATTGTGTCTAATGCAGTATAATGATCACTAATAAATGAAAGTGAAAGAGACTTTGAGCCACGAGCAAATCACTGTCCCAGAGATGTATATTAAGAAAGAGAATCGATCAATGCATGAAAGCTCGACGGTGCTCGAGGTTTCAGTAAATAATAGACTTGAACCCGAAATTGAGGAGTTAAATAGTAACCCATTTGGTCATAAGGAATCTATCAAATCCGGTAGAAAGCTGATCTTGTCATTGAGTGATTGCTTTCAGGTGGTAGATCTACAAGAACTGCTATTCTGCGAATCTGACAAAGGGTACACCTCCTTTTATTTAGTAAATGGAAAGAAATACATCGTCTCCAAGCCCCTAATAACATACGAAGAAACACTTGCGAGATTCAACTTCACCCGTCCCCATCAATCCTATATGGTCAATCTGGAATTTATTGACAGGTATGACAAGTCAGGAATTATTCATCTGAGGTCTGGTCATAAAATTCCTGTCTCTCTAAGAAAGAAAGAGGCATTTATCTCGACTTTTCTCAGCTATCACCGTCTGTAAGCAAAATATTGTCTGTTTTAGGGAATCGCTTTGAGGCATACATATCGTGGCGATTTGTGTATTGCAATTAGTTAGGAATAGAATCTATGTAAGTAATGTCCTCAAAATTATCATCTACTACACCTTGTGGAATATCTGGGTTCTTTTCTTCCTCGGTTCGTAGGTCTGGACAATTTGCTTTTAATGAACGTTCTCTAAAGCCACTTAGGAGTTCGGTAATGGATTGTTCAAGATTCAATGAATCTATTGCAGGAATTTCGTAACTCAGACGTTTCAGTTCAAAGTCACCAAATCGGTTGTTAAGAGTAAGCGAGGAGTCGGTTAAGCTTATAATAGTTAGTGTATCTGTTCCGAACATTAGATCAAAGTTCAATCCTGAAATCAGTAGTGTATCACCATGTATTCGGTTACTCATAAAATAGAGATCATCTGGAAATAGAGATCCAATGAACATAATTCTGTTCTCACCAATTCTGTGTTCCTGATATTCACCATCTTGTAAGCATCTATAATAAGAGCCAGTTAAACTTGGTCTATTGTCAGTTATACAGGCAGTTGTGTAAGCAGCAATTAAGGTTAACAAAAGAATCTTTCTCAAGGGAGGAATGACCAATTATCTTGTGTTAGCTGGACTTTTTTAAATTTCAATAAAAGTATCGCAAAGTCGTCATTTGGAACTGTACATTTTTAAGGCGTCATAAATATCTTCAATAACTTCATTCGTGAAATGTTCGATGTTCAGTTTTTTGAGTGCAAAAAGAATAAAAGATGTGTTTGCAGTTGTATAAATGTTAGTCGGATGATTTTCGAGGTATTCATTTTGTATTGCTAGTACAATCTCCAATTCATCTTTCGTAATGTTCCTTGTGGTTTGTCTTAGGAGATTGTTCCAAACGTAATTTGTGTCTTCATCATAATCTTGGCTAGATATTAGCTGAGTTACATCTTCACCACCTGAGAAATTAGTGTCGAGAGCTTCCAACGTATCCGTGATTGCTCGATAGAATCGAAATCCCCACCATCCAAACAGAATACAGACCAGAGAATATTTTATTCCAGGAATTATAGTGCTTTTCCCATCTTCTATTTTATAAACTTTGGAATTGTTGGTAATCCGCAACGGACCAATATTTACTGATATTTTGTAGAATCTATTTTTCACTCGAGGGATATTTTGCCTAACCTTTGGCTTCCGCAAGTTGGACTTTTCAAACTTCTATAAAGGTATCTCATACCACGAGCCTTTGCAAGTGGCTCAGTTAGCTTATGGATGATAGGTCTGGTTACCAGCTTTCTACAGATAATTTATTGATACCTTTGTTTATGGCTCAAAAGATTGCATTTAAACGCCTTCATAAACTTTGGAGGATTATTTGGAAATTCATAAAACAAATAGGAGCTTGGTGTTATATCTATTTAGGCCTTGGCTTCCTATGGCAGAAAATAAGAATCCCAAAAAGTAAGAAGAAAGGAAGTCGCCAACCAAGTGGATTTGTACTTTGGGTAGTGGGAATATATGTTGCTGTTTTCTCGTTTCAGCAAACACTGTATGAAATTGAATTAAATAGGCTTACCACAAGATTTGGGATATATGCTGACCTTCTTAGCAATGGCTACACTAACTACCATATCTTAATGGACTTCATATATCTTCAATCCGATTCAATTCCACACAAAATTGATCCATGGTGGAATCCTGTGGAAGTTTACAATGGCTATAATATTCGAGAACCAAATAAGGAATTAGTAAGAAACGTAGGTCGAATTGCCCCTGTATTTATTGACAATAAGTATCCTGATATAAAATATCTGACTTCTGATATTGGCTTAAGGTTTGATGGGCCTGAGTCTGTTAGTCATTCTCTTTTCTATAATCATTTACAGAGTTTAGATTATAATAATTTACAATTTGATGTTGCTTCTTGGGATAATGAAATTGTTGCTACATCTATGAATGGGTCGCAGGGATCATTTAAAAGCATAAATACTAAACTCAAATGGTTGCGTATTGATAAATCATTTGTAAATCTTTATCTGTCAAACTATGGAGCAGTTAGGGAGATAAGCAGATTTTCAGCTTATAATTCTTTCGTTACCTCATCCGATGTAAGTGTTAATCAGTTATACTTTGATGAAGGAATTATTGCTAATAGTTATTTAGTGGGAATTGATATTGAAGGAAAGAAACTGAATTTCGGAAATATCACATGTTTTATTGATTGTTCAATTAAAATTCCAATTGACAGCTTATTTGATAATATAAGCTTATATAATCTTCGAGATACAACTCAATTGATATTTTACAATTCAAAATTAAACGGTGCAGATACTTCAAATATATCGCTAGATGAACTTAAGATACATCTCCGTCAATTTGACTCAATACCTTTTGAGCTAAAATTACCCATAGCCAAATATCTAAACTGATTTACCAGCATTTCTTTTCGTTCAGTATTCGTTCGAGTTCAGCTTGGCTTGTATCCAGACCGTTGAATTCGTTTGTTTTCTGTTCACCAGTTGTTAGTTCGAGAATAAGTTGTCTTGTCCTTCTGGTCAACATCGGGTGAGCCTGGCTGCTTGTATTCCGTGTCGGTGAATTCATCCTCAGTGAAACTTGCACCAGAGACCAAAATCCATCAGTTTTGAAGTGAATGAATCTGGAGAAAGAAATCGAGACCATCACAGGTGGTCAAATTCTGAGTAGTCAGTCTGTACAATCGCTCTGGAGCGGATATGGTGAGATCAGGAGATACTTTCTGGATGGAGGAAGCTTTGATAGTATTATTGTCAAGTACATCCAATTACCACAGCCCAAGCACCATCCACGAGGATGGAATACGGATATATCCCATCAACGAAAGCTGAAATCATACCAGGTAGAACAAAACTGGTATGCCGGGCTGTCCAAACAAACCGATGAACATTGTCGGACTCCTCAGGTGTATAAATCCCTTGAAAGCGATGGTGAAATCCTGCTCATTATGGAAGACCTCAATGCAGCTGGATATGATGTTCGATTGACACCAGGATCAGTTGAGCTCTCGGAAGTAAAAGCATGCCTTAGTTGGTTGGCTCATTTTCATGCAAAATTTATGAACTCCACAGGAGAGGGACTCTGGCCTATTGGTACTTACTGGCATTTAGATACCAGGCCGGATGAGTGGGATCGTATGGGTAACAGGGCTTTAAAAAAAGCTGCCAGAGCAATTGATAAAAAATTGAATACAGCTCGTTATCAAACCATCGTTCATGGTGATGCCAAGTTGGCTAATTTCTGTTTTCATGAAAATGGTAGAGTAGCTGCTGTTGACTTTCAATACGCAGGCCGGGGGTGCGGGATGAAAGATGTCGCCTATTGTATCAGTAGTTGTTTGGAGGATGATGACTGTGAGCGGTATGAAAAAGAATTACTCGATCATTATTTTGGTGTACTTGAATCATCAATAGGTAATTCTATTGATTTTGAGGTAGTTAAGCAGGAGTGGAGCCAGTTGTATTATTATGCGTGGGCAGATTTTTATCGATTCCTGGATGGATGGAGTCCAGGTCACTGGAAGATGCATGGTTATAGTGAACGCATTGCTCATCAGGTAATCAGAGAGGTAGAATGAAACTGACAAAAGAACAACTTGAAGAACTCTGTGCAATAGCCAAAACCACCGCCAAAACCGCAGGGGTATACATCCAGTCCAGGTTTGATCAGGAGTATGAAACGAAGGGTAAAGTAGGTGGCGATTCATTCGCTTCGCAGGTAGTTACAGAAGTTGATTTCAAAGCCCAGGAGATTATACTAGAGGGACTTAGTCAATCAATAGAGAAGTATGACCTGGGATTGTTGACGGAGGAATCTACCGATGATCAATCCAGACTAACAAAGGACTATTTCTGGTGTATAGATCCGATGGATGGCACCTTGCCTTTTACCGAAAGACGCACTGGCTATGCGGTGTCCATTGCATTAATTGCTAAGGAAGGCTATCCTGTTATTGGTGTGGTGTATGTTCCAGATCTAGAGGACTGTTACACTAGCATCCAGGGAGCAGGTGTTTATCTCAATGATGAAGTGCTTCGGCCAATTAGTCAAATGGATTCAATCCTACACTGGTACATGGATCAAAGTTTCCAGAAGGAGCCTTATTACGAAAAGATAGTTCAGCAGATGTATGACCAATATGGCTCAGAACAGGTGATGATTCACTACGAGTATGGTGGTGTTAGAAATGCCATTGGAGTCATGACCTCAGGCAATGGATGCTATTTCAAGTTTCCAAAAGAACGAAATGGCTGTGGTAGTATCTGGGACTATGCAGCCACGAGGTTGTTTTTTGAAGAATTAGGATTACAAGTATCTAATGCTCGAGGTGAAGAACTTCATCTGAATGATCCTGACACCACTTTTATGAACAGACAAGGAATACTTTATGCCACCGACGAACTTTTGGCTAAATACGTAAATGGCATCAAGATTATAGGATAATCAATTAATTGGTTCGGTTAGTGTTTCCAGTGCCTCAATTCGTTTTTTTAAACCTTGCAAACGAAGATTGCCAGCGCAAAGACCATTTTGAATTTGGCTGTCAATCATTTCCTTGGTGATCAGTTCTTGATAGTAATGAATTCCAGCTTGTAGATTTTCAGCAAAAGTGTTCAGATACTTGAAGGTTTTAGAGTTGACATCATGCGTGTTTTTTAATTGCTTTTCCAGATAATCTAGATAGAGATTAAGTTCTTTGATGAATGCATGGGGTCGGTCTGACTGTTCAATCACATTGTTTCTGCCATAGATATGCCCAACCATCTCACGCAAACTCATGACTTTGGAGAAATAGGCCAGGTTTGGTCCCGGGCAAATTGAAACACCATCACCTTCGCGCTTGCGATCCAGATCGTAATGAATCAGCGTGCTGGTACCAAGGCCTACACAGATACAGGACTTCTCGGTGATTTCCTTAAATCTCACTAAATAGTCTTCAGCAGAAACGTCTTCTTTGATAAGCTCTTTGATTTTTTCATTTTGATATTCCCTGGATGCTGTGCAGACACCGGTGTTTTTAAAGTCTTTGTTTAGTGCCAGAAACTTTTTGGGACAAGCACTGCCAGGACGACCTTTCTTGATCAACTGATCTTTTTGAGTGTCCTTGGTATTCATCCTGAGGTTGTTGAATTCAACACCTAATGGTGAAATACCGCTTAGGTATAGGTCCTTTTCTTTTGCCAAAACCAATTGATTGAGTGTTTTTGCATCAACTACCGTCGCTTCCGGGACCAATAGGAAGGGAGTACCCCAACCTACAGAGTCCAACCCGTACTGATCAAGGAAAAACTGATGTTCAGCTGCTGTTCCAATACCACCTTGCGCTGAAATTCGCAGTGGAAGCTGCTTGGTTGGTATTTGCCTGTCTGTATTGGCTAGTGATGAGGACAGTAGATCAAATACTGAATTGGTCAACTCGATTCGCTTTTCTTTGAACTCCTGCAAGATCGGTCCCAATAAGTACCCATCTGTTGCAAAGGCATGTCCACCACAGTTTAGGCCAGACTCAATGCGGTATTCTGAAACCCAAAGGCCTTTCTTGGCCAGAAACTTACCTTGAATCAAAGCTGAGCGGTAATCACTCACTTTCAATACAATTTTCTTCTTGATGTTGCCTTCGGCATCTGGATAGAAGTCTTCAAAACTCTCCAGGTAGCTGTACAGCCTTGGGTTCATTCCTGCAGATAGGATTATGGATGATTGTAGTTTGCTGTTGGCAAACCCACGTACGGCCGCATGGGCATCATTGTACATGGTCGGGAGTTTTTCTTTATTACGAAAGTTTTCACGATCTACCTTCGTCATCACATTCACATCAATACTACCCATTTGCAGTTGAGCAGCCGTATGATTCGGAGGCAGGAGGTCCATGGCTTTTTGATAATCAGGATCCTGTGGTCCGTTTCTGAGCATTTGCTCAAACTCCCAGGTACATAGATCATGCATAAGATTCAGGTATGCGGTGATTCTTTTGGCGCGAGCATCATCTTCCTTGTCGGGAATGGGTTGAAAGTCCAACTTATATTTTTCAGCATACATTTTTCGTAGCTTTTCCAATAAAATGTCGTCTACTAGAGAGATGACAGAAGAGATACCATACCTGGAAACTTTTAAAGGCGTGTCCAATGTATAGCCAATTCCCATGACAGGGATATGGAATGAGTGTTGTTGATGCATTTCGATTTGTGCAGATTAATTCCTCAAAGCTGAAAATTCTTTGATTACCAAATCATGATGTGAATCATGCACCCATACGAGAAGAATGGCACCAATTCTTGTCACAAATGATAAAGTTTATTGTCACAATGACTTAGTTGAAAGAAAAATGACATTTAAAGGGATTCAACCAATGTGTTTTTGGTGAGGTTATTAATGCTTGCATAGAGAAGACTTGAAAAAAATATGAAAACACTAGCGTCGCGTCGATAACCTCATTAAATTCAGTGAATCATTGCTTAATACTAATCATGAAAAAAATACTTGTACCGACGGATTATTCGTCTCTTTCAATCAATGCACTTGATTTTGCCATTGATTTAGCACAGGCATCTGGTGCTGAAATTCATCTTGTCCACTTTTTGGGTACGCCAATAGAGCCAGCCACATTCACCGAGTTGTTGGCAGATAATACCGAATCCCGAACGGAATTTGTGAGTGATTTGAAACTGGATCACCACAAGAGCAAGCTCAATGAAATCGCTAGTAGCAAAGCTAGTCTGGGAATAAAAATCAGTACGGAACTTGGTGGAAGTGGAGTCGTTAGCGGTTCAGAAAAATATGTCAGTTCTTTTGATATAGACTTAATTGTTTTGGGAGCTGATGACGTGGAAGATGAAAAAGGAGAGTTCCCTGTCAAGGTATCCCAGGAACTGACCCAGTTTGTTAAAGTGCCTGTGGTTTCGCTTACAGAGCATGTAGATTATGTGGATTTGACAAAAGTCGTGTTGGGAGTAGATCCAGTAAAAAATGCTGACAACTCAGATTTGGCTAAGCTGATAGGACCGGTATTAAAAAGTTTAGATGCTCACATTCACTTAGTGGATGTGGTTAAAGCTGGTGAGGTTAACCATTCTGACCACAATGGCAAGTTAGAGGCATTTGGTAATCTGGCAGATTTTGGCAAGTTTGATGTGAAGGTCCTCGAACATGAAAATGATTTGGAAGGCATCTTAAAGTATGCGGATGAGCTGGATGCTGGATTAGTTGCCGTGGTTTCTGATGGTAGGCCTAATATTTTTAGGTTCTTCAAGGATTCGTTTGCCACTACCATGGTGAAGGCCACTGACCTGCCAGTAATGGTATTTAACAGCAATAATTAAAAGATACATTTAGTTTATTAATAGGAAAGGCTAACCTGATGGTTAGCCTTTTTTGTTTTTGTGTGTTTTAATAGGCTAGAAATCAGGTGTGTAGCTGACAGAACTCACCAAAAATGAGTGATCCCTCTCGTAGCTTAGTTAAAGGCAATCAATACACAATTTGCCACCAAAACCGATTGTATAACCCCACTAAAAACCCTGATCAAAATGAAAGTATTTGACGAAAAACACATCAAAAACATAGTTTTATTAGGCTGCTCCAAATCTGGGAAAACGACTCTTGCTGAAACCATGCTTTACGAGGCTGGATTGATCAACAGAAGAGGGAAAGTAGAAGAGCACAATACTGTATCCGATTATCATGAAATAGAACAACAACGTGAATGCTCGGTATACGCGACACCTCTGCACACCGAATGGCACAATTACAAAATCAATATCATCGACACTCCAGGATTGGATGATTTCATCGGAGAAGTTAATTCCTCCGTAAGAGTGGCTGATACCTGTGTTTTTGTTGTCAATGCGCAGCAAGGTGTAGAAATTGGAACAGAACTCATCTGGAACAATGTGGATCAATTCTCCAAGCCAACACTTTTTGCCATCAACCAGGTTGATCATCCAAAATCCAACTTTGAGGCTTCTCTAGCAGATCTTAAGAGTCATTTTGGACCAGCAGTCACCTTGATGCAGTATCCTGTGAATGAAGGTGAAGATTTTAATGGAATCATTGACCTATTGAAAATGACTTATTACAAATTTCCTGAAGAGGGCGGTAAACCAGAGAAGTTGCCAATTCCTGAGAGTGAATTAGCTAAAGCCACTGAGTTGCATCAGGAATTAGTCGAAAAAGCGGCTGAAAATGATGAGACGCTCATGGAGCTCTATTTTGACAAGGGAACCCTGGATGAGGATCATATGCGAGAAGGTTTGAAAATTGGAATGCGGAACCACGAAGTTTTCCCAGTTTTCTCTATTTCAGCCAAAAATGACATGGGTACTGGCCGCATGATGAGTTTTATTGACAATGTGGCTCCATCGGTTGTGGATATCAAACCTGAGGAAACAATCGATGGCGGAGAAATACTACATGATCCCAATGGTCCGGTTATGTTATTTGTCTATAAATCCGTTATTGAGCCAAACCTGGGTAAAATGTCCTTCTTCAAAGTGGTTTCAGGCGAGTTGCATACCGGTATGGAGTTGCTCAATCATCAGACTGGTGAACTAGAGCGTATCAATCAACTGTTCATTATTGACGGACATCAGAGAAATCCTGTCAATAAAATGGTGGTTGGAGATCTTGGAGCTACACTAAAATTAAAACACACCGATACCAATCACACACTAAAGGATTCTTCCGTTAGCAGTGCAGTTATCCCAATTGAGTTTCCTGAGCCTAAGATGTTTATGGCTATCAGAGCCAATAACAAGTCTGATGAGGATAAACTAGGAGAGGTGCTTCTGAAGATTCATCAGGAGGATCCTTCTATGACTTACGAGTACAGAAAAGAGCTGAAGCAACTGATTATTGGGGTTCAGGGAGATTTGCATCTGACTGTTGTTCAGTGGATTATTGAGAATGTCTACCATTTGGATGTGTCATTCAGTACCCCTAGAATATCCTACAGAGAAACCATTCAGCAATCTTCTGATACCAATTACCGTCACAAAAAACAATCAGGTGGCGCTGGTCAATTTGCTGAAGTATTCATGCGCATAGAACCTTTCGTAGAAGGAATGGACGAGCCAACTGGAGTGTCTATCAGAGGAAAAGAGGAAGTAGAGCTTGAGTGGGGAGGCAAACTAGTGTTTTATAACTGTATAGTTGGTGGAGTGATAGATGCTCGATTCTTGCCTTCCATCCAGAAAGGAGTAATGGAAGTGATGGAGGAAGGTCCATTAACTGGTAGTTACATTAGGGATGTGAGAGTCATTGTCTACGATGGTAAAATGCACCCGGTAGATTCAAATGATATTGCTTTCAAACTTGCTGGAATGAACGCCTTCAAACAAGCATTCCTGGATGCCAGACCGAAGTTGTTGGAGCCATTATATGATTTGGAAATCCAGGTGCCACAGGAGGTCATGGGAGAGGTGATGTCTGATTTGCAAGCCAGGAGAGCCATTATCACTGGTATTGATTCCGCAGAACAGAATCAGTTGATTTTGGCGAAAGTTCCTCTTGCAGAGTTGCATACTTATTCTAGTACTCTTAGGTCTATTACGCAGGGAAGGGCAAGTTATCATGCGAAATATGCTGAATACGCGCCAGTTCCTGAAAACAAACAACACGAATTGGTCAAAGAGGGTGTTGAGGAGTTAGAAATGGCTTAAGAATAAACCCTTTAGTGATGTAAGGCCGAATGAGAATTCGGCCTTTTTCTTTGTGGGTGATGCGGGTAATTCCTGCTAATTTTGAGGTAGGATTGAAGATTATGCAGGAGCAAAAACTGAACCTTTCCATTTACACGTTACCCGAGCTGATTGATATGATAAAAGATGAGATTGACTCTTATGAGTATGATTTCAAAAAGCATCTCATTCTTTTAAAAGATCAGAATTTCAATCCTATGGGTTATGTTCGGTTGCCATTGCATTATCAGCTAAATGATCACCTGGATATTTTAGACACACAGGCGAATGCTTTGTATTTAAGTGTAGAATCAGGTAATGCTGCCATCTGCATGATGGAAGGGACGGAAAACATTTATCACACCACTTTCTCCGCCTACATGACTCGAAAGAAACAAGGGTTTAGTCAAATCAAGTACCTGAATAAGAAGGGTAAATCAAGGGCTGGTTCACGTGTTCGATTGGCAGAGACGGTAGAGTTCTTTGAGAATATCAATACGACCATGAACGATCTTTGGGAAGAGTTTATGATTGCTCGATTGGCTTTGGATTGCAACAAAACCCTACTTCCGTATTTGCTCCAATCCAAAGTGCCCTTTCCAGTGGACAAGAAAGATCCTGTACTGTATAAAATTCCACTTCACATTGCTCAGTCCAATTATACTAATTTGGATGCTGCTATTGAGAAGTTGAAGGCGCCTCTCTTGTTGTTTGATGAACAGTACGCAGATGAACTACGCGACATTTTCAGTGTTTAACGCTCTCCAAAGCGGACATCCCATGGGCACGGCCTCTCCATTACGGTAAGTTTTGAGAACCTGAAGTGATCGTTGTGCCAATTGCTTTCTGACTTTTCGTCTTTCCCCTTTGATACGTGCTATTTTGAGGTTGTCATAGTTGGTTGTTTTATGACGCATCCAGGCGATCACAGCTTTGCCTGCACGTTCTTCAACGGGAAGCATGCTGGTCCGAGCAACTGTACCACTTCCAATAGGAATAGCATGCGCTGTGACTAGTTTCGCTATTTTAGATTGCAGATCTGCATATCTGGAGTGAAAATTCAAGTATTTAGCCACTTCCATCTGAAATTCAGCCATATAGTTTTCCTGTTTCCTGGCTCTAGTCTTAGCCGCACTTGCTTGTTTTTTGGCATAGCCTGGATCAGCTCGGATGGCCTCAACTTCTATCTTGGCTTGACTGATGTTCGATTGTGGAGCCCAAATACCTAATGATTGAAGGCGTCTTCCTTTTTTCACTTGAACACGCCAAATTGGACCAGCAGCAGTCACTTTTCTAGTCACAGCAGCATCACCAGCTTTCAAAAATGCCCAATCTGAAGGTGGTTTTTCTGCAATGCCGTACTCATTAATAACTTGTCCATTCGGACCCGGTTTCATTAAGCGGATTTCACTCATAGCAATTGTTAGATGCGAAGATAACCCCAATTGAAAATGAGCGCTATTGGATATAACATTTTATAAACAGATAGTCCTATTTCATCTATCTTTAAGGATACAACAACTAAATAATGATGAGAATTCGCTTAATTCCCCTGAGCATATTTTTTATATTTAGCATTGCCGTGATAGCCCAAACGGATCACTGGGAAAGCGTCATACTTCCTGGTGATAGCTGGAATTACCAAATACCCACAGCTCAACCCTCTGTGGAATGGACACAACTGAATTTTGATGATTCTCAATGGGAGAGTGGTCCTACTGGAATCGGATATGGGGATGGTGACGATCAAACCATCATTGAGACTTCTCTGGTGGTGTATATGAGGCATCAATTCGAAGTGATAACTCTAGCAGATGTTGAGCAAGTTGTGTTGGATATGGATTATGATGATGGATTTGTAGCCTACCTCAATGGAACTGAAATAGCAAGATCTCTTGTCTCAGGAGATCCTCCAGCGTTTGATCAAGCTTCAGACGGTTTGCATGAGGCATTGCTGTATAATGGGTCCGATCCCGAACGTTGGGAAGTAGATCAATCATTGCTATTGGATGGTGCTAATATTCTTGCAGTAGAAGTGCATAATGAAAGTTTGACTTCATCCGATATGACATCAATTCCGATTCTCTCACTAGGGATTAATACAACCTCCAATAATTATAGAGCGGTACCCGATTGGTTTGATGAACCGGTGTTTATGGAAGAGGTTATTTTGGAAACATCCAACCTCCCAATCGTTATTATCAACACTGAAGGGGGCCAATCTATTCCCAATGAACCTAAAATAGGTGCATCCATGATCATAATTGACAATGGTGAGGGGATGCAAAATGCAGTTACTGATGTGTCCAATCTAGAGAGTATTGATTTTGATGGAGCTATTCAAATAGAAATCAGGGGGGCTACCTCCAATTGTTGTTTCGACAAGAAACAGTATGCCTTGACTACCTATGATGAGGTGGGTGAAAAGGATAATGTGAGTCTCTTGAGCATGCCCAAAGAAAATGATTGGATTTTGAATGGTTTTGCTTTCGATCCTTCACTGATGCGTGACTATATTTCTTATCAACTTTCTTTGAAAATGGGACAGTATGCTTCCAGAGGACGTTATTGTGAAGTGATACTTAATGGAAACTACCAGGGGCTTTATGTACTTCAAGAAAAGCTAAAAGCTGATGATAATAGAATAGATATCAATAAAATAGACCCGGATGATAATGAGGGTAAGTCATTAACCGGTGGATACATAACCAAGTCCGATAAAACTGAAGGGATCGATGTGGCGGCCTGGTATATGGATAATTACAATGGTTGGCAAACAGCCTTTATCCATGAGCATCCAAAACCAGATGAAGTCACTTCACTGCAGAATCAATACATTCAGGATGTGTTTTTTGATTTGGAAAGAGAGGCCTCGGCTCATGATGCAGATTTAGAAAATGGCTACCCAGCTATCATTGATCTCCCTTCTTTTATCGATTTTATGATCGTAAATGAGTTGGCTTCTAACGCTGATGCCTATCAATACAGCACCTATTTTCACAAAGATCGCGCTGGAAAGCTACGAGCTGGCCCTGTCTGGGATTTTAATTTGACCTATGGAAATGATTTGTTTTCATGGGGATTTGATAGAAGTCACACCTACGTTTGGCAATTTGATGATGGTGATAATATGGGTGCTAAATTTTGGAGAGACTTGTATGAAGATCCGACTTTTAAATGTTACCTAAGTAAGCGGTGGTTAGAATTGACTGCACCTGGTCAACCACTACATCCAAGTGAGATTAATACCCTAATCGATCAGGTTCATGACAATACCAAAGAGGCGGTGGCTAGAAATTATGCTCGTTGGGGGATATCAGATGATTACGAACAACATTTAGTCGCCATGAAACGCTGGATTTATGATCGGGTTAGCTGGATGACCATTCAGATGGACAATGGGCAAAACTGTTTTGGAGAAAGTGTTCCAAAATTGGTCATCAACAGAATCAATTATCATCCAATGACAGAGGATGGTGATGGAGAAAAGGATTTGGAGTTTATTGAAATAACCAATGCCGGTAGTTCTACGGTAGACCTTACAGGTATATACATTGGAGGGACGGGATTAGTTTATCAGTTTCCCGCTAATAGTTTGTTAGAGGCCGGAAATAGTGTGTTTTTGGCAAATGAGACAGACGCATTTAAAGAGGCATATCAATTTTTACCATTCGATGAATTTAGCCGAAGCTTAAACAATGGAGGACAGACTATTTCATTACTCAATGGCTTTGGGATGCTAATTGATGAAGTAACCTACTCTGATGAAGCACCTTGGCCTATTGAAGCTGATGGAGAAGGATATTTCCTGGTGTTGACTGATCTAGATACAGATAATAATGATGCTGCTAATTGGGACATTGAGAACACATTGCCTTATATCACTCTATCTAACGTGTCTGATCCGGTAGTTTCTGTTTATCCGAACCCAACCAATGAGCGTGTTCAAATCAATTCATTCAGTTCATTAGAAAGTGTAATGCTTTACGATTTATCTGGTAGTTTGATCAAAGAATTGAAAGCCCAACATAATTCTCTATCGCTAGATCTACAACATTTGGAAAGGGGTATATACATATTGCATATTCGGACGGATAAGCAATCTTATAAAAGGAAGCTAATCATAGAATAGGAGGTTCCTGAACTTATATTATGACAATATTATCCCATTTAGTTACCTTTAATTTTATTAAATGGTTAACCCAATGAGCGAAACTTCAAATAACAGTGGCAAAATAGTTGGATTAGTTGTGATCCTGGTAGTGGTGATTGGTGGTCTGATAGGGGCATGGTACTTTTTGATGTACAAGCCGGAGCAAGCTGCTAAAGAAAAAGCAAGACAGGAACAACTGGCTAAGGCTGAAGCAGAAAAGAAGCGGCAAGAGCAATTATCCAAAGATAAGGTGAAATTTGATCAGTTAATTAAGGATGCAGATGCTGCATTTGAGCAAGAAAACTGGCAGGAAGCTAAGTCCAAATATTCTGAGGCTTCTTCTTTGTTTCCAAATGAGCAAAAACCTAAAGATCAATTATCCATTGTCAATGCTAAATTGGCAGAATTGGCAGAGTTAGAAGCGAGAAGAGCTGCCGGAATCGTTGAAAGGGTTGAAGAGAGAACAGGTAGATTTTACGTCATTGTTTCCAGCAGTATTGATGAAGATTTGGCTTTAGATTATGCCAATAAGCTTGCTAAGGAAGGCAATATTGCGAAGATCATTCGTCATGAGACTGATAAGCACATCTTCTTCAGAGTATCACTAGCTGATTTCGATTCCAAAGAACAAGCTGATGCTTCTGTTGGAAATTTCACTTCTTATGGTGAAGATGTTTGGGTATTGCCTTATTGATTCTAAGACTTAATATCCACATAACCTTAAATTAATTCCTTTGATTTAGCTTGGTGGCTGTCATATGGCCTATAAGACATTTAAACTACCAGAAGATCTCTTAATGGGGTCAGCTACGGCTGCGACTCACATCGAAGGAGGAGAACAACCTCACAACTGGTACAGGTGGTCTGAGCTTGGAAAGATACAAGACGGCTCTCATAGCAAAGTAGCTTGTGATCATATCAACCACATCAAATCTGATGTGAAACTTCTTAAGGCCATTCACACGGAGACCTACCGGATGGGTATTGAGTGGAGTCGGATAGAACCCGAAGAAGGTCATTTTAGTAAGGAAGGGATTGACCTGTATCGGAAGGAAATCAAGCTTTTGCTAAAGAATAATATTAGACCCCTGGTTACACTTTGGCACTTTTCCAATCCGCTTTGGATGGAAGATGATGGTGGCTGGATCAATCCAAAGTGCGTTGATCGTTATCTAAAATACGTTCGCTTTGTCGTGGATGAGTTAGGTGATTTGGTTACGGATTGGGTGACTATCAACGAACCGAATGTGTATTTGTTCTTTGGTTATTTTGAAGGCCGCTGGCCTCCTGGAATGCGCGGAAAGGTGAGAAAGTATCTTCGAGGAGCAAATCACTTCGCTAAGGCCCATTTAAAGGCATACGATCAGATTCATAAGCAATTAGAAGCAAAAGGACATAAGAAGGAGCAAATACATGTAGGAGTGGCTCATCATCTCCGGATCTTCGACATGTTTGATAAGCGTCACTTGACCAAAATGGCTGCTTACGTAAGTAATCACCTTTTTCAGATGATGTACCTGGAAGCTATGACTCACGCTCGATTTGTGTTTCCTTTGAAGTGGCATCGTGAGTTTCCGCGAAAGAACTACTGCGATTTTATTGGGATCAATTATTACTCCAGAGATCTGGTTAAAGGTATTTACAACCCAGGCACCTTATTCAATGAATTGTATGTCAAGAAGGGTAAAGCGGTCAATGATTTGGGTTGGGAGATTTATCCAAGAGGATTGTTTCGAATCTGCAAGAAGGTATATCGGCGCTATAAAATTCCAATTTTTATCACTGAGAATGGGATATGTGATGCGAATGATGAACAGCGGGCTAAATTCATTTATGATCACCTGAAACAACTCAATAAAGCCATCAAAAAGGGGATAGACATACGTCGATATTATCATTGGTCTACCATGGATAATTTTGAATGGGCAGAAGGAGTGAGTGCACGATTTGGCTTGTATCACAACGACTATGAAACCCAGGAACGCACTTTAAGAGATAGTGGGAAGTTCTATGGTGAGATCTGTAAGAAGAAGAAGATCAGTCGGAAAATGATTAAGAAATACCTCTTGAATAAAAGAGAAAGTTTGAATTAAGCCATTACCTGAATTCCACCCGAGACCACTTCCAGGTCGATCTTCTTCACTTTTCCTCGAGCTTCTCCATCTATGTGGAGATGTATCTTCTTTTTGCTAGTAATCGTGGCTTTCTTAATTACGTATTCCTGATGAAGTTTTGATTTGTCAATTGATCGATTGAACATTAGCCAGGCCAAATAGGGCAAAGAGGCCCAATGGAATGGTTTAAAGGTAACTACTCGTAACTGTCCGTCATTCAATTTAGCATTAGGGGCGATGTGCGCATTGTTTCCAAACTGACTAGAATTGGCAAAACTCACTAGCAATACACGCTTGGTTATCTGCTCTTTGTCAAATGCAATTTTCACTTTATGTGATCGCATCTTTTTAAGCTCATTGAGTGTGATTTCAGCATAGGTTTTAAAACCCCGCTCGGTACTCTTTTTGAACTTATTGGCAATTTTGGCATCAAAACCTACACCTGCCACATTGATAAAGGGTTCACCATTGATCAAAGCATAATCGATTTTCTCGACTGAGGCCTTATTCAGGTGCTTAATGGCTCCAGGTACATCCATTGGTATTTTCAGAGTACGTGCTAACCCATTTCCTGATCCATTAGGAATTACCGAAAACCATTTAGTGGAATTAACTATTGCAGTGAAAACTTCATTGACCGTGCCATCTCCACCAACAGCTATAAAGCCATCATATTTGTCAATTTTATTTTTAACCTTTTTGTAGCCATCACCGGCTTCTTTAGTCTCGTAGATTTTATAGCTGAAGCGATTAAGATCGAGGTGTTTTTCTACCTGTTCTTGTTTGAATCGACTTTTCTTACCTCCAGATATGGGGTTGACGATAAATAGTATGCGCTCCTTTTCCATGGATCTAATGCAGTGCAAATGTAGAAGGAACGAATTAGAGAGATTTCAATTTTAGGTTATGAAAATGTTAAAGCTGTGGCTGTTCAGTGTTGGCATAGAGATTCCCCGTGCGTCCATTGGGATGCTGCTTTACATACTAGATAATCGCTTCGTTCACTCACTCAAAATGATGGTGATGATGTTGTTCATTACTTGCAGCAATTATCATGTAAATACTTCCGATTATTCCTATAACAACTAACAATGGCATTAATCCAAATGCTAATGGAGTGAAGGCAATGATCAAAAGAATGATAAATAATTGTTTTACCCAGATATTCATCTCTTTTTGCTTTAATAATGCATATTTAAGATAAATTCTTCCCAACACTTTTCCTATGACATCCATCATATCGGCTGAGAAAAAGTCGATTGCCATAGAGAGTAGATATCAACTCTAAAACACCGGTTGATTGAGTTATTTCGATCAACTGGTGGTGTTTTTTTAATAGATGCTAATAATCATCGTGTATTGGTATAGATCATCATTTTTGCTTAATTATGTTATTGTTTTTGTATCTGTTTTATATCCATATCATACATGTCCATTCGAGTTGCAGTCCGCCATTATACCAAATACAGTTATGATCGGCACATTGAGTTAAGTCCACAAGTAATTCGATTGCGACCAGCACCTCACTCCAGGACTCTGATTAAAGGATATTCACTACACATCAAGCCAGAGAATCATTTCATTAATTGGCAACAAGATCCTTTTGGTAATTACATGGCCAGAATTGTCTTCCCGGAGAAGGTAGATCATTTCGAGGTGGATGTAGAAGTGATTGCAGATATGGTGGTCATCAATCCATTTGACTTTTTCATAGAAGAGTATGCCAATAAGTTTCCTTTTGCCTATGATTCCTCCCTTAAGCGTCAACTTCAACCTTATCTTGAGGAAACAGAGAATGATTCTTATCTGCTGGATTTTCTGAAAAGAGCTAAAGCATTAATTACCAAAGATATTACAACCATTGATTTGTTAGTAGCTGTTAACCAGCTAGTATACAATGAGTTAAAATACAATATTAGATTAGAAACAGGGGTCCAATCATGTGAGGAAACATTAAAACTTGGTTCTGGATCTTGTCGTGATTTCTCATGGCTACTGGTTCAAGTCCTTCGTCATATGGGGTTGGCCACCAGGTTTGCTTCAGGTTATCTGATCCAATTAAAGGCTGACGAGAAATCGCTGGATGGTCCTTCCGGAGCAGAAGAGGATTTCACGGATTTACATGCCTGGGCGGAAGTTTATATCCCTGGTGCAGGATGGATCGGTTTGGATGCTACTTCTGGACTTTTTGCTGGTGAAGGACATATTCCTTTGGCCTGTACTCCTGATCCTCAGAGTGCCGCGCCAATTTCAGGTTTTGCGGAGCCTTGTGAAACCAAATTTGAATTTGAGAATGAAGTAACTCGTATTCTTGAAAAACCACGAGTCACCAAACCATATAGTGATCAGCAATGGGAACAGATCATTGCGGTTGGAGATCAGGTAGATGCTGATTTATTTGCAAACGATGTTCGGTTAACCATGGGAGGTGAACCAACTTTCGTAGGTATAGATAACAATGATGCACCAGAATGGAACTCCTCAGCTGATGGAGAGCACAAAAGAAGCCTCGCTAATACCTTGTTTCATAAAGTGAAGGACAAGTTCGGTGTAGGGGCTTTGATGCAATATGGACAAGGAAAGTGGTATCCTGGTGAACCACTACCGCGCTGGAAACTTGCTTGCTACTGGCGACTTGATAATCAGCCTATCTGGAATGAGCCGAAATGGTTAGCGGATATCTCCAAGGATTATGGCATAGATCATAAGGCTGCTGAGAAGTTTACCAATGAACTTGCACAAGAATTGAATATTGATTCCAATCTTGCACTGCCCGCTTATGAGGACCCTTTTTACTTCATTTGGGAAGAAAGTAAGATCCCTACTAATGTCGATCCTTTGAAAGTTGACTTGAAGTCTCCACTAGAGCGACAAAAGCTAGCTGAGCTTCTCAATGATGGTTTGGATATTCCTGTGGCTTATTCGATTCCTATTCGTTGGGATACTGATTGTTCCAGTTGGCAAAGTTGTCAGTGGCAATTCAGACGAAACCATCTATTTCTTATTCCGGGTAATTCTCCAGCGGGTTTGCGTTTACCGTTAGAGTCTATTCAAGATGTTGAGAAAGAGCCTAAAGAATTTGAAAGAGATCGTTTTGCAGAGGAAGAAGTATTAGCTTCTGGTGAAACTATTTATAACGATCAAACACAATCAGGAGACAACAATACCAGTGCTGAAATATTCAAAACCTGTTTGGTAATTGAAGTTAGACAAGGAAAGCTTTTTGTGTTTTTTCCACCGGTCATGTTGCTGGAGCATTACCTGGGTCTAGTAACAGCTGTAGAGCATGTTGCTTCCAGGTTAGGTATTCCGGTGTTAATTGAGGGATATGATCCTCCATCAGATAACCGATTGCAGAAATTCATGATCACTCCTGATCCTGGGGTTATCGAGGTAAACATTCATCCATCAACCACCTGGAGAGAGTTGTTGAATAACTATGAGACCTTGTATACATGTGCTCGTGAATCAAGACTAACTACCGAAAAGTTTAATCTCGATGGACGTCACACAGGGACTGGTGGTGGAAACCATGTGACATTAGGTGGTCTCAAACCAGCTGATAGTCCATTACTTAGGAGGCCAGATGTTCTAAAAAGCTTCATCACTTATTGGCAGCATCACCCATCATTGTCGTACTTGTTCTCCTCACAGTTTATTGGTCCTACAAGTCAGGCTCCACGTGTTGACGAAGGCCGTGATGAGATGCTTTATGAACTAGAGATCGCCTTTCAGCAGATTCCAGATTTATCGGAAGACCAAGTCCCATATTGGCTAGTTGATCGGATTTTTAGAAACCTATTGGTTGATATTACTGGCAATACGCATCGTGCAGAGTTTTGCATTGACAAACTTTACTCACCTGACAGCAGCTCCGGCAGACTGGGTATTCTGGAATTTAGAGGTTTTGATATGCCGCCTCATTTCCGAATGAGTATGGTACAAATGCTGTTGATTCGAGGATTATTAAGTTGGTTCTGGAAGAAGCCATACAATCACAAACTGGTGCGGTGGGGCACTTCACTTCATGATAGATTCTTATTACCACACTATTGCTATAAGGATCTCAATGAGGTAGTCAATGATCTACAGTCTGCAGGATATGCGTTTGATATGTCCTGGTTTGATCCGTTTTTCAGTTTCAGGTTCCCATTCCTTGGAGAACTTCAAGTTGACGATATCCACATTGAATTAAAGATGGCGATCGAACCATGGCATGTATTAGGTGAAGAAATATCAAATTCTGGTACTGCTCGATTTGTGGATTCCTCTTTGGAAAGATTACAGGTTAAGGTCACTGGATTGACTGACTCAAGGTATTATTTACTTTGTAATGGGATTCGAATTGCCCTAAAGAATACTGGAGTACAGGGAGAATATGTGGCAGGAATTCGATATCGAGCGTGGCAGCCGCCATCGGCATTGCATCCGACTATAGAAGTAGACACTCCATTGACGATTGATTTGTACGATACATGGACTAAGAAGTCTGTGGCGGCCTGTAAGTACCATGTGGCTCATCCTGGTGGTCGTAGCTATGATACCTTCCCTGTCAATAGCTTCGAAGCTGAAGCACGCCGTATTTCGCGTTTCTTTGATTTTGGCCATTCGATAAACTTTGTAGAGCCAAAGGTTGTTGAAAATCAATCGGTGGGACGATTTGTAACTAAGGAGAACCTTGTTACTGAATTCAACGTGGTAGAGGAACCTGTTCATCCGGAGTATCCACATACGATGGACTTGAGAAGATTCAAGAGAGCCAAATAAGTCAGCCCCTAAAATGATGTGTATTAAATGATCAATTCATATTTACAGGATATTCAGTCTAGTAGTGGACAGTTTTTGGATGAACTGTCTACCAGAGATGGAACCATTACTCCAAAGTGGGAGAAACTGGCTAAATATTATGAAGCTGTAGGCCCGGAAAAGGTAGCTGAAGGGCTGGAACAAGTAAGTCGCCAGCTCCGTGAAAACGGGGTAACCTACAATCTATACGGAGACCGTGATGGCCTGAATCGTCCCTGGAACCTTGACCCGATCCCTATGGTGTTCGATAGTCAGGAATGGGAGAATATTGAAAGAGGGTTGAAGCAAAGGGCTCATTTACTCAATCTCATCCTAAAAGATATTTATGGGAACAGGCAGTTAATCCGAGATGGCTTGATCCCATTTGAATTAATTTATCACCATCAAGGATTTCTCCGGGAAGCAGATAAGATCATGTTGGATACGGATTTGCAGTTGATTCAATATTCTGCGGATCTTGCCAGAGGATCTAATGGTCAAATGTGGGTGTTGGATGATCGTACTGATGCACCTTCAGGAGCAGGCTATACCCTGGAGAACCGTGCAGCCATGACCAGGGTGTTTCCTGAGTTAATCCGTGAGAATGAGGTTCAGAAAATCTCCTCCTATTATCAGACGCTCAAAAATACATTGAGTCACCTTTCCTCTTCGAACATCGAAAACCCGAGGATTGTCATGTTATCTCCTGGTCCCGCCAATGAAACGTATTTCGAGCATGCCTATTTATCCTCTTTTATGGGATATACGCTGGTCGTAGGAGAGGATCTCACTGTAAGTGATGGATTCGTGTGGCTCAAAACGATTAAGGGTCTCGAAAAAGTGGATGTCATCATTCGTAGGGTAGATGATGTGTTTTGCGACCCATTAGAATTTAGAGGAGACTCTCAATTAGGAGTGGTTGGATTGATGGAAGCAGTTCGTCAGAAAAACGTTCTGGTTATTAATCCACTAGGAGTGCGTGTACTAGAAAATCCAGGTTTGATGGCCTTCTTACCCAAGCTATGTCAGCATATATTAGGAGAGGATCTAATCCTGAATTCTGTTGCTACCTGGTGGTGTGGTCATAGCAATGAGAAGAACTATGTCATTGAAAATATTGATCAATTAGTGATTCGTAGCATCAATACCTATGGAGAGACGGTGTTTGGTGGTAATCTGACAATTGATGAGAAATCGAAGTTAATTAATCGTATAAATTGTGACCCATATCTATTTGTAGGTCAGGAAGTTGTGGATTTCTCAACTACACCTTCCTGGATAAACAATGAATTGGTTGCGCGGAATGCCGTTTTTAGGGGATATATGGTTGCTGACGTAAATGAGCAAGACTACCATGTGATGCCTGGAGGTTTATCACGTAGTGCTCCAGAGCAAGGTGTTTTCCTGGTTTCCAATCAATCGGGTAGCATCAGTAAGGATACCTGGATCACTGGAAAACGTACTGAAACAGTGATTGAGAGTACCACCACAGCTACTCAAAGGAGATTGATGCGACAGGAGCATGTCATGCCTAGTAGAGCAGGAGAGCGGCTGTTTTGGTTGGGTAGATACATGGAGCGTTCTGCCTATACGATTCGTTTGATGCGGATGGCTCTATTAGCTTACAATGAAGCAGATGAGGACATACACGTACATGAAGATGTTGAGCTTTCCGCGTTATTGGTAAGTCTCACCAATTTAACTGGAACAACACCAGGCTTCACTGAGAAAAAGACATTGAAGAACCCTGAAAAGGAGCTTCTTTCATTAAATACGGATATCTATCGAATAGGCAGCCTGGCGCATTCCATCCAGTCATTTATATCCAATGGTTATGCAAGTCGAGACAAATTGAGTTTGGATACCTGGCGTATATTAGAAAGTGTCTCCAATGAGCTAAATAAGATCAGGAAAGGAAATACAACGCTCATGGAAGTCTACGATGCGTTGGACAATATGGTCATCAGAATGATGGCCTTCTATGGCCTCAATATTGACAATATGACCAGAACCTCTACCTGGCATTTACTGAACATGGGACGTTTTCTGGAGTCAGCAAGCAACTGTTGTGTGCTGCTGAAATCATTGCTTACTAAGAATTATGATCCTGAAACGAACAAAGAGCTCTGGGAAAACACACTCAGAAGTAATGAGAGTTTGGTGACTTACCGATATCAATACCGATCAAATCTAGAGCTGAGAAGTGTATTGGAACTATTATTGACTACCGAATCTAATCCAAGGTCTTTGGTTTATCAAATACTGAAAATTGATAGTCATTACCAGGAAATGATAACTAAGGAGTTTGGTCACTCCAAAGAGTTGTCCAGTATCAGAAAAAAGCTCCTGGAGGCAGTGACTAAGATAAGGTTGTGCAATATTGATCAACTTTGTGAACTCAATCAGAAGAGAAATAACTACCCTTATCTAATGGACTTTCTGGATGATATATCTCGTTTGATGAGAGAAATATCTCTGCTGATTAGTGAAGATTTCTTCAATCACACTAGTAATCGTTTTGTGAGAATTCAGACCGAATTAATTCCCGAAATATGAAATATCACATCACGCATATTACCGATTACGTCTATCAGTCTCCATCATCATTGTGTCATAACATGATGGTGCAAACACCTCGTGATTTGGATTTTCAGCAGGTAGAGCATTTTGAGCAGATCATAGAACCTGCGCCGCAGCATTTGCATAAGTCAAAAGACTTTTTCGATAATGAGAGAGTCTATTTCTCAATTGAAAAAACTCATTCTAAGCTCACAATCACTTCAAAAAGCATTGTGACCATTGAAACACCTTCATGGATGAATGTGGATCCAGGTCAGACACAATCCTGGGAGGAAGTACAGCAATGGTTGCAGACCACTGAGGCAATGAATGACATCCGGCAGTTCTATTTGCAATCAAAGCATGTAGACTTCCCAAATGGAATTCAAGAATATGCCATAGAGTCGTTCACACCGGGTAGACCTATCATGGAAGCCATGTTGGAATTGAATCATCGAATTCATGAAGACTTCACCTTCACTCCAGGATTCACAGATATCAGTACGCCAATATCAGAAGTCTTTGCAAACAAAAAGGGAGTTTGCCAGGATTATGCACACTTCACCATTGCCTGCTTACGTTCCATTGGTTTGGCTGCCAGGTATGTGAGTGGTTACTTAGAAACTTTGCCACCTCCTGGAAAGCCCAAAATGGTAGGAGCAGATGCATCCCATGCCTGGATAGCCTTGTATATACCTGGATTAGACTGGGTAGAGTTTGATGCAACTAATGATTTACTTGTAGGTGATCAGCATGTACGGGTGGCATTTGGTCGTGATTTTGCGGATGTCACGCCTTTGAAAGGAATCATTTTCAGTTCTGGTAACCAGGTAATGAAAGTAAGTGTGGATGTGCGAAGGCCAGAGGAACTTATTCAATGAAAACCACATAATGTGGTTAAACCTGATGATTAGATACCCACTATCTTGAGAGATTTTCTTACTAAATTAGCTTGCACGATAGACACAATGGGAATTAATACTATTCCGGAAATCATCACCCACCCTTTGTATCGAATTTGCCGTCCAAGATCATGAAACAAATAATGCTTCTCCGTAAAGAAAATTTCATAGTAATTATTAATTAATACTGTGCTGACATACATGAGTGAAGGAAGGAATAACCATGTGTAGAGTAATATCTTAAAAAAAGTGAGTTGATGATTGTTTATTGGAGCTCCAATTGCTATTCTAAATACATTGCTGTTATATTCTTTGAGTTTCGAAGCTTCTTGTAAGTAATTACTACCCTTCAGTAGTACCAGTATGGATGTAAGCAGTAGGACGAAAAGGACACATGATGTTAGTGGTATATAGTCGTGTATGTGCACATTTAAACCCAGTTCACTAATGTTCATATCATTTTGATCAAATACAACTGACTTATTTTCCAGTAATTGCTGGAAATAAATTTTATCTATGTAATCTCTAAGGTTATTCAATAAGTCCGGCTCTTCGTCACCTGGATTTGTTTTGGAGAGTAATTCAAAATATTCGGTTCTATCAAGATCTAATTCATTGATCTTGGAATCAGTTTTTCTTTTCAAAAGCTCCAAGTCATTGGCACCAAACTGATATGAATCTTCAATCATTTTGAGAGCCATTAATTCCTTAGAGACCATTTTTCCATAATCATTCTTGGTATACAAAGAAAACACCAATATGGTCAGGCTTAAACTTATTGATATAGAGATATACCTGAAAAAGCTGGAAGTAGAGTCCTGAACTGCGCTATGAAGGTTGTCAATCATTTAGTTTCTAATTAATAGCCTCTTGTTTTTCGTTTTTTCAAAAGATAAAAAAGGTTGTAATTAAGACTCATTTGTAGAAACTGGGATTTGATGGATGGGACATGCTCATAATTAACTCCCAAGCCAAAATTTCTGGAGAAAGGCAATTGATAGGCTAAACCAATACCAAGATTAAAGTAGTTATTGCCTTCAAAGTTGGTTTTATAGCCAGCGGTTAATGAAGGGTATATTAAAAGCTGGCGACTAACATATTTAGCCACATAAAAATTGATATCTGTATAGTTTGAATTATTTTCATTGGAACTAATGATTGTTAATGGAGCAATAGACACACCAAATTGTACAATTGGAGAGACTGATTTCGAAAGAGTTTTTTTACTAAACAAGGGTACACGTGGAGAACCACTGCCCTTGTACTTTCTTTTTGATCCATTATAGTCTGTTGGTGAATTGTTGGTAAAAGATATGTTGGATGATTTTGTAGATAATAATGAACTATACTGATCTCTTGAAACTATAAAACATTCATTTCTGTACGGGTTGCTTCTAGAACGAAGAATGATTGAATCACCTTGCTGATAAATTGATTTAAGCTTTGAATTGTCTACAAGCCAGGCACAAGAATCTCGAACTATGCCGGAGTAACAATCTGCCAGACATATTTCCGAATCTTTTTTCAGAAAAAGGGTTTCCTGAGGGATATCAATAATCTGGCTCCAAACAAAACTTACGAAAGATAAACTTAATATGGTGAATAAGAGTAATTTCAAGAACATAATCAAAAAGCGGTAATTGCAATTCAATATAAGTTGATTTGGAGTTTAAAGCAAATTCAATACGTTGAGTATAAACTTGTCATTATACTGATGAATTTTGATTGTTAAGACGAACTATACTCCTTGTTTCGGTAAATTGGTCCAATAATTTTTTGCTTATGTTTAATGCAAGGTTACTCATAGAGTCCATTTTTGCCACCATTTTGGTTTTCGCCGTTTTAGGACTTTTCTCGGTATTTCCTTATGATATCAAGTTCCTGAATCCCATTAAAATCCTAATGAAGGATTTTAAATACACCGATATCTATTATTCCAAACTGGCAGATAAGGACAAGCCGATGAATTCTGAAATCGTAATGGTGAACATTGGGAATCTCGATCGAGGCGGAATTGCTGCTGCCATGTATAATTTGCAACTGGCTGAACCAGCAGTGATTGGAGTGGATATCATGTTTTATCAGCAAAAGGATTCTTTATCAGACATGTTCTTAAGAGAGGAGTTGTCTAAGCCTAATGTAGTGGTGACTAGTGTGCTGCATCCAGATGACGATCCTCCTTCACTTTTGGTATCCAATGAATATTTTGGTGATTTAAACTATGCCTATGCTAATCTGGTGTCTGGAGATTCATTGAATTCAACCATTCGAGAAATTCAGCCATTTTTTAATGAAGGGAAGTACTATGATGAGGCATTTACTAGTAAAATACTGGAAATGTATGATTCCAGTGCTTTTAAGGATCTTCAGGCAAGGGGAAACGAAACTGAGATCATCAACTATTACGGGACTTACAAACAATTTATGGACTATGAGGCAGAGCAAATCATTTATGGAGAATTTGATCCTGAGGCAATTAAAGATAAGATAGTTCTGATAGGATACATGGGGAATTACGTGGGTGATGCTTCCAACCTAGAGGATTTCAAATACACTCCATTAAATCATGAAGTGGTAGGGAAGAGTATTCCCGACATGCATGGATTGACCATTCATGCCAATATTCTGACGATGTATATGCATCGCCAATACATTGATAAAATGCATGTTGCACAGTCTTTCTTACTGGATTTCATTGTGTGCTACGTCCATGTTGTGTTATTCATGTTTCTATTCGTAAAAATGCATTTGTGGTATCACTTGTGGGCTAAGGTGATCCAGTTCTTTACCGCGGTGGTATTGATTTACATCTTGTTTTATTTCTATGAGATGCATCATTATTTGATCAATGCTACCCTTATACTAATAACTGTTTTGATTTCCGTGGATGTCCTGTATTTGTACGAAACGCTAGCTGTGATCGTTTATAAGAAGTTTGGGATCAAAAGCTATTTCATTCATGATCATTGATTAGCTTAATACTCTATATCATCGCCTATGTTTACAACGCAAACAGTTCATCAAATACAACAGTTTTTCGGAGATTCGTGGTATCCTTTTTTTGAGGGTATTTCCATATTTGGAAATCTTCTCATCAGTACGATTCTGGTTTATATCTTGATTGGGGGATTCGATTTCAGAAAGGGCATCCTCGTTGCCAACTTTTTGATTATCTCCATTTTGGTGTCCTTTTTACTTAAATCGGCTAGTGACTATCCCAGACCACTTAATATCGATCCGACACTGAATAGTTTTGGTTTTGAAACTGGGGAGGATCTAATCTCTCTTCAGCCTGAAGGCTTTTTTGAATTGTTTGGTGAGCAGATTCTGGCCAAAGTGAGAAGTACAAAACTCCCTAGGGAAGGCTTTCCTTCTGGTCACACAGCAATTATAACGGCACTTCTTTTAGGTAGTTTTTTAGTTTGGAGAAAGAAATGGATGATTCCTACTTTTTCAATTGTGGTGGTCTTGATGATGGCGTCGAGAGTTTATTTGGCTCGCCATTACCTGGGGGATGTTATTGGTGGATTATTGATAACAATAGTTGTCGTGGGGTTGATCTACTTGCTTAATAAGCAATAAAATCCAAAGAATGGCTCTTTTTCCTGATACCTTTGTTGTTTTTCATCCCTTCGTTAGAACGAACTACCGGAATACAACTAGAAACGCTAATTGGACTCAATCTGGGTTTTCATATTCTCACGAAAAGGAATGCCAAAATGGGATACCTGACTGTAGGTAAACGAATGATTAGTTCGCTGATTTATGTGGTTCTTGGTGTCGTGGCTTTCTTTATAATGAATCGGTTTCTTGGCTCATTGGACGGTCGATTGTTGGCTTTAAGTGGTGCCATAGTTGCTCTAGGAACATTTTTATTGTCGACCATTATCAGCATTAAATTACGGTTAGCACAGGTTGATTAGACTCATATTTTTAACCATTTCTATTCTTTAGTTTTTGATCTATTAAGCTTTATCTATCGGGTTCAAAACGCCCATTGAATAAAAAGTTGAAATTCTTGGTAGGGTAATTTCGAGATATCGGTATGTACAGTTGTTCAAAACAAACTAAGTACACCAATGAGACTAACTGATACGTTTAATCTGAAATGGAAATGGCTTTTGTTAATTACCGCATTTGTATTTACAAAACACCAAACCTGTGCACAACCTGCCTATGAAGATTGGCCGCGCATAGGCATGAATCAAGAGTGGCAGGAGCTTCAAAACTGGACCAATACCATCGCTTTTAATAACCTGTTTAAAATTGCAGATGACTTTTCTGGAGGCGATGATATTACTTTTGATAGTGATGGGTACCCGCTAACAGGGTTTCCAGCAATATCCAATGTATATGTTGGTGAAAACCTTACCCTGGGAACTTACACCATACGGTGGGATGGAGAAGGTGATTTCACACTTCATGTTGGTTCTGATACTTACGAGTATAGTGGAGCTTGTCCGGCAGAGGGACACACTCTGGAAATAACAAATCCCATGTCTTATGTGCACATGCAAATCAATTCAACCAATTCGGATGATCATTTGCGAAACATGAGGATGTACCTCCCGGGCTATGATGACGACTCTCCACATCAATTTACCGACTGCTATTTAGGTTTATTCGCTAGTCCTATCGATGTGGTAAGACCTATGTGGTGGACCATGGTGCCAAGTTCATCAGTGCAACACTGGGAAGACCGACCTACTACAACCCAATTTACTTATGGAGGTGATGATGATGCAACCAATTGGGGAACGGCATACGAACACATGATTGATCTGGCCAACTTAACCTCATCTGATTTGTGGATTTGTGTTCCCGTTATGGCTGATGATAACTATGTGACTGAATTGGCGAATCTTATTCACTCTAGATTAGATGCTTCAAGCAATGTCATTGTGGAATACTCAAATGAGTCCAGCTGGAACTACTGGTATGAATATCATGAAAATCAAACAGTGGAAGAAGTAGGACTAGCTGGATACCCTGGAGATGGAGAGGAAGGATCGGTATGGGCACAGCACAAGTATGCGGCACGTTCAGCGCAGGTACTTCAACTCTTCGATGAAGCCTTTGGAGAAGATCAAAATAGGCTGATCGGAGTACTAGGCTGTCAGTCTGGTTACTTTGGACCAACAGAAAATATGGTGGATGCCATTAATTGGATGGGGCACATGGACTTATTTGATGCGTTTGCAATTGCACCCTACATTGGAGATTCTCATTTAATCACAGAGAACTGGCCAGATATGGATGCCATTTTTGATGCTATAGATGAATACATTTTCAACGTAATGGATGGAACAGAGAGCACAGGACCTCCAGATGACAAAGATGATCCAATTACGCTTTTTTACAATCTAGCAGAACAGTACAACAAGAAAGTAGTCACTTATGAATCTGGACAGCATTTTGTTGCCACGTCAATAGGAGGCGTAGGAGGCGGACTTACCGGAGAGCAGTTAGCTGCAGTTAATAATGATCCCCGGATGTATCAAGTGTATGCGAGATATATGGAAGCCTGGGATCGTCAGTCGATTACCTCTACTAACGTTCTTTACACTTCTACTTCAGCATGTCATGCTGAAATGGAATCTTGTTTCGGAATGGTTACTTCCTGCTCTCAACCACTTGAAGAGGCACATAAACTAAGAGGGGTGCTTGACTGGGCCAATTCAGCCAATGATCAGACCGCACCAGAAGTGATATCGAACTTATCGGGAACGAGTATTGCAAGTAATAGCCTGACGCTTCAGTGGAGTGCGGCCACAGATGATGTAGGGGTGTTGGAATATTTAATCTTTCAGGATGGTTCAGTGGTTGACTCTACCAGTAGCTTGCATTTGGATATTTCTGGCCTAGCTGCATCTACGACTTATGAGTTTTATGTGGTGACAAAAGACGTTGCTGGAAACCTATCCGGTAATAGCAATTCCGCTTCTTTAACTACCTTGGCACAAGGTGAAGAAGACACCACTGCACCTTCAGCTCCATCCAATCTGGTGGTGGTAGCTACTACTGCAACTACAGTGTCATTGCAGTGGGATGCGTCTACAGATAATGTTGGAGTCAACGATTATTTAATATTACAGGATGGAGTTCCTGAGGATTCCACAGGAAATACAGCGATTACGATATCCGATCTCTCTGCCAATTCAGAATATGTTTTTCAAATTATAGCACGAGATGTCTCTGGTAATTCTTCATCTGGAAGCGAAATAACGGCAACCACATCAGAGGAAGAGGATTTTACCCCGCCATCAGCTCCAGCTAATTTGATGTTGCTAGAAACTACTTCATCAACTGTTTCCTTCCAATGGGATGCCTCTACCGATGATGTAGGTGTTAATGATTACTTAATATATCAAGATGGAGTACTGATCGATTCAACCAGTGATACAGAAATGACCATTGAGGGACTGATGAGTAATACCTCCTATAATTTTTATGTGGAAGCACGGGATGAGTCAGGAAATAGGTCTGAAAGTAGTGAGGTGCTCAGCATTACAACCGAGCAAGAGTTTGTTGAAGATATTACAGCACCTTCAACTCCAGGAAACCTTCGAATTTCTAATTCAAGTACTTCCTCCATTACTTTAGAGTGGGATGAATCTTTCGACGATATAGGGGTGAATCGATACGTTGTTTTCCAGGACAATGATCCTTCAGACTCTACGGGACAAACAACAATTACGATTGAAGATCTTCCTGCTGGACGTAATTTAAGTTTTCATGTTGTTGCAAAGGATGCAGCTGGAAATACCTCGTCTTCCAGCAATACTGTTTTGCTTTCCACGATTACTTTAGGAGCCACTTTTACAAATGATGATTTGGTCGTTTATCCGAATCCAGTGATCAATGGAAACCTTCACCTGGCTTTAAGAGATAAGGCTATGAGCGAACTGAAAGTAATTGATATGGCTGGAAAAATAGTAGACCATAGGATGCTTTCAAATCAGCAGGCTCATGATGTTACGATAAGACTCAATGTCAAACCAGGTTTATATACAGTTATTGTTCGAACCGATGCAGGTAGAAGAGTATCTAAAAGAATTCGAATAGTTAATTGATTGGTTTACGGTTGGAAGAAGCCCATGTGAAGCACTTGTATAGTCTTCCTGGGCTTCTCATTTTTACCCTTTCTCATACTCAATACTGTTGATCTTCCAGGTGAAATTAGCAATCTTGGTTTCTACAACTACTTCGTCACCCACTTGTTTATGGTGCAATGCTTGTGCCATAGGGGAGTCCATGGAAATGTAATCCTTGTTGGTTGTCAACTCTTCATATCCGACAAGCCGTAAGCGTTTTTTGAGCTTTTTCTCCTTATTCTCAATTTCTACCCAAGCCCCAAACATCACTTTGCCTTCCTGTTGGGGATTGTAGTCGATTACCTGGAAATCATCAATGCATCTTCGAAGGTACATTAGACGCTTATCGATTTCACGAAGACGCTTTTTGTTGTAATGGTAGTCTGCATTTTCAGAGCGATCACCCAGACTAGCAGCCCAGGCAACTTTCTTAGTGGTTTCTGGTCGCTCTACTTTCCATAAATGGTTGTGCTCCTCTACCAGGCGATCCATTCCTTCTCGTGTAATTAACTTTGATCGATTCAACTTAGGAAGTGTAGATTCTGGAATTTTACGACGCATTAGGGATATATTTGGTTCTAAAACTGATTACAAAGTAACAAAATGTTCTTGTGATATGTCACCAGAGTTTTGATTTCAGGAACGGATGAGTTTGCTGCGGATATTTGAATTGTTCCTGTAATTGTGAATACGTTGAGTGAGTACTTTACTTAATAGGATGCGCTTTTGGTGTTAAAAAGCAGATTTTGAATTATCGAATTCAATTAGAAGAGCAAACCCTAATATACTTCACCAAATTCACCGGTTTGCCGAAGACCGTAATGCCTCTCACCGATATCTGATAAGTGCCTTCAAGTCTTGATGTGGAAAACTCAAGAATTAATTCACCATGGCTATGTTTACGAATTGGTTCCCAAAACAAGGATGGCTGATACATGGGTAAATGATCTTTCAGTGTGAGCGAATCAACATGAGGTTTATAAGGTTGATAATTGGCCAATGTAAAACGCTTACCAGTGGATGTAACTTCTAGCTCTTTTCTACCAAAACTATGAACAGAAATCACTCCTTTGTACACCACATCATTGATGAAATAATAGTTAGGGATCACCTCAATTTTCTCGATATCATTAGGTGATTGCTTAAAGATATCTTCTGCACTGATAGCAAGTCCATCTAGAAGAATCAGAGGCTCTTTGTTGGATGCATTCAACTCGGGAGGTTCCGGACACAACACATTCAACTTATAGTTGTTCTCCGATTTGGATACGCCAACATAATAGATGTATTCTATGAACGTGTCTCTAATGGAAGGGAAACGTTCATAATCGTCCAAATAGTAAACTTTGGCATCTGCTTGAGTATATATTGCTCTAAGGTCAGCATCCAGTGTTACTGGCTCTTTATATGCTTGCTGTATCTGATTATTGATACTTCTGGTAATGAGATTTGATGAAGTTAAAGAGTCTAATGAAGTAACGGACTCATTTAGTGATGCATGTGATGGATAAAACTCCTCAATGATATTGATATCTTCAATACCATCACCTTCAACCTGAACTTGTGCTACAGCTTCATTTGTTAGCAAATCAGGGTTATAACTCATCCAGAAACGTCCATAGTGATCTGTCTGAGTAGTAGCCACCTGCATCGCCGTGCCTTTGATCGTCATCATAACTCTAAGCTTGTCGAGACGATTAGAACCGTGCACTCTTCCCTGTACCTGCGCATACCGGTAGTCAGGCAGAATCTCATAGGATGACATAGAAACCTTCTGATGTTCAAGAGTCACTTGATTGTCATAATAAACGTCACTCACTTTATGGATAGCGATGGATAGAGTAGAGGTTTCTATTATTCCAAGGCTCAAAGAAACCGATTGGAGCGGAGAGTAAGTATCCAATTCTGTCAATTGCTGCTCCTCAATCTTCAGGGGATTACCATTAATGGATTCATTCTTTTTAACCCCATTGTATGGGTTGAAGATTAAAAGGTGCTGTTCATGGAAGGCATCATAATTCATCATCCATTTGGTATAGGAAATCAATCGATAGGTGCCTGTGGCCCAATCCGGATTAATGTAAATACTTCCAGAGCCACACCCATTTCGCAGGCCAATTTTTGTTTGATGAATTGCCTTTCCACTTTCGTCTATCAATTCCAAATATAGCACACTACTTAGCGGACTTAGTTTCTTGGAAGTATTGCTATAAACAAATCCAGAAAAGTTTAAGGTTTCACCGACTAAAACATTCGTTGAATTGACACTAACATGTACCTCTTCCTGAAAGTCTTTGGATTGCCCAATAAGGCTGATCAGTTGCAGGCATAGCGCTAGATATAGTATGCTTCTCAGTCCCAAAATTCCGGTTTTTGTAAGGTTCCATAAATTCTACAGTCAGCACAGGTATTTGGAATGAGTAATGTCTGTACATTATAACCTGTTTCTTCTAATATAGCTTCAGTACTAGCAAAATTGTAGATCAGATTTGTTCCAAAGTCCACATTTCCATTAAGAATATCTATGGTTTGGACGGTATCTATAAGGTTGGCACACCCACCTAAAATGGCATCTGCTCTGAATCCTTCATCTCTCCAGGTTCCAGCTTCAAAAATTTGGTATGTTTCAGTGATTCCAGCCACTTCAAAGTAGCCTAGTACTGGTTCTGATAAGTCAGATGTGTTTTGAATATTTCCTACCAGCGACCCTTTCTGCCGATCAAAAAAGGAGCCAGCAGACTCGTTATTCTCCTTAAGGTCTTTATAATACTGGTAAGCTGCAGAGGATATTCGGTAATTCTTCAGCGTTAGTGAGAATTTGCCCAATAAATCCGGCTCATCCTCTGATAAGAAAACAATCGGGTATTCTCGAAGTACATTAGTGGTCTGACCACTTGTTGTGGCAATGTCCAGAGTTTCAGAAGGCTCCTTAATGTAGCAGAGCTTAATTGAAGGTTCTCTTGGATCAATGGTATTCGTTTCGGCATTGTACACTAATAGTGAGCCATAGGGAACTTCAATTTCATAATCCTTCACATATTCAAATCGATAATTATGAATATTCTCATCAACTCCATCAATATCTACTAAAAATTGAACCCCTCGATCAAATCCATCACTTGTTTCGGATCTTAAAGCCAGAAACTGCCCATAAATGTTGTCAATAGTTGCAGGTTCCAACAATTCTTCCTGGCTTGATTGATATTGAGTTCCTTCAGACGTCTCAATCGTTAGTTGGTAATGACGACCAACGATTCCTACAAAGGAAGGATCTGGTTGGTACAAACCTGAACCCACTTCCATAAAAGGTTCGCTATTTCCCAGGTTATCAGTGATGAAAACACTTGCTCCAGTAACAAATTCAGGATCCACTCCGTCCAATTCATATGAATATTCTAGTCGCACCATTTGCTCACCTGGCAGGTTGGTAACAGTCGCATCAATGACCAGTATCTTGCGAGTCTCCTGACCCTCAAAGTTGTAAGGTTCTATGCAAGAGTATAAAAGAATCAATATGAATAAATACTTCTTCAAAATTTGAAATTATAGGTGATGGTTGGAATTGGAGTAGGGAAGATGCTCATCTGATATCCTTTCACTTCATTATCTTTTACTTCAAAGAATATGGAGTAGATATTGTCACGACCTAGCAGGTTGTATACCGAGAAGGTCCAGGAGGAATAAGAGAACTTCTTCAATTTGTGACTCACATCAATATTGAAGCCCAGATCCATTCGGAAATAATCCGGAATTCGGTATTCGTTTCTATTGGAATACAAAATGTTTTCTGTGGATTTGAAATTCCATTTACCTACAGGTTGAGTTACCGGTATTCCACTGGAATAGACCAGGTTAAGGGTCATGGTGAACCTACGAGTAAACTTATAATTAGTAACCGAGTTGAAATAATGCGGTTTGTCATACCCTGTAGGGTAGAAAGCCCCACCATTGATTATTTCTGTTGGATTCGATCCATTTAATCTTACAAACGATCTGGAATAGGTATAATTTAACCACCCACTGAGCCAACCAGTGTTCTTGGACAGGGAAAACTCCACCCCATATGATTTACCATCGCCCTGCAACAAATCGGTTTCTATAGCGGTATTAAACTGCAACTCGGCACCCGTCTTAAAGTCAAGCAGGTTATTGATGTCTTTGTAATATGTTTCTACTGAAGCTTCAATGAGGTGTTTTCCAAAGAAATTCTTGAAGTAACCCACAGATACCTGATCTGCAATTTGTGGCTTGATAAAAGGCCCTGAAAGTCTCCAAACATCTGTTGGTGCAATAGAAGCTGCATTCAATAGGAGGTGAGTATTTTGTCGGGTACGACCATAACCTACTTTGATTGATCCACTTTCTCCAACCAGATACCTTCCCTGAAGCCGAAACTCAGGGCCATGATTGCTATGGATAACTTCTCCGGACTGAAAATACTCAGTATCAATAATACTGGATGACTGCTTAGGTTCTCCGGCCTGATATATATTGACAGTAGCAGGTCCAAAAGCATTGTAAATTGAATACCTGATTCCACCATCAATAGCCAGATTTTCATTCACCTCATAGGAGGCCGAGAAGTAGGGTGCTACTTCCAGTGCCTTTTCCTCATCGATACTTTGTTCTTGAATTAATGAGCTTTCATTTAATGGAGTTTTCTTACCTGGGCTCAATGAATAGGCTTTCGTTTCGATACCAAACTTGTAGTTGAGGTGTTCATTCACAAAATAATCAAACCTAGTAGCCACTCTAAACTCATTGACAAACAGGTCTACATTAAATGCCTGAGTAGGAAGCACATCATAGCTGGACAGATAGCTGAAGTGACTGTTTCCAACCTCCAAAATGCCAAACAAGTTTTCATTGAAGGTGTGTTTCCAACTAGCACCAATTATTTGATTCTCATAAGAGAAGTCGCTGAAAGAGAGCAAGGTATCAGATTGGACTTTAAACGCATCGTAGCTATAATAAGCAGTAACCGAAACTTCATCTTTATCACTGAATTTGGTATTCGTCTTAAAGGTAAAGTCATAGAAAGAGACTTCATTGTTGCCAATAGATGAGTTTTTGAATTGGTTAAGAATATACTGTGAATAGGTCCCTCGTCCATTGATCAAAAAACTTGTTTTAGCCTTGTTGATAGGCCCTTCTATCTGTAGTTGAGAGGTCACAACTCCGATGCCTCCATTTACTTCTAGTTTCTCACTATTTGGTTTTTTAGTGGTGATGTCAAACACAGACGAAAGCCTTCCTCCATATTCGGCAGGGATCCCATTTTTATAAAGTGATAATTCCCCAATTCCTCTAGAGTTAAAAGCGGAGAAAAAACCGAAGAAATGGTTCGTAGTAAAAACGGTGTTATTATCAATCAGAAACAAATTCTGATCTGCTTTCCCACCACGAATGTTAATGCCTGCCGAACCTTCACCTACATTTTGAACTCCTGCTGTAGAAGTGGCTACTTTAATAATGTCTCGCTCTCCCAGAAATGCGGGTACTATGGAGAGGCGCTTAGGATCAATAGTAACCAGTCCCATTTGTGTTGAATTGATGTTCTTCTCCTTTTGTGCACTAATGACCACTTCTTCCAAAGCCACAACATCAACATCAAGCATTACATCCAGAGGGCCATCTGAGTATAAATTGATTTTTCTATAGGTGTCAATTGTGGATACTGATTGAAAGTGAATCTGATTAATTCCATTTGGTAATGTCAAACTGAATTGACCATCTTCATCAGAAATAGCACTAACAAATGGACTGCTATTGAAAATGTAAACACCTTCTGCAGGTCCACTATCAGTCATTACACGACCTCTAATAGTACTTTGCCCACCTTTTTCAAACTTTTTGATATTCCCAATCACATAGAGTTGCTCTTCAGGATTGCTGCTAGAGGTATTCTGCCGAAAGACAAGGTTTTGCACATTCTCCTTGCCAGAACCATCATCCAGTTTAGGATCATTTTCGAGAATTGGAGGAATAGCGATCTGTGTATTGTATAGGAGAACCACGTGATTATTATTCAAAAAGAAGTTGAGACGAGTATCAGTCAACAACAGATTGATTGCTGAGTCTAGCGGCAAAGTGGTTTGTACATTTCTCTTGTGGATCATTACGCCATTAATCCATTCAGGTCTATAAAAGAACTTCAGTGATTCGTCCTTTAGTTTAAACCGATCAAATGCTGCTGATAGTGAAATGCTATCAGTAGAAACAGCTACTTCCTGGGCACTACTACTAAAAAATAGACCAATGCAAATAAGACTAAGTAGCTGCTTTCTCATAGCATCGGGTCAAGGTAGTGTAGGACATTGATGAGTAGCCAGTCGCTACTTCTACTAGAGGAGTAGTTTTCCCTAACGAAAGCTTTGATCTCTTTCTTATAGTCTGGGAATATCTTGTATAAGGTTGATTTTCGTTTGTATGGGTAGGTGACGTTATCGTACCTTACAAAGTATTGCCTTTTCTCGTCAAACTTGTAAATAGTACCGTCCAAATGACCTGATTTGCTCTCTTTGGCGTAGCAGCTTACCTGATTAGCATGCATTACTTTCCTGTAAAATCCGCTAGATCCTTTCATGTCAATTTTGGCGTATCGGTTATGAACGAACACCTCATGGTGTATTTGGAAAGAATCAATTTTGGATTGTTCTACTAAAAGGGAAGGAGTACCGTCAACGTCCATATCCCAGTTCCAAATTAGTAGAAGGTCGTTGGCTATATGGTAGGTGATGTTTAGGTTAGAAAAATGGCGTCCTTCAAAAGTCAAAGTGCCTTGTGGATCCCATCCCTCTTTGTAAAATGGTGTTTGGCCAGGAGAGATGATTTCTTCCTCACCATGATAAAAATAGACTCCTTTCATGATAGGGGCTTTGATGTCATGCGTCACATCGCTATACCACTGGTCAAGATCTCCACCGATTGGTGGCAACTGTTCAAATTTTTGTGACATCACCATGCTTAACACAAAGCATTGGATGATGACGAAAAGTGTTCCTTTCAATAGTGCTTTTGATTTCGGATGTAAAGTATTCACTTATGAAGAACAAGGCAAACCAGTCAAATACCTATACAGCCAATCAAAAAAAACACGAATACTTTAAGAGATTTTCAATTACCCAGTCAGTGCCTAAAGAATGTGGAGAGTAGTCAGTTATTATAAATGTGCAGTTTTTTTTGGATGTTGCATCACTGAATATTAACGAATAACTGCCAATCCAATGAAATATTACAATACAAATAAAGGATTGTATTGTTAGACGAAATTCTGATATTTAATCTTCTGATAATCTTATAGTTAAGAATAAATTACCTAAAAGTGGGTATGGTATTTTCTTGAAAGTAATGGGAATTTCATCACATGAAAATACTCATTTCTATCTGTTGCCTAATCTTATCCTTCTTTGCCACATCGCAATCTGTGGATATGTATCTATTCCATGATTTCAATTACGCTCAATTGGAAAAGAATGAGTTCAAAGAATCAGATCTTTCCTTGCTTTCTCTTCCGTCTGTTAAACCTGAATCCGACTATGACTTACCTCAAGCAGGTAAGAGATCATGCATAATTCTTTATCCTAAAGATGAGAATGGAAAGTCTATTCTGTTTGATGCAAGTATTGAGGTCAGTATTGATTCACTTAGTAAACAATCTTACGATCTCATTCATACTTTTTTAGCTAATGGTGATCAAAAGTCATTCATCATAATCAGACTTAAACCTTTGGAATCCAAACTCTTAAGAACAACTGTGTTGCAGGTTAGATTAAACATGTCCTCAAAAGAATACACGGGTTATTTTCTGTATCAACCATTCCCATTTTTTCATGAAACAGCTATTTGGAAATCCAGGTATAACAATAACCAGCCAGGGACTAAAACGGCCTGGTCTCACCGACTTTTTGCAGACACCTGGAATCCCATGTATTTAGGTACTATCAGAGGGTATAATTACCAGCAAACAGATGATTCGTCTCTACCATTACGCCAAGAGGACGGAGCAGATGGTTTTATGCTTACTGGTAATTTTTCAATGCCATTTACATTACTGAAAGGACGGGATGGTCAGCCTACATTTCGAAAAACATTTTCCATGTACATCAATCCTGAATTTAGCTGGAGAATTGTGAATAACACGACATCATCACCTGTTGTTCCACTCAATACAAAGGCTGGATTAGGGCTGTACAAATCTTTCATAATATCGAAGGAATATAAGTTTGAGCAGCGCAAACGAGTTACTGAAACTTTGAAATTTGTAGATGAAAAACCATTTCAAAGTTTGGTGTTGGATGGACAAGTCATGCATTATTCTAACGGCCAGGACTCTACTGTCTATTATTACGACCGAATAGACTCTGTTAAGTTTCCAAATATCGCTTTTGATACCTCCAGATATAGCGTTGACTTTAAATCAGGCAATTTTTCAACCAATTATGTCAAACTAGGTACAGTTTATAACGTCTTGTTCCACAGACTAAATACAGCCAGTTTAGGCGCATATTATCGAAGAGAATTTCACTTAGATAAAGCTGAATACGAAAAAGATCAAATTAAGAAATACGGATACCATAGGTTAGAGGGTTTTATTCAATACAAGACGAGTATAAGGAGAGCCTGGTGGCCTTTTAGGACAAATAATCATCACACCAACGATCATGGCAAAGTAACTGTACCAGGATTAGTTCAGGATCAAATTCGGTTTGATTACGAATGGATTTTGGATGATATCTCTAATTATAACCCCAATAGCAAGAGAGATCGTCCTTTCTCTTTCTCCATTACCTATGAAAATCAGAGGTTGAGTCATCGGACCATGGGGTATTTTGCCAAATACTATGTAGGACGGGATCCACTCAACATCAGATATAGATTATGGGTCCACTATTGGACCTTAGGAGTTACATTTAGATTTCCAGGTAGTCCGGATAACAAGTTTTTTAGAGACAAAGCTTTAGATAAATTGGAGGATCACTATTCCAAGTATCCCTGCAAAGGTTATTTGTTTCCATGTTGGAAATCCAATTAGATTGTTGGAACGAAAACAAGCTTGTTGATTCTCTTCATTCTGCAATAATTGTCTTTTTCATGCCATTGGAAGGAGCCATCTATTGAGGAATCTGGAATTATCCTATATTTATCATATGTGTCTGAAAAAATGGGTTTTAGTCTTCCTTGCGAGTACTGCTAGTTTTAGTAGTTGGTCCCAGGATACGGAATCACTCACTGCCGATCAATCTTTTGAAAGCGGTGATTATAAAACCGCCGCTAATGAATATGAGAAGCTTGCAACCATGCATTCTTCTGCTGATTATTTCTACAAAGCAGCTAAAAGTTGGGCATTGGAGGGTCAAGCTTTGCGGATCAATACTCATTACCAGTATACTTATAGATTAATTATAGAAACTTTTAAGACCGTAATGAGTCAGGATTCTGCTAATCATTACTACATTAAAACAGTATCACAAATACCTGAGTTTCCGGATTTAGAATATGATTTGGCGTATGAATTGCTGCAAATGCAAGAGTATAATCTCGCGGTGTACCATTTCCTACGATCGCTATCACTTGATTCTACTAATTCATATGCACATGGAAACCTGGGATGGACATACTACCTCCTGGGTGACTATGACAAGTCCATCGCAAGCTCCAAAAAAGCAATAACTTACAATGAGTGGGCTTATTATGCCATGTTCAATCACGCTCTCGCCGTGTTGTGCAAGGGTGATTATAATAGCGCTCATCAACTTTATCAAGAATACTTCGTTCGGGCTAAAAAGAGCGGAGCCAACATCAGTGGGGCTATTCAGGATCTTAAGGATTTGGTTTCCACAAGTGATCATAATGATGCGGCAATTGACGTACTACAGGGCGTTTTTCAACTGAGAATGACCGACTTGAAGATTTAGAATATCTATCGGATCTGCAAACCGATCGCAAACTTACTAAAGTTGTACAGGAAACTTTTATACCGACGTTTTATCACTTAGCACTGGTATAGATATTAACGAGAGGAATGTCCCACGAAAGCCTTAAAAAGTACCTGCTAGCTTGTGAAATATCACCTACATTGGTCGGATTATCATCATTATCAATTTTGATTTCTCTTAATTCAGGTACCGATTGCCATCCAATTCCCAGAGTCAATGGAGTGTTTCTAATACCCCAGTTGAGGGAAACCCCTGGAGACCAAATTTGCTTGAAGGATACCTCTGAAGGAAGATCTTCTGCAGAATCATCAGAGATACGGTAGTTCAATATGGCCCCAATGTCAACCAGTTGTCCATAAAGGGAAATTGAATGTCCTGATACTTTTTTCAATTTATTGTTTTTGTTAACAAACTTTGTCGGAGTACCAGGAGGTGAACATTTTTTGCAATTAAGCCTTTTTCCAATTTCCAATCCAATCGGGCCAGTCATTCCTACAGTCATTGCTGATTCATCATTAAGTTTAAGTGTTTCGTAGCTTAGAAAAAGCCCTGGGTGAGCGGTTATGGTGGCAAAGAAAGGAGAGACCCTCTTCTTTGCGAATGAATTTGCCGGGGCTACGTGCTCTTTAATTACTTTCTTCATCGCTTCTGGATCATCTGTATCAGATAATGCAATGACAAAGGGCATGAACTTCCTGATTAGGTTAATGGTGTTCTGGTAGTGCTTAAAACCTTCCAATTCTTTGAGTTCTTCATTTAAAACAATGAGTCGCTGTGCAAGACTATCCTGATTGAATCGAACATGAGTCTTTTTAAGTGTGTCAGCTAAAATCTTAATTTCACCTTCAATTGTTGCTATTCTAGCCGATGCTGTTGGGAACCTATCTTCCAATTCATCTCCAATCACTTTTTCTAACAGCAGAAGCAGGTGGGTCAGAAGATTTTCATTGTTCTTTTCCTTAATGGCCTGATATATGTGTAAGACATGATCCAATGACTCCAACCATTCATCATCGATGCGATTATTAACTTTTGTCAACAACAAGTTCCATTCTTTGCCTGACAGTTTATTGTCCTCGAAAAGCTTCAGGATATCAGTCGCATCCTCTTTATATTCCAATAGTAGCACTTCAGCATCTGATAAATTGATAAGCTCCTTGTATTTGAGCACTTCAGCTTTTATGCTGGAATAAGATTGACTATTTCTGATTAATTCAATTTCGGCGATGGTGATCTTACAGTTTTTGGTCAAAGAAAGTTGCTTAATCTTATCTTCCAATGAGCCAGTAAGACGACCAATTTCTGCTTGAGAAAGTTTTGTGATTTCAGGTTTTGACAAATGATTAAATAGTTCTGAATCGGTCATCCTTTCTTTGAACAGGTCTACCTTTTCCTTAAGAAATTCATTGTCAATGATGTCCAGAAGAGCTTTGACATAGTCCTCATCCGAGATCTTGGTGACCAATTGGTCAAAGTCCTTTTTTAGAATAGTTTTATGGTTGGCAATCAAATCTGCCGCCTTGTTGATTTCTTCCAAATGAGTATCTACTGCGAAGTGGGTACTGACTACTTTAAATAAATCAACAAAGAGTTCCAGATATACCGTATACTCCTCTTTGGATTGCAAAGAAGACTCATACTCCTTTATTTTATTGAGTACGTCCAGTATGGGAATCAGATGCTGTTTTTGAAAAGCTTTGAGTTTTTCAATGCTGAAGGTTCCGGATTCATGAATGGCCGCTTTCATGGGTTCAAAAAACTCCTTGTCCTGCTGATAAATCAAGCCAGCGAACAGGTGAAGTTTTCTATCGTTGTTGAGCAGTTTGAACTGCTCAGGGCTGATCCAGATATTGCTGAACTGGTTTGCTTTGCTTTTAGTGGTATCCCGTAGGTTCGATTGAATGATTTCTATCCCGTGAATAACTTTTTCAATCTTCCCAATTTTGTAATCAGACTCATAGTATTTGGCGTCCAGGTAAGCAAAAAGATCACTGGGATGATACTTGTCCACAAGTTTGGAAATAATATCTGTGCTAAGCACTAAGTAGTTATAGACAGGCTTATTTTTTACAGTGTTTATTCGGGTATCGGTTAGGAACTTCATTTTCAGATCGCCGTTAGGCATCTCCATGAACTCGATAAGGTTTGGGAGCAACTTTCTTAAGTCTTCTTCTATAGTAACCTTCCATTCTTTGCCCAGATCAGGGTAGGTGAAGGGATTTCTTTCTTTCAACATATCGTATGTTGTTGGGAATAGTAATTGTAGTTCTCCAATGCTATCCAGTTTCTTTTCGAAGAATTTTACATAGCTAGCTGTGACACCCTTTCTGAATTCGTCAGCTATATAGAAAGACAGTTCTTTTATCACATCATTTTCAGATGGGCCTGTTTTTGAATTGAAAGCGGAAATGGCCGTTGGCAAAACGCCAAGGAGTGGAGCAGCAATTGAATTAGCCTTTTCTAATTCTGACTTCTTATTGATTTCTTTAAAAACACGGTCCAGGATACTATAAATCAAATCAAACTCCAATTTATTCACGGAATTATCAAAAGGATCATCTAAAAATTTCTTAAGATTATCAAGAACCTCCTTTTCACTTGGTTGACCATTTAACCCCACTTTTGAAATTAGGGATTGTCTCTTATCCAGCTCTACAATACTCAGTTGTGCCTGGGTAATTCGAGAGTCACTAGCTCTGATATCGGCATCTGCTTGTCTTAATTGGTCATATATTCTATTCAAATCACTCCTCAGTCTGAGGATCTGATTGCGTACCGCATCACTCTGTGCCTTGTTCTTGGCTTCCTGGATTTTCCTTTCAAGGTCGTCTATACTAAGCATAAGCAGTTTTTGAGTAGCTATTGCATTCGCATTTTTCTTTTTTGCGGTTTCAATTGAATTTTCGAAGGATTTTTTTTGGTTATCTAGATGCTTTTCGTGCTCTTCTGAATACTTTAAAACCAGATCAATTTGATCGGAACTAAGAGCGGCTAATTTTTGTGCATCATAGAACGCAATTTGAGCCCTTGAAAGCATAGATGAAATGACTAATAGCAATGCGAATAAGAATCTCATAATTTTAACTGTAGTTCCTGGTTAGTGAGTAGGTTAATATACTCCTGGGCTTCATTCCATCCTTTAAGGATATATTCTTCTCTATCATATGTTGGAGGATAATCAAGATCAGAATCAAAAATTATATTTTTAACAACAAAAACGGCCTCAGCGCTATCCGCTTCTAATAGTCTCATGACAAATCCAGCAAAGCGATCCGCCTGCAATTCTTCAGCTCTTCTGGAGAGTCTTTTATTATTCACATGATCAAGTAGGTGATGTCCAATTTCATGAGCCAAAATCCATTTGGAACACCAACGCTCTTCAGGATAAGGAAGGATGTTATTGGCTAATTCCAGAGCGTTTTTGTTGTATCCAATCACCCTTCTGTTACCATCTTTTATAGCAAATGCGTACTCTGTTACCTTTATTCCTGGAGTTTCTACTGCGGTGATGTCTGCACCAACATAGCCAAGAACCTCCATGATCTCCATCATGTCCTCATCCGCATGGATACCTTGAATGTGTAGGGAACTTTTATCTACATTGGGGTCATCTATGGGAGGAGTGAAGGAAATGTTCATGGTAAAAACTCCTACCATAAATCCAATCAGCATCAATGAGACGAGTACTGATAATATTAATATCCAATGTGATTTCTTCACTGCTTCGTATTAGGTGGCGACTAACGAAATAATAAAGTACTACATAAGAATGGAAATGAAAACACCCGGATTCAGTTGTAGTCTAAATACTTTATTTAATCCAAACTATTCTTTGATTTCTCAAAAAGGAGTTTCTGTTTTTTGAGACTGTCTGGTTCGGGGAGGGAAGGAGCCTCTCTGGCAGGCAGGTTATGTTAATATAGCTTTGGCTCAGGGGCGGGATTAATAGTTTGAGGGCAAAGGCCAATTTCATCAATCAAAAGCAATCACTTCATTTTATTGCAGTAACGAGCACTCTTTTGCCACTCCTCCGATGGGAGACACCTTGTCTGAGGAATTACCATGCCGCAGTGAGAGATGTAGGTCAGAGGGAAGGAGAGTGGCAAATGTGTGCGGTACAGGTACAAAACATTAAAAACCGTTTCGTAAATTTATTCCACACTTAACTCCATTTATTATTTTCATTAAAACCAAATAATAGACAGCTTATGTCTCGAGAAGAAGAACTTGAAATACTTTTTGATCACATTTTCCTTTCAAGGGACAAAGCAATTCCTACAACTCGGCGATCAGATTTTGAAGAATTATTAGCAAGCGGTGTTCTAATTGAAAATAATAAAGGGCTCGTTATTGACTACTCCAATGACCTTATCTCCCTAAAACTTATTTCCTTAATTGAAGATCACTTAGATGCTCCATTATCTAAAAATATTGAAGATGCTTTTTCTCAGATAGAGGATTATCATGGTCATTTAAAATCTCTATACAAGCACAACTTTGTGAATGCTTTTGATTTCATTTTAGATCCATTAAGAATTCACGTATTGCATTCCTTGCAGTCTTCAGGAAGCGTGGGGATAATTGAATTTAGAGAATCTTTAGCTAAAGAAAAGACTAGAAATCTCTTCCTATTCGACAAGTGGTTCTATGGCTTTTTAGTTAAAGCAAGCATTACATCGGAACAGGTGCTAAAAGTACTTGAGAAGGATATTGAGAATAAGGACAACCATTACCTATACAGCTTTCTTAGAGAAGTGGGGAAACGCAATATTAGTTTAGCGAAAGAATTACTTGATCAAACGTCAGATTTAAACTACCCGTTTCCAATCATTAGATCAAACTTGATTATTAGCATTCATAATTCAGGAAAGGAAGATTTATTCAATATGGCAATTGATTTGGCTAGCTCCAAGAATCCGGCTGATTTTGGAACTATACCTAGACTTAACTTGAAAAAGATACTTGAACTGGAAGAGAGCTTTGATCTTGCAATTAGAGAATCCAATGAATTTCGGGATGATCAAGCATTTTTATTTTGTAGAATAATTGAGAATGGAGCCTCGACCAAAATCCTGAGAGAAAAATGCTTTCTCGAACTCGATAAGCTGCTAAAAATCAGCAAAGAAGTAGCTGATATTACTATGAATGTAATTTCCCTCTATCTAGAAGATTATGAAGAAGAAAAATTTAAACTGCTGATTACATATATCTCAACAACAAAGAATTTCAATGTTATAAAGCGATTTTTTAATCATTATAAAAATCCCAAATATCTATTTTCATTACTTGTAAGCTACCATAAAGCAAATGGGTCAATGGGAGTCAATAGGCTTTTTCAAGAAGCTATTTCACATTTTTGGAGATCAAATAGAGTTGAAACCGAGAAGTACATCTGTGATCTATTTAATCCTGGGTACAGAATTGGGTTACTGCCAATTGAAATTATTCTTGCTTACGATGGAATTGCTAATGAAATCAACTTACTATCTGTTCCAGAGGAATTTCAATTTAATGCCATTGATTGTATTTACCATGCTCCTCATTCATTTGAAAAACTTCTTCCAGTCCTTAAAAACCTTCAGCAGTCAGAAAGCGAAAATGTTATTGAGCATATGCAAAATATATTAAAACTTCTGACCACAGAAGCATATGGTTTATTAATGGAGTGGTTAGAAAAGAACATTGATAACACCAATCAATTTCTAGAACCAATTAAGGATTACCATAAGGAATATCAGAAATACACGGAAAATAAGGAAAAATATGATGATTTAAATCCTTTGGAGAATGAGAGAGAACTCATGGAACTCTATTATCGGTTGGAAAACGAGCAGCAAGCCAAAATGATGAAGAAGGTTTCTGAGGATGGAAGCTCTTTCATGAGCATGATGAAGTCTGTAACTATAGTCAGAGGTAAGAGCTGGAAACTACAAGATCAAAGTGTGAGCCCCCTGTCTCATATTCAGCATTCAACCTGGATTGACTACAGGCGAATTGCAGACCCAATATCGTATGAATTTATGGTTAAACAGTTTGATAATGCTTTATGAATCTTAAGCCTATAGTCGTTAAGGAATATTTGGAATCACTCACAGAAAAGAGTGAGTTGAACACAATTTTCCCAATACTTTTAGAGGCAATGAATTTCACGGTTTTGTCCAAACCAGCTCAAAAACTTGGATTGAAGGAATATGGAAAGGATATAGTTGCGATTGGCGATGATGATGATGGAATCAAAAAGAGGTTCTATTTTGAATTAAAGGGAGGTGGTGACAGAAATATTACAGAATCGGGCCTGAGAAAAAAAGACGGAGTATACGAATCTCTTATAGAATCTACATTTGAGGATTTTGTTTCTGCCTATCCGCGATTTCAGCATTTACCTCTAAAAATCGTGATAGTTCATAATGGAGAAGCAAAAGGTAATGTTCAGAGTACACTAGATAGTTTATTTACAAAACTTTCAACAGCCAGGCCTAATACGACATATGATAGGTGGGATATCTCTAGACTGACCATCTTATTTTCAGAGCATTTATTTGGAGCGCATTTATTGACGGATGCCAAGTCAACAAGCCTATTCAACAGGGTACTAATCAATTTAAATTCAACTCAAGGAATTTCGCCTCATTTCAATGAGCTTCTTGATTACATTTTTACAAAACATACATGGACTGGCTATAAGAAAACTATACAGAGAAAATGGCGACTTCTGTTCGAATCTCTCAAGCTGATAGCTTTTGTTATTTATACTGAATCAGAAAAAATCAATAACCTAGACATTGCAAAACGCTACAGTACCTATCTCATCATAAGATTTTGGTATTGGATTTTGAAAAACAAATTGGAAAAAGATGAGAAGGTTTTACAATACTTCACTCAGGTATTGATCCATTTTGTTCATGTACTTCAACTCTATTTAAAAAGAACCTACCACACATCGCGTATAAAAAACGGTCTTTCTTCGAAAAAGGGTGGCAGGTACGAACAAGTGGGTTTCAATTTGAGATCGTTCGACTATTTTCATTATCTCCTCTTGGTGATTCGTATAGAAACAGAAGTTTTGGGAGAAGCTAATACAAAAGGTGTCGTTTCAGTAATAAACGAACTCATATCAAACAATATGGTATTGTGCAGACCTATGCTTGATATCCATTCAATACCCATTATGCAGGCTCTTAATGCTCAAATGAAGTGCGGAGATTATGAAAATGCCAAAACCTACTTACGGAATATATTTTGGTATTTAAAAAGAGGAAAGGAAATGTATGACTGTTTACCAGATGCTAATAACAGTAAAGAAAATGTGGTGCGATTAGCTTCGTCAGGCGAAAAAACGATTTTCTATTCTGATAGCACATCTCCAATTCTTGCCGCTCTTTTAGAATATACAGTTATCCTAAATATGGAGGAAGAGTATAATGAAATAAGAGATTTTATTCTTGATAAAGAGGTTGATCTCGGTCTTTTCGTGCCTTTTCATGGTGCTTCATCGGAATCACAAGGGTTTATAGAAGACCAGGATAATGATTTGGAAGAACAATTATTTTCAAAAAGTGTAGATGATGGATACCAATCAGAGATTAGAATAACAAAAGATTTACATGAACCACTTTCTTTTGAGGGATTTATCGAAAGGTTTAATGATAGAAAACAAGAATTTTCTTACGAATATAGAACTGAATCAGTCGGTTATGGTTTCCTTCTAGATCTTGCTCATTATTACTTTCAAACTCCTTTCTTCCCAGACAAATGGAGGTCATTATCTATTCATCAACTTGAAGAAAGTGAAACAGCAGTCAAATGAGCTATAATTGGTCAGAACTTCGTCCACCTTCCAAGCTAGATCAGCTTGCAGAGACCATCATGAAAACTGCATTCTTACTCTCTGAAAATCATCATGTTATCCAGAGTTACCTAAATCATAAAGGAGCACACTTTAAGGTAATTAATCGAGTAGGGGAGTCAGAGTACGATATTCTGTGCCGTCAAATCAATATTGAGAAAACAAACTATTCTTACGTCTCCAAAGCTGATCTTCAACAAGGCTTGAGAGATGACCTCTGGATTGGCTTAGTCTTGTTTATAGATGGTCAGAAACCAACCAAGTATTTGTTTCCAAGTACGGTCTGGAAAGAACCTAATCAGCTATTCACTGACTCAGCAGTCAAGACTGAGTATGGTATCAATCTGAATCAGCATACCATGAAGGAGTTGTTGAGAGTTATGCCTTTGAGAAAATGAAAAATGAATTGTAATGGGAAGTTATTATTGTCATAAATGTGCCACTGAAGAGAGTTATCTGAATCCCTCAGGTTCCGAAAATTTAAATTTCACAGGTAGTGCATATCAACTTACTAAATTCTTAAAACATACTTTACCTGTCACACAAAGTGGACTAGTTTCTGTATTTGTTGATCCCAGTTATTTAACATATAAGGATTACACAGTGAATACTTTGTTTTCAGGAAGTGTTGAAATTGATGATAGTGGGAGAAAGAATATCCTGTGGTTGGCAAATGAAAATGCTGGCAGTACCTTTTTGGATGGAGCATTTCAAAATTCTGGAAGTTTAATTAAGGTGGTGCTACCGGATGATGTTAACAAAATCCATGCATACCCGATTGATTCTGGAAGTTTGGTCACACGGGTTTGCAGCAAGTGCGGAAAAGACATTTTAACCGGAAGCCTTGAATAAGATGATTCTACTAATTAATTATTATGTTAAGTAGAATCAAATCTACATCCAGGCGGGCTGGCATGGCAAAATACCGAGGGTGCGGTGGGCTGTGTGTTGGGAGTGATTATTTTGCCTAGATTTTTTGTTTACTTTTTTATCAATGAAAAAAGTAAAAGCCCAGCGGCTTGAGCAATTAAGCGAACACATATAAAAGACAGATGATCTGTGAGCTATTCAGATTCTGCTAAGAGTTTTAAGAGATTCCGGATATCCGCTGCGCTACTTCCGGAATGACGTGCTGGTGGTGAGCTGTGCCTTAACAGAGCGTTGGCCTGCAAGACTAGGCGTCCCCGTGTTCACAGGCAAATTCCTAATCGCTGAGAATAGCGTATTTGAAATCAACCGGGCCGACGTTCGGTTGACCAATCGCACGGATAACGAAAAATAGAACGACAGACTTTGCTTGGAAATCTCTTGCATTCGTGCTGGTGATCAGGCCTTAGCCTGAAGGCGGGTGGGAAACTATTAATAGCCGTTTGGTCAGGTGTCTTGTCCTGAAATAGGTTTACACAATCGATGTAAATCAAAATGGATAAAAAGGAGAATGTACCAATTCGGCATGGTAATGAGATTT
>PBTY01000116.1 GCA_002729235.1 Rickettsiales bacterium | reverse complement strand
TTTGGATACTTGTGCGACTGTTATAACCAGAGATAAGCTCATCTGGAACTATATAAGGCATACTCACCCTCCACTTATGGGTTACTTCAGTGTCTTCACTTTCCGTTGAGCTTGTTTGTGCAAAAGCACCTAATGTGCATAGAATTAATAGAATTGTAGTTAGATTTTTCATGGTAATAACAGTTTTAATGAGTTCTTTATTTTTTATAATCTCCGATGCTGCAAAGTGTCCCCTGTGTCAAAAGTTATTTGGGTGAAGGAGAAAGGAACCGTCATCCCTGGTTCATCTACTTGTTTTATCGAATTGATAGGTCAAAGATGATGAGTACAGGAAGGTGAATCGTTCCAAAATGATATTCGGAACTTAAAAGTGAGATTTGGAACCTTTTAGACTGGTTTAAGTTTGAACAACAAAATGGGTATAATTTACTCTTTCGTTAATAGGGAGGTGCTTTTTTGCCTTTGTTCACCCCTGTGGAGAGTACCCTTTTAGCAATTGGTTTCTTGGCTTACAGAAAAAAACATACATTATTAAAGAGCTAATGATCATTTCAGAGGCCTTGGAGACTCATCCTACATCCACCAAAATGATTGATTTCGGTCAAAAATAAATTCGCTCCGGCTCTTGTATCCTCGTTTACTATCAGAGGTGAGTTCTTGTCAATCCATCGAAAATTCGATTATTCAAATTGAATTTAGAAATAGACCTTATACATGAGGTTAGGGAAGAATCCAACCTGCGTGATATAACCGATGTTATCAGGTTCACTTTCATCATAATACTCTGATATTCTTCCTTTAGCACCAGTCATATCATAGAGATTGAGGTAAAATTCGTGCGTTGTTTTTAGTTTATTCCACTTGTAACTCATGGAGAGATCCATCTGATACAGGTCGTCAAGCGATGATTCATAAGCTTTGTCATAGTCCCAGTACCGGTCATTGGCTAGATCTACATTTAGTTGGCCTTGATCATCTCTTCTAAGCGGCACTATTTTTCTTCCTCCGCCTATATATACTCTTAGGTTAATCGTGAGCGCCTGATTGTCCTTTTTGCCAAGATTGAAGAATTCCTTTCCAGCTAAGATATTGGCCATATACTCACCATTATATTGTGTGTTTCGCCATCTATTTTCCAGGGTTTTATACTTTGATTGAAAGAGCGACATATTGATCAGGAAGTAATAGCTGTCGTTAAAGAATTTTTCGATAGTAAGCTCCGCTCCATAATTCTTGCCTTTCCCCTCATTGACAAGATCTACATATTCATAGTCTATTCTTTCGTTTATTGTGGCGTAGTAGCTAGTGTCTTCATTCGCTACTGGCAAATTATAAAGCCACTGATAGTATAATCCCAATTTTGCTTTTAAATCGGACCGAAATCGTTTCTCTATTGCAAACGTGTAATGGTTTGCTTTTAGCAGTCCAAGATTGCGGTTTAGTTCTGTGAGTGCGCCTTGGTCATCGGGTACTTTGGCAAAATAGTTATGAACACTTTCCATGGAGCTGTGCTTACCATATCCAAGTGTGAGATCAACTGTGGGGTTTAGCCCCCAATTCATGGCAAATCTTGGCTCTAAGGTTCGATTCTGATTGTATAATTCATTCATCTGATGGATGCCAGTAATAAATGTGAGGTTATCGAATGCCTGAAATTTCCAGCTGATGAAATTCCTAAGTGTGCTCATTTGCTGGTTAAAATTAGCGAGCACGCTCTGAGCAGATACAGTATCTTTTTGCAGCTGCTGGAAATAGTCATAGCTGAAATATCCATATTTAAATCCTGCCTGTAGCTTATGCCGATTGTTGATTTTGTAATGAAGGGTCACTGCTCCTCGGTAGGTTGACTTGCTTACGTCTCCTTCAAAATATTTGTAAGATGAGCTTCCAGTTTGTGCAGGAGAAATATATCGAGCTTGCACATCATCATTGATGCCATCAGTAGAGTATGCAATAGAAGTGTTGAGATAGCTTTTTTCTGATAAGCTGATCGAGTGATTGATGCCAGTATTAAAAAGATAGGATTTCGTAGCATGGTCTTTAGACAGATTGTTCAATTGAGCGCTATGACCAGGAGATCCCACAGCTTCCAAGCCTGACATATCCTCCATGTCAAACCCACTATAACCACCTAAACCAAAGATCGAAAAAGTACCCAGCTTTTTGGAAGGTAGCATGATTTTGAATGCGCCATCTTGAAAAATAGTAACACCACTGCGGTCCACCAGGCCGAGGTTGCTCATCAGTGTGATAGTAGAGTAACGATAGTTGATAAGGTAAGAGCCAGTATAGCCCTTTTTAAGTGGGCCTTCCAGGGTAATGTCCGTACCCATGATACCCACTCCAAATACCCCTTCAAAGCGTTCATTGTTTCCCGATCTTAATTTGATGTCATACACTCCAGACAAGACATCTCCATATTCAGCAGGGAACGCGGAGGTGTAGAAATCGGAAGTAGCCAGCAGATTGTTGTTGAGTGCACTGATGCCTCCTGTACCGACCCCACTTTGATTGGCGAAGTGGTTTGGATTGGTGATTTGTACACCCTCCAATCTCCACTGGATGTATTTAGGCGAGTTGCCCCGAACGATAATGTCGTTGCTACCATCCTGAGTTGATGCTATGCCAGCGTAGTTTGACATGATTCGGGTTGGGTCGTTAAAAGGCCCCGCATATCTGTTTGACTCCTCAGGAGATATTGATCTGGCGCTAACCAATGCCATGTCATTGATTGGAGATCCTTTGTCCATTTGTGCTACCAAAGTCATCTCCTTCATTTTGGTAGTATACTCGTGTAGGGTAAGGCTTAAGATCACTTCCTTGGCGGAATTCACCACAATATTTGGAATTACTTTTTTCTCATAACCGATATGTGAAAGTTGCAGATTCACGCGCCCGACTGGCACTTTTTCAATCCGGAAATTTCCATCAATGTCAGTAGTTGCACCAATAGGTGGAGAAGAGTCTTCAATCAATACTGTCACTCCAATCAGCGGTAATTTGCTATCCTCATCTATGACCTGCCCACGAATGGTTTGCCTTAGAATTTTTAGTTTGTTTTTCTTGGGTTCCTGTTCTGGTGGTTGTAGTGTAATATTAATGGCGTTATTCGAAACATTAGCTAATGCATTTTCATGCGACAGACATTGGCTAAGGAAGCAGACCACTATCCAGACAATTTTCGACCTTATATGATACCTAATTAATAATTTTTTCAATTGTTTCAGATTAATTAGAAGCTTGCAAAATGTAGAATATCAAAACTTTAATCTGTTGCGTTATTCTTCTTTTTTGCCATTCGATCAATGATAAACATCAATCCAATGGTTAGGATCATTAATGAAACTACCACTGCACCTAAGGTAGGAAAGTTATTTATCATCCCATCTTCCGATTGAAATACTATCAGCCCTGCTAGCACGGCGGACATACCTGCAATGGCCAGTTGCATGGCCGCATCCACCGCCATGTATGCTCCTCGATCTTCTGTTTCGGGAATAATCGTTCCAATAGCTGAAGATGAGATGCTTCGTGCATTAACTCCCAGAAAAATTAGCGTATGAACGATGATAACAGACCAAAGAGGATTTATTCCCAGGTTTGTAAAAACGGTCACCGTGATTATCATAATTATAGTCCCAACCACGAAAATATTTAGTGTTCCATATTTATCTGTCAATCGACCGATAATTGGGGAGAATACGAAAGTAGCAGCACCGGCAACCCCATAGAGTAAAGGGAGCTTATCAAGATCTACTCCAAGGTTGTTGGTGCAAAATGCAGAACTAAAGGTCATCAAAATAACATCTCCAGCTACCAAAAGGGTGTTGTTGAAAAACACAATTAGATAATTTCTATTACTAATAATTTTTAGTGAGTGAAGTAGGGGCTTGACTTTTGCTGGAATGAGCAGGTGTTTATGCACAGGATTGATTTTCCAAATAATGAGAAAAGCCGCAATGATTCCTATGAACAAAATCAAACCAAAAGCTAAATGCCAATCCCACTCAGAAGCCAGGTAGAGAGCAAGTGGTAAACCCAAAATTTGACTACCTGCAGAAGCCATTTGTAGAAATCCCATAGCCCTTCCTCTTTGGTTCGTCTCAAATAGATCAGCTATGATGGCAAAACAAATGGGGCCAACAGCACCTCCAAATGTGCCTGTAATAATCCGTGCAACAACCAATACGTGGTAAGAAGGAGCACATGTACAAAACAAGACACCCAGCAAAAAGCCTGAGTAAAAGAATAGGAGTAATTTTTTCCGGTCAAATTTGTCGGCATAACCGGATAATAAAATTGCGGATATACCTGCACTAATTGGATATGCAGACGCAAGTAAACCAAACTGCTGGGTAGTGATCTCAAGTTTTGGAAGAAGGATCGCTGATAATGCTGAGGTAAGCATGAAGTCCAAAACAATAGTTAGGAAAACTACTGTAATAATCGCTACTAAGAGATACTGATAGGGGGTGAACTTTTGGTTAGTAGCTCCTGTCATTTTACTTTATTGAGATTTGATCCATGTTTTTGGAGTCATACCCTCCATTTTTTTAAAATAAACATTGAATACCGTTTTGGAGCTAAAGCCACTTTCATAGGCCAAACCCAAAAGTGTGAGGTTGTTGTTTTTTGGGTCGAGTGCTTTTTCTTTGAAAGAAATCAAGCGGAAGGCATTGATGTATTCATTAAAATTCTTGCCGATTTGCTCATTGAGTAACCAGGATAATTTATTGGGCTGCATATCCAGCTTTTCTGCTAATTGCCTTAATGAAATTGTTGGGTCTAAATAGACTTCATCTTCTTTCATTAGCTTATCCAATTGTTCCAAATGAGATTCTATTTCACTTTTGCTAAATAAGGAGGCGTTAATTAAAGAGGGTTCAGCAATTGTTATAGGCTCAAGATTAGGCTTGTTTTCAATGGACGGGGGAAAATTCATTTGGGCGTAAATCTCTTTGAACCGGGCATTTTCCCGAAGATTATCCCAGACCCAAAAAGCCTTCAGGGTCGCCATATTTACCGAGCGTTCTTCGTACGCCTTATCTAACCAGTGAATGGCTTCTTTAGGCATATTTAAGAGTGAATATAAAATTGCAGGATCAGAAGAGTCCAGGAATTTTGTTTTTTTCAAGATCGCTAAGACCTCTTCATTCTTACCCATTAGTATTTTCACCACCAGTAAATCAAAGTTGGCAAGTCCCAGGCCGCCTATAAGTTCAAGTGCCCTGTTGATGTCAATTAATGCATCCTTATATTTCCCCAAATACCCATTGACCAAACCCCGAAAACGAAGTGCCTCTGCATAATTAGGGTCAATTTCCAGGGCTTTATTAAATGCAACAATTGAATTTTCAAAACGTCGGGTAAAATAATAGATCAAGCCCAATTGCCAATGGGTATGAACATCAAGAGGGTCAGTTTCAATCTGCCTTTTCGCTACTTGAATTGCTTTATCAAAATCCTCCTCGATAAATATATAATAATAGGATATGAACTCATTTTGGTCAGGATGTCCATATTTTATTGCCTTATCGTACGATATCAGAGCATCGTCCCAATTCCAATCAGAGAACAGTTCGATATAGGCCAGAACCAAATGTGCCTTTGCATTTTCTTCATTTAATTCTATGGCTCTTTTGGCGGCAATTCTTGCCAGGTTATTCCCTTCATCATTTGGGAACATATTGAAGGCCGCAGCTTGAATATACGCTTCTCCCAAATAAGCGTAAGCTTCTGAATAGTTAGGGTCAGCTTTAATTGCCGCCTTGAAGAATTTCATGGCAGCTTTAATGTCCTCAAAATCTTTCCTTTTTAGATGATAACTCCCTTTCAACCATAAATCATAAGCTTTTATATTATGAGTTGGGGTTGCATGGAGCACAGACGGAATTTCAATATGACCAAAATTTTCTCTGATTTGGTCGGCAAGAAGTATACTGATCTCATCTTGTAACGAAAAAATATCCTCAAGTTCCCGGTCGAAATTCTTTGACCAGAAGTGCGTACCGTCATCAGTACTGATTAGCTGTGCCGTAACGCGAACCCTGTTTTTGGCTTTCCTAACGCTCCCCTCCAAAACAGTGCTTACTCCCAACTGATTACCTATGGTTCTTATATCAATATTTTTATTCTTGAACGCAAAGGAGGAAGTACGGGCAATGACTTTTAAACCCTTGATCGTGGTTAGTGCATTGATGATCTCCTCGGTAATGCCATCGCTGAAGTATTCATTTTCAACATCGGTACTCATATTGACAAAAGGTAGAACTGCAATTGACTTGTTGGATGTTGATATGGTTGGTTGGTTGTTCATTGTCTAATATGCCTTGTCAGGGCTTCTCTGAACTGTCATTGAATTTTTGATGATTTACCTTTAATAGAAACCAGGCACGATACCCATATCCATACTTTGCTGACTGGTACTAAAATAATTGATCTGTCCCACACTCACAAAAGCCTATAAAAATTGCTATGAATGTGAATCCTTACATTTTAAATGCTTTTTCAGGGTTAATAAATTAAAAAAGACCTAAACCTATTAATAGAATTGATGTCAGATACTTGATAAAACTTGGTTCCATGAAGCGTTATAAATCATTATACTACTGGTAAAATACCATTATCTCCAATGGAAGTCAAGCTTGTATAAGTCTAATTACTTCACAAACCTGGCTGCAATAAAGTTAAAAAACCAGGAACCAATGATGGCAAATAGGGGAATAGTGAAGGTGGATCTGTAGACCATCTCAGTCAGTAAGTATCCCATAACTGCGGCTCCAAATACTCCGAGTATCACTCCCAGAATTGGTTTGATCTTTTTACTTCTGAAGTAATATCCAAGTACTCCTCCGATAATGATACTGATTGTTAGTATTTCTAATCCACCCATTTTTGATGTCTTTTTATAATTATTGGATACTAGTTAATTCTTTTGGAGGTAATTAGAAAGTAAAAGCATTACTTCTGAGTAAGTGACTTCAACAACCTCAATCCTTCAAACCATTCTCCATAACCGCTCTTGGTTTCGATATGACCAGCTTCTTTTAGCACATATAAAGTACTTCCCCAGTCGATGGCAAACTCTGTGGCTCGTGTAATATGGACCGCAGGATCATTGCCGCTAGCTACCACGATAGATCGAAAAGGTAGCTTGATTCTTGGAATAGGAGCGAATCCGGTAATTTCTTTTGGATAACCTGGCTTTTCGGCATCACTTGGAGCTACTAATAAGGCACCTTTTACCTTGATGTCATATTCCTGAACTGCATGTATAAATGCAGCGACACCTATGCTATGAGCGGTAATCAATACTTCTGGTCCTGCTGATTGGATTGCTTGAGCAATTTTAGGAACCCATTCATCCTTTTTAGGATTATCCCAATCATCTTGCTCAATTCTTGTAAAAACAGAATGGTCACTAGTCTCCCATAGAGATTGCCAGTGACCCTTGTCTGAATTTTTCCATCCTGGTATATTCAGGACTTTCATTTATCCTAGTGATGCAAGACTTGCTTCCAGTGAAGCGATTTTAGCCTCAGCATCAGCTTGCTTCTTTTTCTCCATTGCAACAACCTGCTCTGGAGCCCCAGCCACAAATCGCTCATTGCTAAGTTTCTTCTCTACTGATTTCAAGAATCCTTTTGTATAGTTCAGCTCTTCAGTCAACTTAGCACGTTCTGCTTCTACATCTATTTCTTCAGATACCGGAACAAATAGTTCATGCGACTTCACCACGAAGCTGAAGCAGTTGTCTGGCTTCTCGTCGATGATATCGAGCTTAGAGACATTTGCTAGCTTAGCAATAGATGAACCAATCTTCTTGATTAGCTCAGGTTTATCTGTTTTTACTGCAAGTTCTAACTCTTCTTTTGGAGAGATACCTTTGCTGCTTCTAAGGTTTCTGATGTTGGAAGTGATCTCAAATAACAATTCACCTTCTTCCAATACCTGAGCATCACTAGCTTTGGTTTCAGGCCAGCTAGATACAATCAAACTTTCTTCAGTACTTCTTTCACTGATGTTTTGCCAGATTTCTTCTGTGATAAATGGCATGAACGGGTGAAGCAATTTCACTACCGACTCAAACAACTCCAAAGTTTTGTCATAAGTAGCCTGATCAATAGGCTGCTCGTAGGCTGGCTTGATCCACTCCAGGTACCAACTACAGAAGTCATTCCATACAAGTTTATAAGACGTCATCAAAGCGTCAGATAATCTGTATTTGCTGAAATGATCCTCTAGTTCCGCTTTTGCCTGGTTGAATCTGTTTTCAATCCAATCGATCGCTAGCTTATTCACCTCAGGTTGGGCCTCAGTACTGGTTTCCCAACCTTTTACCAAACGGAAGGCATTCCAGATCTTGTTAGCAAAGTTTCTTCCTTGCTCTACCAACTTCTCGTCAAACAATAAGTCGTTTCCAGCAGGAGAGGAGAACAACATACCGGTTCTCACGCCATCAGCACCATACTCCTTGATCAGGTCTAGTGGATCAGGAGAGTTCCCCAATGACTTAGACATCTTTCTGCGTTGTTTATCACGAACGATACCAGTCAGGTATACATTTTTGAATGGTTTTTCACCTTTGTATTCATATCCGGCAATAATCATTCTGGCTACCCAGAAGAATAAGATCTCCGGAGCAGTTACTAACGTATCAGTAGGGTAGAAGTAATCCAATTCTGGATTCTTACCTGGAATGATTTTACCTGTCTTCTGATCAAAATACTCATCGTTGAACCCATCAAATACTGCCAACGGGAACAACCATGAAGAAGCCCATGTATCCAATACATCCTCGTCTTGCTTTAGGTCAGCTTCAGATATGTTGCTGTTTCCAGATTTTTCTTTAGCTAAGGCTATCGCATCTTCTATGTTTGCTGCTACTACAAAGTCATCCTCACCTTCTCCATAGTAGTAGGCTGGGATTCTTTGTCCCCACCACAACTGACGTGAAATACACCAGTCTCTTACATTGTCCATCCAGTGGTTGTAAGTGTTTTTGAATTTTGGTGGGTGAAGCAATATTTCGTCTTCCATTACCACCTGATGAGCAGTTCTGGAAATTTCTTTCATTTTGATGAACCACTGAAGAGATAGTTTTGGCTCTACCACGGTGTTGGTTCTTTCGGATCGACCAATTCTTGTGGTGAACTGCTCCTCCTTGGTTAAGAATTCAGCTTCTTTCAGATCTTTTACAATCTCTTTTCTTACAGCGAAACGATCCTTGCCTACATACTTCTCAATACCGCAGTTCTCGTTGAGTGTTCCATCCAGGTTGATGGTGTCGATTACTTCTAAATTGTGACGCTGACCAATTTCATAATCATTTGGATCATGAGCTGGCGTTACTTTTAGACATCCTGTACCGAAATCCAATTCCACGTAGGTGTCACCAATGATAGGAATCTCACGCTCCACGAAAGGAACGATCGCTTTTTTACCAATCAAATGTGCGTGACGCTCGTCATTAGGATTTACTGCTATAGCTGCATCACCTAAAATGGTCTCTGGACGAACTGTAGCGATCGTTACAACCTCATCAGAGTCTTTGATTTTATAGTTTACATAGTAAAGAGTGGCTTGTTCGCCACCTTCCTTGTAGATAACTTCTTCATTAGAAAGGGCTGTTTTTGCTTCACAGTCCCAGTTAATCATGCGAAGACCTCTATAAATAAAGCCTTTGTTAAATAGGTCAATGAATACTTTGATAACTGCTGCATAGTAGTCATCATCCATGGTAAATGCAGTACGATCCCAGTCACATGAAGCACCTAGTTTCTTTAGCTGTTCTAGAATAATTCCTCCATACTTCTCTTTCCATTCCCAGGCATATTTCATGAACTCATCACGAGAAAGGTCACTTTTCTTTATCCCTTTTTCGCGAAGCATGGCCACTACTTTTGCTTCAGTAGCAATAGACGCATGGTCAGTACCTGGAACCCAGCACGCCTCTTTGCCTTCCATTCGAGCTTTTCTGATCAATACATCCTGTATCGTATTGTTGAGCATGTGGCCCATATGCAATACTCCTGTGACGTTTGGAGGTGGAATGACGATAGAATAAGGTTCTTTATCAGGGTTTACACTTGCCTTGAAAAAGCCGTTTTCCATCCAATATTTATACCATTTGTCCTCGGTCTGTATTGGGTCGTATTTAGTCGAAATCTCCATTGAGAAAATTAGAATTCTTTGTACATTGAATTAAGCCGGCAAATTTAAAATAATTAAGTGGGAATAAGAGCTAGAATATAACTTAGGTCTTAAACATATTCTGTCCGTTCTAACGAATTGCGATTATTCAATCCACTCAATTAGATTTTTCGTAATTCAAGTATGAAATTAGAAAGTTGGCATGAGATTAGAAGAAATGATATTTTACATGAGAACTAAAACACATTTCGTTACCTCGGATACAAAATATTTTAAACAATTGAAATCTAATAGGCTTTATAGGTACGTAGTTTACCTAGACATTTATTCTAGTATTTGTAAACTATCAACTTAACACACTATCTATCATGGATTATAGTCCAGCAATAAGTTCTGTCTCCAGCTCTGAGACAACTATTCAAGAAAATTCTCAAATTTTATGGAAGCAGTTGCTGAGTTTAGCAACGCTTTATGCCTCAGTAATTATCGGGTGGATTGCTTATTATAATTACCAGCCCATACTTCTTGAGACGTACAATTTTACAGACTTAACCCTCTTCTTATTTATCGTTCAGGGAATCATCATGGTGATTGCTCCTCCAATAGCTGGTAGGCTGGGAGATAAGTTTAGAGTGAAAGCGGGGAAACGTTTGCCAATCATTTCGGCAGGAGTAAGCTTCGCAGCTATGATTTTCATGGCTACAGCATTTACATTATTCGTCCATCCGGGACCAATATTCAAATGGATCTTACCAGTATTGATCACCCTATGGTTGTTCTCTATGGCCATTTTTACGAGTCCGGCACTATCTACTATTGAATTGTTTGTTCCTACAAAGAAGCTGCCAACAGCTATGGCGATATTAACCATAGTATATGGTTTGTTATATTCCATTGAACCGGTAATTGTTGACTTAATCAATTTCATTGGAGCACCACTGACATTCGTAGTAGGTGGAGTAGCAGTATTCTTTAGTGGGTTATTACTTAGAAAAAACAGCACCATTATTACCGACAAGCCGAAATTGACAGAAGTCGGTAAATCTGATTTTACCTATGCCTTCTTTTTAGGAATGGCCTTAGGTATCGTGACCACTATCTTATTCAACTTGTTCCCAACCTGGTTTGAAGAGAAAGGATTTTCGATATTCGGAGTAACTGGAGACGGCTTAGCATCCATAATATTGGCTGCCGTTGCTGTCTTGTCCTTGCCAATGAGTAAGTTCGCCGAGACCCGATCTGTATACTCAGCTATTTTGTTGAGTATTTTGGCTACACTTCTCGTGACTACTGGTATTTATTTTATCGATAATCACTTTGTTTTAACCATACTTATCATTCTTTTCATTGTGTTTTATGCATTAATGTCAGTAAGCTTTTTGCCATTGGCATTAACCGTGGTAAAAGACAAACAAAAAGTATTTGGAGTGGGAATTTTCTTTGCTGGATTCGAGCTACCTAATGGTATTTTGGAGGCAGTTCTAGTTGCAACAGGCAATTTGTAGACTCCTATTTTGTCATAAAAATTGAACCCTCTATCATTGTAGTTGATAAATTCAGAAGCAACATCCCATGATAGAGGCAAATGACCCCAGCTTAAAATCCTGGATAAACGTAAAGGCAGATTCTGATTTTCCAATTCAGAATCTGCCTTTTGGTGTTTTTAAGGAAGGTAACAATTTACCTCGAGTTGGGTCCATTGTTGGTGAGAAGGTCATTGACTTGCATGCCTTAATGGAGTTAGGCTATTTGGATAACCTCAATTTACCACAGGGCATTTTTGAGCAATCAGAACTTAACCCTTTCATTGCGCTGGGTAAGAGCATTACGAATACTGTGCGAAACAAGCTGTCTGAAATTTTTTGTGATGACAACCCATTATTAAGAGATAATCCAAAGGATCAGGAACACATTCTTCATCAAGAGGGTAGTGTATCGATGCTGATGCCCATAAAGGTTGGTGATTACACAGACTTTTACTCCAGTGAGCAGCATGCATACAATGTAGGATGTATGTTTCGCAATCCCGAAAATGCACTCCTTCCCAATTGGAAACACCTACCCGTCGGCTATCACGGTCGAGCGAGCAGCATTGTGGTAAGTGGTACGCCAATTCATCGACCAAAAGGTCAAATGATGAAAAGGGGTGCAGTAAGTCCTGAATTTGGTCCAACTCAAAAACTCGACTTTGAATTGGAAATGGCTTTTATCACTGGTAAATCGACAACACTGGGAGAATCCATTACAACAGGAAATGCAAAGGACTTCATTTTTGGATTCACACTGTTCAACGACTGGTCAGCTAGAGATGTTCAAGGGTGGGAGTACGTTCCATTAGGTCCATTCCTTGGAAAGAATTTTGCTTCAGCGGTTTCACCATGGGTGGTCACTTTGGAGGCATTGGAACCTTTTAAAGTACCCGGTCCAAAGCAAGATCCTCCAGTTTTAGATTATCTGGCCTATTCAGGTGATAGTCATTATGATATAAATCTTGAGGTGTTCTTGAAACCTGAGGGTGAACCGGAATCTAAATTAGCAGGATCTAATTATAAATACCTCTATTGGAATATACTTCAGCAACTAGCCCATCAGACTGTGAATGGATGCAACATTAACGTTGGCGATTTGTACGCCAGTGGGACCATTAGTGGCCCTACTCCCGATAGTTATGGGAGTCTCTTAGAGTTGTCCTGGAATGGAACGAAAGCATTGAGGTTGTCTAATGGTGAGGATAGGTTTTTTATAGAGGATGGAGATTCAGTGATCTTGAGAGGATATGGTGTGCGAAATGGAGTAAGACTTGGCTTTGGTGAAGTGACTAATAAAATACTTAAATCAAAATGAGAGAATTCAAACGAATAGACCCGAAGGAAATCCCAAATGCTGAGATGTATCGGTATCTCACGGGTACCATAGCACCCAGGCCAATAGCTTTTGCAAGTACCGTGGACAAGGCAGGAAATGTTAACCTGAGCCCATTCTCTTTCTTTAATGTGTTTGGATCCAATCCACCGATATTGGTTTTTTCTCCTTCCAGAAGAGGTCGGGACAATACAACCAAAGACACTCTGGATAACGTGCACGAGGTAAAGGAAGTGGTTATTTCCATTGTGGATTATCAGTTGGTAGAGCAAATGTCTCTAACAAGTATGGAGTATCAGAAGGGAGTGAATGAGTTTGATAAATCTGGTTTGACAGCTGTGTCAAGTGAGAAGGTGTCTCCACCAAGAGTAGGTGAGTCGCCCGCGTCATTTGAATGCATCGTGAAAGAAATAAAACCTTTAGGAAATGAGGGGGGAGCGGGTAATTTGGTGATTTGCGAAGTGGTACTGGCCCATATTGACCCCTCAATTATTGTTGATAATCAAATAGATCCTATTAAATTAGACGCTGTATCTAGAATGGGCGGAAATTGGTATTGTCGTGCCCAGGGAGATGCACTATTTGAAGTTGCAAAACCAATAACAACAATAGGAATGGGAGTAGATCAAATTCCAAATAGTATTCGGAATAGTAAAATATTAACTGGTAACCATCTCGGAAAACTCGGGAATGTGGAAAAATTGCCTTCTCAAGACGAGGTAGATGCGTTTGCCAATGAACCTGAAGTGAGTGCTATACTAGAGTATGTAGATCATGAGCCAGATCAGATCCAAAACGAGCTTCATAAATTAGCGGCCCAGCACCTCGATGCTGGAGATACTATCTCTGCATGGAAGGTACTTCTTCAGGATTATTGAGGTATTTGGCCATCATTCTTGCCAGCTGGTCATAGTTGATTGGTTTGGCAAGGAAATCATTCATACCTACTTCCATCGCTTTTTCTCGGTCGTGTTGCATAGCACCTGCTGTTAAGGCTACAATTGGGCTGTCCACTGAGCCATTCTTAAGCTTCCGGATCTTGGTCGTAGCCTCCAGACCATCCATTACCGGCATTTGTACGTCCATTAGGATTAAATCATACTTGTGCTGCTCAGCTAGCTTCAACGCTTCTAGACCATTGATAGCAGAATCTACCCGTTGATTGGTTTTTAGAAGCATCTTTTTAGCAACCATGGTATTCACGGCATTATCTTCCACAAGTAAGATGTTCTTACCTTCTGGAATTTGAAGGCTTGGAGAAACTTCACCTTGATTCTCAGGTTGGTGAACATGTTTAAGAGGGAGTTCAAATTTGAAGAACGCTCCTTCTCCCGGAATACTCTCCACCCAGATTTTACCTCCCATTAAACTAATCAACTTCTTACAAATGGCTAACCCAAGCCCTGTTCCGCCATATTTGCGTTTAGACCCAGACTCTACCTGTGTGAAACTTGAGAAAATTTCCTCCTGTTTGTCTTCAGGTATTCCTATACCAGTGTCCTTCACACCAACAAATACTTTTGATCCATTGCCATCTGATGAAATGAGTTCAGCAATGATATCAATTGTGCCAGATTCAGTGAATTTTAAACTGTTAGAGAGAAGGTTGACAACTATTTGTTTAATTCTTAGCTCATCCCCACTTAATAAGGTTGGAATGCTACTATCGATATTGGTTTTTAACTGAACATTTTTCAAGTTAGCCTCAGCTTGAAAGACAAAGGCGATTTCCTCAAGAAGTTTTGGGAGGTTGAATTCCTCTACCGCTATGTCAAACTTGCCAGCTTCTATCTTGCTAAGGTCAAGCAGGTCGTCTATAATTTCTCTCAAGGATTCTGCAGATCTACCAAGAATATTAAGCATTTCGCGGTTCTCCTGGTTTGGTTCGTTTTCAGAAACCAAATGACTCATACCCAGAATTCCATTCAACGGTGTTCTTATCTCGTGGCTAATATTTGCCAGAAATTCACTCTTGATTCTATTAGCTTTCTCGGCATCATTTTTAGCTCTTTCTAATTCTACGGCAGTTTTCTCTTTCGCTTCAACTTCGAGTTTAAGTTCTTTAGTCTTAATATCGACCAGGCGTTGGAGGTTTCTTTGTTTGATGACAGCAGATTGTTCTCTATACCTTAGAACTGCAAATAGAATACCTACAATTAAAAAGGCAACCAGAATTTTGAACCAGGCCGTTTCATAGAAGTATGGAGAGATATAAATGGTAATTAATTCAGGCTCACTCCAAGTTCTAAATCGACTTATAGCTTGAACTTTAAAAGTATACTGTTTGCCTCTTGGAATATTAGTATAGGTTGCTGATCGGTCTATGGTATTTAACCAGTTTTTGTCATAATTCTCAAGCATAAATCGATACTTGACACTATCTGGTCTCAAATAGTCCATGGCCATGTATGAGATTGTGAAATTGTTTTGGTCTGGTTCCAGAATCAACGTGTCAATTACACCAATTGCTTTTCGTAGTATTTCAGGGTGAGTCGCTGGCTCAATTAGCTTGTCATTAATGTGAAGGCCTGTGATGTTAGTATGCAATGGAAGATTAAACTCTTTCACCTTTTCAGGATCAAAAAATGTTAAGCCACTGAGTCCACCAAAGTAAACCTTGTTAGCCAGAGATACCCCAGCCCTTGGAGTAAACTGTTTGCCTTGAAGTCCATCATGAAAATAGAAGTTGTTGGCCTTGATTACGCTATCCTTATCGGTGGTTAATTTAGTAAGACCTGAATTGGTAGAAACCCATACGAGGTTGTCATTGATTCGGGTCATGGAGCGAATGTCATTGGTAGGAAGGCCACTTCTCTTGTCTATCATGACCTCATCTTGATCTGCATTTTCCTTAATAATGATCAAGCCTTCTTGTTTTGTTCCAACAATTAATTCTTTACTAGTGCTTTGGCATAAATAGTTAATCCAGGAATTTGAGATTTTATCATCTCCCAATCTGATTGGTCTGGAAACTAATTTGTTCCCTTCTACCTTGAAAAGTCCACTTGCAGTTCCAACCCAAATAGATTCATCGGGTAATTGAAAAATATCATTAATGTTTGGTAAACTGATTTTGTCCTCTGCTATGGAGAAGTGAATGTCATAGTCATCAAGTTGGCTACCTACCCTCTTTAAGCCTTTTGACTGGGTACCTACCCAAAGGATATTTTTATTATCTAAAAACACCACATTGATTTTATCGCTGAAATCTGGATGATCGTCAACCGCTCTAAAGTTATTGGTTTTAATATCCCAGGTAAACAATCCTTTTTCAGTACCGAGCCAAAAAATGCCGTTATCATCTTTGACAATAGAAAGGATCTGATTGTTAATGTGTTTCCCATCTATCTGAAATGGGTAATGGGTAAAAAGATCTTTGTCCTCTGAATATTTGGAAAGTCCAGCTCTGGAACCAATCCATAGTTCATTGTTTGACTTGTCCGTTAGCATGGACAACACATTGTAATCCATCAATTCATCTGATTGAGCAGTGCTTGTCTTTTGCCCGTAATAGTCGAATTGATTATCAGACTCATGAAAGAAGTTAATTCCTCCCAAAGGGGTGGTCATCCAAATTTCCTCTGATTTGTCCAAATACAAGTGTCTTACCTCATGATCAGATAAACCAAAAACATTGTTGAAGTCGTACTTGTAATTGGTAGCTGTATTTGTAGAAGGGTAGTAGAAGGTAAGGCCTGAATTAGTTGCTATCCAAATATCTCCATTGCCTCTTGTAAGAATACTATTTACTTGATTACTTGCTATTGACGGATTAGTGTCAGTGGTGAGCTGTACAATTTCTCCCTGCATGTTCAGAATGTACAATCCTGCATTTCTTGTGCCAATAAATAGATTGGATTCCTTACTCAGACTAATACTTGTGATGTCTAACCCTTCAAATCCATTGATAGGGTTGATCTTCATTTCTTCTATTAAGTACAAACCATCGGATGTGCCAACCCAAATGTGATCTTTTGATGTGTATAGAGCGTTAAAACTAACTTTCTTTCCAATCTCATTCTCCCATTCATAAGTTTTTTGAATGCTGTCAGATTTATAATCATATACATACAGGAGTTCGTCTGTAGCTACCCACAATTGACCGTTCTGCTCAGTAATAGCATTTATTCGCTTATTCATCAAGCTTTTATGCTTACCGCAAATTCTTTCGAAGTTGTCAAAGTTTCTATTGTACCTGCACAGACCTGTTAATGATCCAATCCATAGATTCCGATTACTGTCTTCAAACAGCGCAGTGATATAATCATTATCTAAGGTTGTAGAATCAGTTCTACTGCTTCTGTACTGATCAAAATTTTGATCTGCATAGGAAACGAATTTATTTAATCCTTCTTCCGTACCAATCCATATATACCCATGAAAGTCCTGATGGATAACAGTGGTCTTATCACTGGTCATACCATAGTCGGCATATACGTGATAGAATAAAGGATTCTTAGGCTGGGCAGTCCCGCACAACGAAAGAATTAGGCTAACAATGAAAATCCTGAATCGGTGAAAATTCATGCCATGAAGATACAAACTATATAGTATTCATTTTTGAAAATATGCACGAATGAGTGATAAAACCACCTTAATACCGGCATTTTCGCGATGAATAACTTTTATTCATGTATAGACATAGGCTCATATTAAGCAACTTGTACTTAATAGGTGAATTGCCTAATTAAAAAAGTGGACTAAAAGGAAAATTTATCATGAAAATCCTTGATCTGATTAGAGAAAGAAATTTCAAAATTGGTGTTTAGATAATTTGAAAGTTTTAGATCTGCGTTAACCAGAATATTTCTCAGCTTCAGATGTTGATTGATAAATATGAATTCTAGGTCAGGATTGACTGCTTTCATCACATCAACAATGTCTAAAATATTCATGTTGTGGCCTACCAGGTTGTAAGTGCCTGATGGAGCATCAGAAGTCAGAAGTTGATCAAAGATCTTGGTGATATGGTCAATATGTATGAAGGCTCTCGCTTGTTTTCCATCACCATGAATGGTTATTCGATTGTTGAAGTTGCTTTCGAATACAAATTTATTGATGACAGAATCAAAGCGCATGCTTCGACTGTAGCCATATATGTTGCCACAGCGCATCACATGTGTCTTCATCTTATTTTTTAGTCGTTCTACATGCTCTTCACCTCTAAATTTAGAGATGGCGTAAAAAGTCTTAGGGTTAGGAATTGTTTCTTCATTGATTTCCTTACTTGAAGAACCGTACACTCCGATACTGCTGCTATAAATAAAGTGTTTTACATTACTTTCTTCTACTGCATAGACCAACTCAGCTGTACCCCAGTGGTTGACCTGCTCAAAGAAGTGAGGATCGGTATTGGCGAATGGAGTTGTTACCTTGGCAGCCAGGTGATAAACTACGTTCACATCCTCCAAAGCTTTTTTTAATTTTCTTGAATCAAGCAATTCTCCATTGATGAAAGAGATGTTTTCGCTTTGGTGATACTTATGTCCTGTGAACAAAGCGTAGTTATCACGACTCAAATTATCGTAAATCTTAATTTTGTTTACCTCAGGGTTTTGAACCAGTTTTTTGATTAATTCTGTTCCTAAATATCCGGCACCTCCGGTTATCAAAATATTCATAGTCGCGCTTTGTATAAGAATAGAGAGTGATTGTTATTATTTTTTTACCAGATCGGTGTGAAGCCCACATTCTACTTTGTTGAGTCCAAACCATCTGGCTTCTCGTTCCTGCATTTCAGGATCCATTTTACGTGTACACGGCTCACAGCCAATACTCATGTATCCTTTGGAGTCTAGTGGATGTCGAGGTAGATTGTGTTCTTTTATGTAGGCAAAAATGGTCTTCATGTTCCAGTCGAGCATAGGGTGGAATCGAACAGTGTTAAAAGGAGCATCTTGCTCTACTTTCATAGCCTTGCGGATGGCACTTTGATCTCCTCTGACACCATTAATCCAAACATCATGAGTTTTTAGTAATTCCTCAGTGGGTGCTGTTTTATTGATAAAACAACAGTGATCAGGATCAGAGGTAAATAACAGTCTGCCTTCCTCATCACGTTGCATATATCTTGGCATGGAGGACTTAGTTTCGATCACATTAAGTCCAAACTGTTCAGCTACTTGATCTTTGAAAGCAACTGTCTCAGGAAAGTGATAGCCCGTATTTAAAAAATAGACGGGTATGGAATTGTCTATACGGCTGATAATGTGAAGCATGACAAGACTATGAGTTTGGAAGGAGCTGGTCGTAAAAAGCTTTTTCCCCTCAGCCTTGTAAACTTCGAGTTTTTCTTGAATTTGTGGAATTTCCATTGCTCGAATTTAGTGTGCAAAACAACACGTACAGACTAAAAATTCAAAGAATATGTGATTTTCTTTAGGAAATTGATTGTGTGGAGTGATAAGGAAGGGATTGACCGCAGCATTCTTGCTGCGGTCAGGGTAGGTTTAAGCATATTTTGCTCGCTCAAGAAGATATCCAAGCCTATTGAATGAATCTTCTTCTGAAAGGCCATTTCGAATGTTCATTTTTAAGAACGAGACAAGTTCAATGGCTTTTTCTCTGGACAACTCAAGCCCAAGAATCATCTTTTGAATAAGAACTTCTTTTTTATCAGACAAAGCTCCATTCATCATCAGCTTGTTTACTAAATAAAAAACCACAGAGAATTTTTCTCTGGCTTCTTGAGGTAATTTCATTCGATATTTTTCCAAATCCGGCTGAGATGCAGTTTTAACAGCAGGGGTGTAATTCATTTCTCTCATGAGAATCTGTAATTCCTCTGGATCAAAAGCATTCTGTGCTTGTGCGATTTGTGCTAGCTTGGTTACGTGTTCTTTCTCCTTACCTCCGGAGAATATTGATTGCATCCATCCCATAATCTTATCTAGTATTTTAGTGGTTTCATCGATAAATATAAGCAATTCGTCTTAACTGTCAATAAAAAAGTGCAATAAAATATCTAAAAAGTATAATTATTAATCACCTATAACGTTTGTGTTTTATTAAGAAAAATATGCATTAAAGCCAGTCTGAGGCGAGTTTTTGAGCTGCGATAATTCCGCTTAAGGTAGCTCCAGGGATGCCTTGGCCAGGGTAGCTAGTATCACCACACTGGTAGGCTTTGTCATTATCAAAACGTGCTTCTACCATCTGCCATGGTTTAATTGATAAATACTGTGGGTAGCCTCCTACAAAACCAAATGCTCTACCAGTCCATTTGTTCCACGACTTTGGACCGCTGCTATGGCTAAAGAGTATTTGCTCTTCTTTTAAAAAGTCATGCCGGATTAAGGTGTTAACAATGGCCTTCTCAATTTTAGAGGAATCTACCTGGGTATTTAATGGGTCTTTAATATGAGTACTAATACTTGCTACCGTGGCACCATCTTTTGCCCTTGTTTCATCTTTGGGATGGCTTAAACTCAAAAAAATGCTGTTGCTCCCGGATTCAATCAACGGTGTTTCCAGATGTATTTGATGATGAAGACTTTCAAATTCTCTGTGACTTCTGAATGCAATACCCATTTGAAATGCACTGTAGAGCTGCTCTGACTTTAATTCTTTATCAGTTTTTCCTGGCAGAATGCAGTCTTGATCCATCGATAGCAGATTATTTAATGGAATGCCAGAGATCAAATAGGGGGCTTTGTACTGATTAGTTTTAGTTTGAATTTGATACCCGGCCTTTGATTTGGAGATTGATTTTACTTCTTCACGGAAAATTATTTCACCTCCCTTTGATTGTATGAAGTCAATGATAGGATTGACTAAGTTCAGAAGTCCTCCATCTATGTAGTAATTTCCATAATTGGTGTAGCACAATGCAGCTGCTCCAAATAAATGATTCACTTCATCGGCGTGATTCTGTGCAGTTATTAGCAGTTGCTCATTCACGAACTTTCTAAAACCCGGATCATTAAGTTGGTGCTTGTTTAATATGCTTGTTGTTGATTTTAAAGAGTATTTAGCCTTGACCACATCCAGAGGGTTTGCCTTCTTGATGAGGTTGATCCAATCGACAAGCTTATTAGGAGGGAAGTGTAAATACTTAGTTGAAGACTTCCAGACAAACTGGCTAATTGCATAAGCCTGATCCCAGAATTCATCTTGATTACCTACAAAATGTCTAGCGGCTTCTGCTTTCCATTTGGTTAGATCTTGATAACGATTTATCACTTTTCCAGCCAAATGTATCTGCATTGGGAGCTCGAGCTTTCGAGTTTTTAATTCTATTCCGGTTTGGTCTAGCAGAAACCTCAAAGGCATATGCTCATCCAGCCCTACCAGTGTTGTGGCCCCAGACTCAAAAACATACCCTTTTCGCCAATAAGAGGAGGTGCATCCTCCAGGTTGCCAGTTTTGCTCAATAATAAGGGGTTTTAACCCTTTTGTGCACAACATTGCCGCGGCACTCAAAGCACCCATTCCGCTCCCGATGACGATTACGTCTTTCATTTGTTTAAATAAAATATAAAAAAGTTAAACAAAAAGAATTTGCATTATGTTTGAGAGGATATTTGTAGAAAGAATGTTACTATTTTGCTGAAAGCAAGAATTGATGAAGATAGCAGTATACCGTAAGGAACATTTTAACGCAGCCCATCGTCTTAATAATCCCGAGTGGAGTGATGAGAAGAATGACGAAGTGTTTGGTAAATGCAATAACCCCAATTGGCATGGACACAACTATGAATTAGTTGTGAAGTTAGTGGGTGAACCAAATCCAGATACAGGTTACGTATATGATATGAAAGAACTTAGTGATCTGATTAAAGAAAATGTTCTGGTGCGCTTCGATCATAAAAACTTAAATCTGGATACAGAAGAATTCAAAGAGCTCAATCCTACAGCAGAAAATATTGCAGTAGTAATCTTCAATATTTTGAGGCCGAAGATAGATGAGCGATTAGAAATGAAAATTACTTTGTACGAAACAGAAAGAAACTATGTTGAATACCCCGCATAATATGGAAGATGAATTAGAAGAGGATCATGTAGGGTCTTCAGATGATACCCCGTTGCGTCCAGACGCATTTGAGAAGGACGATGAGCTAAAAATTGAGTTAATCTCCAAGCATTTCAAAGAGATCATGGAGATTCTTGGACTTGATTTAACAGACGACAGCTTGCAAGGTACTCCTCGTAGAGTAGCTAAAATGTACGTTCAGGAGGTTTTTAGTGGGTTAAACCCAAATAATAAGCCGAAAGCAAAGCTATTCGAGAATAAGTTCAAGTATGATCAAATGTTAGTAGAAAAGGATATTACCTTCTACTCTCATTGTGAGCATCATTTTGTACCGATATATGGCAAAGCACATGTTGCTTACTTCAGTAGTGGCAAAGTAATTGGCTTGTCCAAAATCAATCGAATTGTTCAGTACTATGCGAAAAGACCACAAGTACAGGAGCGTTTGACTATGCAGATCGCTAACGAACTAAAAGATGTATTGCATACTGAAGATGTAGCAGTTGTATTGGATGCAACACACATGTGTGTGTCTTCTAGAGGAGTAAATGATACCAATAGTATGACTGGAACTGCATTCTTTGATGGTAAATTCAATGATCAAAATGTTAAAACTGAATTTTTGAATTATATCAATACCAAATCTGACTTAAGATAACCATGGATTTTGCTGGAAAACACATAGTGGTTGTCGGCGGAACGAGTGGAATAGGTGAAGCCGTAGTTTCAAAATTAATAGCAGCAGGAGCAGAGGTAACGAACATCGCAAGACGAGAGAACAATTCAGTATCAAATATTTCACTTGACGTTACTTCTGAATTTGATGCAATTGATGGATTGCCTGACCAGATTGATGGTTTAGTGTATTGTCCTGGAAATATCAACTTAAAACCTTTTCAGAGCCTGAAGCCTGAACAATATCTAGAGGACTTTAATCTTAATGTCCTAGGAGGAATAAAAGTGCTTAGAGCTTGTTTGAAGAGCTTAAGACAATCCGAGACATCTTCAGTTGTCTTCTTTAGTACAGTAGCGGTTCATCAAGGCATGAATTATCACACAAGTGTTGCTGCCTCAAAAGGAGCTTTGGAAGGTGTGGTGAGATCGTTGGCAGCTGAGTTTTCTAGGCATAAAATTAGGGTTAATGCAATAGCTCCCAGTTTGACTGATACGCCACTTGCTGCAGCTTTGCTTTCTACTGAAGACAAGAGAAGAGCATCCGAAGATAGACACCCAATAAAAAGTATAGGTTCAGCTGAGGAAATTGCTGCAGGAGTCATCTACTTACTGTCAGATGCTACTAAATGGATGACCGGTCAAATACTTCATATTGATGGAGGGATGTCATCTGTTAGACCACTTTAGAGAAAAAGTCAAAACATTTTCCTAAAACAGATTTATTATATCTGAAACTAAACTACCGTTATGGGGCGACCACCAGAAGCATTCATGATATTTAGGGAAGAGTTGCGGAAAGCTCAATTAGAGAAGGACCGTCTCAAAGAGGAATATGAAAAGAAAGTCGAACAGATCTCGAAGGAGGTGGGTATATTAAAAGAACAACTTTCAGCACAAGAGAACATGATGAAGTCTGCTTTTGAATATGTAAATAAACTTGAAGAAGAATTAGAGGACTTCAAGAAAAAGGTAGATGGAGATAATGAGAAAAATAGCTTTGGATATCACTAATGCGATAAGGATATGAATGATGTTGCAGAAAAGAGTTTGACTGATCTCGGGTTTGTTAAAACCTATTCAAATGAATTCGTCGACGTATTTACCAATCAATCAATTGGAATCATTGGTTGCGTAATTACCTCGGATTATGTTCCCATTAGGTATTTTATTGAGACATTCAAAGAAATCAGTATTCTCGCACGCTCAAATCAATACACAAAGTTCATTTTTGATAAGCGAAACCTAAGAACCTTTCATCAGCCTTCCATGGAATGGTATTTCCTCGATTGGAAGACCGAGATGGTTGAATATGGATTAACAAAGCATCGCAAATTACTTCCAGAATTGGATTGGTTTGTCAAAGCAGTTCAGATCGCTAGAGATCCATTACTTAAGAAAATGCCTCACTCTGTTATTAACCGTCTTGATATCCGGTACTGTGATTCTCTAGATCAAGCCATAGCAGAATGATATTCTTAACGGAAGATATCAACAGACTAGAAACCCGGTATCGCGGTAATTTAATTAATAGTATAACAGGCTTCAAAAGTGTTTCTCTGGTTGGGACCAAAAGCGATAGAGGGCTGACCAATCTCGCACCTATAAGTCAGATTGTTCATGTTGGGGCCAATCCACCATTGTTGGGATTGCTATTTCGTCCGAATGTGGTACCCAGGCATACATTAGAGAATATCCAAAAAACTAAATGCTTTACAGTCAATCACATCAATGCAGGCTTTTTGGAAAAGGCTCATCATACAGCTGCCAGGTGGGAAGGAAGTGAGTTCGATCATTGTGGTCTCTCGGAGCACTATATTAATGGGATAGAGGTTCCATTCGTGGGAGAATCACATTTGAAAATAGCATGTGAATTAAAAGAACAGCTAGAAATTCAGAGTAATGGTACTCATTTCCTCGTTGGTCAGATTACCTATATTGAAATACCGGATGAAACACTCTCTCCTGATGGTTATGTTGATATTGAAGCTGCGGGAACAATAACCTGTTCGGGATTGGATAGTTATCATTCTACCTCACGTTTAGCCAGGTTTACTTACGCCAAACCAGATCATCAACCGAAAAAATTGTAGCATCATTTAATTATGAAAGTCTGAATTTTTTCAAGGCTTTGCTCAAACCAAGATCATTTTTTTAACAATTGTGACTAATACTAAGTCAAACAATACAATTAAAGTAGAACAATTGGAAAATTGGTAATCTGATCAAATAAAAGCTTGCCTGTTTTTACATTTTCATAATTCATTAAGGCTGTTATCTTTGCTCATCTTTTGAAAAACCTAATAAAAATATGAGTTACTGGATATACGCAGTGCCCGTGTTGGCACTGATCGGGATCGTTGTGATGATCATCAAATCACAATGGGTTTACAAACAGGATGCAGGTGATGACAAAATGCAATCACTGGCTAATCACATCCGAGAAGGAGCATTAGCATTTCTAAGTGCTGAATACCGTGTATTGGCCATTTTTGTTGTGTTCGCAGGTATTCTACTAGGGGTAATTTCCACTTTAGTTGAGACGACACACTGGTTCATTGTAGTAGCCTTTGTGATTGGAGCTGTTTTCTCTGCAGTGGCAGGAAACATCGGTATGAGAATAGCTACAGCTGCTAACGTGAGAACAACCCAGGCGGCTAGAACTAGTTTGCCACAAGCATTGAAGGTGTCATTCACAGGTGGTACAGTGATGGGGCTGGGTGTTGCTGGTTTAGCAGTATTCGGGTTGAGTATCTTGTTCATTCTTCTGTTTACCTGGTTCATGGGTGGTAATTGGACTTCCAATGACGACATGACAATGGTTCTTGAAGCTTTAGCAGGTTTTTCACTTGGTGCTGAGTCCATTGCATTGTTTGAAAAGGAAAATAAGAGGAGACGACGAGACTCAAAGAAACGAAGTAAATAATAGGGAGAGAACTCTGAAACTGAGGCAGATAAGAAAAAACATAAAAGAGAGGGACAAACATAAGAATATAAAGAACGATAAGAGAGCAGCCGCGTGAGAACTACCAAGAAAAAAAGCCCTAAAAGGGACCAGGTTGGAACAAAAGCCGCTACACACAATCTTAGAAATGAGATATCTACAAAGAAGTAAAAGAGCACAGCGTAACGTCAACGAAAACCATGCTAACTAGGTTTACTAATT
>PBTY01000115.1 GCA_002729235.1 Rickettsiales bacterium | reverse complement strand
GACGACTTATTATGATTTTACCAGTAAAGTCATTAAATCAGTTCAGTATTACGACAAAGGCGACTATGCACTTACGTTTACAGAGCAGTATAAATATGATCATGCAGATCGACTGATTGAAACATATCATCAGGTTAATGGACAGGATGAGGTTTTGATAGCTGCGAACAAGTACAACCAACTGGGTCAGCTCAAAGAAAAGAACCTTCACGTAGCAGGCAATAGTGCGCTGCAGTCATTGGATTACCAGTACAACATTCGAGGCTGGCTTAGTAAGCTCAATGAAGCGGATCTGGCTTCTGATGGTACTGCAGAATACGGTAGTCTGGATCATTTTGGGATGCAGCTCCTATATGACAATGCCGGAACCTATGCGCAGTACAATGGCAACATTGGTCAGATGACCTGGAAGACTTCACTCGATGAAGCAGCTCTCCAGTATGGTTATACCTATGACAACCTGAACCGCATCCTTTCTGCCAATTATGGTGAGAATGGAACCTTCACTTCCAACAAATTTGACGTGACAGGATTCAGCTATGATGCTAATGGCAACATCAAGAGTCTGACCCGAAGAGGAATGGATCAGGATAATATCAATACGGTCATTGATCAACTAGAATATTTCTACTCAGGAAACCAACTGATCAAAGTAGAGGATGTATCCGAAAATGATTTCGGGTTCAAAGATGGCGAAGACTTAGTTAACGAGTATTTCTATGATGAGAATGGAAATATGACTCAGGATCTGAACAAAGGAATTGATAGCATTACCTATAACCACCTGAACTTGCCGATTGCGGTCTATATGGATACTGTCACTGTACTGTATACTTACGATGCAGCTGGAGTAAAACTGAAGAAAACAACAATGACCCCTTCTGATACTTCTACGACTAGCTACCAGGGACCGATGGTGTTTGAAGATGGAGTTCTACAATTCATGCAGCACGCAGAGGGGCGTGTGATGCCGGATTCAAGCAACTGGGAGTATCAATACCACTTGAAAGATCATCTCGGTAACGTGCGATTAACCCTTACTAGCAAACAAGAAAGCTATACTTATCTGGCGACTATGGAGCCGGAGATGGCTGAGTATGATACGGTGGTTTTTGGTAATGTCAACCAGGTAAGGCAGCTAGATGTCCTATACGATCACACCCATTTGGTTTATGGTTTAGGTGCTAATTCTGCCAGACTCAATGCAGCTGATGGGAAAGTAGTTGGGCCTACAATGACTCTAAGGATAAACGCAGGGGATACTGCACGGATGAAAGTCTATGCCAAATACACCGGTATCCCGGCAAGTAGTGGTAACCCTATAATTATTGCAGATGAAGTAATCAGTGGTTTTGGGTTAAGTGCTGGTGGTGAGTCTGGTGCTGCCTACCAGGCGATCAATACCTTGCTGGGTGGTGGATCAGCCTTCCTGGGCTTCTCATCAGATCCTGACCTGCCAAAGGCATATCTGACCTACCATTACTTTGATAATGATTTCAACTACATCACCAGTGGATTTGCACAGGTAACATCTGCTGCAGATGGAGGTTTTGAAGAACTGACGCTGGAGCTACAGGCAGATAAGCAGGGATATGTGTATATTTATGTGGGCAATGAAACGCTGGACGATTTCAATGTGTTCTTTGATGATCTGGAAATTAACCACAGCTATGGACCGGTAGTGCAGAAGGATGATTACTATCCTTTTGGTGGGTCTTTTAACAGCTACAGTTCCGGCACGGAAAACAAGTATCTTTTTGGAGGAAAAGAACTCCAGAGCGAAACCCAATTATATGATTTTGAAGCCAGAATGATGGATCCTTGGCTGGGTAGATTTAGTTCTATTGATGCTCACACTGAGAATCGTCCATGGGTAACTCCTTACAACTATGTCCAGAATAATCCGATTACAAGGATAGATCCGAATGGGCTTGATGACTATTACTACAGAGATGGGAAGGTGGCTTTTGTACTTGAAAATGATAAAGACGATAGGTATTACGAACAGCGAGAGAATAAGGATAATGCCTCCGGGTACGAGACAGTACAGGTACAAAATCCTGAAGCCAACCCATCATCATTAGAAAGTAATAATGAAACTGGGTATAAGTATGATAAGAGCGATTTAAAAACGAGAGCTGCGCTATTGAGCTTGGGTAGTGGAAATGTGATTACTGCCGAATTACTGAGAAGAGAAGAAAGAGGCGATTTTCAACCTGTTACAGCTCATAATTATTTGAAACAGGTGGATGAGCGATCAGCCAGAATGATGATGTTTGGTCATACTATGTTTCCAGCTCCCCCAGGATCAGCTAGACTACCTTCTAACAAGGTATTTAGTTATAATAGAATGTATAATCATGTTCAGAGCCGAGCATTGTTACGAGGAGTATCACCTTCCGAGGTTAATGACGCTTTGTCTAACCCACTAAAAGTAACTGAAGTAAAGTATGATGCGTCAGGTAGACCGAGTGTACAATATGTCGGTCAAAAAGCGACAGTTGCAGTGAATCCTAATACTGGAAAAGTTATAACTACTTGGAAAACAAGTTCAAAACTGGCAAACAAGCTATCTAATGGAAATTAATAAAATGCTAATTAGTGGTGAAGAACATTCTATTTTGAATGATCTTTTAGAGACTTATGGCAATAATGCAGAATGGATCAAGAATGAGGATGATACCTACATACTCAAGATCAACGATGATGATGCAGAAATTTTGTCTCAAAAAGTCAAGGATAAGCTAGTTTTAGAAGGGTTTGATCAACTTTATCACATCACTTCCGAGGGAAAAGTGTATGAACGTTTAGTCGATAAGTTTGTAGAAATCGGCTGGTAAATGCCATATAAATTTAAAAGAAAGCCCGATCAGAAATGGTTGGGCTTTTTCATACCAGATCAGCCTGAGTATCCTCAATCCTGGAATAGAAGCTGAACGCTTTGAGCATTTTTTTGATGATATGTTTGTCCTCGTCCTTTAGCTTTTCATAACCTTTAAGCAGCTTGGTCATCTCAGGGTCATTGATGAACAGTGAGTAATCCAATCCAGTGAGGTAATCCAAAGAGACTTGCAAAGCAGAAGCCAGCTTACGAGCCACATCAATAGAGGGCATGGTATCATTTTTTTCATAGCGAGAAATCAACCGCTTGTTGATACCAGTAGCTTTTTCAAGATCATCCTGTGTCAATCCCTTTTCCTTCCGTGTGTCTGCCAACCTTGTTCCAAAATCCATAGAATAGAAAATATTTTTCCATAAATATAGCTTTTAAAACGCCTTAATCCTACCGTAATAGACCAAACGAAGTACTGATAGTTCTTTAATGTTTGTATTATTCCACTTAAATATAGATTATTGTATAATCAAAAAATCCACTGATAGGTGGACAAAAAAGTTTGCAAAAAAATCTGAGGAATGAAAAACAAACTAGACACCACCAACTCCGACCACATCCTTTACCAGCACCCACCGCTGGACATAGCGATCCTGGGCGGTGTGAAACTCGAAGGACTGGACAGAATGCGGGTAACGCTAAAAGTGCAAGTGGAACACCTGGCACTAAGGCACAATCTTGACCTGTACAATGACAACCAGACCGAGAAGCTGATCCGGAAGATTGCAGAAAGATTAGAGGTCGGAACCAGCGTAGCGGCAGCCGCTTTGCTTGCCCTGACTGATGAACTGGAAAAGTACAGGCTACAAGAGATCGAGCGGCAAAGCCAGGTACAAGACAAACGGAAGTTTTTGGGAAAGGAAGAAATAGACCGTGCGATCAAATACCTGTCAACCTCAAAGCTGATGCAGCGCACCATGGAAGACATAGGCAAGGCCGGGGTGATCGGGGAAGAAACCAATCGGCTGTTGATGTACCTGATCTTTACCAGCCGCAAGCGTGACAACCCTTTACATATCATCAGCTTGGGAAGTTCAGGAATCGGAAAGACCCACCTGCAGGAGAAAGTAAGCGCATTAATCCCCGAAGAGGACAAACTAGAAATCACCACCCTGAGCGGAAACGCCTTTTATTACTTCGGACAACAGGAGCTCAGGCACAAACTGATCCTGATCGAAGACCTGGACGGCACGGACGAAGTACTGTACCCACTGCGGGAGATCAAGAGCAAAAAGCGGATCACCAAGACCGTAGTGATCAAGAACACCAAAGGCGAAACCCGAACCGTGAGTTTAGTTGTAGAAGGGCCCGTCTGCGTGGCTGGCTGCACCACCAAAGAAAGCCTGTATGAAGACAATGCCAACAGATCATTCCTGATCTACATCGATGAGAGCAAAGAACAAGACCGCAAGATCATGGACTACCAAAGGGCTGAATCAGCCGGAAGGGTCGATAAAACAGAGCAGTACAAAATAGCAGAGCAGTTCCAGAATATGCAAAGGGTGTTGCAGCCTGTCCAGATCCGAAACCCTTTTGCCGAAAAGCTCCAGATCCCCGAAGAAGTCTTTAAGCCGAGAAGGACAAATGCCCACTACCTGGCCTTTATCGAGGCGGTGACCTTTTACCACCAGTACCAGCGTGAAAAGCAATACGACAAGGACACAGGCGAAGAATATATTGAAACCACGTTGGAAGATATAGAGGAAGCCAACAAACTGCTTAAAGAAGTCCTGATCCGCAAGTCCGATCCGTTGAATGCTGCCTGTAGAAAATACCTCGAATGGCTGAAAGGGTGGCTGAAACGAGAGGATAAAACAAGCTTCACCAATCAGGAAGTAAGACAGTCCATACGGATCAACCCAAGCAATCAAAAGCGGTACATGGTGCAACTGCAGGACTATGACTATGTGCGGAAAGTACAGGGAGAGAAAGGCAAAACCCATCACTATGAAATCACCAACCTGGAAGAATACGAGAAGCTCAAAGACGGGATCAGCAGCGTACTGGACGAAATACTCAATAAGCTCAGGAAATCACGGAAGTGACCAGTTCAAGCGGTTCACACCAGTTCATCAGTAGAATGAACCAGTAAAGCCACACAAAATCAAAGAGTTACAACGAAAGTTCAAAAATCCAGAAAACACATACCGCCCGATAAATCGGCAGTAATCAAAAATGAAAAAACTAGCCTTATCCAATGCCTCGTTCCGATATCTTGAAAACAGTTTTAAAGAATGGCTGGACGTGCAGGGCTATGCACCAAGTACCGTTTACAACCTACCGCTACACGTCCGGGAGCTGCTCCACTACCTGGAACAACAGGAAATCAAGAACATCAAAGAACTGGACATTAAGCACATCGAAAGCCACTACCAGAAACTAAAAGAGAGAACCAATCAAAGGCGGGGCGGTGGGCTCAGTAACGGGCATCTAAACAAGCACATCCAGACACTACGGAAGTTCACCCAATACCTGCGCAAAGTAGGACGGGTTCAAATCCCTGAAATCAACCTGAAAGACGAAGAAACCGAATCAAAGATCATTTACCTGACCATAGAAGAAATCCAGCAACTCTTTAAAGCGACCTACCAGCAACCAGAGAAAAAGCCCAACACATCAGAGGCAGTTTATGAGGCGATCCAGGCACGGGATCGGGCCATGCTGGCCGTGTTCTATGGCTGTGGGTTAAGGAGAAGTGAAGGCGTAAGTTTAGACGTTGGAGACATCAATTTTGACCGCTCCTTGCTCCACGTGAGAAAAGGAAAGAACTATAAAGAACGCTTCGTTCCGATCAGCAAAACCAATCTCCAATACCTGACAGAATACGTGTACGACCACCGGCCGGAACTTACCTGCGGATCAAAAGTAGAAGCCCTGTTTATTGCCTACTCCACGACCAAACGGATGCAAGGCCAAAGCCTGTTTATCCGGCTCAAAAACCTGCAATACCAAACAGGAAGCACAGAGCTACAAGAAAAGGAAATAGGACTACACACACTCAGGCACTCCATCGCCACCCAACTACTACAGGCCGGAATGAAGCTGGAAAGCATCAGCAGGTTTTTAGGGCATGGCAGCCTGGAATCCACTCAGATTTACACCCATGTTGCCGGAGTTGAAATCGAGGGAGTGCAGCCCTTCAACAACATTGGCAGTTACGACCCAACCAAACTATCAGAGGATGAAAGAGGGCTTTAAAGCATACATGAAAACACTTGCGTTCAGCAGGAAGAGCATAGAGAGTCGATTGACGATCATCAACCAGTTTTGGAAGTGGCTGGACAAAGAGAATATGGAAGCGGAGCAAGTGGGCTACAATGACTTGTTACTGTTCATGAAATACTGCCAGCAGGTAGGAAGAAGCCAACGGACGATCCAGCATTACATGGTGATCGTGAAGCACTTTTACGAGCATCTTTTGAGAGAAGGAAAGGTAGCGATCAATCCGGCCACAGACATAGAGATCAGGGGCGTAAAAAGGAAAACACTCTACCACGTTTTAGAAACCCACGAACTGCACCAGCTCTACAACCAATGCCAAGCAGGATCACCTAAAGAGAGAAGAAACAAAGTGATGTTGGGACTACTCGTTTACCAGGGCTTACAGACCGCAGAACTGGCCAAACTGGAAGTGAAAGACATCAAACTACGGGAAGGTAAAATAGACGTTCCCGGAGGGATCAAAAGCAGCAGCAGGGAAATGAGTTTGGAAGCGCACCAGGTAATGGATATGTACGACTATGTATTGAACGTAAGGAACCAGATATTAGCCCTGCCACCCAAGCGAAAGAACCAGGCCAGACAAGAAACGGACAAACTGTTTATCGGGGACGGTGGGAACTGCCACAGCATCAGCATTTTTGTAAACAGGCTCATGATCCAACTCAGGCAACAGAACCCACAAGTATTGAACGCCAAGCAGATCAGGGCAAGTGTAATCGTCAAATGGCTGAAAAGGTACAACCTACGGGAAGTCCAATACCTGGCCGGACACCGTTACATCAGCAGCACAGAAGGCTATCTGCACAATGAAATGGAAGGGCTGAAAGAAGAAGTGCAGCAGTTCCACCCGATCGGCTAAACCCACCCCGCCAGTCCGCCCCTGATCCCACGGCCAAACACACAAGGCCAACCCTTTGCCAACGCTCTTTTTGTTTTTACCAGCCCATCGAGGGCAGGTAAAAAACACTTGGTAAAGCGGAGTGCTGTCCAGCCGTGGCAGCATAGGTCACGCCAGACCAGCCAGAGAGCCTATCGGCACACTGTCTGCCCTACGGGTCTCCGCTACGCTCCGAGTCTGTCATGCCCTCTGCTTTTGCCACGTCTTCCCATCACGGCTGTTCCCGGTCTTTTTATCCCCTGTCAGCCGCTCAATGCCAACGCTCAAAACCCAAGCTGAAAGGAAATAAAAATCCCTACACAGCCCATTTTAGTGCGAGCCTGCGGCCACCACCAGACAGGAGTCGCATGGAATGATTAGTTGTAAATGAAAGCGGTATTCCATGCGCTCCACACTGCCAGTCGTTCCCTCTGGTCACTTTCCCTGTCAGGCTGGTGGTGGCACTCGCAGGCGGCTCGCAACCCAACGCACAAAATCCAGCCGCCAAAGAATCTAACCCCAAACCCCGGGATCAACCGGGGCTTTTATCTAAAGCGCACAAGGGCGCAAAAAAGGGAAGTTCAGTGCATCCTTCCGCACGGGAGAACCTTTACTGCCCTGATCAAAGTGTACTGCCCCGTTTGGATCATTTTTTTGCCCGAAGCACGCCCATAGCATTTACGTTCAGAAGGGAGATTTTACACGGGCGCACTTCGATCAAAAAAACGTCTTTCCTTCCTTTGCGCACAGGAAATATTTATCTTGACAACTTATAGAATGGGCTGTTTAAGATTTACATACGATCAAGGGGAAGGCTTAGAAAAAGCGACCGTTTATTTTTTGGGGAGAGCCTTAGAAAAAAATCCCGCAAGCTCAAATTTTTGCAATGATTATACTCCCGGCGGGGCTACTTTTAATAGCTATGTTTCGGGGGTTGAAAATCAATATAAGTACCAAGGGAAAGAGTATCAGCAAGAGATTCAGTGGTACGACAACCATGCTCGTTTTTATGATCCTTATTTAATTAGGACTCCAGTTCCTGATCCCCATGCCGAAAACTACTATGACTTATCTCCTTATAGCTGGGTAGCAAATAATCCTGTGAATTATGCTGATCCTGATGGAATGGATGTTTATGTCATCATAAACGGTGAATCCATATTAGCCAAAAAAGAGGAAGGGGATCATCGCTTTGTTGATAATGAGACAGGGAAAGATATTGATCCATTTGGACAAGATTGGGCAACAGTTGCAAGTTCTTTGGATAAAGCAAGTCAGAATGGTTTTTCACTGGATGATCTGGGAGACAGTGAACAAGCAGGGCAGCTAAGAAAAAGTGTAGGCCTGTATAACTCGATGCAAGCAAAAAATCAATTCAATGATCTTGCAGATTTAATAACTGGATTAGGTGGGCTTAGACAAGCTTTTTCGAAAGGGTTGACTTGGTGGGCCAAACATTTTGGTGATGATGTTGCCGAGCAAGTTACTAAGCAGGCTGCGACAAGAGGAACAACTGTCTTAGGACATTTTCCTGAATACATGGATCTTGCCAATAAGATTGGCGCGAATCGGTTTAGTATACCTACCAAAATTTGGGATACCATGACTAATGCGGAAAGATGGGCAGCTAACTCTAAGTTTTTGGATAGGATGATAAGGAGAGGTGATGATATAATACTAGCCACCCCAATGAATAAGATTAAGCCAGGGAGCTATTATGCAAAGGAAATAGAATACCTGCTGAGCAAAGGGTATAAACTTAGCTCTGACGGGATGAAACTCTTAAAACCTTAGAAATGGAATTGATTGAGCATTTAAAGTCTAAAGGATATCGACAGGTTCTTAGTGAGAAGTCAAACTCATTTGGCGACTTTGTTGAGCAATTTTCATCATCAGTGTTGACCATTAGGTTTAGCAGTTCCAAGTCTTTTGAGATGTTAGATGTTTGCAGTGTTAAAGAAACTAATAACTGGTATGATGTGGCTTTGATTAAGTCACTGATAGATGATCAAGAAAGTAAACTGAATGAGAAAGCAGACATGTCCATACTAGTAAGCTTTTTAAGCGAAAACTTAGAACAGGTAGAAGCATTGTTTGATACTGAAAGTTACAATAGGACAAAAGAGAAATTGGGGGAATTAGAACAAAAACGTGTCTCTCAGATGTTCCCGAATATATCTTGAAAATATCTAATGAGCCCCTTTTTAGGGGCTTTTTCAATTAAGATTTGTTGTATTTACAATGATGGTGTTTGGTCTGGCATCCTCACCATAGATGGTTTTAGCAGCTGATTCACTTACTTTTTCGACTACAGAAACATCAGATTTATTTAGATCATTCAGTTGGCTTTTTGTGGAATCGTTTAGGACTACTCCGTTCAATACAAAAAGATACTCACTAGGCTTTTCTTTAGCCGATTTTAAATGTTCTTGAAGTTCGCTGTAAGGGGTTGAACAACATGTAAGGCATAAACAGAATAGTAAAATGTAGATGTATCTCATTGTGCCAAGTGTTTTTGCATATCCTTCTGAAAGATAAAAGCCTTTAGCATGGCTTTGATAGAGTTGCGATCCTCATCGCTTAAAGACTGAGCTTTGGTGAACATATTCAAGAGTTCGGTATCCTTGATTTTGCTTTTGGCCTTCTCATCCTCCGAGCCGTAGATCAGCATATCGGCAGACACTTCCAATAAGTCCGCAAACTTCTTGACCACATCCACAGACGGGATCGTCTGGTTACGCTCATACCTTGAAATATGTGTAGGATGAATCCCCATCAGTTCTGCAAGCTGCCCTTGCGAGATACCTTTTTGTGTCCGTGCCGTCTTAAGATTATCGCCAAAAGTGTCCATAAATAAGCTCTTGTGTCATCAAAAGTATCAGAAAAGACTACAATATCAATGTAATCATAGACATAAATGACTTCTAGGATGGGTTAATAAACCATAAAATGCTTTGGTGATATAATCATATCTTGTATTATTGTAGTCAAATATGGCTACATCATGAAAAGTGAAGAAAATTTACCCACCACCAGACATTTAGACACCAGCAATCCCGATCACATCCTTTATCAACATGATATGATAGAGATAGCGATCCTGGGCGGAATCAGGACAGACATACTGGATCGGATGCGAGTAACACTGAAAATCAAAGTGGAGCATCTGAGCTTGCGCCACAACCTGGACTTATACAACAGCCTACAGGTGGACAAGCTGGTGAGAATGGTTGCAGAAAGATTAGAGATCGGGACGAGTATCATAGCTGCTGCACTGATGGACTTGATTGATCTACTGGAAGCCTACCGGCTGGAAGAGAAGGAAAAGGAAATCACCACCAAGGACAAAAGGAAAATGCTCACACCCGAAGAAATCCAGGAAGCCAAACTCTACCTGTCCAGTCCGAACCTGATGGAGCGAACGAAAGAGGATATCGGCAAAGCGGGTGTGATCGGTGAGGAAATGAACAGATTGCTTGAATACTTGATCTTCACTACACGGAAAAGAGAAAACCCCCTCCATGTGATCAGTCTTGGAAGTTCAGGAAATGGAAAGACCCACCTGCAAGAGAAAGTAGCCGACCTGATCCCAGCAGAAGACAAACTGGAAATCACCACCCTGTCAGGAAACGCACTCTATTATTTTGGCCAGCAAGAACTAAGGCATAAGCTGATATTGATAGAAGACCTGGACGGAGCGGAAGAAGTGTTGTACCCTCTCAGGGAGATCAAGAGCAAAAAGCGGATCACCAAACGGGTAGTGATCAAAAACACCAAAGGAGAAACCAGAACGGTAAACCTGATCGTAGAAGGCCCGGTCTGTGTAGCAGGATGTACTACCAAAGAATCCATTTATGAGGATAATGCAAACAGGAGCTTCCTGATCTATGTGGACGAATCACCGGAACAGGACGAACGGATCATGGACTATCAAAGGAAGCTGGCAGCCGGAAAGATCGACCTGACAGAAGAAACGAAAGTAAAAGAAGCCTTCCGGAACATGCAGAGAGTCTTGCAGCCTGTGACGATCCGGAACCCCTTTGCCGAATACCTGAAAATCCCCAGTGAAGTTTTTAAACCCAGAAGGACAAACGCCCATTACCTGGCCTTTATCGAGGTGGTGACCTTTTACCACCAGTACCAGAGGGAAAAGCAATACGACAAGCAAACAGGGGAAGAATACATCGAGACGACTTTAGAGGACATTGCAGAAGCGAATAAACTGATGAAAGAAGTGCTGATCCGAAAGTCTGATCAACTAAATGGAGCTTGCAGGGACTACTTTGAAGGGTTGAAAGCATGGATCAGGAAAGAAGGCAAAGACATCTTTATGAACCGTGAAATCAGGGCAAACCTGCGGATCAAAGGGACTACACTCAGAAGATACCACCACCAGCTTTTGGATGTTGGGTTGATCAGGGTCAAGAGCGGAAAGAAAGCAACAGGTTATCAATACGAGATCATTAGTCCTGATGAATACGAAAAGCTCAAACAGAGCATTGCAAGCGTCCTGGATGAAGTTTTGGGACAGTGTAAGCAAGCTAGTGCACCAGGCGTAAGCCACTCGTCAAATGGCTCACCTAAAGGGAAGAAAACCAGTAAGTTAAACGGAGCGAGCCAGCAGAATCAGAAAGGTACACCGGAATGAAAAGACTACCCATCAAAAACCCTTCGTTCCGGTTTATTGAGCAGAGCTTCAAAGAGTGGCTCGATATACAAGGCTTTGCGGATACGACCGTTTATAACCTTCCCAACCACGTCAGGGAGTTGCTCCATTACCTTGAAGGCCAGGGGATCAATCACATCAAAGAACTGGAAATAAAGCACATCAACGCCCATTATGAAAAGCTCAAAGAAAGGACAAGACAAAGACGTGGTGGTGGGCTGAGCAATGGACATCTAAACAAGCATATCCAGGCACTCAGAAAGTTCACCGATTACCTGAGAAAAGTAGGCAGGATCCAACTGCCAGCCCTCAAACTGGACAATGAAGAAGAAAACCACCGAATCACCTTTTTGACAGAGGAAGAAATCAAACTGCTCTTTGAGGCTAGCCACCAGACAGGAGAAAGAAAACCCAATGTACCAGAGGCAGTACTGGCAGCGATCCAAGCCAGAGACAGGGCGATGTTAGCGATTTATTATGGTTGTGGGTTGAGGAGAAATGAAGGAGTACACCTGGACTTATCAGACATCAACTTCGACAAATCAATCCTGTATGTGAGGAAGGGAAAGAACTACAAAGAAAGGTTCGTTCCGATCAGTAAAACCAGCCTGAAATACCTGACAGAATACATCTACGATCACAGAAACCAATTAGTAAAGAGCAGCACCATTGATGCTCTGTTTTTAAGTCAGCGAGGGTTCAGGATGCAGGGACAGAGCTTGTTTATCCGGTTGAAATTATTGCAGCAGCGATCGGGAAACCTGAACCTGCTAGAAAAGGAAATTGGACTCCATACACTCAGACACAGCATTGCAACACACTTGATGATAGCAGGAATGCGGATCGAAAGTATCAGTAGGTTTTTAGGTCATGGAAGTTTAGAGAGTACCCAGATTTACACGCATCTGGCTGGGCTGGAAAACACCGAAGAACAGGACTATCCCAACATCCCGAAATACGAAATTGCCCAACTCCATGAGGATGAATGAGACAGAAAGATTTATCAGCTACTTAAAGGCACGGCAGTTCAGTCACGGCACATTGGCCACCAGCAAACGAGTGATCAAACTTTACCTGGACTGGGTGGCAAAAGAACGGATGGAAGCAGAACAGGTCAGTTATCAGGACTTGCTGGGATTTATGAGAAGCTGCACCAAACAAGGCATATCCCAAAAGACAATCCAGCACTATCTGAACACAGTAAAGCACTATTACAACCATCTGGAAGAAGAGGGCAAGGTAACTGTTAATCCAACTTTAGGAATCGAAGTGAAAGGCATCAAAAGACAAGTGCTTTACCACATTTTAGAACCTCACGAACTGCACAAACTTTACAATCAATATCCAAGTGAAACCCACCGAGACAGGCGAAACAAAGTGATGCTTGGACTACTCGTTTATCAGGGAATCAGAACCGAAGAACTGGACAGGATGACCACCAAAGAAGTGAAGCTCAGAGAAGGGAAAATAGACGTGATAGGCAGCAGAAAGAACAACGGGCGATTGATGCAGCTGGAATCCCATCAGGTCATGGATATGTACGATTACATCTTGCAGGTACGGCCGGAAATCCTCAAGATGAAGCCCAAGAGAAAAAGCCAGCAGCAACAGGAAACGGAACAACTATTTATCGGGGAAGGGGGAAACTGTTACAGCCTGAGCAACTTCATGACCCAGCTCATGATCAAGGTTCGAAAAATCAATCCAAGCGTTCAGAATGCCAAACAGATCAGGGCAAGTGTGATCACAAAATGGGTGAAAATGTACAACCTGAGAAAGGCACAATACCTGGCTGGCCACCGCTACATCAGCACGACAGAAAGCTACTTACAAAACGATCTGGAAGGCTTGCAAGAAGAACTCAACCAATACCATCCGCTCTAAATCCCAACAGCACAAACCAACCCAGGAAACCCACCGCACAAGGCTGTGCATCCTTCGGCATGCACTTGGTAAAGCGGTGTTCCTGTGGTGCGTTGGTCAGGCTTCGCTCCGTAAAACTGCAAGTCTTCACGCCTTAAAACATGCGCTGTACACTGATGATTAGTTGAAATGATTATCCTGTTCCGGCAAGCTCCACAGCATGAGAGCGGTATCAGAGTACAGCGCATATTTAGCCCCCCTCAAGGCTCACTTGCATTTTACTCCACTTGCTGCCCATCCGCTCCTCGTCACGGCTGTTCCCACTCCCCCCAGACCCCAAAAATAGGTGTGGCAAAGCCACAGTTGATTAATCTGGGGGTAGCTCCACAGCCCGTGTTTATGCTCGCCTGCGGCCCTGCCAGCCATGCCCATACTTGATTTAATAAAGCCTCCGGCAGGTAGGTATGGGCATTGGCGCCCGGTCACTCCCGTTGGTCGCTTTCCCCGGCCGGGCTGTCAGGGCACTCGCAGGCGGCGAGCCAATCCCAACCCACAAAAAAGCCAGCCGCCAAAGAATCTAACCCCAAACCCCGGGATCAACCGGGGCTTATTTAAAAGCGCACAAAGGCGCAAAATGGGAAAGATCAGTGCAGCCTTCCGCACGGGAGAACCCAACTGCCCCGATCAAGCTTTGCAGCCCCGTTTGGATCATTTTTTTGCCCGAAGCACGCCCATAGCGATTACGTTCATCAACAGAGATTTTACAAGGGCGCACTTCGATCAAAAAAACGTCTTTCCTTCCTTCCCGCACAGGAAATAATTATCTTCGAACCGAGGCGGACGGCCTTAAAAATTTTGTTGACATTTTGATGGACAGGGCTTTGGGTTCAACCGGATTTTTTTCTGGGAGATACTGGTTCAAAAACGGGGACAGCAGAAAAATCGCATAAATTACTATCCTGGCGGGGCTACTTTTAATAGCTATGTTTCGGGGGTTGAAAATCAATATAAGTACCAAGGGAAAGAGTATCAGCAAGAGATTCAGTGGTACG
>PBTY01000114.1 GCA_002729235.1 Rickettsiales bacterium | reverse complement strand
GTTCGGGTTAGGACTTCTTTTTGCATACTTATACAATTGCTGATCTCATTCACTTTTATATTCGTTTGGTCCGTTTTTTGATTGCTCTTATTGAGTTGTTAGAGTACTAACACACCATATATCATCCCCTCTGAGATTGGATACATCAGGCTCCTCTTCAACTGTATGATCCTTGCGTCTACAACCATTATGACTATATCCTTGACAATTGACTTTGGAATCTCTTTTTTAATGCTTCAAATCGGTTGATGGTTGATTGGTTACTCAAATTCATCGGCGTTTGAAGCGATTCCAGTCACGGGGACTGGAGCGAACACCCGATAAAGGTAACATGAACGTTTTATAATAACAATTTGAAACTAACTGTTCGTTCTGATTTTACAGATTTCCCAATTTTACAACCACCTTTTTACAATTCTCTAACCCAGATGTTCTTAAAGCGCATTTTATCGCTATGATCTTGAAGAACCAATGGAAGTTTCTCTGGATGTGCGATGTAATAGGGTGTGCCTATGAAACAGGTAGGTCCCAATAGCTCTACATTATTTTGAACTAAAACACCATTGTGAAATACCGTCACTCTCGCAGGACTTACCAATGTTCCTTTTTCAGAAAACTTCGGAGCCATGAAAATGATATCATATTCTTGCCAGTTTTCTGGAGCTTTTGACGCATTGGCTAATGGGATATGCTGCTTGTAAATTGACGCAGCCTGACCATTATTATAGGTGGGGTTTTCGTATGAGTTGAGAACTTGAACCTCATACATTCCCATGAAAATAACTCCACTATTTCCTCCAGCCTGGCCTTTTTTATCTGCAGGCATTACCGGAGCCAACCATTCGATGTGCAATTGCACATCACCAAAAGCTTTCTTCGTAGCAATGGACCCCGTACCCGGCTTTACTTCCAACTCACCATTTTTCACTGTCCACTCAGCAGCTTCGCCTTTGAAATTATGATCTACTAAAGGAATCATCGCTTCAAAACCTTCCATATTGACTGGTGAACCGAATTGAGCCTTTTGCCACATATTCAAGTCATTACCACCAAACAACACGGTTGCATCAGATGGCGCACCTGTTCCTTTTCCTGGAGTCACTGTTGGTACCTCCTTATACAATTCTGTAATTTTCCATGGCTCTGTTTTCCCCAATTCCTCCCAATCGATTTCAGGTAATTGAGCCATCGCATTGAGACTAGCTATAGTCATCAAACCGAGGATAATACTTCTCATACTATTCTTATTTAATTCAACTCTAAACATATGGCAAAATAGTGATCTTTATTAGATTGTGTCGCCCATGACCAGAATCATTTTTTATCTCTTTATTAAACCTTTATCCCTCCTACCTTTTCGTATACTATATGTATTATCTGATTTGGTATATCTAATCATGCTGATTGCACCCTATCGTGGAGCAACAGTTGATTCAAATCTTAGAAATAGTTTTCCTCAAAAAAGCATCAAAGAGATTAGAATCATTAAGCGCAAATTTTATCGCCACTTTTGTGATTTGATAGTAGAGTCTCTCAAACTTTTTAGCATATCCAAAAGTGATGCCACCAAACGATTTAAAGTGAATAACCCTGAGTTTTTTGAACAAACAGTACTATCGAACCGAAGCCTAATATTGACAGGTGGTCACTATCAAAACTGGGAATACTTTGCTGTAGCTACGGATCCACAAATCAAACATCAATTGCTAGGTATTTATACTCCTATTACCAATTCCTTTATGGAACGGGTATTTGCTCAATCAAGGTCAAAGTTTGGACTTGTTCTGGTACCTAAGAAACAAACAAGAGCGTATTTTGAGAAATACGTAAATGAACAAACTGTAACCACATTCGCCATTGACCAAAGTCCTAGAAAACACCAGAAAGTTTATTGGATCACCTTTTTGGGACAAACAACAGCTGTCCACTTTGGTGCTGAAAAATACGCTAAGGATTATAACTATCCTGTGATTTACGGAAGCGCGGTGAAAGTAAAAAGAGGTTTTTATGAGCTGACATTTCAATTGTTAGAAGAAAATCCAATGAAGAGCTCAGAAGGAAAAATAACTGAAGTAGTTACCAAAAATTTGGAGCAGCAAATACTTGCTGCTCCAGAATATTGGTTGTGGACTCACAAAAGATGGAAGCTTAAACCTCCATCAATCGCCACTTCTAAGTGAATTAATCCATGCTGCAATTTTCTCAGCTTCTTCTTTAGGAACCTGAGGCATTGGAGCCATTGGCGTGGCATAATTCGGCCAGTTCTGAGGTTCCGGAGAATAAATCAATTCCACAATTCTCTTAGTGGTATATCTTCTCTTTGCAATTTCAGCAAAAGGAGGCCCCACCACTTTATCATTTACTTTGTGACATGCTGTACAGGTGTTCTTTTGTAGCAATGGCATCACCTGTTCATAGGTCAGCACTTCCTCACCTCTCATAGGTAGAGGTTTTGGTGCTTTTACCGATTTGGTTTGTGCAGTTTTCTTCGGTCGCTTTGATAGTTCGGTGTCTTTTAACTTCTCCCCTTCCGGAATGTTATTCAAAGTATAATATCCCCTTGGGTGAAGTACTTCCAATCCATCGTCGGCAGATTTGATACCCGGAGTATTGATCTCATGAATATAATACTGACGAAGGTTATCAACAACGAGACGCACTTTCATACCATCCTCAGAAACTTTAACACCCCTGATTTCCAATGGCTCATTCCCAATTGTTGGACTACCGTATACTGAATGATATTTGTAAGTGAAACTCTGTCCCTGGTAACTATCAGGATTTTTTGCAGACTCGATATCTACTGGCTTGGTGAACTCAATCTCGAACCCATCAGGCATTGCCTTGATGGTCTTCATTTCCATAGGCACCTTACCAGACCAAATCACCCGCTCAAATCCTGAGTTAGCAGGACCTGCAGATCCCCAACCTCTGTTGGTTTCTCCTACGAATAAAGAGCCGTCTTTTCCAAACGTCATTCGTAGCACACCAGACTGGAAGTTTTCTCTGAAATCAAAAGCAACTCCTTGATACTCACCTTTTACTTCTTCCATAGCCACACGCATGATCTTACTCTGCCCCTGGTCACCAACAAACACTTGTCCAGCAAATGGCCCAAACCCGCCATTAGTCTCATCCTTCAAAATCTCCGAGTTAGACACTCCTAAAATGGCATGAGGTAACCATACAGCAGGCAACGTAATTTCTGGGAAAGTTTCTTTGGCCTTTACAAGCGTTAATGGATCCTCTTCATTTTGGATATTGGCAGGTTTCACTGCTCGACCATCCTCTCGTATTCTTCGCTCATCAAACGTATTGTAGAATGTTTCTTGATTCACTTCAATAGGTGAGTTAGGTTCGTCTGCCCATCTCAATCCTGCCGGGTGTCCAGTGAATGATCCTTTCTTCACATGCCACACAGCACCTGACCCAATCCAGTCCCCCTGGTTGTCATCATAGAATAGCTCTCCATCAATTAGACCAATACCACAAGGAGATCTCATCCCTGTAGCCCATGGTGTCATTTCGCCATCAGGAGAAATCTTCATGGTCCAACCTCTCCACTTCACACGGCTTTCACCTCTCCACCATTCTTCATCTCCAAAAGCAACATTGGCGGTAACATACATATTACCCTCCGCATCAATCTTCGGCCCAAAGGAATATTCGTGATAATGACCTGACAATGGCCACGAGAATACCGTTTCATATACATCCGCTTTGTCATCTCCATTGGTATCCACCAACTTCGTCAATTCACCACGCTGGGCACTGTAAAATGCGTTTTGATAGTATGCCAACCCCAAAGATTCATGAAGACCAGAGGCAAACAACGTGAATCTTGGCAATCCGCCATTCTGCATGTAAGGATTTTCAATCAGCCAAACATCTCCTCTTCTGGTTGATATACCTACACGACCATCGGGTAGCGTGGTAAGACCACCAACCTCTAGTAAAACACCTTCCGGTGCTGGAATAGTTACAATAGGATAATAATCCTCCTCCGTAGCCTGAGCCATCACCCATATGGAAACCAGAGAAAGACCAATAAATGCTAAGTATTTTAAAGTTTTCATGTATTCTTAGGTTTACCAGATGATGGAATATTTAATTGGATTGGAGTCAATTGGCAGCATCAATAGTGTTTTGCCATCTTCCTCACGGATCTCTGGAGTTTGACCAGACAAAATCTCAATGTAATAGTCATTATCACCTATGAGATACATTCCATTATCCATTTTCTTAATTGCTGAAGCTTCAGTCACTTCAAATGATCCAGACAAATCTGTTAATGCTACTTCCCGAATAACTTTTGAATCTGATGCATCAGGATAAATTCTATCCTTCACCTCTTGACCATTTACTTCATAAATGAAGGTTGGAAGCCCACTTTCAGAATCCAGAACATAGCCTTTAGACTTGACACTTCCTGATACAGAAGAACCTTTATATAAATACTGAATCATCCCCAATGGTCTAAAAGAACCATCACCACGGTCATGCCACATAGGAGTAGCATTCACAAAATCACCTTTCCAAACACATGCCAGGTTTCCTGCTCCAAGGTCATACACATAATTGATTCCCGAAGGCAAACCAACACCTATTGAATGCGTAATTCGTTGATCACGATCCCCTTCAAAATCCAGAAAAGCACGCAACAAACGCGGTTGATCACCTTCCGGTTGAATGAAAATCGGTGCAACTACTGATACATTGATTGGGTGTGAACTCATGGCATGAAGAGCTTTTTCATGTCCATTATCCGATGAAAGGAATAATCCAAAATAAGGGTCTACCCATGATCTTGTTTTGAAATAAACAATCTCGACTTGATGTCTTCCTGCAATCAATTTCTTGGAACCTGAGAAGTTTCTCCAGCCTCTACCTACTTCATCTCCATCTACTTTGATCATGGCCTGTCCGCCATATGAACCTCTAAAAGTGTAATTAGCTTCTTCGGGGGTTTTCAATGTGCCTTTGTACTTGATCACAAATCCATTGTCCACTTCTGCAATGTCATAATTCAATTGATCCTGTTTGCCAGAAAGTGTAACGTCCGTTGCCGCATTTGCTAGAATGTATGAATCATATTCTCCATGATACACTTCATAGCTGATGTCAGTCAACTCAGCATCCAGATCATGCATCAATTTGTATTTGAAATTACGGAAAGCGACTGCACCGTGATCCCCTTGAATCATAATAGGCCCCATCGCTACTTCATTATTTTTCACCGGACCACCTGTTGGTAAAGGCAGTTCCAAATTCTCATGGATCGTTACTCCGTTCAAGGTTGCTTTAACGATACGTGCATTTGCTATTTTATTTCCATTGGCATCAAACTTTGGTGCCCGAAAGCTGATTACCAATCGCTGCCATAAACCTGGGGCTTTCGCTGCATTGGCTAATGGCGCTTTTCCCATGTAGCTCCTAGCAGGATCACTTTCCCAGTTTCTGTAGATTCCTCCAATGTCAGAGAATTTTGGGTTCTTCACTCCCCAACTATCTAAAAGTTGAACCTCATATCGTCCCTGAAGATACAGCCCGGAGTTTGATCCTTTCGGCAGCATTACTTCCAGATCCAACTCGATATCACCATGCTCCCATGAAGTCACCAAATTACTCTTCTTATCTTCTGTTGGTAGATTAACCAACACACCAGAACCCGGCTTAGTGGTCACCGCTTTTGGCGGTTCATTTGTGTTCTTTTTCTTTTTTTTCTTCGTTTCAACGGGTTCTTCGTTATGATGTACATCCACATTAGGATTCATCTCTACAGAACCTACTATTTGCCAGTTTCCAGATTGATCCTGAAACCCCGACATATCCATCAATTTTAGGCTTTGAAACCCATCCTGGGCTTGTGAGGTATAGATCATAAAAAGGGCAGTGATCCATACCAGGCATTTCTTTGTCATGCAGTATTTCTTTTTATTTCAATATCGAAATCTACTGAATTACTAATGGTCGGTCAAATGAATTGTGTTAAGTGGAAGAGATATTACGCTAAAGAATAAAAAAAATGGACCCCGAAATCGAGGCCCATTTTAAATCAAAACTCACTACTCTGTAAACAAAATCTTAATTGGCTCTGGATCTTCCAGATGACCCACTCATTGATCTGCCACTAGATGAAGCACTAGATCTTGAACTATTGGATCTTGCATCTTCTTTCACACCACCACGTCCATTAGAACTTCTAGATGACCCACCATTACTCTCGGATCTTGATTTGTAACTATCTCGCGATTTATAACTATCCTGATTATTGGTCGCTACATATCTTGAAGATCTACTTTGGTAGTCTGCACTATTTTGTCTGGATCTGTACGAATTGGTATCTCTATAATCCTTTCTATTGTTCTGCTGATTACCATAGTGCTTGTTGCCTTTAGCTTTATAATGACCATAAGCATGTCCATTTCCAGGATGGTTGTAGTTGTTATATCTCACATAGGTCACATGATTGTGTCCATGGTGATGATGACTATTACAAGCCACTACATTTCTAGTATAGAAATTGGAATGGTACCCACAGAAGTTGTTACAAACATGGTTGTAGAAAGGGTAGTCATAAGTAACTACTCTATTGAAAATTCTACCGCGTCTACCGATACTCACCGTAACAAACACGTCTCCACGTTGCAAAACCACATCAAAAAACAATTTCCCATGTTGATTGATTCTCCTCGTATGAACTACATCATACCCCCAATAATCATGCTCGATGGCATGAACCACTTCATATGGCATCCCCCAGGACTGGGTTACTCCAAATGACGTCACAAAATTGAAATGCTGCGCATTACTTTTAGGTAAGATTAGGAAGGCGAAAACGATCGAAAGTAAAATTGCTCTTTTCATGACTGTACACGTTTGATTTCGTGTAGTATTAGCCAATTATGATGCCAAAAAATTAATTAAATTATATCTATCTGAATTTCAGGTAGATACAAATACAAAACCTCTCCAAATTGGAGAGGTTTTTAGCTTGTCTTTTTAATTTGCTTACATATTCCGTCGGTACTGACCGCCTACTTCAAACATGGCGTTGGTGATTTGACCAAGTGAACAATACTTGGTCGTTTCCATCAACTGTTCAAAAGTATTACCATTATTAAGCGCAACATCTTGAAGCTGCTTCAGCATGTTATCACTATGTTCCTCATTTCTCTGATGCAACGCATTGAGATTGCTAATCTGCGCTTCCTTCTCTTCTGTAGTCGCTCTGATTACCTCATCTGGAATGATCGTTGGTGAACCTTTGGATGATAAGAAGGTGTTTACTCCAATGATTGGAAGCTCGCCATTGTGCTTCTTGGTTTCGTAATACAAGCTTTCTTCTTGAATTTTACCGCGCTGGTACATGCTTTCCATTGCCCCAAGAACTCCACCTCTTTCAGTGATTCTGTCAAACTCTACCATCACAGCCTCTTCCACCAAATCTGTCAACTCCTCTGTGATGAATGACCCCTGCATTGGATTTTCATTCCTAGCCAATCCAAGTTCTTTATTAATGATCAACTGAATAGCCATTGCTCGTCGCACCGAATGCTCTGTTGGGGTAGTGATAGCCTCATCATACGCATTGGTGTGCAATGAATTACAGTTATCATAGATTGCGTAAAGCGCCTGCAATGTGGTACGAATGTCATTGAAATCAATCTCCTGAGCATGAAGTGATCTTCCTGATGTCTGAATGTGGTATTTCAACATCTGTGAACGGCTATCTGCGCCATATTTGATCTTCATGGCTTTCGCCCAAATTCTTCTGGCTACTCTACCAATAACGGCATATTCTGCATCCACACCATTGGAAAAGAAGAATGAAAGGTTTGGAGCAAACTTGTTGATGTCCATTCCTCGTGACAGGTAGTACTCCACGAAAGTGAATCCGTTAGCCAAAGTAAAAGCCAACTGCGTAATTGGGTTAGCTCCCGCCTCAGCAATGTGATAACCGGAAATGGAAACAGAATAGAAGTTTCTTACCAGGTTATCAATGAAGTACTGCTGCACGTCACCCATCAAACGAAGTGAAAACTCCGTAGAGAAAATGCAGGTATTCTGCGCCTGATCTTCTTTTAATATATCTGCCTGCACCGTACCTCTAACTGTTGACAAGGTACGAGCTTTGATTTCACCGTAAACATCTTCCGGCAGCACATCATCCCCAGTGACCCCCAGAAGCATCAAGCCCAGTCCATTGTGTCCTTGAGGCAATTCCGCATTGTATTGCGGTCTTGGACTACCTAATTGCTCATAGATCTTCTTGATCTTCTCTTCAACTTCAGCCTCTAGACCATTTTCCTTGATGTATAGCTCACATTGCTGATCAATCGCTGCATTCATAAAGAACGCTGCTATGGTTGCCGCAGGGCCATTGATGGTCATGGAAACAGACGTGGTAGGCTCACACAAGTTGAAACCCGAGTACAGCTTCTTGGCATCATCCAAACAGCAAATACTCACACCTGAGTTACCGATCTTTCCATAAATATCCGGGCGATGATCTGGATCCTCACCATAAAGCGTTACCGAATCAAATGCAGTAGACAATCTCGCCGCTGGCAAACCATGCGACACATAGTGGAATCGCTTATTGGTTCTTTCTGGTCCACCCTCTCCAGCAAACATTCGGGTTGGGTCTTCGCCTTTTCTCTTGAATGGGAACACACCAGCGGTGTATGGAAACTCTCCAGGCACGTTTTCTTGAAGACTCCACTTCAACACATCTCCCCAGCCTTCATATTTTGGCAGACTCACTTTTGGCACCTTAGAGTGCGACAAAGTTTCTGTCTTGGTCTCTACCTCAATTTTCTTTCCTCTTACTTCATAGGTAAAAGTATCTCCTTCATAGTTTGCCTTCTTGGCATCCCACTCCTCTAGCAGTTTCTTATTGTGCGGATCAAGATCCAACTCCAACTGAGCCTTTGCTTCCTCTATCGCCTTAATAGCCTCAGACTTATCCATCGTCTTCATCACTTCTAGTGATTTATCCAGTCCGTAGAGTTTCTGAGCCAATTCTCGTTGCTTTTCAACCGTCTCGTTGTAATCACGGATGGTTTCAGAGATCTCAGAAAGGTATCTCGTGCGCTTTGGAGGAATAATGTAGATCTTCTCTGACATCTCCTTGGTTGATTTGAAGTTGGACTTCAAATCTGCACCAGTCTTTTCCACAATCTGATCCATGATCGCCTTGTACAGCTGATTCATCCCAGGATCATTGAACTGACTGGCGATTGTCCCATACACAGGGAGCTCCTCATCAGTTGCTTCCCAAAGACCATGGTTTCGTTTGTATTG
>PBTY01000113.1 GCA_002729235.1 Rickettsiales bacterium | reverse complement strand
TTTTTTTATGTCATGCCCTACTCAGTTTATATACTCTTCTCTCCTTCATTAAAGAAATTCTACAAGGGACATACTTCAGATATTGAGAAAAGAATGCAGTATCACAATGGTGGACATGAAGACTTCACCAGAAAAGGAATCCCCTGGACATTATGTTGGCATACAACCAAAGCTACCAAGGGTGAAGCCATGAAGTTAGAAATGAAACTGAAAAACCTCACCAACAAAAGGCTCATAGATTTGATGCTCAAATACCATGAGGATCTCACTACGGAAGGGCAAGAAATAATCTCAGGTTTGATGACATCATGGCCAGCATAGCTGTCATGATCGTCAGCATCCCGTCCATACCGCAATCATGACGATCCGCCAGAAAGCGGATGTAATGATTTTTGTTTTTTACCATATCCTACTTTTAGGTATATTCTACAAAAAAGAAGGGTTATAATCTTTATTGATTGTAACCCTTTTTTGTTTTACAATCCTCTACCCTGTTCATTAACCACAGAGAGATCAGAGAATAGAAGACATAAGACTTGAGATACTAGATTCTGTACATGAATCTCAGAAATCACCCCTACCAAGTCTTTAAGTCTAACATCTACTGTCTAACATCTAAAATAAATCCTATTCCATCTCCAAATCCTCTTCCCTTGCCGAGCGCCCCTACTTTAGGGTATTTTCTTCACAGATAGAGGCTTGACTTGATCACGTGAGGGGAAAGTGTTATTTTCAATTATTACATAACATGCATTGTGCACGATACATTATAGTTAGGGTTAATTCTTGCATATGGATTTACAAGACTCTTTAATTAGAGAGATTAAAAAAAATCTTACTCCTGCTTCAAATGATTTAATGAAGGTTATCTCTGGAAGTCTCGAAGGCAAGCGAGATTCTACTTTTGAGATAGGACCTAGATTTCAGAGAATCCCTCCCAAAGATCAAGCAAATTATAAGATCGCTCATCACCAACACCATCACAGATCCTATGATAGAATAGAAGATGTTTACGAAAAAAGATCTTATTCATCTGCTAACGACACTATAGGAATAATAGCATTATTTCTAATCGCCATTGGTATAATTATCGCCATTATATTGGGTTTTAGTTGGCCTCTAAGAGAATATTTAAATATCTCATTCTGGTGGAGTATTTTAATAGTGTTGGGAACACTTGTTGGGCTATTGGTCGTTTATTTAGGCGTTAACTTCTTAATAAAAAAGACCCTCCATTTTTTAAATTCAAGATTTAATTCATTTGACGTTTCCAAAGCAAAGGAATTATGTGAGGCATCAAAAAGAGATGAAACAGAAAAAGACGAAGTGTATCAAATAATCAAAAACACTTACGAAAGCTTAAGCTATGCAAGGGTTGAAAGAGAAAGGCAAGCAAGAAACAGTTATAATGCAGCAATTGGACTAATTTCAATGGGCATATTAATAATATTCTTTGGAGTCTACCTTCTGTTTAAAAATAATATCACTAGCGGTACTTTGACTTCTGGAATCGGAGGAATATCTAACATAATAGGAGGAACAATACTCAAATTCTATAAAGAAACAAATAATAGAATGGATTCTATCAACAATGATCTCTTCATTCTAAATACAGCAAAAGTCCAGTACGCTTTGATTTTAAAGATAGATAGCAAATCTAAAAGAGACTCGGAATTGAGTAAACTGATAGATTCTATTGGAAAGATAAAATAACCCTAACAAACACTAAAATGAATCACTAGCCGTGCGCATACGAACTGAGCTATTTGAAAGGACAATGCGAAAAGGAAACTTATGTACTTCTAGCAACTGGGACGTATACTTATTCTAAATGTCCTAATTTCCAATGAAAGCCCCTTTCATCTTCCTATTTATTCTAATCAGTCTAATTGCTTGCGATTCAAAAAGGTCGAAAAATGAATTAACTTATTCATCTGATGAGGAAAATTTCAATCAAGAATTTGAGAACTTTTTCCAAAAGTTTGAGAGTGAATTGATAATAAGACCATCAATCTTAGAATAAAAAAAACCGAGTCAATTCCTTGACCATCGTGTGACATTGAAAACGAATTTTCTTGATCTCTCCTATTCATTGTATTCGATTAACAACTCTTGCGCTGATTGCTCAGAGTATAAGGTCGTTTATATTTTCAATGATTCCATATCATATGCCATGCCATTTTGGGATGATGTATACTATCAGAGGCATGCTTTCAACAACAAAGAATCCGAATTACAAAATTTATCTTTCGAAAATTACTTGAAGGCATTTATCCTGTCTATTTCTGATAGCACTAATTATTCAATCACTACAAGGAAAGTCATTAAGGCTATTATGAAGCTTGATGATCAACCATATTTTGACAGAACAAATCTTTGTCAAATAGAGTCATTCATAGATCTTATTGAAGAAAACGCTCTAGTATATACACCTGAATGTAGTAACGCATTAAAAGAAAGTCTCACTGAACTTATACCTCTTACCGAATATACGGATACAGAAACATTAATATTTGGAAGAGTTCTTATGCTTCAGGTTTTTGAACTAACAGATGATGAGCGATTATTCAATTACAAAGTCCTAAACCATGAATGCATGAGAGAAATCGTCATGTAAAAGCAGGTCAAAAACATTTTCATCATTTGCTTCTTCTGCCACATTTAATATTGGCAAATACATCAAAGTACAGATCCTTTCATTAACAGAGTTATCAAATTTCAATTACGAAAGAATACGGTACCAAACTGAGTTATTTGCAAAGGCTAGTGCAATCCTATACTTTTATTGAAATTTAAAAAAGCCCAGCTTTCGGATGATAAGGTCGTTATGAATAACAGGAATTATAATGGATAGAGAATTATTAACAGATTCAATAAAAAGCCTATTTGGTAAATGGAGAGTTGTTAGCTGGAATATCCAGCATTCTTTTTATCAGCCAGGTCAAGATGTTTTCAACCACATTGGAGATTGGAAACCGTTAGAAGTAGAAAAGGTGAACGAATGCCCAAGCAACATTATATACTCTGGAATAGGAGAAGAAACTATTAAATCAGTTAACCTTTCTGAAATTGTATTTGAATTTTCAGATGAACTCAAAACAGATTATTATGATTTTCACTTCCTTTTAAAAAACGATATTTTGAATTCTGTCGCTTGGGAAATTTCTCAAGAACCCAAATATTGTGACTTTAGCATTGCAATGGAAGAAGTTTACAACTATGCAAGATGTAAAATTGAAGCAATTGATAGTAATGAATTAACGATAATTGAAAGATTAGATAATGATGTCGCAGATACCTATCTCCAAAAAATAAAACTCGAACGAATTCAGTAAGGCAAAAGTATAATTGCAATGATGAAGTCGTTTTTTTTAGTAAATAAGTTATAAAAGAAAGTGGATAAAATGGATTATACCAAACAAGGCGTTTGGTAGTTTATAAAAGCGCTTTGGCTATCTAAGACACCACCTAATATTTAGTATTAAGATTCATCCTTTAACTACCATTAAAACACCTCTCCTTCTCTCCCTTTTCCCTTTCTTTGCCTTCCTAAACCAATCACCTCATGACCCACGAGCAAATCATACAAGCTACCATCACTTATGTCCAAACCGAACTAGCAGAGGCAGAAGGCGGGCACGATTGGTGGCACATCGAGCGTGTATGGAAGCTCTCGAAGAAACTTGCTGCGAAAGAGTCAGTGAATTTGCTGATAGTAGAGCTCGGTGCTTTGCTTCATGACATTGCGGACTCTAAGTTTCATGGTGGAGATGAAAGCATCGGCCCAAGAAAGGCTAAAGAATTCATGCAGTCTTTGGAATTAGATAATGGCATCATCGAGCATGTGGTCAATATAATCGAGCACATTTCCTTCAAAGGTGGAAACCAGGTACAGGCCTTTAAATCGCCAGAACTGGATGTGGTGCAGGATGCTGATCGCCTGGATGCGATTGGTGCCATCGGGATCGCCCGGGCATTTAACTATGGTGGTTTTAAGAACAGGGAGCTGTACAATCCCTCCGTCCCTCCTAACCTTCACATGACCAAAGAGGAATACAAGAAAAGCACTGCGCCCACCATCAATCATTTTTATGAAAAACTGCTCCTGCTAAAGGACCGTATGAATACCGAAACGGGTAAAGAGTTAGCCAAACGTAGACATATCTTTATGGAAGAGTTTCTCCAGCAGTTTTATGACGACTGGGAAGGTCAGTGATCCCAAGTGATGTAAACCTAATTTGCCAACCGGATCCGGTAAAAGCAAACCCTGACGATCCGCTCAGCGAATGTCAGGGCTGCGCCAGTAGGCTCCCAATTTTACGAATTTAGACCATCAACAATCAACAGGGATAACCTACTTTACAACCAGCGGCAATGCGCTTTCACTTCCATTGACTATTACATTTACCAAGTAATGACCGGTATCCAAATCGCGAACATCAAGTTTGATCATTCGTTCTTCTAATTGAATCGGAACCATCACCTCTCGTCCTCCCAGGTCAAATACTTTTACTTTCATATCTCCCAATTCGCTAATGGAGTGGTCAAACTGGATCTGTGCATAATCCTGAGTTGGATTGGGATACAACTTGAGACTAGCTAATTTTTCATCCACAGCTACACGGATAATCTCAAACTGATTCTCCTGCCCATCATAATCCTGCTGTGTCAAACGGTAGTAGTTATTACCAAACAAAGGACTCCTATCCAGCACCTGGTATTCCATAGCTTCATCGCTATTTCCTGCACCAGCCACTTGATCAATTATTGAGAATACCCCAGACTCTCCTGCTCGCTCGATGTAGAACCATTCGTTATTGTCCTCAGTGTACGTTTTCCAATCCAACACAACACCTCTAAATCCGCTAGATCCCTTGAAGTATGCCAATTCTATTGGCAGTGGAGTATCCGTGTATGAAGGACTATAATGCGGAATAAAGGAACTGAACGAGTTGATGTTTACCGTATAAGCATATCCTAAACCACTGATATTGGTCAATGTAGGTTTCAACGAAAGCCTGGAACCCCCTTCTACGAATGGATCAAGGTCATCGATTTCGGAAATTTTAGTAAAGTAAATGCTGTCAGCTGCAAACTCCTCAAGAGTCGCAAGATCATAGCCGTCTCCTTCCACTCGTGTTCTTAAATCAGAAGGTTCATCTGTAAGTGTGTAGAAGCGAATTAACACTTGTGAAGTTGGCTGAGTTGTTGGCTTGATCCACCAGTTGCGGTTCATGATGTATTCATCTCGTCCGCCACCACTATTAGATCGTACACTTGGCACTCCATCCAACACACGTACTGCCCAGCAGGTACTTCCCAGATCATTTCCTACCGCATTAATGGAATAAACCAGATTACCATTGTTATCTGTTACATAGATCCACTGATAGCCTGACACATCGATACAATTACTTCCCACAACCTGATAGTCTGCGCTTAAGGATCTGATTTGAGTTACTCCATCAGGAATTCCCGGACTATCAAAATTATATGGATCCGTATCGGTCAGCATTTCTATATAATCAGGAATACCGTCATTGTCAGTATCTGTTACCGAATCAATAGGCCCAAAGGAACCATTAGCAAGTAATATGGCTTCCATGGCATCAGTCACTCCATCATCATCGGTATCTGCACCTCCTGCGGTTGTCGGAGAGTCAATATCTCCTGGATCAGATCCCATCAGTACTTCGTAATAATCTGGAATACCATCACCATCACTATCCGTTCCTAAGTCTGGATCAGCAGCACCACCTTCAGCCAAAATATATGCTTCCAATGCATCTGGTATACCGTCACTATCTGTATCTGTGTCACCGTTAGTTGTTGGAGCATCCGCATCAAATGGACTGGTACCATTTTTCACTTCCAACCAATCAGGAATGCCATCACCATCGGTATCGGTCACCTTACTGATTGGCCCAGTAGCTCCATTATCGATTAATATTTTCTCTAAAGCATCGGTAATACCATCTCCATTTACACCTGTGTCATTGATGCCCACATTAGGATCAGTCGCGCTCACATTATCATCATTGTTTCCTGCCAATACAGGGGAGTTTACATTGTTAAATTCCGTACCATAAGCCAATTCGAAATAATCTGGAATACCATCTCCATCTGCATCTGTCACAAAATCACGACCTATTCCAATACTAAAGTAAGCCCCTCCACTCAGATCAACTCCTTCAAAGGTCAATGTGCTGGAAGCAAATATTTTTGCCTGAACAAGTGATACGAATCCATTGGTATGATCTGAATCATCATCGATAACCAGAGTAAAACTGCTCACATCATTACCATCCAAACCCTGACCGGAAAGATCAAATGAAAGTGTCACTGTACCTACATCCCCAGTTTCTTCATAACCCCACTGACGATCTATAATTTGAGAGACAGTCGGTGGCACACCAGTAGATGTTGTGGTAAGTGCGCCACCATCATGTCCAAACAACAAATAATCTCCGTTACTAAGTGAATTAGGGCTTCCGATTGTCAACTTCGCTGAAGTATTGATGCTTTTGGATTCGTTTTGGAATAAAGCCATTAACGTATTGGCCCCGATCCCGGCAATGTCAGTACCATGTGTGGTTAGATTATAAATAGAAGATCCGTCTACTGTATAAGCCAAAGAAGCAATGGATAGCGAAATCCCATATTTGATGGACAAATAAGATTCAATATCTCGTCGATCCGCATCACTCAGTCTGGAAGAGAAACTTATTACCTCAGCAATCTTTCCATTGTAATACGGTACACCATTGTTAAAATCACGACCCAATCGATACGGTCGATTTGAATGATTGGTAAAGGTTCCTGCATTTACTTGCACATTACTGATAGTGGATCCATTGTAAAGAATATTCTGTCCATTGCTCGTTGCATTTAGTCGTGAATTGAAAATCCCCGGAGCAGAATAAGAGGCCGTTGTACTCGTTTGTGCAGACCGGTAGTTAGTACTATTGCGATACAAATGTGTCACCACCTCATTGGTTAACACCGTACTGATATCACCGCCCAGGATGAAACTCGTTGATTGTGCGGATTCAAATCCAATGACAGCACCTGCTCCAGAATTACGCGTGTACGTTTTGTCAGGATCCAATACCATGAAGTAATCATGAGAGTAAAAAGCCGCAGCACCACTCATAATGTCATTGGTTCCGTCAAAATCCAGCACGGGGTTTCCATTTAGATTATCAGCCACATAGAGAGGTCTGGCTGTTCCTGTGGAACTGGCATTGTTCGCTCCATTCACACTATTATCCCAACTGTCAACGGCTGCTCCATCTGTGGTGGTACTTGTTCCAGTATTGGCTTTGAGCCAAAGGGTCACCGCTTCATTTAGATTGGCTACTTGCGGTACAACGATGGTAAAGAAGTCATTGTCATTAAAATCCACATTGGTAAATACAAGAGTATCGCCACTGAAATAGGCACCTTCATAGGAAGCCGTAATCGTTGAGAAGTCATTGGATGTATTGATCATCAAACTATACAAAGAAGCCTCTTGAATTCGATTTGAGTAAATATCTATATCCCCCAGATAGATTTTCACGTCTACTGCGCCTGGATTTCCATACACATCTACCTTCCATTCTGTAGATAACCGGTCATCTGATACCGTCCCTGGCACTTCCGCGGACTGAACCTGTGTTTTATCCGTACCATCATTTCCCCACACGATATAGTCCCCAGAACTTAAGGCATCTGAGCCATCCATTTTCACAATGGCACCATCATTTTGACTCACGGATTCCGTTTGATCCAATCCGTGATCCAGATTAACACCAATTCCTGCAATGTCATTGGCATAACTGGTATTGTCATAAATACTCGCTCCATCCACTGTGTATGCTTCTGAGGAAATATCCAATGTAATTCCATATTTGATCGCCAAATAGGTCGCCACATCTCGCTTCTCAGCATCGGTCAGGCGTATATTGTAACTAATCACCTCTGCGAGGTATCCCTGATAAGTTTCAGTCTCGATTAGATTGTTCCCCAGTCGGAAATATGAATTGGTTCGATTACCAAAACTCCCTGCATTGCTTTCACTGTCCGAGATTAATGATTCATTGGCATACAATTCCTGACCAGTAGCTCCATCATTATTTCTTGCGTTCAATAAGGTGACAGAACTTGCAATAGAGCCAGACACATCAGCAGATCGATAGGTATCGTATCCATAACCTACGGCAGCACCTGTTACATCTCCCTGATCTCCAAGGTAATACCCATCAAAAGCTCCATTTTTAAACCCTATAAGAAACCCGATATCATTAGATGACTGAATGGTCAAATCAGGCTTTACCACTAAGAAAAATTCCTGAGTATTGAATCCGGCAACCCCATCAAGGAAGTCATCCTCGAAGTAGATCGCATCATTTCCATTGATTACATTATCGACCAAAAGTGGCTTTTGATTATTATCACCCTGATCAGCATCATTTCCATTTCCCGACACATCAGACCAGCTCGTTACAAAATCAGCATTGGTAGTCATTACTCCCTCGTTTGGTCTTAACCAAAGAGTCAAACCTCCAGAAACTCCACCAGGCGCAATGGTTTGTACCGCTCCTCCAATGGTGAAATAGTCCCCATCAGTGAAATCAACATTATCAAAGGTCAATACATCCCTGCCATTATTTCGAGTAACTGTTCCCCCAAGGACTAAAGTGGAAACCCCGTCATCACCAAGATCCGCTGGAATTGATGCTGAGGATGGAGCAATAATTAAATTCAAGGTGGTATTATCCTTATCAACTGCCAGGTTAGTAATGTCAAAACTTAAGGAAACTGTCCCTACATCTCCAGTCTCTTTGACTTTCCAGACTCGTTGTAATCGTTCTGTGATACCAGTAATGATGTTATCTGTTGTGAATGTATTGTCGTTATTGTTATTCCCCCAAACCAGGTATTCTCCATCGTCCAGATCTGATGCACTCGACATGCTTACGATGGTCGCATCATTGATGCTCTGACTTTGGGATTGATTTAGATTTTGGTTCGCTTCATTCTTTCCAATACCTGCCACATCGTAATGATAGGACTGATAAACCGAATTCGATGTTCCAGGCCAAATGATCGTGGTTCCATCCACCTGGTAGTCAAAATTTACTGACGTACTAGAAGGATCTTCATCCAATGTGATCCCGTATTTAATAGCCAGATAAGTAAAGACATCCGCCTGATCAGAATCCGACAAACGACCTGAATAACTGATTACTTCAGCGATTCCTCCTTGAAAATCATCTGCAAAGTCCCAACCATAACCTAATGTATAGGGTTGATTGTCAAAATTCTGGTGATTTGCAGCCACATCTTCATAATTATCCACCTGTTGACCATTTAAGAAAATATTTTGTCCATTAGCTGTTCCGTTTATTCGATCATTGATAATGATTGGGTTGGCCAAAACCACCTCTCCAGTTCCATCAACATACGAAGAACGATAACTGGTGGCAGGATCTATGGTATGAGTGATCAGTTCATTGGCAAATTGTGTGGTGGAAGTCCCTAATTCCAGACTACCAACATCACCTACCTGGAACCCCAACACATCCCCTGTTTCAGCTGAAGAACTACTGATAAAATCAGGATCTAATACGATAAAGAATTCGCGGGTATAGATCCCCTGTAAACCAATCATGAAGTCATCATCATAATTAATTACTGGATTGTAATTAATTGAATTTGCAGAATAGGTAGGTCGACTACCATCTATGCTTTGGTGTGCATGGCTGCCCTTGCCACTATCATCAAACCATACGAAAACTTCATTGGTGGAGACATTACCTAAAATGGTTCCTTCAGGATTCAACCATAACGATAAGCCTGCAGACACATTGCCAGGTGCGGTAGCTCCAGGTGTGTCTTCATAAGAAGTAATAGTAAAGTTGTCAAACCCATAACCTACATCTACAGTTTCGGGATTAACAGCAATTAGATAGAACCCTGAAGCAAAGCGAAACCTGAATCGCACATCTGGATTATTTTCAAAGGCAGCAGGCAAAGCGATGTAGGAATTTGTCCAACTCCCATTATCACCAGACCACCCCTGACTGTTACCCAATGCATCTACTCCACTATTGTTATACCAATTAATGGCATTGTATTGATCGGTAAGTACAAACCAATCAGTTCCACCATTGAGACTGTATTCTAAACGGGCTCCATCTGACTCATTGAGTAAACTTTCTGTATTATCCGTATTGTAGCGTAAGTCAAAAGATAAAACAAGGTTGTAATATCCGGTTAGATCTATGGCCACCTCGGTGGTTACATCCAGGTTTCCTGAATAATTATTGAAACTTGTGGGGTGTAGATAATTGCCATCTGAATCTGATAAGGCACTGTTGGCATCTACTGTATGGTTAACTGTGGACCAGTCTCCAAAACCGGATTCAAAATCTTCTGAATAAACGGTAGTCTGCGCATATAGGGCAGTGCACAGAAGCAAAATTGCGGTGGTTGTAATACACTTCATGACTCAAGTTTTAAGTATCGAGTCTTAAAGTGGCTGATGAGATCAGCAGTTGATTATCTAGCGAGTGTTGTTGACGGTATTACTCGTAAATGATTGTGATATTTTGGGAATTTATAGAACGATACATATTTCACCAAATCTCCACGGGGGATTTAAGAATTTCACCTACCCAATTCGGTTTTATACCTAAAACTAAAAACCCTGACGAACCGAAGCTTGTCAGGGTTTCTAAAACCAGTGAGTTGGTTAATAATTTATTTCTTCACTTTATCAACAACTGCTTTGAAAGCAGCTGGATGGTTCATTGCCAAATCAGCCAAAACCTTACGGTTGATGTCGATGTTAGCAGCTTTCAAACCGCCCATGAACTGAGAATAAGACATATCGTACTCTCTAGCTGCAGCGTTGATTCTTTGAATCCAAAGAGCTCTAAACTCTCTTTTCTTTGCCTTTCTATCACGGTACGCATACTGCATACCTTTTTCAATCGCATTTTTAGCGACTGTCCATACATTTTTTCTTCGGCCCCAGTATCCTTTGGCCTGCTTCATCGTCTTCTTACGACGTGCTCTTGAAGCTACATGATTTACTGATCTCATTTAAATTTTCATTTTTTGACAATTGGCGCACCGTTCTGTAAACAGCAACTTTGTAGCCAGATCATCGGGTTAAACAATTAAACCAATTAATTAGATGTTAAGCATTGCTTTAACATTCTTCTCATCACTCTTGTGAACCAAACCAGCTTGAGTCAAATTTCTCTTTTGCTTGGTTTCTTTCTTAGTCAAGATGTGACTTTTAAACGCGTGCTTTCTTTTGATTTTACCTGATCCAGTCAGTTTAAATCTCTTCTTAGCACTTGAGTTTGTTTTTACTTTAGGCATTTCCTAATATTTATTTCTTACTCACTGATTTCGGTGCCAAAATGATAGACATTCGCTTACCTTCCAATTTCGGTAACAATTCAACTTTACCGTGCTCTTCCAGTGCTTGCGCGAATTTCAAAAGAAGTATCTCTCCTCTTTCTTTAAAAACTATCGTTCGACCAACGAAGTGAACGTAGGCCTTAACCTTTGCTCCTTCTTTAAGAAACTTAATGGCATGATTCAACTTAAAGTTAAAATCATGGTCATCTGTATTTGGTCCAAAACGAATCTCCTTGACAACAGTCTTCTGAGCTTTCGCTTTGATCTCCTTCTGTTTCTTTTTCTGCTCGTATTTGAATTTCGAATAGTCAATGATCTTACAAACTGGAGGATCAGCTTTCGGAGAAATCTCCACTAAATCTAATCCTTGAGCTTTAGCGATGTCCAATGCTTTCTCTATTGGATATACATCCACTTCAACATTGTCACCAACTAATCGTACTTGACGAGTTCGAATTTTCTCATTTACTCTATAAGGTTCCTCTACACGGCCCCTTTGCGGTCTTCTGAATGGTCTGCTAATAGTTGTTTGTTTTTTAGTTCTACCACTGCAAAATAAAACGCAAATATCGTATTTATTTTGCTTTATTAAAATCTACTCTGCTTTATTTAACAGATTATCGATTGTTTGGTTAAAGAATTTGACGAATTCTTCAATTTTCATGCTTCCTTGATCACCTTTTCCATGTGCTCTCAGTGAAACAGTGCCATCGGCGGCTTCCTGCTCACCAACAATCAGCATAAAAGGTATCTTCTTTATCTCAGCATCTCTAATTTTCTTACCGATTTTTTCGTCTCTTTCGTCAATAATGCCTCGAATGTCCTTTTCCTGCAGTTGACTGTACAATGATTTGGCATATTCATGATATTTCTCCGAAATAGGCAATACAGCAATTTGCTCGGGAGCTAACCAAAGTGGGAAATCACCTGCGGTACTCTCAATTAAAATCGCCACAAAACGTTCCATGGATCCGAATGGTGCACGGTGGATCATTACAGGACGATGCTTTTGATTGTCCGACCCTACATAATCTAACTCAAAACGCTCAGGAAGGTTATAATCCACCTGTACTGTACCTAGCTGCCAGCTTCTTCCCAATGCGTCTTTTACCATGAAATCTAGCTTAGGACCATAGAATGCAGCTTCACCATACTCTACTACTGTATTTAGTCCTTTTTCATCGGCCACTTCCTGTATTTGCTTCTCGGCTAAATCCCAGTTTTCTTCCTTACCAATGTACTTATCAGGATTATTTGGATCTCTTAGTGAAACCTGGGCCGTAAAGTCTGCGAAACCTAGTGCACTAAACACATAAAGTACCAGATCAATTACCTTTCCAAATTCGTCTTTTACCTGCTCTGGTCTACAGAAGATGTGCGCATCATCCTGTGTAAAGCCTCTTACTCGAGTCAGGCCGTGAAGCTCTCCACTTTGCTCGTATCTGTACACAGTACCAAACTCTGCATATCTAACTGGCAAATCCTTATACGACTTAGGTGAAGACTTGTAGATTTCACAGTGGTGTGGACAGTTCATCGGTTTTAACAAGAACTCCTCACCTTCTGCAGGTGTGTTAATTGGTTGGAATGAATCCTCACCATACTTCGCATAATGACCTGAGGTCACATAAAGTTCCTTACTACCAATATGCGGTGTAACCACCTGATCGTATCCAGCCTTAACCTGCGCTTTCTTGAGAAAATTTTCCAATCGTTCACGCAAAATAGCACCCTTTGGCAACCAAAGAGGCAGACCTTTTCCAACTTTCTCAGAGAAGGTGAATAATCCAAGCTCCTTTCCTATCTTTCTATGATCTCTTTTCTTTGCTTCTTCAAGCAATTCAAGATGCTCTTTTAGTTCTTTTTGTTTTGGGAAAGTGATTCCATAGAGACGAGTTAGCTGCTTTCTCTTTTCATCACCTCTCCAATAGGCTCCAGCAATGTTTAAAATCTTAGCCGCTTTGATGAAGCCAGTGTTTGGGATATGTGGCCCTCTACACAAGTCGGTGAAGTTACCTTGAGTGTAGAACGTGATTTTACCATCTTCCAAATCTTCAAGTAACTCAAGCTTGTATTCGTCTCCTTTTTCCTTGTAGAAATCAATGGCATCTGACTTACTTATTTCCTTTCGAACGTACTCATTTTTCTGACGAGCAAGTTCCAGCATTTTATCTTCTATCTTTTGAAGATTCTCAGAATCAAATTCCTGATCTCCAAAGTCTACATCGTAGTAAAACCCTCCGTCTATAGCTGGTCCAATCCCTAACTTAACACCAGGATACAATGCTTCCAATGCCTCTGCCATCAAGTGAGCAGATGAGTGCCACATGGTCGCCTTTCCATCTTTATCGTTCCATGTCAACAATTGTAAGGTAGCATTATCATTGATAGGACGCGTAGCATCCCAAATCTCTCCATTAACTTTGGCTGCCAATACATTTCTTGCCAGACCTTCACTGATACTTAATGCTACATCCATGGCTGATGAGCCTTTTGGATATTCTCTTACACTACCATCTGGTAAAGTGATCTTAATTTCACTCATTGTTTTCTGTTCCTTTCTTAGGTGACACGTCTAAAACAGGGATTTTTTCTTCCTGCTCTCTTAAACTCCGCAAATATGCAATTTTTCGCCCAACATTCTGGGCTCCTTCTAAAGCAATTGAATTGGTGGAATCGTTAGCCAAAACCAGATTGTATAAATTGTATGAACTATTCAACCAACCTCTATTTTCCAACAAAGTTGCTTTCCTCAATAATGCAGTCTGGCTGCTATCTCTCCAAACCAATTGATTGACCAGGCTAACAGCTGAGTCCCACTCCAAAGTCTCTTCAAACCAGTTGATTCGTTTGATAATTGCAGATTCTGACTCATCCTTTTTCAATACGTCATGAGCCTTTTGATAATCTCCTTTCTTGAAATACATATCAGCTATAAGATATCGCTGGGCTGAATTGGAACTATCTAATTCTTGTGAGAACAGAACCGACTCGGCTCTATCTGAGTAACCCATTTGTATTAATACGGGCACATACAAATCCAACAGACTCGAATGATCTGGTTTAATCTCCGCTACTTTACCGTAGGCATACACAGCTCTTGTACTATCTTCAAGATCTAAATAATTATCTGCAGCAAACAACAGCGCATCTATGTTTTTAGGATTATCCTGTACATACTTCCAAAGCATGTATTTAGCTTCCGTGTATCTCCCCAACCCGAGATAAGCTACTATCCGCCATCGGTCACTCCCATTCAATGAACCGTTCAAAGATTCCCACTCATCCAATACGTTGAGTAGTAATTCATAATAATGATAGGTAGAGTAAAAATCAATGGCATATTGCACCAATTCGTAGTTAAGACCCTCTTCACGTTTTAAAAAGGCAATATCCTCCGATACATCTTCAGGCCACCTGAGTTCTCGACTAACCAGTAGTTTCCTTTTATAAAGAGCAACGTTGGACTTATTGGATGCAAGCTGTTGATTCACCTCACTCAAAGCGGTCAAGTAATAGTTCACATCCACGCTCATTGACTCAATAGGATATTTCTTTGAGTCAGAACATGCAATTGATAAGATTAGAAAAATGAATATAACTGGTTTCCCCTGCACTACAGTATGACTTTAATACTGAATTTCAGTCCAAATTTACTAACATCAGGGCGATCTAAATAGGTTAAACGATGAAATGCTTCAACCGAAAATACTTTTAGAATATTTTCCACTCCATAACCAAGTTCCATGTAAGGTCTATTGTCAAATTGACTGAAAGGCAAGATTGGATCTCCATTAGCATCCATGGCATACTGAACTTTATTGATATTGCGCTGATCCAATCCTCCATAGAGCATATTGGCACTACCAATTAATCTCCATTTGAGTTTTTTCATCAACGGAATAGCATTCAAGATGAAGCCTTCGAATGAATGCCGGTATCTAAAGTCAATGTATTTGTCTGTACTAAACTCAAAGTAGTTCATCAGGTTGTAGGCAAAATCAACATAGAAGTTAGTTTCATTACCAATGGTATTGTATAGTAATGGATATGGAAGCTCACCATAGATGTATCCACCAGTTAGGGAAATATCAGCTACACCCAGGAGACCCATTTTTTGTCTTTTTTCAATCCCCAACTTGATTTTATGATACTCAAAATCACTCCCAACAACCCCTTTCATTCCGTAGGTATAATCAAGGTTAAAAGCTGGCCACCTTACTGTTCCCAGAGATAAACGTTCATTATCATTAATTACAAAAACCTCGTCCTTGGCATATCGCAAGGAAAGACTTGCTTCACTCACTTCATAGGTACTTCCTGTTTCCGCTCCAGGCTCATCTACATAGTAGTTAAAATTGAATTGTGGATCGAATGATTCATACTTATACGCTACTTCCCCACCAAAGCCAATACTTAATTGGCGGAACATACTGAGTCGATATTTATTGATGTAGAATGGCTGAGTTAACGACCCAAAACGACTAAGTGAATAAAATAAACTATTCGGCTCTATCTGATCATTCAGCATCCAAACCTGCTCAAGCTCTTGTTGATGCTCTACTTTAATATTTGTCCAGGGTTGTCGATCGAGAATTCGATCCACATATATCTTGTATTTGAATCGCTCATCATCAAAGCCATACCCAATATATCCACCTACCGTCCATTTTCTACTGAAATCAATATTAGTTCTGGCACCAAAACCGATTCTCACACCTTCAATATCATTTTTACCAAAGAAAGTCGGATATGGTCCTAAATCAATTTTACCAACCTTGTAATAGCCAGTTATTAAAAACTTGGCCATATCCATGTAGGTTTTGACAGCTGGAATCTTCTTCAGCGTATCGATCATCATGAAAACATTTTGCTCTGTGCTTGATAAGGAATCATGCCTCATTTCATCCCAATATTCCTCTGTAAAATCACGAACATCCTCTTCCATGGTAACAGGGTTGAGGTAAAACTCATTTGGTTTCGGATCATTGACCTGATGATCTTTTGTAGACACGTAGAATTTCGCAATCATCCCGGCCGTTTGCTTGGTTATTTGACTAACATCCACTACCACTCGGGTCTTTTCTGGAAGCCATGGACCTGCTGAAGTCTTTTTGAGATCTTGCTGAATCTTGATCTTTTCGATGTAGTTGAGGTTAACCTCTTTTGGTACGGTGGCATCAATACGGCGTAGTGCATAGTCCTCTTTGGTAATCCACATACTACCAGTAAAAGCTAAATCCTGTTCTCTCTTGGGATAGAAGTCTATACGATAGCAATAATCATCTCCTACATACAAGCTATCTTCCAGGTAGACTTCATAATACAACTTCCAACTATCCGCAATCGGCGAAACGAACTCCTTCGTTATCAAATTCAGCCAATTTCTGTAGAAATTATATTCCTGAAAAGTAGAACCAATGACCTGAGAAGTAAGAGTACCATCCGTAATACCCACTCCGCTAACTTTTGTTTTAATAATGTTTTCTCTTCTAAGAGTTGGATCTATACGGTAGTAATAGCGCGAGATGGCCTCTGATATGAAAATTGGCAAAACAGGCTTTCCATCATCACCAGCGATAGTCTGGATACTATCTAAAACGCCTTGAACTTTCTTTACGAGTTTCCACTTTTGGATAAAGTCCGAGATATTATCAACGTCAAACTCTACTTTGGTATAACTTTCGTAATCATAGGCAGTGAGTGATCGTTTATCATTCTGCTCTTTGTTGGCCACCACATTACGCATGACTGGCCAGGCTGGGTTTTCTCCAGCATAGACAACCACTTCCCCTAACGTTTGGACATCTTCATCCAATTGAAAATTGATAGTTTGAGAAACACCACGTTTAAGTACCTTGGTTCGCTTAACAAATCCAATGTAATGCACCTCGATGGAATCGACAGTAGCCGTCGTTTTTGCAGTAAAATTCCCTTCAAAGTCAGTGATTGCGCCATCCTGTGTGCCAGTGAATATAACATTGGCAAAAGGAATAGGAGTACCTGTAGCTGATTCAGTCACTTTACCACTGACAACTGTCTGAGCTGTAGCAAAGAAGGGAACTAACGAAAAAAATAAAATTAGTTTGGCGTTGAACTTCAAAGGTGATTTTGCTGGTTTTGTACAACAAAACAAAGCTAATTGTACGATAAAGTCACGGTTTGGATACGCCTATTTGATATTTTTCTTCATATCCTTCACCTCATTTTGTAAATCCATCACCATTCCAGCGATTTTATCAAGGCTTAATTCATCTCTCGAATCCGGATCTGGAAACTCTATACTGATGTATGCTTTTGCCTCCCAGATCTCAATAACGTCCTTAGCAGCAACTTCATACGCAGAATAAGACTTGTTGTCAGACACGAGATATAAACAACCTTTTTCCTCAATGTAGTTAAATACACGCTTGTAGACTACTCCCTCCTTATCGGTCAATAGCACGTAAGTTTTACCATTCTTGATTTCAGAAAACCCATCCACATATTTACCAATAACAATAGAACCTGATGGAATCGGCAGCATGGAATCACCGCTAATTTCAAATGCTCTGTAGGTAGCATTCTTAGGAAGCATTGGCAAATGGAACTTTGGGAGCTCCGACAAGTACTCTGGATCTGAGTAGCCATTCAGATAACCTGCCGCTGCTTTTTGTGGAATGAGTTCGACATTCTCATTTTCCTCATTATCAACAGTTATTGACAAGATCTTTACCTTCTCCCGTGGCTGACCGTCTTTTCCTTTGGTTAGATCTTTAGAAATAAGGTCATCAGCTACCACATTTAGAACCTTGGCTATACTGATTAATGTTTGCAACCTAGGCTCTGCCCTTGCTTCTTCATAAGCTCCAACAACAGATCGTTTGATGCCTACCTCATTGGCAAATTGCTCCTGGGTTAATCCGGCTTTCTTTCTAAGAAATTTAATATTTTCGGCTATAACGCTCACATTTTTACGATTAGGTTCTAACTATCAAAAATGATGAAATTCAAGTCATCATCTCCCATTTTACCAATGGAATATAAATGCAAATGATGAAATTCTCTAGTTTGACGGATGGTCCTTAATTTCTCTTTGATTTTAATGACTACATCCTTCAATGTCTTATCAGAATCAACCAGCACATACCCATACATATCTCTTCGATCATGTACGTTGGCATAGAACTTCACCTGACATTTACCTGATTGCAGTTTTTTAGATGTCAACTTCAAACTGTAATCATCGTCAAAGGTAACATCTGCATTGATGCTTTCAAGATCCATTACCCTAAAATTATTAGTATCTGCTGTCATATCTAAAATATTTAGCATAAATATGACAACTTAATTAGTATTTAACAAGGTAATACTAATTTTATTCGCATTTAAATACTAATATTTTTAGCTATAGCCAATTCTAGACATCAGTTGATTCATTTCCTGGCGGCTCATCACCTCCTCCACTCTTTGCTGATGTTGTGGGTCACCCCAACCCCTATCTGATTGAATGTCTTGCAAGGATTTGAACCATGCTTTGTTGTCCCTAATCGTTGCATGCTCGTACCAATTTTTCAACTCTTTGATAAATGGCTCCTCCAAAAAAGTACAGAGGTCGTTAAGTACATTTTCTGTGTCTTCAACTAGATCCTCATATTTCAATGTCAACACGCTCGGGTGCTTTTCATAGGCTAACCCTAACGAAACATCGTGAATATATCGATCCAGAGAAACCCAATACTGGCCTGGTTTTTTCGGATGACTAGAAGTGCAAACTGATCTTGGGTCTCGGATGATGTGAATGAACTTTACCTTGTCATTATAATACTTCAGTATCTCTGGAATAAAACGAACATTGTAAGGTCGTTTTTCACACCAACGTGTGGCTGTAGACTTTGAAGAATGCAACAACAGTTGCCTATACAAACGATCAATTCGGATTGCATTCCCTCTTTCATCCCACTCAGTAAAAGCGTCCGTTTCTACAGGAATGGCATGTATTGATGGATGTGCAGAAAGTATGGACAGCAACAACGAGGTGCCGGATCGGGCACAGCCTCCGATAATAATGGGCTCTCTAGTAAAAGACTTTTGTTCCTTGATAGACCCAAAGTAATTGATAATAGGACTAGTCAGATATTGCTTCCACCAGGCATTCATTCACCCCCAAAATACTGATTAACTTCGGTAATTACACGATCAGAAACAGCTTCATCCTTAATTACTTCTCCAGCCTCTATCAATACAATTCGACTACAAATCTGAGCCACATTATGCAAATTATGACTGGAAAGAATAACAGTCGTGCCCTTCTCATTGAGCTGCTTAATCAGCTTACTTAGCTTGGCCTGTGAACTTGGATCCAAATGGGCATATGGTTCATCCAACAGGATCATCTCTGGATCACCCAATAAGGTAGCCAATAAACCTACGCGCACTTTAGAACCAGTAGATAACTCTCGTATCAATTTGGAGCTCTCAAGAATATCTTCGTTGTGTAGCTCTGGATAAAGATCCAGTTGAGCTTTCACTTGCTTCTTATCCAGACCAAGAGTCTTTCCGATAAACTCGAAGTATTCATTAGGTTTTAAAAACTCTATGAGGAAGCTTTCATCTAAAAATGCATGCAGCATCTTTTTCCAATGCATTGATCCAGCCACCACATCATCGCCTATCCAGATAACTCCAGAATCTAACTTAAGTAAGTCGAGAATCGCACGAAAAAGAGTAGTCTTGCCCGCACCATTGTTACCAACAATTCCTATCAACTCACCTTTTTCAATATCCAATCGTTCGATATTGAGTGCTTGTTTCTTTTTAAAGCTTTTCTGTACGTTTTTTACACTTAGTATGGTCATTAGGATCGGTAGCAGGCTGATAAATAATATTTTTTCTTTTCTAGTTTACTGGAGAGGCTTTTAATCAGAGTGTTTTTTAATAGTATTCCTATCATTCCCAATAGCCCCAAGGTGAAAGCCCCGATCATGGAACCAAAATATGTTGACACTACTCCCAAGATAGCTATTGGAGGAACAAGTGATCCAACCATGGTCACAATCGCCATTCCATTAAATCCCTGGTAATTCATGAATATACCTCTGTTTAAGTCGATTTTCTCTGTGTTTTTAAATCCATTGTTAATGACAAATGGGATGTTCCAACCGATATTATATAGAAAACAAGCCAGAGGTAAAAGCAATGAAGTTCTATAGGTAAAAAAGAGACTTACCATTAGAATAATAGAAAAAAACAGGCTGGAATAGGTGAAAAATCGATACTTGTGTTCGATGAATTGTCTTGGGGAGAATTTTGACATGATCAGATCAAAAAAGCTACCCTCCCAAGCAAAAATATAAGTACCCATTTGGAAAATAAACAAGCCAGATATCATGATACTGATTAGAACCTGAAACATCTCACTTTCCATAGCCTTTCCAGCACCAATGAGTAAAAAATAAGGAATCATCACAATGCCCATTATGGCCGTACCTCTAGCTCTTTTATTACGCATCAACGTCGCTACTTCTAACTGCATCAAAGGATCTTTAAACAAGTCTAAACTAGTCAAGAACTGCCCAGAGGTACTGCGATCCATTTTGAGGGCAGACTCAAACAACACAGACAACTGGCGATAGGCCAAAAAGCTCGACAGCAAAAGCAATCCTACAGAGAAGAATAGAAAATTCAGGTCCACAAAATTTGGAATATATCCAGGAAATGAAATAACTAAAAACTGGAAAACGATCAATAATCCCGTTATCAATGCAGTTACCTTGGTATTGGCTAATGAAAAGTTATAAATGCTAATGAATGTATTAGCCAGCCAAAACAGAATTAATCCAACAATACCTGCTGTGCCTAAATCGAGATCTTTTATGCATAAGGAAACTACAGAAATCTCCAAAGCAAATAATAGAATAAACCAAAGACTAAAGATCGATTCTATCAGGTACCCCACTTTGATATCCTTTGGAGAAACATTCAGTGTATGGTAATAGAATAACTTTGGAAAAGTCTTGGGAATGAATATTTTGGCCATTAAATCTGCAATGACCACTAACCAAAGAACAGCCACGGGTACCATATCCTTAGGAACCTGTAATTCGGATTCAATTGCTTCTTTGATGAACTCCCAATTTTCATAGAGCCCAATACTCATAAGTAAAACCATAGCTCCGAAAATTACAGCTACAAAGATGTAATTAACCGAGCTAGGGTTTCTGGAAAACTCTTTCCAACGATGTTTTAAATAGAATAGATCAATCATTAATTACCCGCAAAGAAAATAGCATTTGCGAATAATAGCTTACCATCATACCAAAAAGATCTAAATAACGGATTGTCAACCATATAAACGATGGCTCCTCTTCCCATTCTCTCCTGCCCGAAGACTAAGGAAGTACCAACTTTCTTTTTCACAATTTCCCCTGCAAAACCACTCAAATGATCATCCGCAGACTTGATTACACCCACATTACCGGCATCCAGATATCCGTAACGATCTCTAGATGTCTTTAAGGAGTAATATTCCTTCTTATATCCATAAGCCAAAGGACTAGTGTTATCCATAGCAACTTTAAACACTGCTCCAGCCACATATTCTCTGATTTCAAAGCGTTCCATTTCCGAGTTAGGAACCAATTTCTTCTCCTCTTCTACACCTTCATCGATTTTCTCAAAGTCAGT
>PBTY01000112.1 GCA_002729235.1 Rickettsiales bacterium | reverse complement strand
TGGGTGTTGAGATTCCCTTAGAATTGCTGACAAATCCATTATATAAATCATAAGGCAAAGCAATTCAGGGAATGACGCTCAATTCGTCACTCCCCGAATTCTTACTGAGGATAAGCTAATATTGGATTCATATGATGAATTCTAGGGAAGTCTTTAACCTGAGCAATAGATTCCCTTAGAATCACTTTAATAATTTACCGGATTGATAGTTGGCATAGAAATTCAGGGGTGCCCGACTAGGAGTGCCCGATCAGGGAATGACCTTAAACCTACATTCCTTATGTTTGCCGCCTAATTCATCAAAGACAAAGGGTTTGAAGAAATTCTACATCGTTCGACACGGAGAGACAGAGTACAACAGAAAGGGTATGGTTCAAGGAAGTGGTATTAACGCACCACTCAATGATACAGGTCAACAACAAGCAAATGCTTTTTATAATCGGTACAAGGACATAGCGTTCGATAAAATATACGTTTCCAACCTCATTCGTACGGAACAATCCGTTCAGCAATTCATCGATTTGGGTATTCCTTTTGAAGCTTTAGAAGATCTTCGTGAAATCAGTTGGGGTAAGCAGGAGGGTGTAGCCTTTACTCCAGAGACATCCACTGTGTATCAGCAAACCACTAAGCGCTGGTCAGAGGGTGAAGTGAATGTACGTATTGAAGGAGGAGAGACACCTGTAGAAGTAGCCGAGCGACAGCAAAAGGCTTTTGATTACATGCTCAGTAAGCCAGATGAAGAGGAACAAACCATCTTGGTTTGTATCCATGGACGAGCCATTCGGATTCTACTATGCTGGATGCTTAATTATCCTCTAAGCTACATGGACAATTTTCCTCACAACAATCTTGGATTGTATGTAGTCAATCACGCTGGCGATCAGTACTCCATTGAAGTGTTCAATGAAGTGAGCCATTTGAGTTAGTTCTGACAACATCAGAACACCTGAAAACCCACATTAAAGTACCACAGATAGTTTCTGACTTCATATGGATCCTGGGTGATGCTTGGCGCAATGTCGAAGTTCATGCCTGCTTCCAGGTTTAGTCGATCTATCCAGTAGCCCACAGCTGCAACTCCACCGAAACTCCATTTTTCATAATTGCCGGAAATGATCTCTTCGGTTTCATTGTGGTCAATGATCACGTTGGCCAGATGCTTTTTTACCAGTCGCTGATTCGCTATTCCGAGGGAAAGGTATGCGTCTGGCAGTTTGGATGGGAGTGGAGTAATTTGCAGATGTTGCTGTAAGCCCAGGTAGTGCAGGGTATTGTTTCTTCCCTCATATCCTTTTTGTGTGTATTCTAATCGGTAATTGACACTAAGGAGCTCGTTGAGTTTATGTGAGTAACCCAACCCGCCTTGAAAACCGCTTCTGGAGCTGTAAGCATAATGAGTATCCGAATTGCTGTCGTCAATCCAATGACTGGAGGCATTTAAGCCAAAGTAGGGAGTGAGTTTTTGGGCACTGGCAGAGAAGGTGATTAACAAGGAGATCAAGGTGATGTATTTCATCATGGTATAGTAGTTAGGTGTAAATGGGTCAATAACGGGCTATGATAAGATTCCGTATATTTCTGTTTAAATTCTGCTAATAAATAGTGTGCTATGAAATTTGGAGCTCCTGAGAATCTTGAAGATCTGGATAGTCTGGATCTTAGTTTGCCACCCGATCATCCGGATAATCAAAAGGTTTTGAGTGGAAAAGCTGCTAATCCTAAAATATTAGTAGGATGCAGTGTTTGGGGAGAGGATGCCTGGGTGGGTGATTTATATCCTGAAGGAACAAATAAAAAGGACTATTTAAACGAATACATTAAACGAATGTCTTGTATTGAGCTTAATAGCACATTCTACAATGTGAAAAAGGCCAACATGCAAGCCTGGGCTGAAGCAGCTAAGGGTCATGATTTTAAGTTCTGCCCAAAATTCAATCGAAAGATCAGCCATATCAAACGGCTCAAAGATGAGATCTTCGATATCACCGATTATTTCGTAGAGATGTGTCAAAACTTTGGAGAAAATCTGGGGATGACATTTCTGCAAATGCCAGAGAACTTTATGCCTAAATGGTTTGACAGGTTAAGAGAATTTCTGGAACATCTACCAAATGATTTTCCGGTTGCTGTAGAATTGCGACATCAAGACTGGTATGAAGGTTCTGTTGTTGATGAGTTCTTTGACCTGTTAAAGGCTACTAATAAAACGGCAGTCATCACAGATACAGCACTCAAAAGAGAAATCATTCATCAACGTTTTTCCAATAACAAAGTATTCATTCGATTTGGCGCATACGAGCAGCATCCAACCAATCTAAAACGAATGGATGAATGGGCAATTCGCTTGGCAGAATGGATCAATCAAGGAGTGGAGGAGATCTACTTTTTTAGCAAGCAGGAGGATGAGACTTACGCACCACGCCAGGCAGAGTACATGATTGGTAAGCTGAGAGAATCCACAGGATTAGATATAAAGTCTCCATATCAATCCTAGTCAATGGCTAAACCAAAAATTCACGTAGAGGTTGGAAAACGGAAGTTGGAGTTATCCAATCTTGACAAGCTCTTGTATCCTGATGATGGGGTGGTTAAAGCACAGATCATTGAATACTACCTCACCCTCGCACCAACCATTTTAAGGCATATCAAAGGGAGACCTCTTTCTTTGGTTAGGTTTCCTGATGGGATATATGGGGAGCAATTCTTTCAGAAGAATCGTCCTGATTGGACACCGGATTGGATTGATTATATCCGTTTGGGAAAGGAGCGTAAGAAAGAATACATTGTAGCGAAGGAAGAAGCCACGCTGGTGTGGTTAGCTAATTTAGCTTGCCTGGAGCTTCATCAAATCCATAGTTTTAGTGAGTATGCTGATAAGCCAGATTACATCGTATATGATCTGGACCCACCAGAAGGCAAAGATGATTTTGAAGAAGTAAAGGATCTGGCATTTAAGCTTAAGGAGGAGCTAGAGAATTATGATTACCACGTTTTTGTGAAAACCACTGGAGGTAAAGGTCTACATCTTTTAACACCTCTTGATCCAAATTACACGTTTGATGAATGTTTTGAAACGGCAAAGAAGATTGCTGATACCTTCATTAAAAAGAATAAGAATACCACGTTGCACCTCAATAAGGAGGCTCGGAAAGGGCGTGTCCTGATTGATATATTTAGGAATAAGTCCTCACAAACGATCGTCAGCCCTTACAGCATGAGAGGACGAGCAGGAGCACCAATTTCTACCCCAATCACCTGGGAGAACCTGGAACGCATTTCTTCGCCTAAGGAATTCACTATTGAAGTGGTGAAAGACATGGTATTGGAGGAAGGAGATCCGTGGGAAGCAATTCGTAGCTGGGCGGTACCATTACATACTGATACCAAGCGTCGAGCTCAGTACAAAGAACTTCCGCAAAACAAACGGCATAAGAGCCCAGAGCAACTTGCTGAGTACGAGAAGAAACGAGATTTTTCCAAAACTCCAGAGCCCTACGTTCCTGAGGATGATGGCCGAGGCAATCGTTTTGTAATTCAAAGGCATCATGCATCTCATCTACATTATGATTTGAGATTGGAGCAGGATGGTGTGCTTAAATCATGGGCAGTACCCAGAGGAATGCCTCCGAAACCAGGTGTGAAGCGACTAGCCGTCCAAACGGAGGATCATCCATTAGAGTACCTGGCTTTCGAAGCGGAAATCCCTAAAGGTCAGTATGGTGGAGGCATGATGTGGATTTATGCTTCTGGGCGATATGAAATCACCAAAACCAAAAAGAACGGATTCTATTTTCGGTTGTCAGGACCTTTGATCAATGCGGAATATCGGATGCATTTGATGAAGGATAAAGAGTGGTTATTAGAACGAGTGGATAGTCCCCAGATCAATATGCTGGATCAGGAAGTCAAACCGATGATGGCTGATGCGTTGAAGAAACCTCCAAAGGGAGATTATCGATACGAGGTAAAGTGGGATGGTATCAGAGTAATGATCACCTTGAATGAAGGTGAATTGACGATTAGAAGTCGCAATATGAATATCATTACTGATCAATTTCCAGAGCTTAATATTCCTGAAGAGGCTTTTCGAGTGAATAATGGAGTTTTTGATGGCGAGATCGTTTGTCTGGATCAGTCTGGTAAGGCTGATTTTAAAAAGGTAATCAAACGGTTGATGACCAAGAAGCAAATGGAAATAGACTACCAGATGAAGAAATATCCGGTTTATTGTTACCTGTTCGATGTGCCGTATTTGGATGGACGTTCATTGGTTAATGATCCTTGGTTACGAAGACGGGAGTGGCTAAAAGATTCGTTTCGTAAAAATACCCCTTATCGACTGAGTGAAGATATTGAGGATGGGGAGGCTTTGTTTTCTGCCGCAAAACAGATGGGCGTAGAGGGAGTAATGGCAAAAGATCCTCTTGGTAAATACTATCCTGGAAAGCGATCTGATGTTTGGTACAAAATCAAGGTGAAGAACTATGCAGATGTCTGGATTGTTGGATATACTGAGGGTCAAGGTGATCGACAGCTATACTTCGGGGCTTTGCATGTGGTGGAGAAGGAAGAGGATCAATTGATCTATCGAGGCAAGGTAGGAACTGGTTTCTCAGATAAGTTGATGAAGGAGCTAAAGAAAGAACTAGACCAACGGGTAGGAGAGATCAAGCCAATTGAAGATAAAGTGTTGGATACTAGTTTTTGGTTGGCTGAATTTATACCCTGTGAAGTGGAATACAGTGAGCTTACTCAGGACGGCAATTATCGTGATCCAGTATTTAAAAAAGCTCGATTTGATCAGTTATAAATAATTGATAAACAGTATTTTAATAGCATTTACTTGTAGTTATGGTTGATTGTTGATTAACTTTCTAGTCGAAAGTTAATGAGATAAGCTATGAGAGCAATCTGGAAAGGTCATATTCGGTTTTCGTTAGTTACTATTCCAATACGGATCTATAACGCTATTGACAATCAGCAGTCTGTGAAATTTAACCTACTCGCTAGAGAAACCAATAATCCGGTGAAGTACGAGAAGAAGGATAAAGTGACGGGTGAGACGCTCAGAGCTGAAGATATTGTAAAAGGATATCAATACGAACCAGGGCAGTTTGTGATCGTTGATAACGATGATTTCGACAAGGTGAAATTGAAGAGTACCAAGGTGATCGAGATAGAAGGATTTGTGGATGCTTCAGAGGTTCATCATACATTGTTTGATTCTCCGTACTTCGCAGGGCCAGATGGAGATGTAGCTGCTAAGACTTATCAATTGTTATCCGAGGCACTTCGTGAATCTGGTAAGGTTGGTGTTGGTAAAGTGGTGCTGCGTGATCGTGAAAATGTTGTGTTGTTAACACCTCATGAAAAAGGTATTTTATTATACAAACTCCGATACCCCGAAGAAGTAAGGAGTATACACGATGTTCCAAATACTGATAAAGATCTGGAGCTTGAACCTGAGCAATTGAAGATGGCCAACACCCTAATTGATTCTATGACCAAGAGCTTTGAAGATATGAAGCTTGAAGATAGATATAACGGTGCTTTGAAGGAAATGATTGAGAGCAAGATAGAGGGTAAAGAGGTTGTTTCATTTACCGAGGAGGAGCCAGAAGTTATCGATATCATGACTGCTCTCAAAGCAAGTATTGAGCAGGCTAAAGCTGAGAAGAAGCCAATGAAAAAGGCGAAGAAGGAAGAGGCCGAAACCAAGAAGAAACGAAAAGCTAGTTAATGACTAGAATTGTCAAATTTCCGGTAGCTACTCCTGAAAAGCTTGGACCCAAGAAAGTCAGGAAGAACAGGCGCAGAAAGCCTGATCCGGAGGATTTTGGCCAATTGAATTTGTTTGCTCAACCTGAAAAAGAAGGTCGAGTCGTTTCACTTCCACAATCAGACAGTTTTTTCGAAGAGGCACTAGCCCTGGATGAACAGGGTAATCCTGAAGCTGAGAAGTATTACCTCCTTGCTATCCAAAACAAGGAATCTGAGGTTGATGCATATTGCAATCTTGGCATTCTGAAATCCCAACAAAACGATTTAGCTAAAAGTATCGATTACCTAACAAAGTGTTTGGAATTGGATCCAAGACATTTTGAAGCACATTACAATTTAGCGAATGTTTATTCCGAGATGGGTAATTTCAAATTAGCTAAAACCCATTACGAAGTATCTATCAATATAGATCCCGACTTTCCCAATAGCTATTATAACCTTGGGCTAGTGATGATTTCACTGAAGCAATACAAGGAAGCTATTGAAGTCATCGATAAATACATTTATTTATCTCCTGATACAGATCTTCAGGTCGCCAATGAATTAATCAAAACCTTAAAATCTTTTGCCTAATGACCAAAAAGAATGAAATCCTGAGCGCTCATTTTGAGCAATTGAAAGCCCTTATTCCAGAAGTGTACAAGCATGAACCTGAAGCGGACAATGATCGTGCATTTAAACTGTATGAACTTTTAAAGCGTTCACTAGGCATTATTGAGGCTGTTTATCTACAACATGGCGAAGACTTCAAAGGTGTCCGAATGGAGGAATACGGCAAACTCATTCGTGATTTGAAGAGTCTGGGATATGAGTATCAAGGCAATGAAGAGTTGATTGAAAAAGCTGCTGGTTATCTAATCCTTCAGAATAAGAAGCCAATGGAAAAAGCAAAAGGATCTAAAAAGTCTGGACAGGGAAGGAAAGCTGTGTAGTTAAACTTTAATGGCAGGATATTTGATCAATTGATAACAACACTGAAAATTTGCAGTTATACACTAAGTTAGAGCAAAGTAAAGGCTACTCCATGATCAAAAAACTACGACTACCACTATTCTTACTAGCAATTATCACATTACTAGCTTTCAATCACTGTACTGAGGACGACCTGTTCACAGAGTGCGCCGGTTGCCCATCAGACTCACCATGGTCGGTTCCCGGATCTACCAACTGTTACCAGTCATTTGATGATTGTGATGCCTCGGAGCGTGGGGATTGTACTATTTGTGATTGAGTGATTCTTCAAGATCATCTGGTCTCGCATCTCAGATTGGATAAAGTACAGAATTTGGATTAAATTAGTGACTCAAACATGAGTACCTAAGTTCATGAAGAAATCGCTAACCTCTCTTTTATTTTTTGCTTTACTCATTTCATTCGCAGCTTTAGTTTCATGCGGAGAAGATGGCTTTGGTTCTTGCACTGGATGTCCAGATGATGCACCTTACGGTGCAAAAGGAGGCGATTGCTACGCTACCCTTAGTGCTTGTGAGAGCAATGAGTCAGGTAGCTGTGGTATCTGTCAATAATCCAGTTCTTTCAAAATAGCTTCAGCCAATAGCTCTGCATTCACTGCTTCCACAGTTACTTGTTTGGAAACGGCATTGTTGCTCACAAAGGTAACCTGAGCCTTTAGCAATCCATTATCCTCTGAATATCGGCCGTTGATGATTGTGGCTCCACTAAAGTTCTTATCATCCACGAAGGCAATAGGTGCATCATCCACCTTGCTTAGTTCAATAAGTTTCTGATCCAATAACTCATTCAGGTTCAATCTGTCGAAGATCGCAGATTCATCCTGGAATCGGGTGTGTACATAAACAGGTTTTGGAGCTGCTAGGCTGATGGCATCCCTATCAGCTGGTTCTAGTCGACCAATATCAAAGCTCTTGCCATCCTCTGGAACACGTATCTCAGGCTTCTGGATACCACCGATCTCAGCAGCAAGTTCTGGAACTTTATTCGCCGCAAACTGGAACAGATCCAAAACGTCTATGAACTCATCATCTCTCAGCGCAGCACCTTTCATACCGAATAGTAGGGAGTAGGTCAGTAGGCCTTGTCCATAAAGCGTGGTTTCATAGCTTACGGCGTCTGCTGCTGATCCAGCTAGTACAAATAGGCCGGTTCGGTCTTTCATGCGCTCCAGAGCTCTGATTTGAGTAGAACTCATGGCGCTTCTGCTAGAAGCCAGGGAGGAGGCCAATCTACCCGAATGACATGCGTCAATAATCAGAATTTGCTTGAGTGCTGGCACTGCTTTGATGTATTCGGTAAACTCAGCACTTGATATGGCGTCCTTTTCTCGGGCTACACTGTTGTTCATATCTCCATTAGATGCTGAACTAGTCAGATAATAAAAGTCGCTCATGTCTCCGCTATGGTTGACTCCATGGCCTGATAAGTAGACAAATAGAATGTCATTGGCTTTGGCTTGAGATTGAAACTCCCTGAAAGCCTTTTCAATGTTTGCTTTGGTTGGCCAGTTGGATTTATCCTGATCTGTCGTCAACAGTTTGATATTGGTTTTCTCGACACCCAGGTACTTGGTGGCACTCAGCTTTAAAGCATTAGCCAGGTCAGTGGCATCTTTTGCTGCGTACTTGAGATCCAGCGCATCACCTTCATAATCAGAGGTGCCAGCAATCACCGCATAGATACTAGGAGCCTCTAGTGTTTTTTCTTCTCCAAATACATACAAGCTTTTGGCATCACTACTCAAGGTACCATCGGTATTATACGCTTTAATGGTGATTTTATTGACACGATCATTGTACAGAAATGGATGATTCGTAATGTCGTAATCGATTTCCAAAGAGCTGGCATCAGGTGTGCCGGATGCGCTTCGTACATCGCTACTCACTTCTTTTCCATTGATCAGGATAATTACACGCCCAATACCCCCACCATTGTTACTCAAGTTGATGCCTAGTTTTCCTTCGTTTTTCAGTGGGTGCTTCAGAGACAACTCAGGATAAAGCGACTCATTTGCCAGATCATTAGATGATCTGATAGGCTCCGAATTGAGTTCCAAAAGCTTGGATAGGAGCATTGGTTCGTAGTAGTTGTCCTTGATTTGCTCCAGATTGATGATTTTTCCTTTTTTCACATAGTGGATTTGCTCCATGGCTGCTGGTGTGGCATCAAATAAGCCTTTTGGAGTGGTCACCACATACTGATCACTGTCCATTGGGATTAGGGTTCCTTTTGGGTCAGTTGCAGAGCCACTGATTTGCCAGATTTTAACCGTTCCATCAATGGAGGCCGTCAGCATTTTGCCATTCACAAACTCAATGTCGTACGTGAACCCCGAGTGTCCTGGTAATGTCTTCAGTAGTTTTCCATTGGATGCATCAAAAATATAAATCGAGTAGTCAGCGCCGGACTCTCCACGCTTTATGGAGTTTCGTACGCCGATAAGTTCCTTTCCAGAAGGAGACCAATAGAGTTTATCAGCAGGTTTAGCCAATGTGATTTGACCATTTTTAGTTAGCTGATTTGTTTGATACATTTCTGCTGTCAGATCGTCCTTAAGTAGCACCGCTAATGTTCCATTAGATCCAATGGTAATTCCTTGCGCATTCTCTAAACTGACGTCTTTGACTTTTTGGAAGGAGATAGGGTCATATACGGTCAGACCTTTATTCGTAAGGAAGACTAGCTGTCTGCCGTCTGGTGTAAATACATAATCCTTCCCATTTTTAACTTTAAGGTTTTGCGGTTGACTGGTGCTGAAGTTGTAGAGATCAAAGTCTTCTTCACTGCTCTTGCGAATGACGTATCGCCCGGAGATGTCAAAGGTGATGGGAGTGGTGCTGTAGTCGCCTTTTGCTTTTAGGGTGAAGAGTTCTTTTTGGTTAATGAGATTGGTTACCCGAATTTGTTCATCCAGTCCATAGCTAGCTATCACAGGATTAACCGGGTGAAAAGAAACTGCTCTGGATCCTAACCTGCTTCCTGGCAATATAATGTCAGTATCAGTTCCGGTTAAGTCTAGTACCTGGATTGAGGACTGTCCGGCAGCAATAGCCAGCTTTGTCCCGCTACGATCTACCGACAGGTCATAAATTGGAGATGCATGCCCTTTAAATGTCTTGACCCAGGCATTATTTTTGAAATCATATTCTTTTATAATGTTCTGATAATCAGCTAGTAATAGTGTGGTATCTGAAGTGGTTACTACAACTCGTAAGCCCAAATTGAATGCTTCAGTTCCAACTGGCTCATTCCACTCAAAAGGAAGAGCTTTCTCGTTCATTGAAAGGTCGAAAGCCTTCAGATTTTGTTTGCTATCACGTCCACATGTAAGTATGAGATTCTTAAATGGGATGTATGCGATATCCAGTGTTCGCAATGAAAAGGCATTAATGCTTTTACTTGAATATTCACCTGAGTTGACTTGAATGAGTTCCCCTTTCTGAGTAGCAACTAGCCAACCCTCATTGCCTTCACTTATTGATGTAATAGCTGCATCCGAAAGGCTAAGTTGATTTGTTGATTTAAGGTCGGAGCTGAAGACTTCTAATGAACCATCATTTCCTCCAATCACGATGTTTGGCCCTACTTTGTAAACGGCTGTAATGCTTTCTACTTTTGATTTGGACGAGTTAATGGCCTTGCCTTTAAAAAACCATTTTAACTCATGTTCACCAACCGCTAAAACAGAGTCTGCTGATTCAGCAAACAGTCCCAAAACGGAGAACTCTGTTGAAATGGATTGTTGGACTTTTCCATCCAGGGTGTATTGCAGAATGGTTCCGTTTTTATCTGCACTGAAGAGGTAATTACTACCAAACGCGATGTTGGTGATAGGGGCACTAGCTGTGAAATGATAGGTTTCCATCCCTGATTCATAATTCCAAATAGTAATTTGAGAGGAACCATCAATAGAAGCTAACCACTGGTGATCAGAGGATACTTTCATGTCTAATACGCGTCGACTGTGACCGATAGGAATGATCATATCCATCTGTGCTACAGCCAAATGGGTGGCAAATAACAGCGTCACTATTGCGGTTAACTTGTTGTTCATGGTGGTAAGAATGATTTATTGATAAAGATAGAAGCTTCCTGCGATTGCACCACGAATTGAAGTCTTTTTAAGATATCCCTCGAAAGACGCGATTAATTCTCTATCTTTGCAAAGTCAGAAAGCGGTTACAGCCACTCTGCATTTAGCCTACAGTAATTCCCAGGCACCTTCTAAGTAGTCCAGGTTTCAGTCTTTGGAAGCCTCCCCAACACCAGTTGGTAATCGTGCCTTGATAGTGGTCTCCTGACCATCAACAAAATGAACTCTAGGTTAAAGTCATACCAATGACCAGTGGTTGTTTTTTATTCATCTTAATTGATAATTATATATGGGAAGATCACAAAATACGTTCATGAAAAAGCAGAGAGAGAAGAAGAAGGCGATGAAGAAGAAGGAGAAGTTTGAGAAGAAAATGGAGCGTAAAGAAGATAATAACAAAGGAGGAAGCTTGGATGACATGATCGCCTGGGTAGATGAATTTGGAAATATCGTTGATGAGAAACCTGAACCAGTCGTAGAGGACAAAAAAAAGAAATAAAAAATAGAGGCTGACAGCAATGTCAGCCTTTTTTGTTATTTCTCAACTGATCTAAGGCTAGTCCAAAACCCAGCAGTGAGACTCCTGAAACCACGCCAGAGAAGTTACTCGGCTCCAATCCGTCTGTCCAAAGTGTAAAACAGGATGCAAGGATAGCTAGTGTTCCTATCGTCACTAGAATGGATTTGATGGCTGTCTTTTGAGAGTCTGTTAATTCTTGCTTTGATGTCATAATTTCTTTATTTACTTAGTTAGTATCAACCGAGCTTCACACATTACATAGTACCTAAATATTTCTACAAGATTAAATTCCCATGGATTACCTAAATATGACCATTATGAGGGTTGTTACGGGTAAATAGGGTGTTTTAGATACTATTCTCTTATTTTATCTTATTCCTCAAATCATTTTTCCTGCCTGAAGAGTTATCTAATAGAACCAACAATCATCCATTTTGAAGCATCTCAAAAAATACAAAGACATTGTCCTATTCTTATGGAAATATGGTGATCGAAAAGCCATTCAAGAATCAGGTATGATGGTGGGTGTAGATGTCAAAGAAAGCGAGCATAAAGCACTAAAATTTGATAAGTCCAATTTCATAAAGGATATTCAGGATTTGGGCCCGACATTTATTAAGCTGGGTCAGCTATTGTCAACTCGTCCAGACTTGCTGTCTGCTGAGTATATAGAGTTGCTGAGTCAACTTCAGGATGATCTGGATCACTTTCCATATGAAGAGGTTGAGGAGATTGTTAAAGACGAATTAGGCGTTCGAATTTCCAAGGCCTATGCAGAGTTTGACAAAAAGCCATTGGCAGCTGCATCTCTTGGACAAGTCCACAAAGCAAAACTCAGGGATGGGCGAGAAGTGGTGGTGAAAATCCAACGACCAGGTATTCGAAAGAGAGTAGTTGAAGAGTTAGAAATTCTGGAAGAGGTTTCCTCTTTCCTCGAAAAGAATACTGACCTTGGAAAGCGGTTTGATGTGAATAAACTGTTCCTCAATTTCAAAGGGACGTTGCTTCGAGAGTTGGATTACCACAAAGAAGCTCAGCACATGAACCAGCTTCATGAAAACCTGAAAGGCTTCGAATCTATTGTTATTGCCACCTCCATTGATGATTATTCATCCAGTAGGGTGCTGACTATGGAGTTTATCAAAGGGCAGAATATCACCAAAATATCTCCACTAAGGAAGTTGGAAATTGATGGTGAGAAGATTTGTGAGGATTTGTTTGAAGCGTACTTACAGCAAATCGTAGTGGATGGGTTTATGCATGCAGATCCACACCCGGGTAATGTGTACCTCACCGAAGACAATAAAGTGGCGCTTTTGGATTTGGGTATGGTAGCTCATATCTCCAATGAACTCAGACAGAACTACCTGAAGCTTATCCTACATATCAGCGAAGGCAGAACATCGAACGCAATTGAGTTGCTCGCTCAGATAAGTAGAAAGGGACCAGAAGCCGACGAAGAGCGGTTCAGGATGCTGATTTCTGACCTTATTCAGGAAAATCAGAATGCTTCAGTTGATGAGATAGATACCGGAAAAGTAATGTTCGGACTAATTACTGCCGCAGGTCAGTGTGATTTTCATATGCCGCTTGAACTGAGCCTGGTGGGTAAGGCGTTGCTAAATTTGGATTTGGTTGCACACACTCTTGCTCCTGGTTTCAACCCCAATAAGGCCATTCGCAAAAATGCCATGTCCTTGATGAATAAGATCATGTACAAGGAGCTTAAGCCACAGCACTTTTTCTCAGCACTTTTAGAAGGGAAGGAGCTTCTAGAGAAAATGCCTGAGCGACTTAACAAAATCATAGGAAATGTTGCCGACAACAACATCAAGGTAAAGGTAGATGCATTTGACGAGCGTCAAATGATGAAGGGCTTTCAGAAAGTTGCCAACCGCATCACCGTAGGGTTGATTTTAGCAGCATTGGTGATTGGTTCTGCTTTGATGATGAATGTACAGACGGACTTCACCTTATTCGGCTATCCGGGGATTGCAATAGTCAGCTTTTTACTGGCAACTACTGGTGCTATTGCCCTGGCTATTCATATTTTCTTTTATGACGAGTCTTAGGACGATAATTTAAACTGATTTACCTTTTCTGTTAGTTCATCTGTGATAGCCGTAACATCTCTGTTTTTCTGAATATAGCTTTCCATACCTACAGCTAGCTCTGCTGAGCTACTAGCTACCTGCTCCGTACCCGCAGCAGTCTCCTCTGCAATGACTACTATGCTATTCATGAGATCCACAATGTTACTTACGTCCTCACTCTGCTGTTCCGTCGCTTTTAAGATCTGGTCGGATTGATTCAGCGTGTCACCATATTTAGTGGAAATGGATTGGAAGGCACGTAATGACGTTTTAGTTGCTGCTCCGCCATCTTTGATTTTATTACCCATGGAAACTACCAGGTTAGCGGTCTCGGAGGTTTCCTTTTGTACGGTAGAAATCAATTCTTCAATGTCACCGACAGATCGTTTGGAGTCCTCAGCTAGTTTACGAATCTCCTCAGCAACCACAGAGAAACCTCGGCCTGCATCTCCGGCTTGCGCGGCCTCAATGGCGGCATTAAGTGCCAGTAAATTGGTTTGTGCGGCTATTTCTTTAATGATACGTAGGACAGAAGTAATGTCTTGTGAGCTTTTACTCAAAGACTCAATGGACCTGTTGGTTTGCTCAGAATAGTTTAGAATCTCCTGCATGGAGTCATCCAAACGACTAATAGAATTCATTCCTTCGTTGCTTTCATCAACACCCTGTTTGGCGGCATCATGGATGGAGACTGCCTGGTCCCGCATGCTGGCAGCAAATTTCATAACCGCTTCTATCAGAGCCGAAGCTTGATCCACTTTTACCAGTTGATCCTGAGAACCTCGGTTCATCTCAGATATAGAAGTGGCGATTTCCCCTGTACTCACGTTCATTTCCTCACTGGTCATGAGCATGTCAGTAGAAGAGGATTTTATGACTAACACCTGGTTGGTTACTTCAGTAAGAAGTGATGATAGATTGTCAATCGCATGATTAAGATTGTTTGCCAGTCTCTCTACGTCACCTTTAGCCTCAGCATCATAACGTTGGGTTAGGTCGCCAATGGATAGATGATCCACGATCTTATTGATTTCCTGGAATGGCTCCAAAATGGATTCGAATAGTTGATTGACGGATTCCCCAAGATTCTTCCATTCACCTTCCTTGTTTTGTATTTCTATTCTAGCCTGATAGTTACCTGAATTAACAGCTTCTTTTACTATGAAGTTGGTTTCAGCGATTGCCTCACTAAGTTTAGCGCTTTGTTCTTGAAGAACATCGTTCTGAGATTTTACCTGATCAGTTGCCTCTCTTACCCTCTCTTGAAGAATGCGTTTTTGCTCTTTGATCTTTTCAGAACGATTCTTATAAATCCAATAGATAAAGAATGCTATAATAAGTGCACTCAAACTTCTAAACCACCATGTAGCCCAAAATGGAGGATTGATAGTAATGTTCAGAATGGCTGGTTGATCACTCCAGACACCATCATTATTTGACGCATTTATTTTTAATGTGTAATGTCCTGGCTCAAGATTCATAAAGGAAACTTTGCGTTCAGTTCCATTATCGATCCAGTCATCGTGCAAGCCTTCGAGCATGTATTTGTATTGATTTTTGGATGCGTTTTGAAAGCTTAATCCGATGTATTCAAAAGTGAAGACATTTTGATCGTAATCCAGTATAATGTCCTTGGTGAAAGTGGTGCTTTCTGAAAGAGGAGAGCCGGGACCCGGTAGTAACTTCTCGTTATACAATGACATGGATGTGACGAATACCTTGGGTGCAATGGTGTTGGTTTTCATTTTGGATGGATCAAACATATTGAACCCGCCTACACCTCCAAAGAGCAGCTTTCCAGTAGATGTTTTTAGGGCACTTCTAGTCATGAATTGATTATCCTGTAAACCATCTTGCCTGTAAAAATTCGTAAAGGCTTCAGAGGCATGATCGAATCTGGACATTCCTCGATTGGTTGTTATCCAATAGATGCCCTGATCATCTTCAAGAATATTGTGAACGGTATTGTTAGCCAATCCATCTGCAGTAGTATATGTTTTGAACTGGTATGTTTCTTTATTAAGAATACAAAAACCCATACCATTAGTGCCTACCCATACCTGATCCTTGCTGTCAATAAACAACTCAAGTATTCCATTGGCTGGAAGGCCGGAGCCATCTCCAACTCTAAATAGTTTAACCGTTTTAAAATTCTGATTGAGTTTGGCCAGGCCATCTCTGTCAGAGCCAATCCATAGGTTACCAGCTTTATCTTCTGCAAACAATGCTATTGTTCCATTAGGAATGGATTTAGGATCCTCTGGATTGAATAGGATGTTTTTGAAATTGTCAGTAGATGGCTGATATACTCCAAATCCATTGTTCCAATTTCCAATTAGAACTCTGTCTTGCCGGTCTTGATAGACAGTGAATATGTTATCACCTATCAAACTGTTTGGGTTGGAGTCTGAGTGTCTATACCTTCTGAATAAACCAGTTTGAGGATTGTATCGAGATACGCCTCCATTCCACATTCCGGTCCAAACTTGCTGGTTTTTATCAACCAATACGCTTAATACTTTGTTGCCTCCAATTGAGTTTCGGTTTTTAGGGTCGAATACAAAGTGTTGGAAAGTTCCATTTTTAACATTCATGTAATTCAATCCGCCACCATCAGTAGATACATATATATTACCGTATTGGTCCTCATCAAATCCTGTAACCTGGTTGCTATTGAGTCCATCCGAGTTGTTACCCTGAGCCTCATAAGTGTCGAAACTAAATTTGGATGGATCATAATAAGAAGCACCACCATTGCGTGTACCCAACCACAATCGATTTTGATCATCTACATCGAGAGTTAAGGAAATGCTACTACTAATACTCGATTTGACATTTGGGTTGTGTTGATGGATTTCGAATTGATTATTGCCAATATATTTGGCGATTCCATCGTCTGTACCAACCCATACCATGTTTTGCTTATCTAATATTATAGACGTAATCAGACTATTGGGTAAAGAGTTTGGGTCTGAGGGGTTGTATGTAAAAAGTGTATGTTTTCTGTTAGAAGTATTGGACATGATCAATCCAAATCGACCACCGATCCATAATTGATTTTGATTATCAATAAGAATACTACTTATATCTCCAATGCTTTGTAAGTCTCTTTGAAATTGTTCGGTGGGGTTGTAGGTCTCTATCTTTGAAGAACCTATACTAAGTGTGGCTATTCTACGGTTATTGGCTACCCAAGTGTTGTGTTTAGAATCTTCTGTTATTGAAATGATGCCCGAGGGAAGACCTATTTCCGAGTTTGCTGAATTGGTGAAATGGTTATTGATTGAATCATTTGAGTCAATCTTGGTCAATGAATAATCAGTAGCTACCCATACATTTTGAGAACGATCACGATATAGTGACCGAACAGGTCCGGTTGGAATACTAGTACTATTTATTGAGTCAGCTGTATTTAAGTGTTGAAACGAGTGCGTGTCGTACTTATATAGGATCAGACCCGTGGTGGTGCCAATGTATAGATCACCATTCTGACCAGCAGCCAGACTTCCTATTCGATTGTCGGGGAGAGAAAGTGAATCATTGCTGTCCTTGAGAAATGTTTCTAACTCATACCCATTATATCGATTAAGTCCATCTTCTGTACCTAACCAGATGTATCCTAAATCATCTTGTTCAATTGCTGTGACATTCGCTTGAGTTAGTCCTTTATCTGTGCCAATCCGATCAAACTTTACATCTTGAGAAGTGGCAATTAAGTGTGGGCATAATGCAATAAGCATCAGACGAACTATCGTCTTAGTCAGATCAGTCGAGGTGTACATAGGTTAATGTTGCTTGGGTTACCTATGTTAATTAAACTAATATTCCCTAGATGTACTTATTAAATGTCGATAAAACACTAATTATAGCGCACTAAAATACATATGATATGGTCAAAATGACCATAATTATGTTTCGCAATAGCTGAAAGTGATTTTTTCTTTGTGCAAAGAATACATTGCTTAGATATAAACGATAAAGGCTCCAAGTGGAGCCTTTAATTTATGCTTTAGCAGCTGCTTTTTTAGCTTCTATGTATTCATCATACGTACCAAGCTTATCAACAATTTTATCAGGATTAATCTCAATGATTCTATTGGCGATTGTCTGAGTGAATGTGTGGTCATGTGATGTAAATATCAACGTACCCTTATATTCAGCCAAGGAGTTGTTCAAAGCCGTAATAGACTCCAAATCCAGGTGATTGGTAGGGTCATCTAATAGCATGAAGTTGGCTTCTTGAAGCATCATTCTACTGAGCATACATCTTACTTTTTCACCTCCAGATAACACATTGGCTTTCTTCAATGTTTCCTGGCCAGAGAACAACATTTTGCCAAGGAATCCACGGATATATACTTCATCTTTTTCTCCTGGTGAGAATTCTCTGAGCCAGTCGATTAGGTTTTCGTCCGTATCAAAGAATTCAGCATTCTCATTTGGTAAGTATGCTGAAGTGATTGTTTGTCCATATTTAAATGTACCTGAATCAGCTTCCATTTCACCAGCCAAAATCTTGATCAGCGTGGAAATAGCTAAACTGTTGTCTCCAACAAGAGCGATTTTTTCGCCTTTGTTCACGAATAAATCCAGATTCTGAAACAATGGCTGTCCATCGAGGGATTTAGATAATCCTTTGATTTCGAGAATTTGATCTCCAGCTTCTCTGCTTTGAGTAAAGATGATAGCCGGATATTTCCGGTTAGATGGTTGGATATCGTCAACATTGATTTTATCCAAAAGTTTTCTTCTCGAAGTTGCTTGCTTTGATTTAGAGGCGTTTGCACTAAATCGTTGAATGAACTCCTGAAGTTCTTTCTTCTTTTCCTCAGCTTTCTTGTTTGCAGCACTTCTCTGGGATAGAGCTAACTGACTTGACTCATACCAGAAACTGTAGTTACCTGTGTATATTTTGATCTGACCAAAGTCTACATCAGCGATGTGCGTACATACCGTATCCAGGAAGTGACGGTCGTGAGATACTACAATTACCGTATTTTTGAAGTCCAACAGGTAGTTTTCCAGCCAGTCAATGGTATTCAAGTCCAGGTCGTTGGTAGGTTCATCGAGAATTAAGATATCTGGATTACCAAATAATGCCTGAGCCAATAGAACTCTCACCTTCTGTTGGTTAGTAAGGTCTTTCATCACCTTGTAGTGATCTGCTTCTACTATACCCAAACCACTAAGTAGGGCAGCAGCATCAGATTCAGCATTCCAGCCGTCCATTTCAGCAAACTTTGCTTCTAGCTCAGAGGCTTTTACTCCGTCTGCCTCAGAGAAATCTGGTTTTGCATAAATCTCATCTTTCTCTTTCATGATTTTCCACAACTCCTGATGACCCATTAGTACAGTGTCCATCACCACATTCTCATCATACTCAAAGTGATTCTGTTTCAACACTGCCATGCGTTTGCCAGGCTCAATGTTGACAGATCCAGAGTTTGGAGAGATTTCTCCCGATAAAATCTTTAAGAAAGTGGACTTACCTGCTCCATTGGCTCCGATGATTCCGTAGCAGTTGCCGCCGGTGAATTTCACATTCACTTCGTCAAACAAAACACGTTTGCCAAATTGAAGAGATACGTTTTGAGTTGCTATCATGACCTTTTGCGATTTCGAGGTGCAAAAGTAGTGTGAATATCAGCTAGTAACAAGGATACCTTAATATGATCTCAGTTTTTTACGGAATGTTGATTTATCAAATGTGTAGTACAAACTCGGATAATCTCCCAAATAGGGGCATACCTGTGCAGGACGAGCGATGAAGTTTGCAGAAGACGCAAAAGCTGGTCGACTTATACTACCCCACCATCATCCAGATCACGATGATGTGTTCTTGCAAAACTTAGAAAATCACTGTCAGCTTGAATTTAACAAGACCGTATTAGCTCGGGAAGGTATGATTATTGAACTTTAATCTCACTTATTTGGAGGTAAGGGTCTTGGAATCAACAACAATTCAGTTTGTCTTCCATCAATGTATTTGACATCATTTCCATCAAAGAATGCATCCTCTTCCAGCATGATTCGAATTTCCTTATCCCATTCCTCAATGAAAATAGCATTGTTGAGTTCAATGGAATAAGCTGTATTTGGAAAGAGCGGATAATCACCAGCTCCAGGGACACCACCTTGTTGGTCCCACAGACCAATGGTAGGTCCGGCTGCATGACCATGATATCCAATAGGATGGGTGTAAATGGTCGGCTTGAGATCGGCTTCTTTCGCATCGGATAATGATTTGGCTAAGACTTCATTTCCAGTCATACCGGTTTTGAAGTTGGCAGTGAAGACATCTTGCAGTTGATTGCCGGTAGTAAATGCGTCATTGAGATAGTCTGGAGCCTTCATTTCCCCAGGTTTCAGGACATAAGCATGTTGTTGTGTGTCTGTATTGAGTCGGAGGTAGGTGATGCCAAAATCAACATGTAGTAGATCTCCGGGTATGATCACCTGGTCTTCCGGTCTGTCTGAGAATGCACGAAGATGCTCAAAGCTTTCCGGATCCTTGCGCTGAATGGCTACACTAGGGTGAAACCAGGCTGTGAACCCTAATTCTCGGATGCGATCTCTGTACCACCACACTGCATCATCTGTTGTAGTAACTCCAGGCTGTATTACCTTCTCAGAAAAACCCTCGGCGATGATCTGATGAGCCATTCGGACAATATTTTGATAGACCATCATTTCGGAAGGCGTTCTGGTTTCCAGCCAGCCGATTGCCAGGTTTTCAGCACTAACCACACGTTTCTGGAAGGGAGAGGGTAATGCTTCCATCAATTGATCATAATGTGTGCTAGAGATGCCATCCGCCAGGGCAAAGGTTTTGGATTTGTTGATGCCAATCTTCTTAGGGTTCTTTTGCTGAATCAATTCTGCTAATGCTTTCCATTGATCAGGCTGTGTTTCTTTATCCCAAACTTTTTTGAACGTTTTACCGACTCCATATCTTGCCATAGCCATGGTTTCTAACGGTTGATTGCTCCCAGGGTCGTAAATGACCAGAATGGTTGTCCGACGAGCACTTTGCCAGGTAGCGGGGAGCATGGTTTTGATCACCGGATCTTCGTTGTATTCTCGCGCGATGATTACCCACATGTCAATACCGGTCCGTTTCATCAATTCTGGTAATACGGTTTGTACCCGTTCTTCCATCCATTGATCGATTACCTCAGCTCGTTCTTGCATATTCAGCGTTTTCGGAAAATAGGGGTTTTGCGCATGGAGACTGGCAATCAGTAAGAGTAAGAAGATGGTAAGTGTATGTTTCATAATCGGAAAATAATTGACTCTAATATAGGTCATAGCCAACCATTGCATGAGGCAATTTTGATGGATGGTTATATCTTTGGCTTAAACCTGTAGCCATTTTGACCTACTACGATATACTAGAAGTCCATCAAGGAGCCACTTATGCTGAGATCAAGAGCAGTTATAGACGACTGGTGAAGATCTACCACCCGGATGTGAACCCATCCGCACTTGCCGCTGAGAAAATCACGCAGATAACTAACGCCTATGAGGTATTGAGTGATCCTAACGCAAGAGCAAATTATGACTGGCAGATATCTCTCGGTGCTAGCGACACTTCATTCACTTATCAGGCACCCCAACCAGAACCGGTAGTTGACGAGCGGGAGCAAAAGAGGAGGGAGTATGTGAAGTGGCGAAGAAAACGTGATGAGGAGCTCTGGCAGAAGCGCTTTCATATGAAAGTGATGTTCTACAAGTATCAGCGATACTTTGCTTATTTGTTCTTGCTGGTAGGAGTGATTTTTACTTTTGATCACTATACTCATGGAGATAAACAACCGATCAAAATCCAACGAGTGATTCTGCTGAAGTGGGGAAATACCGGAGTAGTGGTGAATGGCATCCGATATGAGACCTCTGGCGCTATGTATCGCGAAAAGGCTGTTCAACCCGATTTGTCAGGTTATTTTTATCATTCAGGTGTTTTTGGGAAGAATTCACAAATTGGGTTTGCCAATGGGGGTAAGTACACGATTTATGGTTCATTGTACCAGTTTGGTAACCTGTTTGCCTACTTGATACTGATTATTTCAGCAGCACTTATTGCCGTAAAGAAATACAACGACTTCATGCTGACCATTGGTTTGATCCCGATCTTCTTAACCTGGTTTTTGATGGTGTTTGTGTTATTTACTTAGTGGGGCAGCTTGTTCCATTTTTATCCACGGAGTACCAGATAAGTGAGGTATGATATGTAGGTTAGTATAAAGATGGTTCCCATTACCCTTCCTATGCTCGCTTTTCTACCAACGACAATTGCTAGAATTAAAAGGGTACTGGAAGCAATAACCATAAGAATGTCCGAGTTGGAGACAATGTCAAATGGAAGAGGTCTGATGATGGAACTTAATCCTAAAATCCATAAGATATTGAATATGTTGGATCCCACCACATTACCCACGGCCATATCAGATTGACCTTTACGAGCTGCAACGGCAGAGGTCACAAGTTCCGGCAGTGATGTACCGATAGCTACTACCGTAAGTCCAATAAATGTCTCAGAAAGACCAAATAATAGGGCAATTTCAAATGCTCCATCGACTACCCATTTTCCACCCAGGAACAAACCAAATGATCCACCTGCGATAAACAGCATGGATTTCAGCTGGGACATCATATTTGTTTGATCTGACTCGTCTATTTCATCTTTGGATTGAGCTACCACGTAGATGTAGGTCATAAATAGCCCAAAAAAGAAAAGAAGTATAATGCCATCGTACCGGCTAAGGGTTAATCCTTTGACATCTACGAACAAATCGGCATTGGCCAGGAAACCAAGTAAAACGGTCGCGAAAAGAGATATAGGCACTTCTGTGAAATAGATACTTTTGTGTATCGGTAGCGGTTTGATGATGGCTGCCACACCTAAAATAAGCAGTACGTTGGCAATATTACTTCCAAGAACGTTGCCAATTGCCAGTTCAGAGCTTCCATCAAAGCTTGCCAGGAGATTGACAATGAGCTCTGGCATGCTCGTACCGAAAGACACAATGGTTAAACCGATGACGATTTCCGGAATATTGTTTCGTTTGGCTATTGATGAGGCTCCCTCTACTAAGAAATCTGCACCTTTGATTAAAAGAGCAAATCCAATTACAAACAGGATGTAAACCACTTCGTACCCATTTTAATGTTTCTTGAATTATTTGGATTAAATCTAGATAGATTCCAAATATTATAATCTTAGAAGTGAAATTATCTTGTTTTTTAGAAATTCAGAAATAGTTGATCTCTTAACTCTTTGACTCCCTCCTCGATTTCTTTTTTTACTTCTTTGGTAGCGTGGTTTTTGATGGTGTTTTTGATTTTTGCCTGACTGGTAATCAGTGATTAGTGAATTCGTAATCAGTATGTCAGTGATCAGTAATTAATCGGTTAGTCGGTCATCAGTGTGTCAATTTATCAGTAAACAGTGGACTGTCAACTGAAAGCTGTCTAGTGACAACTAATCCCTATTATCCAACACCATGGTACCTTTTCAAAGCTTAAAGGTTACTGGAAAGATCATTTTGCTTCGAACTGCGATACCATTTTGTGTTCCAGGTTTCCATTTGGGCATTGTTTCCAACACTCTGATCACTTCAGCGTCAAAGTTTTTCGCTTGTTCCACAGATTTGACCACATGAATGTTGGTAATACTTCCATCTTTTTCAATCACAAACTCTACATAGACCTTTCCAGTGATGTGCTTTTTTAGTTCCCACTCAGGGTAGGTGAGTTTTTTTTCAATGTATTTAAATAGCTCTTCATACCCGCCATTGAATTCTGGCATTGACTCTGGAAAGTTGAAGATATAGTTGGGCTCATCATTCAAGTCAACTTCCTCCACCAAGACGATATCTCCCATGAGTATTTCCTCAACTGGAATATCTATGGAGGGAGGGATTTCTTCAGAGTCGATAGTTTCTGCCAGTTCAGTAGCTGGTTTCTTTATGTTCGGAAATTCATCTGTGCAGCCAGATAATATCAATGAACTTACCACCAATGCAAAGAAGAGCATATTCTGGTTTTTGGATGAATAGGATGTTTTTCTTACGACCAAAAGTAATTCTTGAGAGGTATGAGCTAAATCTGATTTACGGATTCTACCACATACCCGATCGTTGCGATGATCCAGTAGGTATTGAATGATGTTTGTTCGATCCATAGTCGTAAAGTCAATAACAGCTTTATCACATTGTTCGCAATGTCTGGAAATACAGCCTATTTTCATGTCATTCCAGGAAGCGCTGCATGGTGCTTTAATGGATTTTTGTAGCAGTGTCATAGATATTGGATTTATTAGGTACAATCCAGTTTGACGAAATAGTCACATTTAATTTTAGTGAATTAGTGAGTCAGTAATCAGTGATTGGGAGGTAGGGTACTTGTTTGTTATGAAATGCGTCATTCCCCGAATGTGTGACGAACATGATCAATTAAGTTTTGCTTAAGTCATTCTAGGGGAATCTGACCTTTCTAACACCCGACATTCAATACCCAACTACGGTCTCTGGTTTATCGAATGAAAGCTATCAGGCCATTAACACCCAACCTAAAGCCCAAAACTCAAGAACTTTGTCCAACATCAAACCTCCCGCAATTTCCCCAAAATCTGGTATTGCTAAAAACGGTACAATCACATAATTTGAATTCTTTTAACTAATAACGCCATTATGAGTAAATCAAATTATGATGCGCTGCTGGCTGAGATAGAAGCTATCCCAGAAGCAGAAGTAAAACAACCCAACATGCCTATTGATGCCTTTTTGCAGGAAGCTGCAGATCTGGAAGTCTGGTGCAAAGAGGACATCCCGAAGCTCACCGCTGTAGGCATTCCCAAAGCTGTTTTTGATTCACTTCCTGTCCGAACAGGCGCATTGCGCTATGCACAGAGTGTGTGGAGCAAAGACCGCTACTCGCAGGAGGAAGCACGGCAGGAGTGGGATCAGAAAAGTCCTATTGCCATTGGACTGAAGGATGAGCTGGAGCATGCGTATCGCTTTGCCTTCCGTAAGCGACCGGACTTGCTCAGCAAAGTACAGGCCATAGAAGAGGGCACAGGCAATGCAGACCTGGTACAGGACCTCAGTGATTTGGCTGTGCTGGGCAAGGCCAATCTACCGCTAGTGAAAGTGGTAGGGATCAATGCCGCAAAGCTCGCTGAAGCAGAAACCATGAGTACCGAAATGAGCGGACTCCTAGCTGCAATGAATGGTGAACGTGCCGAGAGTGGTGAAGGCAAGATCATTCGGGACAAAGCCTACACACTGCTGAAAAATGCCGTGGATGAAATCCGTGAGGCCGGCAAGTTTATCTTCTGGAAGGACTCCAACAAGCTGAAGGGGTATAAGAGTATGTACCACAGCAAGTGATGAGGGCTCCCCGGTAGCCGGGACCACTGCTAAGTCTCCCGGGAAAGGTCCAAATCCTCCCGGGAAGCCTTACAGGTCTTCCGGGAAGGGTACCAAGTCTCCCGGGACAAAAGAAAGTTTGCCGGGAAGGCACATAACTCATCCGGGACAGGGTAGAAGTCACCCGGGAAGCCTTTTAACAGACTTTGGAGGTTTCTAAAACCTCCAAAGTCTAAATTCGAAAACATGAAACCTAACACCTTTTATCATATATACAACCACGCTAACGGAGATGAGAACCTTTTCCGATCAGAAGAGAACTATCATTACTTCCTCCAGCAATGGGCTAAATACATTGAGCCAGTGGCAGGCACTTATTCTTACTGCCTGATGCCGAATCATTTTCATTTTCTAGTCAAGACTCAAACCTTGGAGGTTTTGCAAAACCTCCAGGGTTTACAAAAAGAGCGAGCAGTAGAAAATCAAATTACGCAAGCATTCTCCAATCTATTTAATAGCTATTCAAAAGCTTTCAATAAGCTTTATGACCGACGAGGCAGCTTATTTATACCCAACTTCAAAAGAAAGGAAATCTCCAATACCAAATACCTAACTACCATTGTTACTTATATTCATCGCAATCCAGTGCATCATGGAATAAGGAACAAAGTAGGCGATTGGCCATTCTGCTCTTATGATGCCATGCTGAGCAGTCAGTCTACCTTACTCCAAAGAAAAGAAGTACAAACCTGGTATGAGGATGCAAAGGCTTACAAATCATCTCATCAGATGGAAGTAAGGCTTCCTGATAATTCTTTGTTTATTGATTATTAATCAAACCTTGGAGGTTTCTAAAACCTCCAAGGTTTCAATAGAACCCACCTATTAGGTTGGTTTAGTTTTATTAGAACAACTGCTTAGAAGGCAGTTGGTTTCAAAAGGCTTCCGGCTTTTGGGGGTTTTAATT
>PBTY01000111.1 GCA_002729235.1 Rickettsiales bacterium | reverse complement strand
CGTTTGTTAAGTAAATCAATTGAAAGATGAAGGAACAGTCACTCGGTGAGTTTGAAGAATTGGTGTTGTTAATGGTGGCAGCACTGCATGATGAGGCATATGGCGTGTCTATATTGGAAAACCTGGAGTCTAAACTCGATAAAAAGGTCAACGTTAGTGCTATCCATGTGGCCCTAAAAAGACTGGAAAATAAAGGTTTTGTTACTTCAAGATTTGGAGGTATTACCAATGACCGAGGTGGAAGGAGAAAAAAATTCTATGTAATAACTGCTGCTGGCAAAAAGGCATTGGATACTCATTATCAAGTCAGAACAGAAATTTATCAGCAGATTCCAAAGATTTCCTTTAACTAATGACGCCACTACCTCCCAAATATCCCTTGAAATTTCTGCGCTGGTACTGTAAGGACGAGTACCTGGAAGAAATGGAAGGTGACATAATTGAGCTATTTGAAATGCGCCATGAGAAGTCGCCTAAACAAGCCAGACGATTAGTTTGGTGGGATGTTCTGAAATCTTTCCGATTGATAAATATTAGATCAATCAAACTTAACAATTGGACAATGAATTTATTAGGCAATTACACCCGGATATATTTCCGTCGGTTTGGGAAAGAAATTAGCCACTACCTCGTCAATATTCTGGGGTTAGCCATGGGCTTTACTATTCTGTTTTTCATTATGCTATATGCCAATGATGAGAAGAGTTTTGATGACTATCATTCAAATACGGATCGGGTATACAGGTTAATTACCAAGGTGAAAGAAGAGAATGGTATTCATTCATATTTATCCACCCCGGGCCCATTCGCAGAAGCTCTTAAAGAAGAATTTCCTTTCATTGAAGAAGCGGCTCACATTACCTATACTGGATCGCAAGTGCTCGCTAAAGGTGACAATAGATTCGCTGACAGGGAATGGTCGATGGCGACTAGTGATTTTTTCAAAATATGGGACATTCCAATAATTCAAGGAGATCCATTAACTCAATTCAAAGGATCAGTTGGAGTTGTCTTAACGGAGGATTTAGCAAAAAGACTTTTTGGACGAATAGATGTTGTCGGTGAAGTACTGGATCAATCAAGGTTTGGAACAGTCGAGGTGTTAGCCATTATGAAAGAGCTTCCCAAGAACTCTACCTATCGATTCAACAATATCTATGTGTTGAATACCTTGGATGGGTTCAATGAAGGTTGGCAGCGATATATCAAGTCCTGGGATGGTAGGTTTGCACAAACCTGGGTATTGTTTAAAGAAGGAACTGATCCTTCTGATCTGGCGGGATTAAAAGATGCATTTCTGGATAAATACCTTGACAATGAGAATACCATTGTTGGATTTGATTTTCAAAATGTAAAAGAGATGCACCTCGGTTCTGAAGGTCTGGAAGCGGGTGGAATGAATCCAAGATTGTCTGTTCCATACAGCAATGGAGAGTTTATTTCCATGGTATTTGGTCTGGGATTTCTGGTCATTTTTATTGCAGCACTAAATTATGTCAACCTATCTTCTGTCCAGGCGCTGAAAAGGACATTGGAGGCAAGTATGCGCAAAATCAACGGGGCAAAAAACAGCAACCTGGTTTTTCAGCTCTTTTATGAGACACTGCTTACTGTACTCATCGCTTATGCTATATCATGGTTGTTAATGCTCGGTTTATTCACCTTCTTTTTAGATGTAGCCAATAAAGACCTTCCAATTTCGTCACTTATTGCAACTGACTTGATTTTGGTTCAAGTAGTGACAGTTCTGGTGATATGGTTTTTTTCCGCACTATTGCCAGCGCTGTATTATTCAAAATTGAAAAGATCTCTGTTGATATTGAAAAATGCCTTCTCTGGGAAAGGTGACGTGCTAAGAAAGGTACTCGTTGGTGTTCAATATGCGTTTTCAATTTTCCTGATCATAGGATCAATGGTTATTTATCGTCAGTTGAATTATATCCAGTCAAAAGATCTCGGGTTTGATGATGAGAATTTGATCATTTTGGATATTAATTCTGGTAAAGCGAGGAGAAGTTATAAGCAGATTATTCAGGGGATAAAAGAAAATTCGAATGTCATTAATGCCTCTACATCTAGTAGAGTTCCTGGAGAGTGGAAGAATATCCCACGCGCCAAACTGGCTAAATCACTAAGTGATGAGTTTGTGGAAGTGAGCCACTACGGGGCCGATCACAACTGGCTGGATACCTATCGTATGAGGCTAAAGGATGGTGAGAATTTCACTGGAATTGATCACACAGACAGCTTAAGCATTTTAATAAATGATCAAACCGCAAGTCTATTGAATCTTGAGCAACCAATAGGTGAGCAGATATGGGTGGTTGGATCAGAAGATTCAGTTAAAATGAAGATCATTGGCGTAATTGAAGACTTCCATTACGAATCCTTGTACCAGCCAATTGGCCCTGTGGTAGTTACAAGTTGGAACAATCACATCCGATCCATAGACTATTTCACTATCCGGTATGGTCAAAATCCCAAAGAGGCTCTGGAGCATATAGAGCAGGTCAATGCCACTTTTGACCCGGAGACCCCTGCCGAGATTAATTTTCTGGATGATCAATTGGGTCGATTTTACAAAGCCGAAGAAAGTAGAGCTGTAATCATTTTGATTGCATCAATTGTGTCCATCATCATCTCAGCATTTGGTTTGTTTGGGTTAATCAACTTCACAGTAGAGCGTAAAACCAAGGAAATTGGAATCAGAAAAGTTTTGGGAGCATCCTTTGCACACATTACCAGACTGGTGCTTCAGGATTACATCATACTGCTAGGAGTGGCTTTGATTGTGGCAGCACCTGTATCCTGGTGGTTGTTTAGTGGTTGGCTAGCTGGCTTTGCTTATCGGATTAACCTAGGTTTCGATTTAGTGTTTATTTCGATTGCAATCATATTGGTCATTTCATTCACAACAGTGATTGCACGGATTTTGAGGATAGCAACTTCTAACCCCGTAAAATCCCTCCGATACGAATAATTTGCCCGTCCATCGAGTTTTTATAACATCACAACAAGAGATTAAGTAAAATTAATGGGTTACATGAAACCTATTTACAATAAAATGGGTTTCTTTTTAGTTGGAATTTAATATATTAGACAATTGACTCGTATCAGAATTAGTCGTAACTTCGCGGTTTTCTCTGAGGAAAAAATGACAACATTCCAACTTGAAATTGAGCAATAATTTTGTATCATAGGAATTAATTTAAAGAAACTGATTAGCATATGCGGCAACTCAAGATTACACAATCCATTACCAACCGACGCGAAAGCCACACTCTAGAGAAGTACTTTACCGAGGTGAGTAACGTTCCAATGATTACCCCTGATGAGGAGGTAACATTAGCCAAAAGAATCCGTGAAGGAGACGAATTGGCGTTGGAGAAGTTGGTAAAGGCTAACTTGAGATTCGTGGTATCTGTGGCGAAGCAATATCAAAACAGAAGTTTACCATTGAACGATTTGATCAATGAGGGTAACCTTGGTCTGATCAAAGCAGCAAAGAAATTTGATGAAACCAAAGGTTTCAAATTCATCTCTTACGCTGTATGGTGGATTCGTCAGTCAATCATGCAAGCATTGGCTGAACAATCTAGAATTGTTCGTCTTCCAATGAACAAGTCTGGTGCGATCAACCAAATTAGAAGAGCATATGCAGAACTAGAGCAGCAGTTTGAGCGTGAGCCAACCGAAGAAGAATTGGCTGACATTCTAGACATGAAACCAAGTGAAGTAAGAAACACTTTGGGAGCTGAAGTAAAGCAAATGTCTATGGATGCTCCTTTCGGTGAAGATGAGTCTGGTTCATTGCTTGACGTACTTGAAAACGAAACGACCGGTCCTACTGATGGTGAGTTGGTATTCAATGATTCATTGAAAGTGGAGACTTTAAGAGCATTGTCTACATTGACTGCCAGAGAAAGAGAAGTAATCATGATGAGCTTCGGTATCGGTCATGACAACCCATACACACTAGAGGAGATCGGTGATGCGATGGGACTTACTCGTGAGCGTGTAAGACAAATCAGAGAGAAGGCACTTCAGAAATTGAGAGAGCCGGGTAAAAACAGACGACTAAAAGAGTTTGTTGCTAATTAAGATTCAAAATTCCTAATAATATAGAACCCTGGCTAAATTGGTCAGGGTTTTTTATTGCCCAATTCGCATTGCGAATCCCGCCTGAAAAACAAAGGCTCCTTCTGAGTTGGCAGTATAAGCACCAGGACCCAGATACCATTTTGGCTCAAATTTCATGGAAGCATTTTCCGTTAGATTGAAATTCAGTGATAAGCTTATAATATGCTGGTCAAAGCCATTTTCAGGAACGATGAAATTCGTGACTGGAACAACGATTAAAACTTGGTCTTGATCTATTACACGTTCATACCGACCATTAACACTCCATTTTTCTGCGAATTGATAACTACTTATCAAGGTGTAGAATGATGCTGTATGTTTCTTATCTTCATCAGAAATATAAGCAGCATTTTCTTGAAGTGTAAAATCTACTATGCCAGTAAAAGAAAGCTCTTCACTGGGAGTAATTTGAATAATGGCGTTGTTATGAAATCTCCAGACATCTCCACCTGCGCTCAAATCAACTCCATAATAATTTCCATAACTGATGAAAATCAAATCATTGAATTGATGATCCAGGGCCACTCCAATTGACTTGGCATCATTTGTTTCGCGTATGTTCTGCCACCCATTAACCACGACTGCTCTGAATTGTGTTTTGTCAGATAAATCATGAGTGTATTTGATGCCTGTTTGGTAGTAAGGGGTGTATTCAGTTGCTAAGGCAGGAGATAATAATTCTCTATCAATCGATAATGCACTTTCATATCCGAAGTGTCCTCCGAATATGCCAATATCTAACCAACCATTTTTGGTGAGTTTATATCCGGCATAAGCTTCATAAATCATTTGTCCAAAGGCAGGTTCCGCTGCATAATTGTATTGAGGGTAAGTACCTGTTTGCAGTGCAATGCTTCCACGGATTTTTTCAGAATCATATTGAGCTTTTAACCAGGCGTGGTTGATATTGAACTCATTGTGTCGAGCATATTGCGTGACGTAAGGTCTGCTGTTATTGGTAGGATTATTGAAGTCAAAGGCAAAGTACGAATCTAGGTATGCACCAAACTTCATTTGGCTATCTTGAGCTTGACTATTGAAATATTTTAAAAAAAGACCCAAAATAAATATAAAAACGATAGAATTTCTTGTTTGCATGTCTTCGCTATTGCATTAATTTTGCCTGACTAAAAATAAATATAATGGATTTAAGATCGGAGCGAATCAAAAGTATGGCCGAGTCGGCGACTTTGGCCATGGCGGCAAAAGCCAGAGAGCTAAAGCAGCAGGGAATTGATGTGATAAGTCTAAGCTTGGGAGAACCAGATTTCAAGACACCTAAGCATATTCAAGAGGGAGCTAAGGCAGCGATTGATGAAGGTAAATACTTTGCCTATCCTCCGGTAAATGGTTACCTGGATCTGAGAGAAGCGATCAGTGAGAAATTCAAAAAGGACAATGGATTAGAATATTCCGCTGATCAGATTGTGGTAAGTAATGGTGCAAAACAGTCCATTGCTAATGTATTTCTAGCATTGCTTGATCCAGGAGATGAAGTAATCGTATTCTCACCTTATTGGGTGAGCTACTCAGCTTTGGTAGAGCTTGCAGAAGGTAAGTGTGTATTTGTGAATGGAGGAATCGAAAATGACTTCAAAGCAACTGCTGCTCAACTTAAAGAAGCGATTACTGACAAAACCAAAGCGTTGATCTTCTCTTCGCCATGTAACCCTACAGGATCTGTATTTTCTGAGCAAGAGTTAAAGGAAATTGCTGATGTATTAAAAGACCATCCAAATATCGTTGTTCTCTCTGATGAGATTTATGAGCTGATCAACTATGGTGAAAAGCATGTAAGTATTGGTGCGTTGCCAGGTATGATTGAGCGTACAGTAACCATCAATGGCTTTGCAAAAGGTTTTGCGATGACTGGATGGAGAGTTGGCTACATCGGTGCACCTCTTTGGTTGGCAAAAGCTGCTAACAAAATACAGGGTCAGATCACTTCAGCCAACTGTAGCATCGCTCAAAGAGCAGCATTGACTGCACTGACCTCTACCTATGAGCCATCTTATGAAATGGTGAAAGAATATGCCAGAAGACGTGAGTTAGTTCATGGCTTGTTGAGCGAAATCCCGGGAGTGGAAGTAAACATGCCGGGTGGAGCATTCTATTTCTTCCCGAACGTTTCTAGCTTCTTCGGTAAGAGTGTCGATGGCAAAGTAATTGCCAATGCGGATGACTTGAGCTTGTTCTTACTTAGTGATGCACACGTTTCGGTAGTAACCGGAGATGCTTTTGGAGATCCAAATTGTTTGCGTTTATCCTATGCAGCCTCTGAGGAAGAACTTAGAACTGCGGTTGACAGGATCAAAGCGTCATTAGCAAAATTGTCCTAAATGGCATTATATCCGAACGGCAATTCCATCCGGGAGGTATTTGATGCTTTTAATCATATAAAGGTATTGGTCATCGGCGATTCGATGATCGATACCTATATTTCAGGTACAGTAGATCGAATGTCTCCGGAGGCGCCTGTACCCATTCTTAATGTTCAAGAAGAAGCACATCGTCTTGGTGGAGCTGCCAATGTCGCCCTCAACCTACAATCTTTAGGGGCCGAAGTATTTCTAGCTTCCATAGTAGGTGATGATTCAAATTCTGATCTATTTAAGAACCTACTTACAGATTCTGGTCTTTCTGCAGATTATATCCTGAATTTGGAAGACCGTCCAACCACGCAAAAAAAGCGAGTGATGACTGGATCCAAACACTTGCTGCGCATGGATCATGAAGTGGACTTGCCAATATCTAGACAGCAATCGGAGAAATTCTTTGCCACAATTGATCATAAAATCGCAGAAGTTAATGTTGTGGTTGTTGAAGACTATGACAAAGGTCTTTTGGGTGAGTGGTTGATTGATCAAGTAATACAAACAGCCAGTAGATCAAAAGTGCCTGTTTGCGTCGATCCTAAATTCAGAAATTTCAAGTCATATCGGGGTGTTGACCTGTTAAAGCCAAATCTCAAAGAATTTCATGTAGCAATTGGATGTAGGCCAGAAAACCTTGAATCCAGTGTTGAGCAATTGCGAAAAGAAATGAAGATTGGGAGCCTTATGTTGACTATGGGAGCGCAAGGTATTTTCTTTTGCTCTGATACTTACTCCAAAAGACATCCAGTCATTGAGCGATCTATTTCAGATGTGTCTGGAGCTGGCGATACCGTTATAGCCATTGCTTCCCTGACATACATCATGGGGCTGGCACCTAATATTATTTCAGAGTTGTCTAACTTAGGTGGTGGAATTGTCTGCCAGTCACCTGGAGTGGTTCCGGTTTCAAAATCCAGATTGCTGGAAGAAGCAGAGAAGGCAGGTTTGATCTAACCAATTGGCAAAGAATGACCCAAAAATTAGTTGTATTAGTCCTATTGGTACTATTTCAAGTCCATTTGGCTTCTGCTCAGGTTACTGATGGAGTCCTGGATTTGAGAAGTCAGGATGATTTTGATCAACCCATTTATTTATCTGGGGATTGGTCTTTCTACTGGGGGGATCTGCTAAGCCCATTGGAGATGGATTCTCTTTATCAACTGGATTATTTTCATTTCCCTTCTACATGGAATAATGGAGTTACAAGAGGTGGAGTTGAGTTAAGTCGGTTTGGTTCGGCTACCTACCAAATGACCATTTTGCTTCCACCAGATTACCCTGAATTGGCACTTTATATAAAACATGTGTATTCTGCCGGTGATTTATTTGTCAATGATGATCTGGTGGAGTTTGGAGGAGAACCAGGGACCTCCAGGAAAACAACCAAACCTAAGTGGGTCCCTAAAATTATTGAGCTACCTAGAGGTTTGGATTCACTGGTGTTAACACTTCATATTGCAAATTTCTCACATGACAAAGGTGGAGCGAGAGAACCAATTATTCTGCAGTCAGAGGAGGCGCTGGATTTGAAATATGGTGAATTATTGGCCTACGATCTGTTGCTCGCGGGAGCACTTATTATGACAGGTTTGTTTTTTGCAGGGATATTCTTTTTTGGAAGTCGTGAGATACCGGCATTGTCATTTGCTTTATTCTGCCTTACTTTTTCGTATCGCGTGATTGGTGCAGACGATTACTCATTGCAGATAGTCTATCCCGATTTGCCATGGTGGTTGGGGATGAAATTAGAATACCTGTCATTGTTTCTGCCACCATTGTTTCTCGCTTTTTACACCCACCAGCTATTTACGTTTGAATACAAGGTTAATCCATTTTATGTATTTGCTGCGATCTCTGGAATACTGGCATTGATCACCATCATTTCTCCTCCGATTATCTATACCAAATTTGTAGAATTCTACCTTTCATTAATTCTGGTAGGGATATTGATAGCCGGATATACCTACTTCAAAGCTTATAGGAATAAACTCAATGGTTCTAGATGGGCGATGCTTAGCTCTTTTGTGGTGTTTGTGATTTTTGGATACGAGATTTTTGTATACCTGGGAGCAATGATTCGGATTGAAGCTGTTTCATTTATTGGTTATACAGCTTTCTTCTTTTTCCAGTCGATCATTCTGTTCTTACTATTTACAGATTCACTTCGTAGAGCCAAAGAGGAGGCAGAGCAAGCAGCCCGGACAAAATCTGAGTTTCTGAGCATGATGTCTCATGAGATACGTACCCCAATGAATGCAGTGATTGGATTAACCAATTATTTGCTAGATGATCAGCCGAATGAGTCACACAAAGAAACACTGAATACATTGAGGTTTTCAGCGGAGAATTTATTGGTGATTATCAATGACATTCTTGATTTCAGTAAAATAGAGGCACAAAAAATTGAGCTTGATTTCCAAGTGATGTCTATCAGGCAATTGATGCGGAAAATGCAGCAGACATTTGAGCCAATTGCTAGAGCCAAATCTTTGGAAATGAAAATTGAAGTGGAGGATGATATTCCTGATCAGTTGGAGTGTGATCAGACGAGATTGAGTCAGGTACTCACAAATCTCATTGGCAATGCTTTTAAATTTACTGAGAAAGGCAGTGTTACCCTTGAACTCAAAAAAGAGTGGCTGGGTCAGAATGCCGTTTCGGTCCGGTTTAGCGTGAAGGATACGGGGATAGGAATAGATAAAGCAAGTCAGCACGCAATTTTTGAGAGTTTTACTCAGGCCAATTCTTCCATCACTCGTGAATTTGGTGGTACAGGATTAGGTCTCACCATTACGAAACGATTATTGGCATTGCAAGGGTCAGAATTGTATTTGGAAAGTGAACAAGGGAAAGGCTCCAATTTCTGGTTTGTCTTGAATCTTAGAACTGGAGATCAAACGAGTACATCACAGCAACCAACTGAGACGACTGAAGAAGCATTTCCGATCGATGGCAAAATCCTTTTGGTCGAAGATAACGAGGTGAATGTGATGGTAGCTACCAAGTTTCTAACCAAATGGGGAGCTCAAGTGGAGGTAGCGAAAAATGGCCAGGAAGCTGTGGATAAACTGAAAACTGACGAATATTCAGTAGTGCTTATGGATCTGCAAATGCCGGTAATGGATGGTTTTACAGCTACTCGAAAAATCAGAGAAATGGGTGTAAATATTCCTATTATTGCATTAACAGCTTCTGTTCTGCTGGAGGATAGACAAATGATCTATGAAACTGGGATGAATGATTTTGTGATGAAACCATTTGATCCACTCCAGCTAAAAAAGAAGTTGGTGCACTATTGTCAATGATCAGAAGATTACGATATTGTTTGCTGTTTGTAGCTCTTTTAACTGGAGCAGGTGCCCACTCTCAAGTGATGGATTCTGCATTGTTCGACATGCGTAATCTTAATTGGGATAGGTCTTATTCTCTCAATGGAACCTATGGATTTTACTGGAAAGAACTTCGTTCACCAGAAAATATTAACCCACCAGAAGCTTACTATCAATTTCCTTCTCTATGGAAGGGGATCTTAAATGGGGACACACTTTCATCTGAGGGTTATGCTACCTATTCAGCAACCATTTTATTGGACTCTTCTATTAATTACACGCTCTATATTGAAGATGTCTACACTTCATTCAATGTTTATTTCAATGGAGTTGAAATAGCATCTAATGGTCAGGTAGCAACCTCCAAAAAAGACTTTGTGCCTGAATGGAAGCCGATGTTCGTTCCGTTGCGTAATGTCCAGGACACCAATCAGCTGGACATTCAGATTGCTAATTTCGTTCACAGTAAAGGTGGAGCGCTGGAAGGAATAGAGATTGGTGAGCAACAGTTTATGAAGGAGAAGGAGCTCTCCATTGAGGCATATGATTTAATACTTACCGGTAGTTTGATCATGGGAGGATTGTTCTTTCTTGGTCTCTATTTCTTTGGTCGTCATGATCGATCTATTTTGTATTTTTCCTTGTTCTGTATCGTTTACAGTTATCGAATCATTGGTTTTGGATATTATGTCCTTCATTCATTGATTGATATCTCATGGGGTTTGGCAGCACGTTTGGAATATATCTCATTGTTTTTGGCTGCTTTTCTTTTTGGTAGGTTCGTTCACCATTTATATCCCAAGGAAGCAAAGAAGATTATTTGGGATGTTAGTAGTGTCATCAGCTTGCTGTTTGTTTTCATTACTATCTTATTCCCACCAGTGATCTACAGTCGGTTAGTAGAGCCATTTTTTGTGATTCTCCTGGGCTATATTTTACTGACCTTTTTCATTTATGTTCGTGCTAAAATTCGGCAACGTCCTGGATCTGGCTTTGCTCTGCTCAGTACAGGGGTAGTGTTCGCAGTGTTTGCTTACAATATATTGGTCTATTTTGGTCTAGTTTCCGAATGGAGTGCTGCCTCATTTTGGGGGTACTTATTGTTCTTCTTTTCTCAATCGTTGATACTCTCTTATCGTTTTGCTTATTTCCTCAAGAACGCAAAAGATGATGCTTTGAAGGCTGCTCAGGCAAAATCCGATTTCCTGAGTACCATATCACATGAGATCAGAACACCATTAAATGCAGTCGTTGGTATGTCACATTATTTGTTGCAGGATAAGCCTGGTGATCACCAAATCCAAAACCTGACATCACTAAGATACTCAGCCCAGCATCTTACTGCGTTGATCAATGACATTCTCGATTATAACAAGTTAGAATCCGGAACCGTGACATTCGAAGAACAGGTCACGGACTTAAAAGATGCCATGAATGGTGTCTATCTTTCCTATAGGCCGAAGGCAATTGAGAAAGGATTGAAGTTAACACTGGAGGTGGATGAAGCAATAAAAGACCCTGTATATGTGGACCGTACGCGCTTAAGTCAGATTCTGAACAATCTTTTGGACAATGCTATCAAGTTCACCCGTGAAGGTGGTGTGACGCTAAGACTCCAGAAGATGGAGCAAGTGGATGGACGAATGCAGGTTCGGTTTGAAGTGTCAGACACTGGTATTGGCATCCCTAAAGAGAAACAAAAAATTGTCTTTGAACGATTCATGCAGGCGAGCACATCTACTACACGAGAATTTGGTGGGACAGGTCTTGGATTAGCCATTATCAAAAAGCTTTTGGAGCTACAGGGAACTAAAATCAAACTGGAAAGTCAAGAGGGGCAGGGATCTACTTTTTACTTTGAACAATGGCTAAAAGTAGGGAAGCAAGAAAAGGTAAAACAAAATCAAAAGGTGATTTCTGAAGATGCCGAGAAGTTACTTGGAAAGAAAGTCCTTCTTGTTGAGGATAATCCTACCAATGTGATGGTTGCAAGCAAATTTCTCAGTCATTGGTCTATGGAAATTGAAGTAGCTGAGAACGGTCAAATAGGTGTGGAAAAAGCAGCTGCTGGTACCTACGATATCATACTCATGGATCTTCAAATGCCAGTGATGGATGGCTATCAAGCTACTCGTGAAATACGCTCTACTCACAATCCAGTTCCCATAGTTGCTCTAACTGCCTCCGCACTAATTCGGGTAAAGGAACAGGTATTAATGGCCGGAATGAACGATTACATCACCAAGCCATTTGATCCTCAAGATCTCAAAAGAAAATTGATCAAGAATATCCGCTGATTACAGATAGATTAATGCAAGAAAGGAAGGTTAATCATATCGGTTTAATTTTGAACCCATCTTTTTTAAAACGGACTCAACCTGAAAGTGTACTGGATTTATTTGATAGTGGTAAACGGCCTTGAATTAATTCTGTATAGAAATTCAGTCATATTGGAATTATGATGAAATCCACTGTTTGAGCGTAGCGAGTTTGGATTTCGGTGCAGTGAATAGTCTGAATTTCAGGAATTAATTCACAGCCTTGATTTCTTTGCATACTTTCTGCATCAAGGCAGAAAGTATGAGCCTGTCCGGCTAAAGGACATAAAAAAAGCAATTTCTAATTTGCTTTAACTGTCTCAATAAAGCATTTCACTTTTTCTGGATTAGTATCCGGGTACACTCCATGTCCAAGATTGGCAATGTGTGAATGACCTTCAAATCGAGCCAGCATCTTCTTGGTTTCTGCCTCAACCTGATCAAAAGACCCGTAAAGTGCACATGGATCTAGATTTCCCTGGAGTGTTTTGTTAGGTAGAAGTTGTCTTGCCTCTTCCACATTCATGTTCCAGTCTAAGCCTACTGTTCTGCAGCTGACATCATTCATGTCATTCAGTGCAAAATAGGCACCTTTGGCAAATACAGTTACCGGCACTTCGGTGATTGCTGAAGCAATTTGCTCAATGTACTTTAAGGAAAACCTTGTGTAATGCTCTGGTGGCAAAACGCCTGCCCAGGAATCGAAGATCTGAACCATGTTTGCTCCAGCTTCTACCTGTGCTTTCAGATAAGAGATGGTACTCTCTGTGATCATTCCCAGCAATTTGTCTGATAGTGCAGGATCATTGTAGAGCATTTTTCTGGCTTTCGAGAATGTCTTGGAGCCTCCACCTTCCACCATATAGGAAAAGATAGTCCATGGAGCACCAGCAAATCCGATAATTGGAACACGTCCGTCAAGTTCTCTTTTGGTGATCTTAATTGCTTCGATGGTGTAATTGAGATCCTCAGGAGTAGCGATTTTTAGATCGTTTAAGTCTGAGGTCTGATTGATTGTTTTTGGGAAATGAGGGCCTTTTTGTTCCACCATTTCATACGTCAATCCCATTGCTTCCGGGATTACTAAAATGTCGGAGAAAATGATGGCTGCATCCACTCCAAGAAGGTCTACTGGCTGGATGGTTACTTCAGCTGCTAGTTCTGGAGTTTCTACCAATTCCTTAAATCCACTCAGTTTAGCTCTTACTGCACGATATTCAGGAAGGATTCGTCCCGCCTGACGCATTAACCAAACTGGTGTTCTTTCTACCTTTTCGCCTCTAGCCGCTCTTACAATCAGATCATTTTTCAACATGGGCGCAAAGATAGAAACTCAGAGCCAATCAAACTCAAACTTTGTGAATTGCTCTTTGGTAGCCTTTCTATATACCTTTGTAAAACCCAAAATTAACATCATACCCATGAGCATACTTTTTGACAGTTTTCAAGAGTGGAAACAACACTGTGAAGATAAGAATCTGAAAATTTTTGAACCTGTTCTTTTTTACGAACGCGATCAAAAAGGACGCACCGAAGAGCAGATTTGGGAGGGACTTGGTAAGGCTTATCAAGTGATGAAGGATGCTGTTCAAACCGGATTGACAAAAGAAATGAATAGTTACTCCGGGATGATCAAGGGCGGAGCCAAGAAAGTAGCGAATTTTCCTACCGCCGTTTTGTCTCCAGAGTTTCAAAAACTTGTTTCTAGAGCTCTAGCTGCTAAAGAAGTCAATTCCTGTATGGGTAAAGTGGTTGCTGCACCAACAGCTGGGGCTTCTGGCATATTGCCAGGTACTTTAGTCACACTTCAGGAAATTCATGACCTTCCAGATCAGACCATATTAGAAGGTCTTCTAGTAGGTGCTGGTGTTGCCTTGATTTTGGAGAAAAGAGCCTCTCTAGCTGGTGCCGTTGGAGGGTGTCAGGCTGAGACGGGTTCGGCTGCAGCCATGGCTTCCGCAGCTATAGTTTATTCACTTGGAGGTAGTATTGATCAATCATTTAATGCAGTAGCTATTACTATCCAATGTATGCTTGGGTTGGTTTGTGATCCTGTTGCTGGTTTGGTGGAGATTCCTTGTGTGGTTCGGAATGCCAGTGCCGCTGCAATAGCTAATTCCTCAGCTCAAATTGCTTTGGCAGATGTGAGTCCAGTGATTCCTGTTGATGAGTGTGTTGATGCTATGGGTGAAATTGGCAACTCTATGGAAGCGAAGTACAAAGAAACAGCCCAAGGTGGACTTGCTGCTACACCTACTGGTCAGGCTATTTCAAAAAGAGTTTTGATTCAGGATATTGAAATATTAGATGATGAATCCGAGGAACACTAAATAATCCCGTACTCGGTTAAAAGATCTCCTGCATATTTGACCAATAAGGTCAGTGCGAGTGACCATAAGGCTCCAAAAATCCACATCCATTTAATAATTTCACCACGCTTACCTCCGAAGGCATTCGCCAGGATGGCGCCACCCGGAGGTGATAGTAAGATTGGTGTGAAAAAAGCGATTCCTGGCACACCATAAGCTCTCCATATTTTAGCAAAGCGCCGTGTTCGTTTAGAGAAACGCTTTTTTTTCTTACGACTAAAGAATCTCTGGGTCAACCTTCTCATTTGAGGACCGAAGTAGCTGAATAAGTACACAGTGGTCATCATTCCCCCTAACGAAAGCAATGTGGTTTCAATCACTGAAAAACCATAGGCAAGTCCTAGCGTAGGACCAAATATGATCTTCACAGCACTTAAGGCGAATACAACCAGGTATTTAAGTATTAGTGGCATTGAGTCAATCCTAAATGAGCGTGTGAATTTATACGAAAATAATGACCGAGGGTGTTACAGCAATCGTATCTTTGTGCCCTTTTCGAGATGAAATTATTAGAAAAACTTATAGACATACCCTCACCCTCAGGAAGTGAGCACCTGATGAGGGACTTCATCATCGACTATGTAAAGAAAAATAGTCCTGAGTGGAGTGTCAAGCCAAAACTCATCTATGGTGATCAATTTCAGGATAATCTAATTCTGGTTTTTGGTGAACCAAGGACTGCCATCTTTGCTCATATGGATACCATTGGCTTTACAGTCAGGTATCAGGACCAACTGGTGCCAATTGGTGGGCCGCATGCTGAAACTGGTTATGATCTGGTTGGTAAAGACGGTATGGGATTTATCGATGCAAAACTTCGGGTTGATGAAGAGCATCAGTTGTTTTATGATTTTCCAAGAGCTATTGAGACAGGTACAACGCTTACATGGAAACCAAATCTAAAAGTAACCGAAGAATACATTCAGGGTCCATATATGGACAATCGTTTGGGCATCTACAACGCATTGAAGGTTGCCGAAACCCTCGAAGATGGGATGTTGGTTTTCAGCTGTTTTGAAGAACATGGAGGAGGATCTGTACCGATGTTGATCAGATATGTTCATGAGAACTATCCCAATGTCCGTCAGGCATTGATTTCAGATATTACCTGGGTGACTGAAGGAGTTCAACATGGAAAAGGAGTGGCTATTTCTCTTCGGGATCGGAATATCCCCCGAAAGAAATTCATTAACAGAATATTGGCTCTCGCAGATGAATCTGGTGTGAGTTATCAACTAGAAGTTGAAGGCGGTGGGTCCAGCGATGGTCGTGAAGTGCACCATTCTCCTTATCCGATTGATTGGTTGTTCATTGGGGCTCCTGAGGATAATGTTCATTCGCCAAATGAAAAAGTCCATATCAAAGATCTTGTATCCATGATCTCGTTGTATAAATTTTTAATGGAGCACCTATGAGCACTGTAGTTCTACATGACAAGGAGTTTGAATTAATGATTTCAAGAGATGAGATCAAGGGCAGTATTAAACAAATAGCTGAACAGATCAATTCGGATTATGCAGGTAAGGAACTGGTGGTTGTGGGAGTTCTGGATGGTGTATTCATGGTGTTGGCTGCATTGATGAAGAAGATCACGGTGAATGTTTCACTTGAATTAGTCAAGCTGAAGTCTTATGAAGGGCAAAGTGGTACTGGCAATGTCAAGAAATTATTGGGGTTAACCACTTCCCTGGAAGGTAAACACGTGTTGGTTGTGGAGGATATCATAGATACAGGTCACACATTGGCATACATACTTGAGCTGGTTAATTCACATCAACCGGCAAGTGTGGAAACGGCTACTTTATTAATTAAACCAGACGTTTTCAAAGACAAATTTCCAGTTCGCTATCACGGTATTGCCATTCCTAATAAATTTGTGGTAGGATTTGGGATGGATTATGATGGTCAAGGCCGTCAATTACCCGATATTTACGCAGCAAAAGAGTAAAGTTCCTATATTGAGGAATAACAATAGTTTCAGATTACAAGCAAAAGGAAATGTTAAATATTGTAATATTCGGCCCTCCAGGTGCAGGCAAAGGCACTCAGAGTGAGAAGATCATTGAAAAATACAATGTAGTCCATATCTCTACAGGAGATCTTTTCAGATGGCATACAAAGAATGATACGCCACTTGGGCTGAAGGTTAAAGAGATTATGAATAGCGGAGAGTTAGTGTCTGATGATATCACTATCGCTATGTTACGTGAGGAGGTTGAGAAGAACCCACAAGCCAGTGGTTTTCTTTTTGATGGCTTCCCAAGAACAGTTCCACAAGCAGAAGCTCTGGATGAACTGATGAAATCTTTAGGTACAGAAATTCACGCAGTTGTTGAGTTAGATGTCACCGAAGCGGAAGTAAGAGCTAGAATCGCTAAGCGTAAAGAGCTAGAAGGTCGTGTAGATGATGCCGACGATAAGCTGGAAAAAAGAATTCAAGAGTATTTCAATAAAACAGTACACGTGTTGCCGTTCTACAAAGACCAGGGCAGATTAAGCACGGTAAATGGTATTGGAGATATTGATGGAATATTCAATTCAATAGCAGAAGTGCTGGATCAGCACGCATCTTAATGGATTCAAATTTTATAGATTATGTGAAGCTCTATGCCAAGTCAGGCAATGGAGGAGCAGGATCAGTGCATTTCCGTCGGGAGAAATTTGTCCCGAAGGGAGGTCCTGATGGTGGAGATGGTGGCCGTGGAGGGCACATAATATTGCGGGGTAACAAGCAGATGTGGACCCTGATACATTTGAGGTATCGAAAGCACATCAAAGCGGATAATGGTGGTAATGGAGAGGGAGGTAATCGATTCGGTGTGAATGCCGAGGACATTATACTCGAAGTTCCTATTGGTACTGTTGCTAAAAATGCAGAGACTGGTGAGCAAATGCTCGAAATCATGGAGGATGGAGAAGAACAAATCCTACTTCCGGGTGGTATGGGTGGTCAGGGTAATTCTCATTACAAGACCTCAACCAATCAGGCTCCAAGATATGCACAGCCAGGGATTCCGGGTGTGGAGGCTGAGGTTATTCTAGAGCTTAAGATTTTGGCAGATGTGGGATTGGTAGGTTTTCCAAATGCAGGAAAGTCCACCCTTTTGTCTACAGTGTCAGCTGCCAAGCCGGAAATCGCAGATTATCCATTTACTACACTGGTTCCCAATCTGGGAGTTGTTTCCTATCGAGAAGAACGCTCATTCGTGATGGCGGATATTCCTGGTATTATTGAAGGGGCCGCAGATGGTAGAGGGTTGGGTATACGTTTCCTAAGACATATCGAACGAAACTCCATGTTGTTGTTCATGATTCCTACTGATGCTAAAAACATCAAAGAGGAGTATGATATTTTGCTCGGAGAACTAGAGAAGTACAACCCCGAGCTACTAGATAAACAACGTTTATTAGCGATCACTAAGTCTGACATGTTAGATGATGAGCTGATTGAGGAGATGAAAGCGGAAGTGCCGGACATACCTTATGTGTTTATCTCCAGTGTGACAAATATGGGCATCCAGGCCTTGAAAGATAAGATTTGGGCTATGCTCAACGACTAAATTTCCATTTTATATACGGTTCACTGACAAGTTGTCAGCAGATGGTCCTTTGGCAAAGTAATTGTCAAATCCATTCTGACTTTAAATCTGAATTAAGAAAATGCAGAAAGAGAAAGATCAAGTAGAAGAAAAGGAGCAACAAGATATAAATGAAGCAGCTGAAGAGTCTGCTACAGAACAAGCTCAAGGTGAGACTACAGAGTCTACCGAATCAGAGGAAGAAGTAGATGAAGTAGCTAAGCTGCAGGCAGAAGTGTCAGAGGCTAAAGACAAATACCTTAGACTGTACTCGGAGTTTGAAAACTTCAGAAGAAGAACAGCGAAGGAGAAGATTGACCTAATTGGCACTGCAAATAAAGATTTAGTAGAAAACTTAGTTCCTGTTCTGGACGATTTTGAGCGTGCGCTCAAGTCAATGGAGGAGAATGAAGAGTTGAAGCCTGCCAAAGAAGGTACTGATTTGATTTACAACAAATTCAAAAGAGTACTGGAAGGTAAAGGCTTAAAGAAGATGGAAGTAAATAAAGGGGATGACTTCAATGATGATTTCCATGAAGCGATTACTCAGATCCCTGCTGGTGATGAGATGGCTGGAAAGGTCGTTGATGTAGTGGAGAATGGTTACTTCCTGAGTGAAAAGGTAGTTCGATTTGCGAAAGTGGTAACAGGAGCAAAATCATAATATGGCTAAGCGAGATTATTACGAAATATTAGGAGTAGATAAAGGAGCCTCTAAAGACGAGATCAAGAAGGCATATCGTAAGATTGCCATCAAATATCACCCTGACAAAAATCCTAACAATAAGGAAGCAGAGGAGATGTTTAAAGAGGCTGCGGAAGCGTATGAAGTACTTTCTAATGATGAGAAACGTCAGCGATATGATCGTTTTGGACATCAGGGAGTAGGCGGTGCCGGTGGATACGGTGGCGGCGGAGGTATGAATATGGATGATATCTTCTCTCAATTCGGTGATATTTTTGGTGGCGGAGGCGGAAGTCCGTTCGACAGCTTCTTCGGAGGCGGTGGAGGCGGCAGAGGTCGTCGTACGCGAAAAGGAACGAACCTTCGTATCAAGCTTAAGTTAACCCTACAAGAAATTGCAAATGGGGTTGAAAAGAAAATTAAGGTCAACAGACTCGTTGTAGATCCTGAGACCAAGTTTGCCAACTGTATTACTTGTAATGGTACAGGTCAGGTGCGTAAAGTGATGAACACCATGCTTGGTCAAATGATGTCTACTTCCACCTGTCCTACGTGTGGCGGTACAGGTCAAACAGTAGATAGCAGAGCTCCAGGAACAGATAGTTCTGGAATGAAGCGTCAGGAGGAAGTGATCAGCATCAAAATACCTGCAGGTGTTTCTGAAGGCATGCAGCTAAGCATGAGCGGAAAAGGTAACGAAGTAGCAGGCGGAATCCCTGGTGATCTATTGATCGTGGTAGAAGAGACTGCTGATGATACCTTGAAGCGAGACGGAAACAATGTAATTTTTGACTTGCACGTGAGTTTCCTTGACGCAGCTTTGGGTACTGATGTAGAAGTGCCTACCATTAATGGTAAGGTACGAATCAAAATAGATGCAGGAACTCAAAGTGGAAAAATTCTTCGTTTAAGAGGTAAAGGAATCAAGGATATTGAAGGCTACGGAACAGGTGATCAGTTGATCCATGTTAACGTTTGGACGCCTAAAACCCTTAGCAAAGAAGAAAAAGCGACGCTTGAATCTTTGAGAGGATCTAAAAACTTTGAACCTAACCCAGGTAAGGGTGATAAGAGCTTCTTCGAGAATATGAAAGAATTTTTCGGAGCATAAGTCTAAAAACCGCAACTCTATCAATACT
>PBTY01000110.1 GCA_002729235.1 Rickettsiales bacterium | reverse complement strand
CTGCCACCGAAATCTCATTACCATGCCGAATTGGTACATTCTCCTTTTTATCCATTTTGATTTACATCGATTGTGTAAACCTATTTCAGGACAAGACAACTGATAAAGTTTTTTTTGCCAACCCGCTTTCCCGCTTGTGGCGGGATTAGCCAAACCCAAAGCAAAGAGAATCACAGGCAAGCTTATCGTTCTATTTTTCATTATCTGTACCAATGGTCGATTTGATTTCAATTACGCCATTCTCAGCGATTATGATTTTTGCCTGTGATACACTTTGCAAGCCAACGCTTTATTTCGATAGCCACCGACTTACTAAGTATCAAGTTTTGAATTCCCTAAGCAATTAGTTTCTGAATTTCTTCTTAGCGATACAGAAGATGTTTCTGCTAAATATTACGAGTTGATTTCTTTTGTCAGTTTCTGCAAGCCCTAGTGCCGGGCAGGCAAATACTTTTTTCTTGATAAAAAAGTATTCAAAAAATCAAGCCAAAATAATCACTATCCACCCACAAGGCTCACCCACGCCCGGCATTTTGGCTGGCCTGCGCTCAATTCCTCGATTTACAATTCACCCATTTCGATTTTAATCTTATCAAGGAGACTTGCCAAATCCCTACCAAAATAATGTGGCTGTTTAAATTCGTCGTATAAAAATGCTCTACTAATATCTGACCCGTTTTTTCCGGTCAAAAGTTCATAAGCATTGTAATTATTTGTGATATGGTAATCTGCCAATCTGATCGCCCTATCTACATTTTTCTTACCTGCAGATCTAATTTTTTCATTCTTCCCGTTTTTAGAATCAAAATATGCAGACTGGAAATCATCTAATATTTTATCCAGAACATTGTATAGGTTTTGCCACTCTTGTTTTTCCATATGCTTTATTATTTTGAGATAAATGAAGTCAATCGGGTATATAGCTGATCATCATTAAGATAGCTACCTATTCCAATTGATTGACGGCCAGCTTTCGTCGTTACTGATGATGGGGGGTTACTGCCCATATTTCTAAATAACAAGTAGTATTTTGACTTATCTAAATCAACAATGGTCGCCACATTTTCAAGCTTTGAAGCAGTTCCCCCATCTCCATAATGCCCGACAACATGGCTAATGGTTTCATTAATTATTATGAATTTCAATTTCTCGCTGTTTGTTGTTATTGAGTAGCCATTTTCTATAAATCGCTCATTTAAAGCAAGATGAGGCTTTATTGACATATCGCGACGCTTCCACAAACAATAAAAGCCACCTTCAATATTGGGTGATTTGCTATCCTCATATTTGAAGTTCCCGCTAAAAAAATTATCTACCAGTTTCCTCTGATCCTCTGATGTGTTTTTATCAAATTCCTTTGTGGCTTTTTCCATTCTTTCATCATAACCATCTCCACATGAGAAAGAAAGCATGATAAGTATATATGTAATTCTTCTCAACATCATTGACAATAGTCTATTATATATTTCATTGCTTCTTCATGCCCATTATTGCTTGCCTTATTCCAATCTTCACAAGCTCCGTCCTTATCATTGGTTCTATACTTTGCCCTACCTCTTATAAAATAGCAGTTAGTCAAACTCGAGTCAATTTCAAGTGCTGCGTTACAATTTTCAATCGCTTTTTGATATTCTTTCAAATTAAAATATATCTCTGCCCGGCTATCTAATGCCACAGAATTAGAAGGGTCGAGTTCAATCGCTTTATTCACATCCTCAAGGGCTCCTTTCAGGTTGTTAAGCTCAAATTTTGACCAACCTCGGTTATTCCAAAACATAGAAATACTTGGATCCAGTTTAATTGCAGAGGTATAATCTGAAATAGCCCCATAATTATCATCCAATCCAGATTTGGCTGAACCTCTTGTGTAGAAGTGGTACGCATTGCTTGGATTTGACTGTATTAAAAAATTGCAATCCTCAAGCATGGACTGATATTTGCCAAGTTGATAATAATCCCAAGCCCTTGCCACATATATATCGCTTCTCAGTTGGTCCGCCGGACTCAACCCAAGTGCCTCACTATAGTCTTGAATTGCGCTATATGCATTTCCTGTATAAGTATGGCATTGTCCTCTTAAGTAATAAACTAAGGAATGCTCAACACCTTTGCGAATTAGATCATTGAAATCATTAATTGCGGAGTTGAATTCTGACAAAATCAAATAGGCATATCCACGTTGATATAAGGCCTGGGTATTTCTTTCATCATATTTAAGGCTTTCAGTAAAATTGTTAATTGCAGCCTTTGTATTACTAGCTTCAAGGTTTCTTATGCCTGATTCATATGCTTCCTGTGATTTTTCTATGTACTCATTGAATACCTCGAAGAAATACACTCGTAAGGTTTTATCGTAATAATCTCCTTCCAATATTGCATAGCTCTTATTATTATATATCATTCCAGAAGACTTGACAGTAATAAATTGACCCGATCTGTCATCTTTTATTGATGTTATTCGGCCATTTTTCACATAAACCTGAGTTTCTGTGCAAACACTATAATTAGCTTCATCAGCTACATATGCTGTATGCATTCCATCCAACACTTTAACAAAGGATGTTAAACCTGAATAAGATTGATGCAATTGATCAACGCAACCTTTAACGGCTGTCTCGTGATCTCTCCTCATCCTATTTATTGTATTTCCAAACTCATCAATTGGAGGAGAAACATATGGCTGAACAATTGGTTGAAAATTCATCTTTGGGAGACCTTGCCCATAAAGGAATCCTGAATAAACTATAAAAGGGACGAATAGAAGTTTTCGTAAGTGGAGGTTCATTGACTTAAAGTTATGCGGTGAACGATTTGATAAATTTAACAAACCATGGTTCATTTTCCACACCCATTTGGCATCCGCTCAAACCCCTACTCAGGCTAAGATGCCAAAAGCGTGTTCCGTTCCTTCTAAATATGATGATTCTGCTCCTTAGATTGATTTTTCCCTTCCCTCAAAAAAAACTTTATCCCCTACCCTCTCAAGCCTAAGCTATATTAACATAACACATTGCCATTATATAACAAAACATATTTATTGAATATAGCTTATGGAATGCTTTGATTATATAATGATATTATGTTAAGCCGGCATCAAGGCCGACGAGTTTGTTCGTGAAGTGCTCCTAAAGTTTGATTTTTTTATTGGTGCGTCTCCAACGGTCAGAATGTTGTTATATAATTTGATGTTATGTGTAAATAGCCGCTCGGCCAGCGCACGATTCCATCGCACACCTTCCGCTGAGCCAAGCGCCTATTAATTGCTTTCAGCCCACCCGCCTCCAGCTAAGGCTGGATATTGGCCATTCAGCAGCAAGAGAATCCCAGGCAATTGCGATGAGTTATTTTACGATACACGATCATTCGTACAGGATCAATTCATCTACGCGATTCTCAGGCGTTAGGAAAATTGCCTGTAATACACTTGCTTAACCCAACGCTCGTTTTGCCATCAGCACAGGCCAAACCCAAGCGTCATTCAGAGGAGCTGTTCAATCCTGATGTATTCGGGATGATAGCGACGTAGGAATCTCTTGACGCTTGTAGCAGAATTAGAATGGCTCACAGGTCATTCATCTTTCATCTGTGTTCGCAGTTTCGCTTAGGCCACTAGGCCCATACTTTTCCATTGATGAAAAGTATGCAAAAATCTATGCAAAATAATCACTGCCAACACACAGCCAACCGCACCCTCGGTATTTTGCCTTGCCTGCCCGCCTGGATGTAAATGAGATTCTACTTAACATAATATTGATATTTAGGTATTCCCCACAGGACAAAGCAAAGTTCCGGTTGCTCTTCAGGAAATGACAAGGGTAAAATGAATCAAGGCTTATTTAGCCCTCACGCAAACCAACCACACCGTAAACCAGCCTTGCCCCTTGCATTTGCCTCAGACCTTCCGGGTTAAACCGCTTTCCCTGGTGCGGTTACCGGGGGCTCACTTTTATATTATTTCATTATGTACAGGTATTTGTTTCGTTATCGGTTTCTTGGTCTCTGGTGGTTTGGCGTGTGGCATTCCCGCACTGCTTTCAGGTTTCGGTGTTCCCATTCATTCGGGTTCTTAGACTTTTATTGTCGCTTCATGTGGTTAGAGTTTTCCATTTCAGAGCTTCCTTTTTAGGAGGCTCTTAATTCTTACTATTATGAAAGATTATAAGCTATTGGTTCACAGGCGTTTTCGCTGCTTATTTCACAGAGGCTGGGCTTTTGTGGTTCTTCATCAAAGGTGGTCTTTTGCTATCAAGTTTTGGCGGCATCATTGGCTATTTTCATATGTAATTCGCATCGGCCGCTATGAGTTCGGTGTTTCTATAGTCCCTTATGAATAGGGACTTTTTTGGTCAACTCTCCTACCCTTAACTTTTATTGGTATAAAAGATTAAAATCTCCGGTAGGGATTTTCTTGACTTTTCGGTTTTCTGATTAAACACAAAAATGAAAACGATGAAAAGAACAATTTTAGTTGCGTTAATAGCTTTTTCAGCAATGTTGATTCAGAGCTGTGGAGAAGATGAAAATATCCCAACCGATGCTCAGGCAAGTTTTGAAATGAGAGCAGTGACAGGCACCACTGCTCCTGCCGGTGGACGTGTGGCTAATACCGGATACACTTTTACTGAAGTATTTGCCGGTGTTACTGAAATAGAATTAGAAACCCTTGAAGAAGACTTGGAAGAAGAAGAAAATGGAGAAGATGAAAATGAAGAGGTGGAATTTGAAGGGAATTTCATTATCAATCTTCTTACTGGAACCAGCGATCCTGATTTTGGACTTTCAGAGCTTCTTGCAGGTGTTTACCAAGAAGTGGAAGTAGAATTTGAAAACATACTAGAAGGCGATAAAACTCTTATAGTAAATTTCAACTTCACTCCTGAGGGTGCTACGGAACCGACTTTTGTTGAGTTCTCTACAGCAGAAGAATTTGAGCTTGAAATTGAAAATGAAGCCGGATTTGTTTTAGACGGAGGCACAGTAAACGCGATACTTGTTACACTAGATCTTGATGTACTCTTTTCTTCTATTGATTTTAGTTCGCTAGTTGCTGATGAAGATGGCGTGATCAGAATCAATGAAAATTCTAATAGTGACCTTATGCAGGAAATTGTAGAAAAGCTTGAAGTCGCACTAGAGGCTGAAGAGGAAGATGAAGATGATGAGGACGAGGAAGAAAGTGATGACGATTAATAAAGATCTTTACGATACATCTAACTCCAAATAATTAGGACTACATAAATATTTGGTGGTGATTTGGGCCTTCGGGCCCTTTTCTTTTATACAGCGTTTAAAACTTATGTGAGATTCTGACACTCACATTAGGTGTAATACCAAGTGCTTTTTGATTTACCTGCGACAATTCTCCATCCTCTGTGATGCTCGACAAAGTGTTAATGATATTTTCATGGTCGGTCAGATTCCAAACAGCAATCCCACAGTTACCACTCCATTTATCAGATATGTCGAATCTATACCTAGCTGAAAAATCCATTCGGAAATAAGAATCCAGCGTCATTGCGTTCGGAAAGTTAAAAACAATCTCATCATTATTGTTATCAATTCCTTGTGGTTCTGTAAACGGCACACCACTTCGGTAATTCACACCGGAAGAAAGCTCAAGATTGTTTAATTGGTAAGTCACCCCAACTGACAGGGCATGAGAAATATCAAAATTATTTCTAAACTCCGGTGGGACAAGATCAGAAAAAGTATAGTCGCTGTTTAGGTATGAATAGGTAATCCAGCTATCTAAATCCCCAAAACTTGGATTGACCAATAATTCCACCCCACGAGACAAATAACTACCTGAAGTACGCTCAAACTGAAACTGATTCAGAAATCCCTGACTTGCGGTTACCACTCCATCTACATCTTTAATAAATCCTTCCAAAGAGACCAGTAGCCATTTCTTTTGATAGTTTACCTCAACAGAAGCCTGTCCGCTAGTCAACAGGGGAATATTCTCACCATTGACCAACTCCCATTTACGATTCTCTACACCCAAAAAATCAGTCTGAAAATCCACAACTTGTGCAGTGGTTTGACTTTTAGTTTCCGCTAAAATTTCCAAAGAAAAAGGTCCTCCAAGTCTGGTAACCATTGCAAGTCGTGGCTCAATTCTATACCTATCGAGCTTATCATAGTAATTGGCTCGGATTCCGGCGGCTATGGTTGTGTGTGTTCGCAGGTGTGCATTACTTTCTACATAAAAGCTGGTGGTTCGAAGTACTTCTTTGCTTAAAGAACGAAATGCAGGTAGATTGATATCCCTGAAATTGCGAATCCCGGTCTCCACCAGTTGAACACCGGCTTCTACATCCCATGTGTCATTTAGAAAGTAAGAACCTTCCGCTCTAATTGTTGTTTCCAGCACTTCATTGTCAAGGATATGTTCTTGTCCATTCAGCACGTCAAAGTTTACAGACTCTTGTTTATAGTTCATAATCGATGAATAAAACCTGGTTTTAAATCGACCTGACCATCGTTGACCATACGAGAGATAGCCAGCCATGGTACCCTGGTCGAGATTACTTACTTTAGATTCAACCTTATTGCTTACTAAATCGCTCTCCTCATAACTTATACCATTATCAAGAATCAGCACCCCTGTCGTGATTTCAGCTTTTGAGGATGGCTCGTACGCTGCATTAAATGAAAGATCATAAAAGCTGAATTCTTCATTTGAGTTGATCACCTGAGAGTTCGGATCATTAATAACATCAGAAAATCGAAATGCCCGATCAAAGTATTGATCGTATGTAGGTGTATTAAACAAACCACCAACCGATTGCCTCGACGCTATTAATAAATAAAGTTTATCTGTTGGTACCTCAAGTAGCAAATCACTATTGATCAGATTACTGCCAGCATGCGCTGTGATCTCACTTGCACTTTTCTTTTTTGTCTCTACTTGTATGGTACCGGACACCCCTTCTCCAAGTCGTGCAGGTGTACCATTCTTGGTAAGGGTAGTTTTTTCAATGATATGAGGGTTGATCGCTGATATCAACCCAAAAAAATGACCTGTTTGGTAAAGTCTAAGCCCATCCCATAAAATCAGGTTTTGATCGTTTGATCCACCTCTTATATTAATATCGGTGACTGTTTCATTGATGCTCTGAATCCCCGGAAGATTTTGTAAAGTGAAAAAGATATCCGGCTCAGTCAAGCCTGGAAGCATGTTGGTGTTTTGAACGTCCACTACGGTTTCTCCATTTTCCCTCTTGTCAATTCCCCTGGTGATATAGTTTTGAATGATAACTTCCTCTAACCGCTCAATGGATGGGGTGAGGTAAAATGTTGGGCATTCTTCTGACGAATTATCAAAACTTAAAACTTGATCTTGATAACTAACATGACTGACTTGCAGTTTGGAGACTGTTTCTGAGTTTGCTAATTCGAAATATCCATTTTGATCTGAAGTTGTGGAAGTGTTTTGATTGAAAACGAGTACATCCGATACAGGACTTCTATCGTCTTTATCCAATAAATACCCACAAATTTTCATTACCGCTTTTCGCCTTCGAATAGAAATAAAATCCTCATTAAGTGTAATGAAATCAAGAGCTACCTGGCCCTTCAGATTATTAAGAGCTAGCTCCAGGTCAAGATTAGTTCCAGGCGGCTGAACCTGAATACTATCAATTGTCTGGTCCATGTAGGTAAAACTTACAGAGAACCGTTCTTCCAGTTCATCCAGCACATCACGCAGAGGTTTTTGAGTGCTCTGAGCATCACTTTTCGCTGAAGAGAAAAAAGCAAAAATAAGAATTAAGCATACTTTGAGATTATTCCTTCCCACCAGTGATTAGTACTTTATCATCCTTTTGTTGATAAAGATAACCGGAAGGTATAGTAACAGCGTCAAGTGCTACATCAAGGTCATCGTTTGGAAAGCTTCCTGTAAAGGTTTCGTTTAGATCTATGTCATTGGTTTCAACAACAATGTCATATTGATTTTCTAGCTCTTCCAATACTGAATAATATGGAGTCCTGAAGAAAGAACTTTGACCGATTAAATAACCAGGTTTATTGTCAACGTTAAGATTAAATTTCTCTTCACCAAGGGAAGCCTCGCGATAGCCATCGCCAGCAATAAGTTTCTGTGATTGTTTTGAAGTTTCCACTCCGACCTTACCCTCGTAGCATATTACTTCGTAGTAATCGCCACGTTGTTTCACATTGAATGACGTACCCAAAACGCTTACTTTACCATTTGAGGTCACCACTTCAAATGTGGAACCCTTTTTTACTTGAAAAAATCCTTCTCCATCTAACATCACTTTACGTGAAGTAGTCCACTTTTCCGTCTCATAAGCCAACTCAGATCCTTTATTAAGTGTAACTATGGAAGAGTCTGGTAAATAATAAGCTTTCAAACCTTCGGATAGCATGACGGAATCAGTGTCCATTGAAGGGCGAAGAAGTAAAAATCCGATGATCGATATAAGAATTACAGATGCAGCAATTCCGACCCATCGCAGATGCCATGCCACCTTAACCACTTTCGCTTGCTTGTTATGTGATGAATGGAAGCGCTCCAGTTCCTCTTCAACAGAATAGTCTGGTGGAGTTGCGACACTCAGGCCAGTCCATATTTTTTCCAGCTGGGCATACTCATCGGTATCCTTCAGAAGCCTTTCTTCTGCTTCTGTAAGCTGATCGATCAGCCATTTCCTTATGAGTTCTTCGTTTTTCATGCTCCTTCTTTACAAAAAACCGAAATGTCCACTATTTCCCTACTGCTCATTATTATTTATTTACAATATGTTTCCAAGTTTCTCACGCAAAGTGCTCATTGCCTTGTATAGTCTTTTCTCAACCGCCTTCTCTGAAACGCCAAGCATTTCAGCGATCTCTTTTTGTTTTTTGCCTTCTATCCGCTTCAACAATAAGGTCACCCGCTGTTCCTCCGGGAGTGATTGGAGCGCATCATTCAACTTGCGCTCAAATTCAGATTCCTCCATCAAATATTGTGGATTCTCCACGCTGCTCTCGTCTACTTTCAGAAAGGGCTGATGCTTTTGAGCAGTATTTTTCTTTGATAAAATATTCTTCATCAAATTATTGGCTGACACGAAAAGAAATCCTCTTGCTTTTTCAAAAGTAACCTTCTTGCAATTGTCCCATAGCTTTCCAAAGACCTCTTGCACAAGGTCCTTTGCTTCATCCTCATCCTGATATTTGAAATGCAGGAAATTAAATAGGTCCTTTGCATTATCCGCAAATACCTGATTGAAAACCCGCTCTTCACATACGTTATCGTTTTTATCCATTTCTCGTTGTGCTGAATCAGCATCAATATGATATTGTGCTCAAACCTATTATAATTAAAGCTTCATAACTCAGACTCGAAAGTAAATTCAATAAATTATTTTCGGTCGGTAGGGATTTTTTTAGGTTTTCTGTTTTTTTATTGAAATGAAGCATACACTATCCATATTGGTAAAGCTCCTGATTTTAGGCATCAGCTTGATGGCTTTGGCAAGCTGTCAGGATGAAATTGAACCTGAAATAGAAATAGATATGGATGGGATCGTCTCAGATGACCATGTGGCACAATCAATTGTAGCAGTTGCTACTAAAGATGGCTCTGCAGACAACATCATTGATCGATCAAGCTGCACGACGGTCATATTCCCAATCGCTGGAATTTTCGAAGATGAAGAACAAGTGTTTGAAACGTTGACCGAGGTAGAGGCTCTGGGAGCTGGAGCATTAGAAGTAGATTGGGTTTTTCCTTTGAATGTCATCTTGTTCGATCATACTGGAATTACTTTGAATGATGAAGATGAGCTTGAAACCATTCAAGATGGCTGTATTGAAGGAGGAAGTGATCCAGACAATGAGTGTATTGATTTCATCTATCCGTTCACCATTCAGGTATTTGATACCCGCACAGAAAATGTAGACACTCGGGAAATAACGAGTGATCGAGAAGCATATAGCACCTTTATATCATCTGATTTGATTACCACCATTGAATATCCCGTCAATATGGTTGCTGCAACAGGAAATTCGCTGGAAGCTTTCTCGAATGAAGAGTTAACCAGCATCATAACTAATGCGGCTAATTCATGTGATGAGCAAGACATTATAGAGTTCGAAGAAATTTTTGAAGAAGAGCTAAGAATGCTTTTCATATCGACTGATTGGGAAGTAAGTTTCTATGAATCAGATGGTGTTGAGAACACCTCACTTTTCTCTGGCTATACCCTGCGATTCAATGAGGATATGACACTTCAATCTCAAGGTGCAGAGGTTGTAGAAGGCGAATGGGATATCGAGTTATTGGATACCGGAGAATCCGCTTCCATCGCATTTGATACGGAAGAGGAGCCACTATTTCTATTAAATGAGAACTGGACAATAACAGATCATAATCAAACACAAATCACACTAGAATATCTAGACATTGAAGAAGGCACAAAACGGCTACAGCTTTCATCAATTTAAATTTTAAACAAAAAGGACAATTAAAATGAAACAAACAATGAAACAATTAATGAAGTACGCAGCAATGTTAATGCTTGCATTTACACTAGTATCCTGCGGGGATGATGATGAACCATCTAATGCTACTGTTAGCATGAGTTTTACGGGTAATAGCTCAGCAATCAACGTCCCTGGCGGGAGAATTGAAGCAAATACCTTACAATTCACTTCTGGAACTATTAGACTAAGACAAATTCAATTCCAAGCAGAAACCGATGAAGGTGATTCTATCGAAGTAGATCTTGAGCAGATCGTAGATATTGATTTTGCAACCGGTGCTACAACTCCGGATTTGAGCGACCTGGTTTTTCCAATTGGTACTTACGCTGAAGTTGAAGTGGAACTGGAATTGCAAGATGAGAACAATAATCCTTCAGTTGTAATCGTAGGTACGTTCACTGATGCTGACGACCAAACACACCCGATCCGCTTTGAATTCAATTCTGGTGAAACCTTTGAAGTAGAGAAAGAAGGAAGGATTGTTATTGGTGAAGGAGCCAGTGTATTGGCTGAAGTAACTTTTGATCCAGGAGTATGGTTTGCAGGAGTTACCAGAGAGGAACTTTCAGCAGCAACCAAAAACAATGATGGAGTAATCGTAATCAGTGAAACTAGCAATGCAGAGATCTTTGACATTGTTGCTGACGGACTTGACCTAGCAACAGAAGTGGAAATTACCTTGTAGTTTTCTAGCTGACTTTTGCAAGAAGGTCTGGGTGAATAAACTCAGACCTTTTTTATACCTTTTTTTCTTTGGACGTTCCCCTGCGGGTCGGGTGCGGCCGGCTAGGCAATCGGCAGTACACGCCTGCCCGTCCGCAGTGCCATCGTAAGGAGGCGGGGTACTTTGCCTCTATCCCTAACGCAAAATGTGTACTTAAACAGGGAAAGGGCATACTATCCATGTACTAATGGATGGTTCGTTTGGGAAAGTCCATACTTAAGCGAGAAAATGCGTACTTAATCCGGGAAAGTCCATACTTGAAAAGGGAAAACGATTACTCTAGTGGGGAAACACAATACTTATTAAGTACATCTCCATACTTAGCGTGTACTTTTCGGCACTCTTCTTGTACTTAAGCACACCTAAACCCGTTATAAGGGTGTTCGTTAATACCATTATTTACTAAAACAAATTATTATGCCACGTCAAACCCTTACACAGAAGCTGGAATCAGCTCGTTTACTCATTTTCAACAGCAAAGATGCAGAGGTAGCTCCTCTACTCGATGCAATGGGAATCGATACCGCCTACATTGATCAGGGAGAAGCACTCTACAATGAGACCACCCGATTAGTGGACAATCAAAAGAAGGAATATCAGGAGCAAAGCCTTGCCTATGATAAGTTCTACCTGGAAAAGGACGATGCAGAAGCCGACTTTAATCGCACACTGAAACTCGTGAAGGTTCTATCCCGAAATGACAAGGACTTACAAAACAGATTGGGCCTGCAGGCTGGTAGAGTATATGCGATTGAATCATGGATCGAAAGCTCTACAGATTTCTATAACCGACTACTCAATGAGACTGACTTTGTAGCTAAGCTTGGAAACTTCAAAGTAACTACTGACCAACTCAATGCAGAGAAAGCAGCAATCGAAAATCTCAAACAACTTCGCAATGAGGCCACTGCAGAGAAAGGACAAGCTCAGGAAGCTACCCGTCTCAGAAATGAAAAGCTCGATGAACTTGATGACTACACAACAGAGCTAAAAGCTGTTGCTGAAATAGCTCTTGAAGGACAACCACAGTTATTAGAAAAGCTAGGAATTGTAGTTCGTTCTTAATCTCATCATTATTCCCCGGCCAGTTCGGGGATTCTTTTTTCCCTACCCTTCTTCCACACACATTTGCCACTTTCCGTGACACAATCCTTGATGCCTCACTGCGGTATGGTGATTCCTCACTCGGCAGAAGTGGCAAAAGAGTGTTCCAGACCCTCCCTCCTGTTACGTATAACTTTCCTTCCCTTCCTGAAAGCATTAATCCCGACCCAATCCCAAAGCTGATTTAACATAACACAGGCCATTATATAACAAAGCTATAGTTTATTGCTGTGTGGCTGTTTGACGATTATCGTACCGCTTGATTATATAATGATATTATGTTAACCAGCAAAGCTGGACGATCACGTGTACGTTTCTGATTGATATTCTTTTAGATTCTGCTTCTAAGAATGTTGTTATATAATTAGACGTTATATTAAATAGCCGCTGCGCCACCGCTTTAGCCCGGGGGCGCCTAGCCTGGCTCAACTTCATTCGATACCGCAGCGACTATGTTACTCAATCAATTTTGTTCGCTGCTGGTAAGATCAATTATCCAAGGCCAGGTCTGCCGACCCACACCGTGCCGGGGGCGCCCAGCCCTAAGCCACCTCTAATGATAAAGTTTTTTGCCAACGCTCTTTTGCGCTAAGGTGCAATCACCAACCCAAAGCAAAGAGAATCCCAGGCAAAGGCTGTCGTTCTATTTTTCATTATTCTGTACCAATGGTCAGTTCATTTTTAAATACAGCATTCTCAGCGATCAGGAATTTGCCTGTGATACACTTTGCAGGCCTGCGCTTTGTTTGGCTCAGCACTAGCCATCAAGTTAGAACGTCATTGCGAGCCGTTCCCGGTTGGGAAACCTTTCAGCCAGTTGGCTGATTGGTGACGTGGCAATCTCCTTGCTACTGGCAGAATCGCTCACCGGTTTGTCTTTTTTCAGCGGTGTTCGCAATGCCCTCATGCCGGGCAGGCATTTACCGCAGCGGCGGACCGTTTTCTTCCTTGATGACTGGCCGTCCGCGAAGAAAGTAAACAAAGAAATCAAGCCAAAATAATCACTACCAACCCGCATGCCTGCCCACGCCCGGGTTTGCTGGCCTTACCTGCGCTCAGGGATTCTACTTAACATAATACTCTGAAGTTTCATCCTAAACCCTAAGTATATTAACCTTATAAAGTTCAGCCTGGTCAGCAATAAAGCACCCTATTTTATTCGCTATTGGTTTTGATCAACGCTAAAATTCTTTACAAAACATTATCTTTACTTGATAATGCCAATGGATTTGCTCAAAATATCAAAAGCACTGGCTGATGCCACTCGGTTCAAAATTATGAAGACACTCATGGCAAAAGGAGAAATCAGTTGCAGTGAACTGGAAGGCCACTTTACACTTTCTCAACCTACCATATCACACCACTCTAAAATACTGTATGATTGCGGACTTATCCATGCAAAAAAGAATGGACAACATTCACTTCTTTCGGTAAATAAGAAACTACTTGAAAAGTATCTTGAATCCCTTAAAGGAGAATTGGTGAAGTAATTTTTTTGCTCTAATATATAGATGTATTTCAATATATCTTTCCTATTTTGCATGTAGTTAAATATAAAACTATCATGAATATCAAAGAAAAAATCGAAGACCTAATCAAGCTAATGCTGTCAGGTAAACAAATGGATGCTTTTGAAAAGTATTATCATGAAGATGTGGTAATGCAGGAAAACTCCAACCCCCCAATGGTTGGTAAATCAGCAAACAGGGAGAGAGAAATTCAAGGGATGCAGATGATTGAAACCTTTCATGGTGCTCAAGTCCATGCAGTAACCGTGGGTGACAATGTTACCATGGTTGAATGGGAAATGGATATTACTTACAAGGGCGCTCCTCGAATGAAAATGTGCCAGGTGGCCGTTCAAAGATGGGCTGATGGACAAATTATTAATGAGCGGTTTTATTATTCAACTAACTAAAATCAAAATGAAAATAAGAACGATTTCACTTAATCATCCCATCGTTCTTATGTCCGGGTTTAATAGAAATAATGACAGCAACTCTTCGAATGAAAAATATATTCCCGGAACCTGCAATATGGGGAGAGAGGAAATCAAAAGGCGAAAAGCAAGTGGATGGACAGGGTTGGTACTTACCGTAATTGCCATTACACTCTTACTATGGTTTAACGCCCCCCATTGGATACGACTGGCTGTTTTCATTCCGGCAGTAATGGGAGCAACAGGATTCATACAGGCGTACAATAAGTTCTGCGTCTACTTCGGATTTGGGCACATGTTCAATTTAGGAGAGGTGGGAAAAACCGACACCATCGATCAAAAAGAATTCAGGGCGAAAGACAGGGCAAGAGCCTGGCAATTGCTTGCGTATGCTTTTGGTGTCGGATTAACTATAACTGTAATCGTTTATCTCCTGCCCTGATTTTGATCGGATATAACCAGGTAAGTGAACTACTTGGCAGTTCTTGCGTGAGCATCATGCTTAGTATTGCATTTATGGACAAAAAGAAAATTCATTAAACAACAAAAACATGGAAAAACAATCAAAGGGTAAAATAAGAAAAATTGCAGCATGGGCGTTAATTGGACTTGTGGGTGCGATGGTTATTATGAGCGCCACCATGAAACTGATGCACGCTGAAGAATTGGTAACCAATTTCACCAGATGGGGATTGGTAGATAACCTCACCTTTATAGGAGCTGGCGAATTGATTTTCATCATTTTATTTATTATTCCACGAACATCTTCACTTGGGTTTCTCTTTTTAACCGCCCATTTTGGAGGAGCCATCGCAACACATTTGCAACATCAGGAGTCGTTTGTAATGCCTGCCATTATTCTGATTGTAATCTGGATTGGTAATTACCTGCGCAATCCTGAAATGCTAGCAAGTTTTACGAAAAAATAATAGGCATGAAAACAATAGCTGTATTAGGCGCCAATGGCAGAACAGGAATTGAAATTGTAAAACAAGCTCTGGAAAAAGGTTGGGTTGTTAAAGCACTGGTTCGAGACAAACAGAAAATTAAACTGACAAATCCCAATCTGCATGTCGTTGAAGGAAATCCAATGCGTATTGATGAGGTGACAAAGGTGGTTGAAGAAACAGATGCCGTTTATGTTGCGCTGAACATTGCAAGAAAAACTGATATGCCCTGGTCTAAGGTGGTTTCACCGCTGGATTTATTACGTGTGAGTATTGAAAATACGATAAAAGCCATGCAAGAAAATGGTGTAAAGCGTGTGATAACTGTTTCAGCATGGGGAACAGGCGATAGTTATGAAGAAACGAACTGGATGTTCAAATTTCTTATTAATAAAACCAATGTTGGTGTAGCCTACGCAGGTCATGAAGATCAGGAAAAGGTGCTTCGTGCAAGCAACCTCGATTGGACATCTGTTCGACCGGTTGGGCTTAGCAACAGTGAAAAGCAGAAGTCAGTTCGGGTCAGCATTAAAGGCGATAAAAAACTAAACATGACCATCAGCCGAAAAGATGTTGCCCGCTTTATGCTGGACATTGTTGATGATGAAAAGTATTACCAGCAAGAACCTTCTATTTCATCGGAATGATTTTATCCGGTAGCTGAGTAACGTGCCGTCCGATTTAAATTCACTTTTGAATTGCAAAATGAACCGATCAGACTTTATAAAAATAATGGGAGCAGCAACAATAGGTTTTGGAACTTCAGGTGTAAAAAGCTGGGCCAATGCGATAACGGACTTACCCGAACAGGAAGTAACCCTTCCAGTTATTTTTACTTCGCACGGAAACCCAATGGACATTCCCCTTCCTCATAAAGCGAATCCATTTTTAACTTATCTTTTTGATTTAGGTGTTGACTTGCGGGAAAAATATCCAAAAGAAATTAAAGCCATATTGGTAGTATCAGCACATTGGTGTACCCAAGGCACGTATGTGAATGTTTCTCCTTGGCCTGAAACAATTTACGATTTTTACGGTTTCCCACCTGAATATTACACTATAAAATATCCTGCACCTGGTGCGCCAGAATTTGCCAAAGAGGTAGCGCATTCCAATCCTACTATTAAAACCACCACCGACTGGGGTTTCGATCACGGCAACTGGCCCATGCTTCGCCATCTTTTTCCGGATGCTAACACTCCGGTTTTTCAGATGAGCATTGATTATTATCAATCTCCTCAATACCACTATGAGTTAGCCGTTCAACTGAAGAAATTAAGAACGAAGGGTGTTTTGATTATCGGAAGCGGTTCCGTTGTTCATAATCTTCAATTGGCAAGTTCCAGACTTTTCAAAGGCGATAAAACCTTGTATGGATGGGATACGGAATTTGATGAATGGATAAAACAAAGAGTAGATGACCGTGACATAAAAAGTTTGATGAATTATGAAAAAACAAAATTTGGAAAAATGGCTGCCCCTACTCCTGATCATTATGTTCCACTAATTTATTCTATGGCTATGTTGAATAGCAACGATACGATAAAGCACACCTATGAAAATCTATTACCTGCATTTAGCGACCGCAGTTTTATTATTGAGCCAACCCATTAAACAATATCAGAACATGGCCTTGCAATTTGATTTTGAGATTCCAAGAAGAACAGGGAACAAACCAACTACTACACCGAGCAATCCGCACATGCAACTGGACCAGCAACCATCTGACAGAAAGCTGGTGGATGAACTTATGGGTTGGGCATTCTCGCTTCCTGATATTTCAAAGGAGCGTAGCAAAATATCTGTACCTGGAGCACAGGCCATGTGTATGTCAGAAGAAAAAATGTGTACACATTGTAATGCTTTTATGGTCGAGACGGAATTTGCACATTTTCATCCTGCTCCGGATGGCAGTATGCACTTAGGCCTCCCGCAACGTGACGTTAAAAAAGTAATTGAGCTGGGTTGGGGCGAATTTCATCCTGTAGTACATAAAGGATGGTTGCCGCCAAACTTCATAATGGTTTATGCCCCAAGAAATGATGAGGAGGCTGAAGTAATTAAAAAAATTGTTTTTCGTTCCTATCAATTTGCAATGGGTGAAATAAGAGATAGGTGAGACGAAGTATGAGTGAGAAAAAATAAATTTTAGCAAAAAGATTAACCATGCACGAAAATAATTTTCAACTATTGAAGCACGCCATCGAAAACATGATGCCTGCTAACAAAATACTCGGTTTAAAAATAGTTGAGATTACAGCAGGCTCGGTTCATATTCTTGTTCCATTCAAAGAAGAGTTTATTGGTGATTTTATACAAGGCCGCTGGCATGGTGGTATTCTGGCCGCCATTGCCGATACGGCCGGAGGGGTGGCCGGGGCAACAGCTCTACATTCACCCAATGACAGACTGAACACCATTGATATGCGCATAGATTATTTACATGCGGCCGTTAAGGAAGATGTACAAGCAAAAGCACGAATAATTAAACAAGGGAAGACAATCATTAAGGTAGATGTAGAATTGTTTCAACCGGGCAATGAAGAGCCCGTTGCTCTGGCAAGATGTGTGTATAGTGTGTTAAGAGTTGAATCTTAACTTGAGCCGGTCAAATTTGTGCAAAAATCAGTTTGCTTGAGCTAAACTCTCCAACCGAAAGAATTCTTAAAGAGTAGGTAGTTTGTAAAAAAACTATACCTTTGAGTTCGACCAAAAAACCAATTTGGTCGATTATTAGTTTAATAAGAAGCTATGGAAACAACCATCGACATTAAAGACGATGTAAGTGAAATCATCCTGAATTCTGCTAAAACCATCTTTGCCAGGTATGGTTTTAAGAAAACCACAATGGATGAAATAGCTCAGGCT
>PBTY01000109.1 GCA_002729235.1 Rickettsiales bacterium | reverse complement strand
TGTAGAAGGTATGCAGTTTGACAGAGGTTACCTTTCTCCATACTTTGTGACTAACACAGAGAAGATGGAAGCTGAGTTGGAAAACCCATTCATCTTGATTTATGATAAGAAGGTTTCTAACATGAAAGAATTGCTTCCTATCCTTGAAGCAACTGCTCAAACTGGAAGACCATTGTTGATCATTGCTGAAGATGTAGAAGGTGAAGCGCTTGCTACATTGGTAGTAACCAAAATCAGAGGTTCACTAAAAATCGCTGCTGTAAAAGCTCCAGGTTTCGGTGACAGAAGAAAAGCAATGCTTGAGGATATCGCTATCCTTACTGGTGGTACTGTAATCTCTGAAGAAAGAGGTTACAAACTAGAGAATGCTACGCTTGATTACTTAGGTACTGCTGAGAAAATCAACATTGATAAGGACAACACTACAATCGTTAACGGTGCTGGTAAAGCAGAAGAGATCGAAGGTAGAGTAAACCAAATCAAGCAACAAATCGAAAACACTACTTCAGATTACGACAAAGAAAAACTACAAGAGAGACTTGCTAAGCTTTCTGGTGGTGTAGCTATCCTTTACATTGGAGCTGCTACTGAAGTAGAAATGAAAGAGAAAAAAGACAGAGTAGATGATGCACTTCACGCTACTAGAGCTGCTGTACAAGAAGGTATCGTAGCCGGTGGTGGTGTAGCTTTGATCAGAGCGTTGAATGCTATCGACGGAATGGATCTTGGTAACATCGACCAAAATACTGGTGTGAAAATCGTTTACAATGCAATTCAGGCTCCATTGAGAACTATCGTTGAAAACGCTGGTGGAGAAGCTTCTGTAGTAGTAAACGCTGTGAAAGAAGGTAAAGATGATTACGGATACAATGCTGCTTCTGATGAATATGTAAACATGTTCAAAGCGGGTATCATTGACCCAACTAAAGTAACTCGTCTTGCTTTGGAGAATGCTGCCTCTATTGCCTCATTGTTATTGACTACTGAAGCTGTAGTAGCTGATCAGCCTGAGCCAGAAGGTGCTCCTGCAATGCCAGGTGGAATGCCAGGTGGCATGGGTGGAATGATGTAATCAATTCCTATAGATATCTAATAGAAAGCCCCTTCGAAATCGAAGGGGCTTTTATTTTTTACCACGCTCCCCTATCTTAGAGTATATAAGCAGTACTCCACTTAATACTCAGAACATGTTATTTTTTGCACTTATTGCGCTTTTCTTATTTGCGGTCTGGATTTGGACACTCGTAGACATTATACAAGGAGAATTCAAGGACAACAATGAAAAGTTACTCTGGATCATCCTGGTGATCCTTCTTCCGTTTATTGGCACCATCCTCTACTTTGCAATAGGTAGTAAGAACCGTGTATCATTATGAAATTAAACAACATTCCAATCGGTCAGTTGGCTATGGAGTTCATATCTGTGGTTTTTGCCGTTTTATTAGCCTTAGGTCTTAACTCCTACAAACAGTCGATTGACATTAATGAGGAAGCAAAAATCATTAAAGCATCAATTTTAAAGGAATGTCATCAGAACAAAGCAAAAATCGACTCAATGCTGATTGCCAACCAATCATATGCCAGCTATTTGGATTCTTTGGTGAGCCTGGATCCTGATGAGGTAAACAATGTTACATTTAAATATAACCTGGAGCTTTTAACAGATGCGGCTTGGGTGATTGCTCAAAACAACAGTGCCATTAACAAATTGGACCAGGAATTTCTGATCAATGTTGCAGAGATATACCAAACGCAGATTTTCTTTACTGAGTTCTCCAGATCATTTTTTGAGAACCTGGGTTCATTTGTCATCAAACAAGACGAAAACCCTCCCTACTCAACAGCGCTAGCACTTTATTTCAATGTCAATATTATCAACAACAGCTGTTCCGAATTACTAAATACCTACCAAGACCTGTTTGATAAGTATGAAACAACCACTGAGTAAACTACTTGTAAAGTATTTCTTTGTATTTATTACTGTGTGGACAATCACTCCTTCTTCTCTAGCTCAGGGAGTTTCTTTTTCATACTTAATTCCTAAAAATGGATATCTCACAGCACCGGTAAGCCCTTTCTCGATCCGAGGATTGGGTGTTGGAGATGTTATAGGTATTGAAACAGGGGCGACCCTGTATAACATTCCAGGTCTGGCTATGGATGATCTCCCATTTGATTATAACCGGCCTCTTATTGGTCCACATTTTGCTGCCCTGGTTCCAGTAGATATTTATTTAAAGATTCCAATGAATGATGCCAGCGTTAAGTTCATGATCGGAGGCTTTGGATGGTGGAATATTAATCCCAGAATAAATGAAGGAAACATGGACAGAGCCTGGAGAGCTTACGAAGAATGGGAGGTTCTAAATTCTGATTTTGAATTCAACAATAAGCTAGGTTATGGTTGGCTTGGTGGATTTGAGTTTCAATTCCCTTATAGTAGAGATGTTAGTTTAACATTTGAAGCAAATTATCTGCGAGGGAGAAGTAAAACGGGACTTAGAGGTTCTTATAGTGGAGTATCGGACTCCTCTTCGACTCTGCAAACAAAACAGGTTGACTTACCAGAACCTTCAATAGTTATAGAGGGTCTTGAGCTATCGTTCGGTGCGATATTTTCGATGAGATAAGCCATCACCTATTTTTACAATAAATGACTATCTTCGAGCCGCAAACTCAAAAATCCATATGATCTACATAATAGTTACACTTACTTACATTCTTATTCTCACCGGGATAATTATTTATAAAAGTCGTGGGGTTAAAAATGAAGAAGACTTTGTTGTAGCTGGCAGAAATGTTCCTGTTTATTTATTGGTAGGAACCTTAGTGACTACCTGGATTGGATCAGGAAGTTTGTTTGGAACCGCAGGTCTTACCTTTCAAGTAGGTTTTTCTGAGTTATGGTTTTCACTTGGTGCATGGGTAGGTATTCTAGCAGTATATTTCATTGCCGCGAAAGTTAGACGTATTTCTCAGTTTACACTCACGGATATATTAGAGAAGCGTTACTCCCCTCTAGCAAGACTACTTGGAACAATCACCATCATTGTTGCATACTTAATCATTGCGGGATATCAGTTCAAAGGAGGCGGTAGATTTCTCTCGATTCTTACCGAAGGCGCTATTTCAGTAGAACAGGGTACTTTGATCACCTTTTTGATCATTATAGCCTTTACCGCATTGGCTGGTATGGTGTCAATTGTCTCCATTGATATTTTCAATGGTATCATCATGATCCTGGCAATCATATTAGCTGTTCCATTTACTATCTCCAGCTTTGGAGGTTGGGATAATGTGGTCAATACCATCAATGAAGTTAGTCCAGATCACCTATCGATCACAGAAGGCCACGAGCCTATGTGGTACATTGGTATTATGCTGCCTACCTTGATTCTTTTGCTGAGTGAAAGCAGCGTCTATCAAAAGTTCTCATCTGCTAAAGATGCTAAATCAGCTAAAAAGGCTGTAATGGGTATGTTTATCGGAGTTGTTGGAATTGAGTTCTTGATGTGTCTTTTGGCCGTAGTTGGTTTTGCTATCTATGCGCATGACCCAAGGTTCTTCATGCCTGATGGGTCCATCAATGCCCCAATGTCAGAAGAAATTATTCTTAGAATTGGGTTTGAAAAACTACCACCACTTGTAGGGTCGCTCCTTTTTGCCGGAGGAGCAGCAATCATATTATCTACAGGTAACACATTCCTGATGGTGACCTCCACCAACTTCTCAAGAGACATTCTAGAAAAATATTATATCAAGAATCCTTCAGATAAAACCAAACTGTTGGTACAACGAATTGCTATTGTCATATTAGGTTTTATTGCATACCTCATCATGACGCAGTTTGAGGAAATCCTTTCAATGGCATTCATATCTTACACAATGATAGGTGCAGCACTAGCACCGCCTCTATTGGCCACCTTCTTCTGGAAGCGAGTAACTAAGCAAGGAGGAATCGCCTCTATTTTAGCAGGTATGTTATCCGTGGTTATCATTGAAGTCCTCAACAGATCTGGGTTTGTGGGTGACCTTGGAATTATGTCCTTCCCATTTGATTCCAAAATGGTTGCTATACCAGCTTTACTTGCATCAGTTCTTGCATTGGTTATTGTTAGCTTATTAACAAAACCATCCCCCAAAGAGCAAGTAGATCCTTTCTTTGAAAAAGAAGGCTGATAAAAGTCGACAGGAACTAATTTCGATCTTTAGTTAAGGTTTGTACCGATTCATTTAGAATTATTGGAAATCTATTTTAAATTCGCTTGCAAACGTTTTCATTAACCTGAAACGCTTAAAACAAGCATTTTTCCACGAACCCCAAATTAAAAGAATGGCTGTTTTGAACCCTTTGGTACAAAATCAAACTAAAACCGAAAGCATGCAAGAATTCGGACTAAAATCGAATAAAACAGATCTATCTTCTCTAGGATTAAAGGTAAAAGAAGCCCATTGGAACCTTAGTCAGGCGGAGCTCATAGAAGAAGCCGTACAAAATAAAGAAGGACACTTAACAGACACAGGTGCCTTGATGTGCGATACTGGAGTCTTTACCGGTAGATCTCCAAAAGACCGATTTATTGTAAAAGATGAAAAAACGCAAGGTGCGGTATGGTGGGGAGACATTAACATCCCATTTACTCCCGAGAAATTTGATCTCCTGTATAATAAAATGATGGGATTTTTATCTGATAAGAAGGTATATGTAAGAGATGCGTATGCCGGAGCGGATAAAACTCACAGACTAAGAGTACGAGTGATCAACACACTGGCCTGGCACAATCTCTTTTGTTTCAACATGTTTTTAAGGCCAGAGAAATACAAATTAGAAAGTTTTGATCCGAACTTTACGATCATTTGTGTTCCTGAATTTGAGGCAGATCCCGAGATGGATGGTACACGTCAGAAGAATTTTGCAGTAGTTAACTTCACCAAAAGAATGATTCTTATCGGTGGAACTGGCTACTCAGGAGAAATGAAAAAAGGTATTTTCTCCGTATTGAACTACATTTTACCTCATGAAGAGAACGTACTGTCCATGCACTGCTCGGCCAACATGGGTATTGAAGAACATGATACGGCTATTTTCTTCGGATTATCAGGAACTGGAAAAACCACCTTATCTGCAGATCCAAATCGCTTATTGATTGGTGATGACGAACATGGTTGGACTGAAAAGAATGTCTTTAACTTCGAGGGGGGATGCTATGCCAAAGTAATCGATTTAAGTCAAGAAAAAGAGCCAGATATATGGAATGCCATACAGTATGGCGCTATCTTAGAAAACACTCGCTTTAAAGAAGGATCAAGAGAGGTAGATTTTGAAAACTGTGAAGTAACTGAAAATACTAGGGTCTCCTATCCTATTTACCACATCAGAAATGCAGTGGATCCATCAATCGGTGGTATTCCAAAAAACATATTCTTCTTAACCTGTGATGCTTTCGGAGTGATCCCTCCCATTCAAAGACTATCTAAGGGACAGGCTATGTACCACTTCATTTCTGGTTATACTTCTAAAGTAGCAGGTACAGAGGCAGGTGTTACAGAACCACAGCCTGTATTCTCAGCCTGTTTTGGTTCACCATTTCTTCCATTACACCCTACCAGATACGCAGAGCTTCTAGGCAAGAAAATGGAGCAACATGAGACCAATGTATGGTTAATCAATACAGGATGGACTGGCGGCCCTTATGGAGTCGGTAAGCGTATTAGCTTAAAATATACCAGAGCGATGATTTCTGCTGCTCTGAGTGGTGTGTTAAACAATGTAGGTTACAGAACTCATTCTATCTTCGGTGCAGAAATTCCTTTGACTTGCCCGAATGTACCAAACGAAATCCTCTCACCGAGAGAAACCTGGAAAAATGATGACGCTTTTTACAAAAAAGCAAATGACCTTGCTCGCAAATTCAATACGAACTTCACCAAGTTCGAGGAATTTGCTAATGAGGAAATTATGGCAGGACAGCCAAAACCTAACCCTAACTATGAGTGATTTAATCACTATCTAACCTAAGAGAAAAAGCTCAGCTGTTCAGCTGGGCTTTTTTGATATATGACAGCATAGCGTATGCCGCATGTCACCAAATACAATGATGCAGGTCATTACCCACCGTTGTAGGTCTAGCGATCTTCGTGTAGTCCTAAATCAACAACGAGAAACATGGAAGAATTCGGTCTAAAATCAACTAAAAGCGGCTTAGAAGCTGCAGGTGTAAAAAAGGTTAAAGAAGCATTCTGGAACCTTACTGCTACAGAACTAACAGAGATTGCTGTTAGAAACAACGAAGGACATCTCACCGATACTGGAGCTTTAATGTGCGACACAGGAAAGTTCACTGGTAGATCACCACAAGACAGATTTATTGTAAAAGACGCACTTACTGAAAAAGAAGTATGGTGGGGTAATATCAATAAACCTGTGTCTGAAGAAAGTTTTGAACGCATCTATGCTAAAATGCTGGGATATCTTGAAGATAAAACAGTTTACGTAAGAGATGCATTTGCTGGAGCCGACACAGCACATCAATTAAAGCTGAGAGTAATCAACACCATGGCATGGCACAACCTGTTCTGCTATAACATGTTCATTACTCCTCCGGACTACAAACTGGAAGACTTTGATCCAAACTTCACTATCATAGCTTGTCCTGAGTTTGAAGCTGATCCTGATACTGACGGAGTAAGACAGTCAAACTTTGCAATAATCAACATGACTAAGCGAATGATCCTTATAGGTGGAACTGCTTACTCTGGTGAAATGAAAAAAGGTATCTTTTCTGTATTGAACTTCTTACTTCCTACCAAAGAGAATATATTACCAATGCACTGCTCTGCCAACATGGGTATAGAAGATCATGATACAGCGATTTTCTTCGGACTTAGTGGAACAGGTAAAACTACCCTTTCTGCTGATCCAAACAGATTATTGATTGGCGATGATGAACATGGATGGACCAAAACCAACGTTTTCAACTTCGAAGGAGGTTGTTATGCAAAAGTGATTGACCTGTCTGAAGAGAATGAACCAGACATTTGGAATGCCATCAAATATGGCGCAATCCTTGAAAACACTCGATTCATTCCTAATACCAGAACAGTAGACTTTACCAATACTGAGGTTACAGAAAATACTCGGGTATCTTATCCAATTGATCACATCAAGAATACAGCGAAACCATCAATAGGTGGTGTGCCTAAAAACATCTTCTTTTTAACCTGTGATGCTTCTGGTGTAATGCCTCCAATCATGCGATTGACTAAAGGTCAGGCTATGTACCATTTCATCTCTGGATATACTTCTAAAGTAGCTGGAACTGAAGCTGGTGTTACTGAACCACAACCGGTATTCTCTGCTTGTTTTGGAGCTCCATTTATGCCTTTACATCCAACCAGATATGCTGAGTTGCTAGGTCAAAAAATGGAAGAAAATGAGGTGAATGTCTGGCTAGTGAACACTGGCTGGACTGGTGGAGCATATGGTGTAGGAAGCAGAATCAAACTCAGATACACCAGAGCAATGATTACTGCAGCTTTATCCGGCGTTTTGGACAACGTTGGTTACCGTAAACACACCATCTTTGGTGCAGAGATGCCAACAACTTGCCCTGGTGTTCCTAACGACATCTTGAGTCCTAAGGAAACCTGGAAAAATGACAAGGCTTTCTATCAAAAAGCAAACGAGTTAGCTGAAAAGTTCAAAGCGAACTTTGACAAATTCAGAGAGTTTGCGAATGAAGAAATCCTTGGCGGAGAACCTACACCGAACCTTGAGTTCGTTGAGGAATCTACCCTTTGAAAACTTTCATAGCAGATTAATAGAGCAAATAAGGACACCTATCATGGGTGTCCTTATTTTTTTATTTAAACTTACCTTATGAAAATTGCAATCATAGCTCACGATGGTAAAAAAGCCGATATGGTGGCTTTTTTGCTTAACTATAAACATCAACTTGAACAGGTTGATTTGATCTCAACTGGAACTACAGGATCTCACGCTGAAAAAGCTGGTCTTAAAGTACACAAATACCTATCCGGTCCTCTTGGGGGTGACGCTCAGATTGCTGCCGAAGCTGCAGAAAAAAAGTTAGACATGGTGATCTTCTTTAGAGATCCAATGGACAAACATCCACACGAACCAGATGTGCAAATGCTCATGAGGCTATGTGACGTTCATAACATCCCATTAGCTACCAACCCAGCTGGTGCACGTCTCATGATGGACAGCATGTTCAAAATGCATTGATTATGACTTGGAACATCTCTCGTAGAAAGTTTCTGATTTCAAGTACGGGTATTGCAACACTAGCTACCATTGCTCCCAGTGAATTGTTAGCCATTAAAAAGAGGAAGTCTGTTAGATTCGGCGTATTGACTGATTCACATTATGCCGATCGTGAACCTTCAGGTACTAGATATTACAGACAGTCCCTGGAAAAAATGGAAGAGGCTATCAATGTACTCAATCAAGAGAAGGTAGATTTTGCCATTCATTTGGGTGACTTCAAAGATGAGCACCCTACCAGGGTTGAATCCGACACAATCAAATTTCTGCAGGATATTGAATCAGAATACAGCCAATTCAATGGTCCTAGATATCATTGCATAGGCAACCATGATCTTGACAGCATTTCTAAAGAGCAGTTTCAAACCAACGTAACCAATACGGGCATCGATTCGTCAGAGACTTATTTCTCTTTCGATCACAATGGGTTTCATTTCATCGTTTTGGACCCTAATTTCCATCCTGATGGACGACCACACCATAAGGGAGATTATGAATGGTTTGAAGCCAATTTACCAGAATCACAATGGGAATGGTTTGAAGATGATCTGGCCAAGACCAAACTCCCGACAATTGTTTTCTCTCACTTCACCTTATACCACTTTGTGAAAGGTGATGCCGTATTCCACATGAACGAATACGTGAGAGCTCAAAAGATCATGGAAGACTCTGGAAAAGTGATCGCCACTTTTCACGGACACGTCCACGTGGAAAACTATACAGCAATAAACGGGATTCACTATTGCACACACCTGGGTATGGTCGATTATGATGGATTGGAAAACAACTCGTTCGCTATTGTAGAAGTCAATGAGCGGGAAATCAATATCACTGGCTATAAACGCACTTCCAACAAGACATTAAAAAAAGGCCATCTCAAAAGTAATTATTAAGTCCTCCTGAACATGTTCCGCATGGAATGTCAGGATCTGCAATATCATATGAACAACTGTTTAGATTCTGAAATAAACCTGTCTGCCGACAGGCAGGTTCAGAACGACAGCTGGTGCGCACTTTTGAGACAGCCTGATTGATATGTATTCAATTTTTATCACTATCAAGACATCAAGGCTCCCGCTATTGCAGCAGTCATCATAGTGGCTAGTGTCGCAGCTACTAAAGCCCTCATTCCTAGTTTAGAGATGTTTCCTTGCTGTGTTGGAGCCATTCCCCCAATTCCACCAATCTGAATCGCTATTGAGCTAAAATTGGCAAATCCACACAATGCATAAGTAGCAATAACCACAGACTTGGCATTTAATGCTCCAGTGGCTACAAACTCAGACAAACCGAGATAAGCTACAAACTCATTAACAACCACCTTTTGTCCAAGTAAACTACCAACCTGAAGTGACTGATCCCAGTCCACTCCAATCACAAATGCAAAGACTCTAAAGATTTGACCTAAAAGATACTCTAATGAGAATCCATCAAAACTTCCATCAGTAGAAGAAACAATCAAAGCATTTAAACCAGTAACATCACCTATTGCCATCAATACATAATTGACGGCCGCAATCAATGCGATAAATGCCAAAAGCATAGCTCCAATATTCAATGCTAATTTAAGTCCCTCTGAAGCACCTCGAGCTAAAGCATCTACCAGATTCACTCCCATCTGCTCGGTTGATACAGTCAGATCTGTATTAATATCATCCTTATACAGTTCGGGAAGCATCATTTTAGACATCACAATGGCAGCTGGAGCATTCATTATTGACGCACTAAGCAGGTAGGCTGCGTATTTTTCTTGCTGTGCCGGGTCACCTCCTCCAAGGAATGCCACATAGCCAGCAAGTACACCGCCTGCTATAGTTGCCATACCTCCAGTCATCAAACACATTAGCTCAGACTTGGTCATGTTAGGTACGAATGGCCGTACTAAAAGAGGAGCCTCTGTTTGTCCCAGAAATATGTTTCCTGCCGCTGAAAGTGATTCAGCTCCAGACAATTTCATGGTCCGGGCCATTATCCAGGCAATCCCTTTTACAATCCACTGCAACACTCCTAAATAATACAATCCAGAAGTTAATGTGCTAAAGAATATCACTGTAGGAAGCACCTTCAGAGCAAAAATGAATCCCATACTCTCTGTATCCATTAAAGGACCAAACAGAAAGTTAGATCCCTCATCAGCAAAGCTTAGAAGAACAACAAACTTGTTGCTAATCCAACTAAACGCTGTGCGGACAAAACTGATTTGAGTAATTAATAAACCGAAGATGACTTGAAGACCAATTCCTGTAGCTACTAGTCTCCAATCGATAGACTTTCTGTTGAGAGAGAATGCAAAAGCTACGGCCACAATAAAGATGAGGCCAAGTAGCGCCCTGATTATATCCATTAACTAAATTTAGTTTCTTCTATTAATTTCGTCGCGGATTTTGGCTGCTCTCTCATAGTCCTCTTGAGCCAATGCTTCATCCAGCATTTTGTTCAATTGGTCTGAAGGCAAATCCTCCATCTTTTTAGCTACGTGCTCGGGTTTGACAGACTCACTATATTTTTGCTTCACATCAGTGACCTCCTCTTCTTCATCAGACAACACAATACCAGCTTCTGTCAAAATAGACTCATTGGTATAAATGTCTACATCAAATCGGAGACCGATTGCGATCGCATCAGAAGGTCTTGCATCTATTTCAAATTCCTTCCCATTGCTTTCACAAACAATCTTAGCAAAGAATACTCCTTCCTTCAAGTCAGATATATAGATCTCTTTGATATCATAGCCCAGGTTGTAGGCAAATGATTTGAAGAGATCATGGGTCATAGGTCTATTGGGTGTGATCTTTTCAATCTCAATAGCTATTGCCTGAGCTTCAAACATCCCAATTATGATAGGAAGTCTACGACTTGATCCCACCTCTCCTAATACCAGGGCAAATGAGCCCGATTGTGACTGACTTGAAGAAAGTCCGAGTATTTCTAGTTTAATCTTATCTGCCATTAACCTTGCTGTGCTTTAATAGCTTCAGTTAGTTTTGGTACCACCTCAAATGCATCACCAACTACTCCATAGTCAGCGGCTTTAAAAAATGGTGCTTCGGGGTCTTTGTTGATTACTAAAATATATTTGGAAGAGTTCACTCCAGCCAAGTGCTGGATAGCTCCTGAAATCCCTACTGCAATGTATAAAGAAGGACTCACTTTCACACCTGTTTGTCCAACATGTTCGTGGTGAGGTCTCCAATCCATGTCTGAAACCGGCTTACTACATCCAGTTGCAGCACCAATAGTTTTCGCCAATTCTTCAATCATTCCCCAGTTTTCAGGACCTTTCAATCCTCTTCCGCCTGACACAACCAAATCAGCTTCTGGCAACAAGATTTCACCAGTTTGCTTTTCAGTGTTGGTCACTTTCACTTTAAAATCACCATCATTTTTAGTTGGTGCAAAAGTCTCAACAGTTGCTGATCCTCCATCTTCTTTGATAGCGACAGCATTCTTTTTGAGGCCTAAAATCTTCTTATCACCTGAAAGCGTGTTGATCGCAAAGGCTTTACCGGTGTAAATACTACACTTCACCTTGAAGCCTGCTGAGGTATCCGGAAGCTCAACCACATTGGTTGCTAAGGCTGCTCCAGTTTTAATCGCAACTCTTGCAGATACTGGATCACCTAGAGATGACTTTGCCAATACCAACAGACCACTTCCTTCTTTGTCCATAGCTTCAGCAATTGCTGAGGCATAGGCCATGATATTTGGTTGTGCTAAAGAATCGTCAGTCACGTGAAGCACCTTATTTGCTCCGGCTGCTCCGATCTTGTCAGCTTCACCATCATTCATTGCACCGAAAACAATCGCTGCAACATCACCTTCTATGGATGATGCATAGCTAACAGCTTCTAGTGATGACTTCTTTACTAATCCTTCTTCTAATTCTACAAATGCTAATGCTGACATCTTACAATACTTTTGCTTCGTTCTTCAATAGGTTTACTAGTTCACCCAGGTT
>PBTY01000088.1 GCA_002729235.1 Rickettsiales bacterium | reverse complement strand
GGTTAGGTACTCCTTGGGTTTTGGTTCACTCTGAATTGACTAATTCAAGAGCTGAAGCAATGAAATTAGAAAAGAAAATCAAAAATTTGGGTGCGAAGAGATATTTGGAATTGTTGAAAAGGGACGGTTAGCGTATCCTGACTATGGTCAGGATGGTCCTAGATTCAAATCCTGTCACCCCGACAACAAAGGTTCATCAGAACCCAAAAGCCTGCAAATCTTACGATTTGCGGGCTTTTTTATTTTTTATGTATCAGTTCGATTTAGACAATTTCAGCAAAAATGAGACCTATCCGGTGAACCAAATGAATGGTTTATTTTAGTTCACCAGAATAATGCAAATAGCTGTAAAACAGATAGTTGTATGAGGAATTTTGAGCTGCTTAAGGCCTGTTTGAGTGGCCTTGTGGAAGCAGTTCACCACGAGAGGAATCATTTTAACACAAACACTCAAAAGCTGAATTGTCATGAGAACCACAAACACCTTCGGAGTTCAGTTCATCACAAGAACCAACAAGGCCAAAGATGGCCTACTCCCAATCTATGCCAGGGTCACCGTTGATGGCCGCAGGGTAGAAATATCATTGAAGCGCTGGATCAAACCGGGCGACTGGAATGGTAGCAAAGGTATGGCCAAGGGCAGCCGGGAAGAAATCAAATCGCTCAACCATTATCTGGATGAAGTTCGGGCACGTATCATGGAATGCTACCAGGAGATGCAAGTACAAAAGCGGTTGATCACAGCAGATGCCATAAAGAGTATGTTCCTGGGTACAGACCAAAAGGATTTCACCTTGTGTAAGCTGGTGGATTATCACAACCAGGCTATGAAGGATACACTGGCCTGGGGTACCATGAAAAACTACTTCACCACTCAGAAGTACATCCACCGATTTTTAAAAGAACGCTTTGGAACCACCGACATGTTTCTGTCCGAACTCTCCTATAAGTTCATCACTGATTTTGAATTCTACCTACGCAATTACAAGCCTAAAGACCATCAGAAACCACTTGGCAACAATGGGATCATGAAGCACCTGGAGCGCTTCCGAAAAATGGTAACCATGGCTGTAAAAATGGAATGGGTAAGTCGGGATCCATTTGATAAGTACCAACTCAAATTTCACAGAGTTGACAGAGGTTTCTTAGATGCCGAAGAATTGGAAACCTTGGAAAACAAAGTCTTCAAAATTGTCCGCCTGCAGTGGGTAAGAGACCTGTTCGTATTCAGCTGCTATACAGGACTTGCCTACATCGATGCGATGAACCTGACACCTTCCAACATCACCATAGGTATAGACGGAGAATACTGGCTCTCCACTTGTCGCCAAAAAACCGATCAGCCGGTAAGGGTTCCTATCCTCCCTAAAGCCTGGGAGATCATAGAGAAATACAAAACCCACCCAAGGGCTTTACAGAAGGGAACAGTATTTCCAGTAATCTCCAACCAGAAACTAAACTCATACTTGAAAGAAATTGCCGATCTCTGCGGAATTGAAAAGAACCTCACCTTTCATCTGGCCAGGCATACATTCGCAACCACTGTTACCCTCTGTAATGGTGTACCGTTGGAGACGGTAAGCAAAATGCTGGGTCATTCAAAAATCACAACTACCCAAGTTTATGCAAAGGTGGTGGAGAAGAAAGTGAGCGAAGATATGCAATCCTTGAAGGCAAAGTTAGAATCAAGGGAGAAACTCATCTCAAAAATGGGAATAGCTCAATAAGCAATATCTGAAAAATGAAAACGCGAACTCACTTTTGCAATACCATTGCACCTTAATATTGCGTATATTTGTAGATAAAAGCATTCCATCTTATCCATACTGTTCAGTTTTTTGTTATTGATGCAAGACATTAGGTTCAATGTGGAATTTTGCGATGAATTAAAAAAGCTCCCTGCCTTATTTGAACACTACCAAGAACTAGAAGAAAAGTCGGGGTATAGTGGCATTTACCGTTTCCTATTTACCAGATAGCGCTCGAATAACAAGGAAATACATTTACTTTTGAACCTACAAATGTATTGTAAGTATCACACCGACTAGCTCAGAACTAAATTTCACCTATGCTCGAACAAAAACTAGAAGATCGAAAAATTAAGCCAACCGCAATGCGACTATTAGTGCTTAGAAAATTGGTAGAATCTGGTGCCGCCATTAGTTTGAGTGATCTAGATGCGAAATTCGAGCAAGCGGATAAGGCAACACTTTATAGAACACTCAAAACCTTTGAAGACAAAAAACTTATCCATAGCATTGAAGATGGTACAGGTTCAGTCAAATATGCACTTTGTGAAGAAGGTTGTGAATGCAAACCTCAGGACCAGCACATTCACTTTCATTGCATCAAGTGTGGCGAAACATACTGTCTGACCCAATCCAAAATACCTCAAACTAGTATTCCTTCAGGATTCAAAGCAGCCAGTGCCAGCATGGTCTACAAAGGCACTTGTGCAAATTGTACCTAAACTTTGCAAACAGGTTGCATTCCTAAATCAATACATTTGTAGCACGTGAAGCTTATAGTACACATATCATTCTCATTGATTTTCATCTTGCAGGTTATGTCCCCCAATTTGGACATGTGCTGCGAGTTGAAAAAACTACCTGACTTTTTCTCGCACTTTGAAGAACACAAGGCAAAGGGTGGTGACACATTTTTAGAGTTTTTGGTTGAAGATTATGTACACCACGATGAAAATAGTTCGGGGCATCATGACCATGACAAAGATGATGAACTACCCTTTCATGGCCAGCATCAGTGCTGTCATGGGCCCGTATTTATGACCCTTTTTCAGTATTTTCCTGAAATAGAAAATTTCTGCATTACCAACCAGGTAAAAGTTTCTCCTTATAGCTTTTCTCTTTGCTCTGAGTACTCAGAATCTCCTTTCCAGCCTCCCAAGGCCTGATTTTTCCAGACACCCACAGAAATCAATCTTTTAATTATTGTCCAAAGGCAATGACTTAAATACATTTTGCCGTGCCGTCTGGTATCCCCGATGTTGGGTATATATGCCCCTTTCAATTCATTAAATCAGGAAATAAAACACAGAATAAATGCTGGATAAAATCATTCATTTTTCAGTCAAAAACAAGTTGATCATCGGCCTGCTTACACTGGGTCTGGTCATTTGGGGAGGCTACTCACTAACGAAGCTTCCCATTGATGCCGTACCGGATATTACAAATAATCAGGTACAGATCATCACCTCTTCTCCATCTTTGGCAGCTGAGGAGGTGGAACGCTTAATCACTTTTCCAATCGAAATCACCATGGCCACCATACCAGAGATAGACGAGATACGCTCTTTCTCCCGCTTTGGCTTATCAGTGGTTACCATTGTGTTTAAGGAAGATGTAGATGTATACTGGGCACGGCAACAGGTAAGTGAACGCCTACCCGATGTACAGGCACAAATCCCAGCGGGAGTCGGCCAGCCGGGGATGGCACCTATTACAACTGGGCTGGGAGAAATCTATCAATATGTGGTAGGAACCGAACCGGGCTATGAGGATAAATATGATGCCCGTGAACTACGTACCATTCAGGACTGGATTGTTAGAAGGCAATTATTGGGCACTCCAGGAGTAGCTGATGTGAGCAGCTTCGGTGGCTATCTCAAACAATATGAAATTGCCATTGATCCCGACAGGCTCAAAGCCATGAACATCTCCATTGCCGACATCTTTCAAGCATTGGAAGAAAACAATGAAAACACAGGGGGAGCCTACATCGAGAAAAATCTTAGTGCCTATTTTATCAGAAGTGAAGGCCTGGTGAGCAGTCTGGACGACATCCGAAATATGCTCATCAAAAACAATGAAAATGGAATCTCCGTCCTTATCAATGATGTAGCCAAAGTCCAATTGGGAAGTGCTGTANGGTATGGTGCTACCACCCGTAATGGTGAAGGCGAAGTGGTCAGTGCAATTGTGATGATGCTGAAAGGTGAAAATTCCGCAGAAGTTATAGAAAATGTAAAAAACCGAATTGCAGAGATCCGCAAAACACTGCCTGAGGGCGTTACCATCGAACCGTTTCTTGATCGCACCAAACTGGTCGATACGGCCATAGGCACGGTAAGCAAAAATCTGACAGAGGGTGCCTTGATCGTGATTTTTGTTTTATTGCTTCTTCTTGGAAATCTCCGTGCAGGTTTGATTGTAGCATCGGTCATTCCCCTTGCTCTCATTTTTGCCTTTGGTATGATGAACCTTTTTGGTGTATCAGGCAACCTGATGAGTTTGGGAGCCATTGACTTTGGCTTGATAGTGGATGGAGCGGTGATTATAGTAGAGGCCACCCTGCACCATTTGGGTTTACTGAAGCTAGGAAGGAAATTGACCCAGCAGGAAATGGACAAAGAGGTCTATCAGTCAGCCAGCAAAATCAGAAATTCAGCAGCATTTGGGGAGATTATCATTCTCATCGTGTATCTACCCATCCTTGCTTTAGTAGGGATTGAGGGGAAAATGTTTGGCCCTATGGCACAGACAGTGAGCTTNGCTATTCTGGGCGCTTTTATCCTTTCGCTTACTTATGTGCCGATGATGTCTGCATTGGTTTTGAGCAAGAAGACCGAATACAAACCCAATATTTCAGACAAGATCATGACTTTCTTTCATAGATTGTACGACCCTACAATCCGTTGGGCGATGCACAAACGGCCATTGATGATTGCCATTGCTCTCGGATTGTTTGGCATATCCTTATGGGTGTTTTCCAATATGGGTGGTGAATTTGTACCTACCTTAGAAGAGGGTGATTTTGCTGTGGAAACAAGGGTAATCACAGGAAGCTCTCTCCAAAACACCATAAAAGCAACTACCCAGGCAGAAAAAATCTTATTGGAAAAATTCCCCGAAGTAACTCAGGTAGTTTCTAAAATCGGTGCNGGGGAAATCCCCACCGATCCTATGCCTGTGGAAGCAGCAGATTTGATGATCATTTTAAAGGATAAGGAGGAATGGGTTACCGCCTCTAACCGCGAAGAACTGGCTAATAAAATGGCCGAAGCTTTGGAGGTAATACCTGGGGTAACTTTTGGCTTTCAGCAGCCCATTCAGATGCGGTTCAACGAACTGATGACTGGGGTTCGTCAGGATGTGGCCGTAAAAATTTACGGAGAAAACCTTGATGAACTTTCTGAATATGCGAAGCAGATTGGAAAACTGGTATCTGGTGTAGAAGGAGCCGTTGATCTCTATATAGAGGAAGTGACGGGAGTACCACAGATCGTAATTAACTATAAACGGGCACAGCTGGCTAAGTTTGGCCTTACTATCCGTGACGTTAACCGCTCGGTGCAAGCNGCTTTTGCGGGGGCATCTGCCGGATTGGTATATGAAAACGAAAGACGTTTTGATCTGGTGGTAAGATTGGATAAAACCAACCGGGAGGATGTTGAGTCGGTTCGGAACTTATACATTGCACGAAAGGATGGCCATCAAATACCACTGTATCAGGTCGCTGATGTAGAGATCAAAGAAGGCCCATACCAAATCCAACGGGANGATACACGAAGGAGGATCATAGTAGCCTTTAATGTNCGTAACNGGGATGTAGAAAGCATAGTAACAGAACTTCAGCAGAAAATTGATCAGTCAGTGGTATTGGCNCCTGGCTACACAGTTTCTTATGGTGGNCAGTTTGAAAACCTCGTGGAAGCTCGTGAAAGGCTTGCTATTGCCGTTCCGTTGGCTCTTCTACTCATTTTTGTTTTACTCTATTTCACGTTTGGTTCAATTAAGCAGGGCATCTTGATTTTTACGGCTATTCCACTTTCTGCAATTGGAGGCATTTTCGCCCTTTGGCTTAGAGATATGCCTTTTAGTATATCAGCAGGCGTTGGATTNATTGCNTTGTTCGGAGTAGCAGTATTGAATGGAATTGTACTGATCAGCGAGTTCAACCACCTCAAAAAAGAAGGANTTACAGATATTTTTGAAAGGATTTACAAAGGTACGAGCNTGCGTCTCCGTCCAGTGATCATGACGGCTGCCGTGGCTTCCCTNGGCTTTTTGCCCATGGCNCTCTCTCAATCAGGTGGTGCCGAAGTGCAACGNCCNTTNGCTACTGTTGTGATTGGAGGNTTGATTACCGCCACCTTTTTAACATTGGTCGTACTGCCCATCCTTTACTATTATTTTGAAAGAGGAATAAAAGTAAAACCAGGAACGGTAGCACCATTCTTATTCATTGGAATGTTATTCTTCCAGTTTCCTGAAGCAAAGGCGCAGGAGTCTCAAAAAATCTACCAATCGCTGGATGAGGCTATAAAAACGGCCATTCAAAACAATCCCGGACTTAAAGCAGCAGATTTACAAACCCAGCAAGAAAGGGCTTTGAAAGGCGCAAGTTGGAACCTGCCCAAGACAAATTTCAGCCTTACCCACGGCCAGTACAACAGTATCTACAATAATGACAACCAGTTCAATATTTCACAATCCATTGCATTCCCTACCGTTTATGCCAACCAAAACAAATTGGCAAATGCTCAGGTGGAAGCAAGTGAGTGGCAAAAGACAGCTACCCAAAACGAATTGGTGCGACAGGTGAAGGCTACCTGGTATTTCCTGTGGCTGGAGAAAAACAAAAGGCAATTATTGATAGAGCAGGACAGCATTTATCAACGCTTTGTAAGAGCAGCCAGCCTTCGCTATGAAACCGGAGAAAGCAACCTACTCGAAAAAGCAACAGCCGAATCGCAGGTAGCTGAGATTAAAGCCATGTTACAACAAAATCTGGCCGACATAGAGATTTACCAAACTCAGCTACAAACCCTCGTAAACATTGAGGGCTCATTGGACATAATGACAGGCAAGCTTGAAGCACGGCAAAGTACTGCTCTGTTAGATACACAAGGGATTGCCAATAACCCTACCCTGGCATGGTTTCGCCAGCAAATGAAAGTGGCCGAAAGAGAAAAATCAGTGGAGAAATCCCGGCTGCTACCTGACCTCACGGTAGGTTATTTCAACCAATCGCTCAACGGACCAAATCAGGATATAGACGGCAATCCAGTGACCTTTACATCTAGCGACCGTTTCACGGGCTTTCAGGTAGGCGTAGCTATTCCTCTATTTGGAGCAAAATCTCAAAGTTCGGTAATCAAAGCAACTGAACTCAAAAAGCAAGAAGCCGAGGCACAATTGGAAGCTATTACTAACGAATTGCAAGGCAGGTTAAAATCTCTCTTTCAGCAATACCAAAAATTTCAGGCCAGTCTCGATTATTACGAGCAAAGTGCCTTGCCACAAGCTGAACTTATTCTAAAACAAGCCCAAAAAGGATTTGAAAGCGGTGAAATAGGTTATGTGGAATACATACAGGGGCTCAATCGGTCACTATCTGTTCGGTTTAACTACCTGGACATCCTCAACCAATACAACCAGACCATTATCGAAATCGAATTCATTTCAGGCATTCAATAAAAGAAATCAACAATGAAAAATATAATAACATATATCAACAGAATCTCAATGGTTATTCTTATCGGATTGGCCATTGCTTCCTGTAGTTCAAAAAATGAAAGAACAACGGAGGAACACCACGAAGAAGGTGATAATACAGTAGAACTTACTCAGGCACAATTTGAGCAGGCAAGTATAGTCGTAGGAAACTTTGAACAGCGGGTAATTGGCTCAGAACTCCGTGTCAATGGTATCATTGATGTACCCCCGCAAAGTAACATTTCAATTACCATGCCTTATGGTGGTTTTGTGAAATACACCAAGATGCTACCGGGTACAATGGTAAAAAAAAGTCAGTTATTGGTCGTGATTGAAAACCCAGAATTTATTCAGTTTCAACAAGATTATCTTGAGAGCCTTGCTAGTCAGGAATTTCTCAAAGCTGAATATGATCGACAGAAAGAGCTATATGATGAAAAGGTGGCTTCCGGCAAGTCTTTTCAGCAGGCAAAAAGTGACTATATGGCCAATGAAGCCCGTATCAAAAGCATGGAAGCAAAATTGAAGCTGATTGGCTTCAGTGTTGCCAAAATCAAAGAAGGTAACGTTTCCGCTTCCGTCAATATTTATTCACCTGTAACTGGAGCTATTCGAGAGGTATACACCAATGTAGGAAAATTCATCAATCCTCAGGATGTCATCATGGACATTACCAATTCGGACGATCTTCATGTGGAACTGACCGTTTATGAAAATGATGTCCCAAGAATCAAAGAAGGCCAACGCATCCGTTTTGCCCTGGCAAATTCACCTAATGAATGGCGTGAGGCAGAGGTATTCCTAATAGGCAGTGGCGTTAGGGAAGATCGTTCCGTAACTGTCCATGGGCACTTGAAGAAGATGCATTCAGATTTGAAACCCGGCATGTACATAGCTGCTAAAATTGAAACCGACAGTAATAAAACATGGGCTGCTCCTGATGAGTCAATTGTAAGGTTTGGGGGTAAGCACTATGTCTTTGTCTATATTGGCGAAAGGTCGGAAGACGGTCAACAGATGCATGATTTTGAAATGTTGGAGGTGCAAAAAGGATCAAGTGAAGACGGTTTCACACAAATTAGCCTCTTGGAAACATCTTTGGAGATCAGCAGTCTGAAATTGGTTACATCAGGTGCATTTACATTATTGGCAAAAGCAAAAAATTCAGAAGATGAAGGAGGACACCATCACTAATAAATGGCTTAATAGAGCCTTTATTTTAAGCTTAATAACCATCTTCTACAATCTGGTAGAAGGTGGTATAGCCACCTTTTTTGGCTCACAAGATGAAACACTGGCTCTGTTTGGTTTTGGTGTTGACAGCTTTGTTGAAGTCCTTTCAGGTATTGGAATTGCCCACATGGTTGTGCGAATGAAAAAGACCCCCATTGAAAGTAGAGATCATTTTGAAGTGACAGCACTCAAAATCACTGGCACAGCCTTCTACCTATTAGTTCTAGGGTTAATCATAGGTGCAGGTTTATCTATTTATTATCAATCAAATCCTGAAACCACCCTAGT
>PBTY01000087.1 GCA_002729235.1 Rickettsiales bacterium | reverse complement strand
AAATAAATTAGATAGCATCGGGGATTTCCTCGGTGCTATTTTTGGTTTTATATGATCTGATTTTAATAGTTTGTTGACTGTGCATTTGTTCTGGAGTGTTCATCCAACAGCTCCAGTGTGGTCTTTCATGATTATAAATGTTTATTGATTGGGTAATCAATTTACTCATCAGGTTTAAATCTGCAACTGATATACCAAGTATAAACTCATGCTTCAAAATACCATTAACTCTTTCAGCTATAGCGTTTTGGTATGGGTCATAGCTTTCAGTCATACTACAGTATATCTTATTGGTTGTTAATAATTGCTGATATTCATTGCTACAATATTGCAAACCTCTATCAGAATGATGTATGAGATTACTACTCGGGTATTTTCGATTCTTGGCTGCTTGTTTCAAAGCAGCAATTACTCCTGAAGTATTTAGACTTCTTGAGACATTGAACCCCATAATCTTTTTGGAATAAGCATCGGTTACCAGGGATAGATACATTGGATTTTGTCGATTGCCGATATAAGTAATATCGGATACCCAAACCTGCTCTGGCCTCTCTATTGCTATTCCATCGATAAGATTTTTATGCTTTCTGAAACGGTGGTGAGAGTTGGTAGTAATGTGATATTGCTTTTTAGGAACTATCTGAAGGTTATTAGCCTTCATGATCATAAACAAACGATCTCTACCTACTCCAAGTTCCTTGAGTTCATCGTGAAGCAAGTGATATAACTTACGTGTACCAATTCGAGGCATCCTCATTCTTACCTTTCCAACCATTTCAACTACTTGTGTTGCTAGTTGTTGTTTGTACTTAGTTGTCTTGATAGACCGATAATAAGACTGTCTATTTATCCCCAACAGTTTGCAGGCATAGGTTACTCCTTCTCTTTGTTCAGCCTTGAATCGATTAACTGTTGAGGTAAGGACTTTTTTCTAACAGGAATTTTAAGCTCTTCTTCAGCTATATCGATCATCATATCAAAGATGATTACCTTCTTATTGGTAAACTCCAACTTCTTTTCAAGAGAGGCTTTTTGCTTTTCCAAAAGCTTAACTTTTGCTTCAAGTTCTAAGAGTTTTTGTTCTGGTGTTTTCTCCAAGGTCAAATGAGATTTATGATCCCAATCTAAGCTACCATACTTTCTTAACCAAGTACGAACGGTTGCATCTCCTTGAATACCATACTTCCTCTGTGCTGCTTTTATTCCAATACTACCACTCTCTACTTCGTAAACAACTTGAAGTTTAAAAGCTTGACTGTAGTCGCGTTGTGTTCGCTTAACATACTGAGAATCTTTACTTTCTTTCATAACGTCAATTTTTGTGTAACGCTATTTCAGGACGAGACACTTAATCAAAATAAAAAAAGGCCCCGTCTAGAGGCCTTTTGGTTTTTAGTCGTTTTTGTGAAGATGAACATCCATTTGAGGGAATGGAATGTTGAGTCCTTCTTTCGCAAATTCTTTATATACTTTTTCGTTCATGTCAAAGAACACAGGCCAGATATCTCCACCATTGCTCCACGCTCTTACCACAAGATTTACGGAACTGTCTCCCAGGGATTCTACTGCGATGAATGGTTCTGGGTCTTGATGAATTCTTTCATCTTCATCAATCAGTCTTCTAAGCACAACTTTCGCTTTGTCTACATCATCTCCGTATCCAATTCCAAATATCCACTGGTTTCGTCTGATATCTTCCTGGGTGATGTTAGTCATATCTGAGTTGGCCAGACTTCCATTAGGAATGTAGATGGTTTTCTTGTCAGGAGTATTGATTATAGTATAGAATACGTGGATTTCCTTCACTGTTCCTACATATCCTTTGGCATCAATGACGTCACCTACTTTGAACGGTCTCAAAAGGAGAATAACTACCCCACCTGCGAAGTTTTGTAAAGTTCCTTGCAAGGCAAGACCAACTGCAAGACCAGCTGCTCCTAATACTGCTATGAAGCTAGTGACTTCTATACCTACCATTCCAATGACGGAAATAGCAAGCATCACTTTAAGTATTGCTCCAAGTAGCGTAATCAAAAAAGGTGTTAGTGATGGATCAAAATTCCTTTTGGTCATCGCTTTTCTGGTACCTTTTGTAATTGCCTTGATAACCCATAATCCAATGATTAAGGTGAGCAAGGCTAAAATAATTTTAGGTCCATAAGTCATCGCATACTCCATCGCTATGTTGGAATATTCCGTGGCGCTATCTAGTTGATTTTCTAATTCTTCCATAAAGTGATAAATATTTAGGCGTTAAAATGTTTGATTATTTTTAATCTTCCGGAAAGGGAATGAAAATAAAGTTGGNAAAAGCTTGATCCACGATGAACAAACAACAAAACTCGTCAGGGTCTTTGTAAGCCTCTGTGAAAATTTTTTCTTCTTCTATCAATCCTCTCTGAATGAATTCCTCGATAAACGAAGCATAGTAGTTCCATTCATTATCCATTTTGCCTGCTTCGTATAGCAGCTGGCCAATAGGAATATCCTCTTTGGAAACAGGAAATACTGGATATTTTGAAAACTCTCTCTTTCTGATCATGTAACTGGCCTCTTTAAGCTGTTCAGAAACTTTCACAAAGTCAGCTGAAATTTTACCGAGGTATTTGGGATCTAGAGTAGGGTCATTTTGCATTTCTTACATCATTTTAGTGATGAACCTGATACTCAATAATTCAATAGATCCAGGGATTACAGAGAATTAGCCTGGTCAATCAATTAATACCGCAAAAGTACTATCGAAATGTGTTCTATCATAGTTTTAATTTCAAAGTATGATGTTTAGCTATATCTCATCCCTTAGCTTTCAACAGCATTACATTTTCTACGTGATGAGTTTGAGGAAACATGTCTACAGGCTGGATTTTGATCACTTCAAATTGTTCTGATAATAGTTCCAAATCCCTGGCTTGAGTTGCTGGATTACAGCTTACATAAACAAGCTTTTCAGGTTTGATTCGATTAAGCATCTCCACCACTTTTGGATGCATACCAGCACGCGGAGGATCAGTAATAATCACATCAGGTTTGCCATATTTTCCTACGAAATCAGCAGTGAACATATCCTTCATGTCACCCGCTAGAAACGTGGTATTATCTATACCATTGATCTCGCTATTTCTACGTGCGTCTATGATCGCATCCTCTACAGATTCTACCCCAACGACATGTTTTGCTTTTTTAGCTACGAAATTGGCAATAGTTCCTGTTCCGGTATACAGGTCATAGACCAGTTCATTGCCTTGTAAGTCAGCAAAATCTCTGGTTACTTTATATAACTCATAGGCTTGTTTGCTGTTAGTCTGGTAAAAGGATTTAGGACCAATTCGGAATTTCAGTCCTTCCATCTCTTCATAGATGAAGTCTCTGCCATGATAGGTGAATACGGGAAGATTATAAAAAGTCTCGTTTTTCTTTTCATTGACAATGTAGAGGAGAGAAGTGATTTCTGGAAAACTTTCCTTCAAATGGTTCATTACTAGTTTGATGCTTTTTTCATCAGGCTCGAAGAACTGAACAATGACCATAATTTCTCCAGTAGAGGAGGTGCGAATAATTAGATTTCTAAGTAGTCCCACTTGCTCTCTCAAATCAAAAAATGACAGGCTATTTGCTTCTGCAAACTCTTTAACTGAAAGTCTTATTTTATTGGATGGATCTGCCTGTAACCAGCAATGATCAATGTCTAATATTTTATCAAATCGTTTTGGAATATGAAAACCAAGAGCATTTCGGCAAAGTTCTGCCTCGCTTTCAATCTCATCTCGAGTCAACCATCGCATGTTCGAAAAGGTAAACTCAAGCTTATTTCTATAGTAAGTTGTTTCTTTAGATCCCAGAATAGGTTCGATAGTTGGTAAATCCGTTTTGCTTATTTTCCTAAGGTTGCTTGCTACATGGTCACTTTTGTGTACAAGTTGAGACTCGTAGTTGATATGTTGCCATTTACAGCCACCACAAGTACCGAAGTGCTCACAGAATGGTTCTGTTCTGTCGGTTGATTTTTCATGAAAATGGACGATCTCGGCCTCAAAGAATTTTTTCTTCTTACCAACAATTTTTACATCCACAACATCGCCAGGAGCACCTTGATTGATAAAAAGAACCCTATTCTCATGACGCGCGACACTTTTTCCTTCTGCTGAGACTCCTGTAATCTCCAGCTTTTCAATAACTTTACTAGTCTTCATTTCGGCGCAAAGCTAATAATTGTTTTGTCTGGAGAGTTGGGGTTTGCCATCAAAAAGGTGTTCAGCTAAGAAGAGGATCCAAAAATGAAAAAGGGAATTTTATATTTGATTCTGTTTGTCCTTGTCAAACTGACTTATGGATTCCATATTGTTGGTGGGGAGATTGAGTTTGAAACACTTGAAGTAGGACGATACAAAATTTCCCTGGTGCAGTATAGAGATGTGGCTCAGACTGATAACACGGAGTACGAGGATAATATCACAGTTGTCATCTTCTCGAATAAGGATAATCAAAGTATTCGGGCATTTAATCTTTTCCTTATTTCCATATCTGAGGTGCCTTACTCTAATCAGGAATGCTCGATTGATGAATTGAAAACGGAGAAAGTACTGTACTCAGCAGAGTTTACTTTGGATCCGATGGATTTTTCTGATGAAGAAGGGTACTACATCGTTTGGGAAAGATGTTGTAGAAATCACTCCATTGTCAATATTGACAACCCGGGAAATACAGGTATGAAATATGTTTTGGAGATTCCACCACTTTGGAAAAACGATTCACCTTTTATCAACTCTTCTCCAACCTTACTTAGACCACTAAGTGATTATGCTTGTGTTGGTCAACTTTATTATACAGAGTTTACAGGTACGGATCCAGATGGTGACTCACTTACCTATCGTCTGGTAACTCCTCTCAATAGTAGTGCTCTGGTGCCATTGCCTCCAATCACTCCGAAGCCACATTTAGAAGTTTCCTGGGCCAATGGATATTCTCTTGATAACGTTGTGCCAGGAACCAGAGCCTTGAGTATTAGTCGAGAAGGATTGCTTACAGTTAACCCAAGTCAGAAAGGTGTATATGTCTTTTCCGTTTTGGTGGAGGAGTGGCGTGATGGTGAAAAGTTGGGAGAGGTTCAGAGAGATTTTCAAATGCTGGTTATAGATGGGTGTACTCCTCCAGACCCACCAAAAGTGGCTGTTTCTATTCCAGGCAGACCAGATTTTGATGCTGAGAATGATATTTTGTCATTTACTTTGAGTGATGATAAGTGTTTTGAATTTGTGGTGACCAATGTGGCGTTTGGGGAGACCATCAGTTTAAGAGCTAAAGGAGTAAATTTTGATGGTTATCTGGATGAAGTCTTCCAATTCAATAAACAAACAGTCACACCAGGACAGGATTCCTTGATTGTAGAAGTATGTATGCCTGGTTGTCCTCCAGTGAGGAACGGGCCCTTCATAATTGATTTAATCGCTGCGGATGATGCATGTCCAGTCCCTCAGCTGGATACGGCAAGGCTTCGTGTGGAGGTGCAACCTCCACCAAATGAATTCCCTGTAATAGGGGAGGCGGTAATACCTACTTACCAGGTGGTAGAAAGAGATAGTTTGAAGTTGGCAGTTGTTAGTACAGACGCAGATAATGATAGCATAGAATTGACTCTTGAAATTAAGGGAGTAGAAGATCCATCGGTATATGGTTTTGAACTGATTACTCTATCACAGTGTAGTGGTGTCACTGAGGCTCAATTGATCTGGCGAACTGATTGCAAACTTTATGATTTCTCCGATATCCAGTTTTTTGAAGTAGGTATTCATGCTGAGGATTTGGATGACTGTCAAGTAGAAAGTCCTTCAATAGGGAGATATAATATGGAAGTAGTCTTACCTGACAATACAATACCTCAGATTTCAGCTGCCATCGATGATTCAGTGGCCATTATACTGGGTGATGATCTGATATTTGATGTTTCTGCCACAGATTTGGATATGGATCAATTAAATCTTGCGCTGAGTATAGGAGGGGTAGATTTGGAGGTTTTAGGAATCGGATTTGATGAAGTAAGCGGAGTTGGTTCTGTTCAATCCACCTTTAAATGGGAGACTTCCTGTGATCAGTTGGGGATAATAGAAAATACTACCTATGAATTGAGGTTCCACTCGGAAGATTTTGATTATTGTCAGGTAACAAATACTGACCAGGAGGTAATCAAGGTATACATGCAGATACCAGGTAATAATAAACCGGAGTTCGAATTTTATGCAGATACCACGATCAATATCAATGAACTATTTGAATTGGATATTTCTGCCTTTGATAATGATTTTGGAGACTCTGTGACTGTGGAGTTCTTTAATCCTGCCAGGCTTCCGAGATCCGAGATAATAGAGTTTGAAAAGCAAAAAGGATTTGGTCAGGTAACGTCAACATTCCGATGGTTGCCAGGTTGTTCCTTATTTGACCTGGGGGAGACTTCCACTGAAGTAGAGATTCCATTTATCGCTTATGATGACAATTGTATTGTAAGCAGGTTAGATACAATGGCCATTAGGTTTGAAGTGGTACAGACACGAGAGCAATTCAATCAGTTTTTGCCACCAAATGTGTTCACTCCCAATGGGGATGGAATCAATGATGTTTATACTCTAACAAATCTGGTTAATCCAGTTCAAAATTTGCCTATCGACAATTGCGATGATATGTTCCAGTACTTTTCGGTGTTTGATCGCAGTGGTGTGGAGGTCTTCCACTCAGACAACAGAGAATTCCAGTGGAATGGATTAAATGTTGATGCAGGCGTTTATTATTATTTGATCAAGTTCTCCAGATCAGAGTTCAAGGGATATGTTCATTTATTGAAATGATCTAGAACCCTATTCCTACACGAACTCCCGAGCCATAATGATCACCATTTCGAATTGCTGAGTAATAGTCAACACGTACGAAACGGAATATATGCTCAATCCCAAAGCCAAATTCAAAGTAATTTCCTAGGGCAGGAGTGGTTAAATAGTTGATGCCGGCAACTCCCTGTAAATTTAATCTCCTCACCAGTGGAATCTTATTGAAGATAAATTCATTGAAATGATGCTCATAATGTACTTCAGTAAACTTATCCTGAGTGCTAAATTCATAATACCTTAGTACCTGAAAGCTATTGACAACACCTTGAGAGGTTAAGTAGGTTTGGTTTCCATTAAAATGATTGAAATCAGGGAAAAACAAGGTCTTTTTACCAACAAATGCTCCAGCCCAACTTGCTATTTGACTCGTTCCGAATTGGCCAAGTCTTAACTGATGCGTGATGCCCAGTTTTAATAATGTGAAATCAACCTCGGAATTGAATATTGGAAATGCCTTTTTAGCATAGATATAGAAGTTAGGAATGTTGGAGCTTACTATAATTTTTCGGTCAGGTCGATCGATATACTTTTGGTTGAATTTGATTCTAAAACGCGCACTTAGGAATAAAGCTTGATGATCGATAAAGTCCGTTGCTCCAATTTCCTCGTTGGTGGGAATATTTGAAGAAAAAGTACGATCCAGAATATTGAACTCCGCTTGATTTTCAAGCTGTTGTCTGTCTTCATATTCAATTCTACTAGTCATCAAAACTCCATTGATTATCTCTCTCTGATAAGATATATAGCCGAAGTTTTTCTGGTAGAATTTGGCATAGTTGAGGCCGCGAATAAATGAAAAATAAGTGTTATTAGTAAAGGAGATTGGATTTTGATCATTGAGCTGTGATATAAATCTGCCTCCACCAGCTGTAATCATCTCGCGCTTTTTAAGATCGAGCATTTTCAATCCTTCAACCTTTGCCTGGAATTGCTGATTGGCAAAACCATATCTGATGGTTGGAACTATTCTGTAATCAAATGAAGTTTCATTTCGTTTTTGATATGCTACAGGAAGGTTCAAAACAAGGCCTTCCACGGAGTTATATTGTAGCGCTTCCACCAAGCTTGGAAAATTAATATATCTTTTTTCATAGCTATTGTAATGAGTATATCCATTAAGAAACAAGTTGGTGAGTTTGAACTTATTCCGAACCTTATCAATCGAATCTTTGTAAGCCTTAGATTCTTTAATCGTTCTGATGGAATCTTTTTGTACATAATCCAAACGCTCATTAGTGGTCAGCGGAATTGGTCGGACACTGGCCCAATAAGCCGAATCTCTATCGTTAGCATTTTCATCAACAATAAGTACGGCCTTTTTAAAATCCTCTTTGTCAAATAGCGGAGGTTCATCTCGTTTAACTATTGTGGTATTGGCTAGCTGAGATTCTTTCTTAGTTGGTGGTTTAGGTGTTGAAGGGTTATTAGAGGAGGTTGCTTCTTCTTTTTGTTGAGTTTTCTTCTCTTCTTTTTTAGGAATGTAATAGTTAGGCTGAACCTTGTAATTTCTGTAGACGGCAGTAAAATGTCCACTACCCTGAAAGCCGAATACTTTGAATTTAAAGGTAAATCGCTGTGAAATTGGCATCCAAATATCATTGCCAACAGGGGCAAACACCTGATTGAAGGTGAGTGAGTCCAGAAATTCTATTCCATTGCTTTTGGTTGTGAGTACATCTACACTATATAATCTCCAGCTGTCTTCAATGATGTATATGTATCCACTGAAAACCGGATCTGTTGCTCTTTTTGGGATTACTCGTATTTTGTTAATGTACAATCCATTCTCTATGATGGTACCCGCCATCTTGTAGTCATAATATAGGAAGGCATTGCTGGCTATTGGTGAAATAAAAGGCCTCTCACTTACTCCTTCTACGAAAAAGCTATTGTCATACAGGTTAATTAACAGTTCAGACGCTTGATTGTAGCTGAATGCGTTATTGTTTCCACTTACCTTAGAGGAGATCATCACCTCGTTGACTTTATTTGGTTGCTGAAATTTTAGTTTGGAGACCGACTCTGAAAGGTAGACTATCCCTGTGTCTATGTCTATGGTCATCCCGAGGAGACTTTTAGGTTTTTTGTCTAACCTTTGGAGTCCTTTCAGGTATACATCACAAGCAAATGCGGCTACTTCATCTCGGTAGTATTTGCGTTTTTTAATGGTGTTTCGTATGATTTGTCGGGCATGGTCCTTTTCCCTTGCAGAGACAACTACCTCTTGAAGCATAAGTGCTTCATCCTCCAATTGGAAATCGAGTTGAATATTTTCTGTAGGAATTATTACTACTTCTATAGCTTTTCGTTGATACCCAACAAATTGAGCAATGATGGTTCTACGTCCTTCTTCTAGTGTCAGTTGATAATAGCCCTCTCCATTGGAGGTTGTTCCATTAGTTGTTCCCTCTTCGTATACCGTAGCGAAAGCCAGTGGTGCTCCACCTGAGTCTATGACTCTTCCTTTCACCGTTCCGTAAGACTGGCTAAAGAGAATTGATGTACATATGATTTGAACTAGGCTAAAAAGTATTAAGCGCATTTGTCAGGTCTTCGATCAATAACTCTGAACTTTCCATCCCGACATATAATCGTATTCTGTTAACCAGAATATTTGGTTTGTCATAATTCAGAGAGCTCATGGTTGTGGCTGCAGGAAATGCTAAGGATTCAAAGCCTCCCCACGAACAACCTAACTTGAAACGCTTCAATGTGTTGCAAAATTTTTCAGTAGAAGCAAAATCTTTTGATGCCAGATCGATCGTCATTAGCCCTCCACCAGCTTGTAAGTATTTATCCCGAAGCTCTGGCTGGCTAAAATTGTCGGAGTGCGTGTAGATGAGGTTTTCAACCTTTGGATGATCTTCGAGAAACTTAGCGACTTTCTTTGAGTTGTTGGTAACTCTTTCCATTCTCATGTCCAGCGTTCTAAGTGATCTGATCATCAGCCATGATTCGTAAGGAGATAGGATTCCTCCAAAAGTCATATACTCTCCCTGAAATATTTTTTGATATATCTCTGTAGACGTACACAATGCACCAGCAACAATATCTGCATGGCCGCTAAGGTATTTAGTGGCAGAGTGCACGATAATATCTATGCCATATTTGGCGGGTTGTTGGTAAAGAGGTGAAGCACAACTGTTGTCAAGAATGGTGGTGATGCCTTTGGGTTTGGCAAATTTTGTAATCAACTCGATATCCTGCATTTCGTAGGTCCATGAGTTGGGACTTTCCAGGAATATCAATGAAGTCTTTTCATTACATGCTTCAATGATTCCCTGACTGTTATCTGCCTTGACGTACGTACAGCTAACGCCAAATCGAGAAAGTGTTTGATCGATCAATTTTTTCGTCCATCCATATGGGCTATCTACACATACAATGTGGTCTCCTTCTTTTACCTGAGAGAAAACTGCTGCCGTAATAGCAGCACTACCACTTCCAAAGACCAGGGCTTCCTCAGTCCCTTCCAGAGCTGCGAGCTTTTGTTGTAGTATGGCTGTGGTAGGGTTGGCTCCACGTGTGTAGAAAGGTATCTTATCTTCACATCGAAGAGACTCGGCCATATCCTTCAAAGTCTTAAAAGTGAAGTTGCTGGTTTGATAGATCGCTGGAGAAGCTGGAATATTTTCAAAAGCTTCACCTTCCCCTAGATGAAAGAATATTTGGTCATTAGTCATTTGGCAAAAGTAGATGAAGTTCTCAATAACCAAATAATTGTCAATTTGACGGTTTTAGGATTGGTTAATAATATCACTATAAGTAGTGATTCAGAATAAAATTCTGAATAATTGAGATATTATTGTTAAAAAAGCAGGATATCAATAAATCCATTTAAAAATATTTTGAAAAAAATAATATTTACAATATAACCAATCAAGTACCCTCTCAGTAATCAATGATTATGAAATTTCTATTTTCATGGGGGTAAAATAATGATACTTACAAAATATCTTGTAAAAACTGGCAATTCTGATGGGAGAAAACCAATGTTACTGGAAAGTTACGTTTTGATAATTAGTGATTAAGTTTCTTAATTTGAAGTTGATGAAAAGAGCATTGTGCTCGAAATCGTCATGACTGAACAACTAAGTAAAAGTTTAGTGAAAACATTTCAAATCTTTAAAAGCTTATGAACATGATCACCAACCTATTGATGATTGTACAAGACTCAGTGGCTATGGCTGACACACTCGTCGCTGAAGTACCTGAGGTTGTAGAAACTGTTGCTGCTGCAGCAACAGATTACAGTGCAGACATCACAGCAAATTTGCTGACTGCAAACAACATCTGGATGATGTTGTCAACTGCGCTTGTATTTATTATGCACCTTGGTTTTGCTGGTGTAGAGGCTGGGTTTGGCCAGTCCAAAAACACAGTGAATATTCTTTTTAAGAATACACTAACTCCTATTATTGGTATTCTGACCTATGCCTTGGTAGGATTTAACTTGATGTATCCTGGAGACTTCAATGGTATCCTTGGATTCGCTGGTCTTGGATTGGAGAATTCGTTGACTGCTGACAATTCTGCTGACTATGCTAGCGCCGGTTACACTTACTGGACAGATTTCTTGTTCCAGGCGATGTTCGCTGCTACTGCTGCTACTATTGTATCAGGTGCGGTTGCAGAAAGAATTAAACTAAGTTCTTACTTAATCTTCACCTTGATCTACGTTGGTTTGGTGTATCCAATCATTGGTAGCTGGAAATGGGGTGGTGGATTCCTTGATGCTATGGGATTCTATGACTTTGCAGGTTCTACTCTAGTTCACTCTGTTGGTGGATGGGGAGCTCTTGCTGGTATCATGATCCTTGGACCAAGACTTGGTAAGTACGTAGACGGTAAAGTAATTGATAAGCCAGGTTCGTCTGTTCCTTTGGCTGTTATCGGCGTATTCCTTCTATGGTTAGGATGGTTCGGTTTCAACGGAGGCTCTGTGCTTTCTGCTGATCCTGGATTGGTATCTTTTGTATTGGTTACTACTTCACTTGCTGCTTGTGCTGGTGGTCTTGGTGGTTTCGTTACGGGATACATCGCCTTCAAGAGACTAGATCTTGGTATGGTATTGAATGGTATTCTTGCTGGCCTTGTTGGTATCACTGCTGGTGCAGATGTTATTGAGCCAGGTAATGCTATCATCGTGGGAGTTATCGCAGGTGTATTGGTAGTGATCTCTGCTGTAACACTAGATAAATTCAAGCTAGATGATGTTGTAGGTGCAGTTTCAGTACACTTGACTTGTGGTATCTGGGGAACACTTGCTGTAGGATTCTTCTCTACAAACCCTGATCACAGTGTAATGACTCAATTGATTGGTGTTGCTGCATGTGGTGCTGCTGCATTCATCTGTGCATTCATCATCTTCTTTGTATTGAAATTAGTTGCTGGTATCAGAGTATCTGAAGAGCACGAAAAAGAAGGTCTTGATAGTCACGAACACGGTATCAGAGGATACACTATCATTTCTGAATAATAGATCAAAAACATAAAAGGCCTCTGAGTACTAAGGCGCCAACCAATAACACTTCAGAGGCCAATATTTCCACAAACTTTATTTAATCGAATTAAAGCTTATGAACATTTTTACAAAATTAACAAAAAGACTAATACTACCTGTATTGTTCTTGCTTGGAGTAGCTACTGTCCAGGCACAGGATGAAGAGGAAACAGGATTCTCTTTTAGCGGTTCAGTTGATACCTATTTCAGAACTAACCTAAATGCTCCAAATACTATGGATTTAGATGGTGATGGAGATGATGATACATTTCAGGCACCGGGAACATCTTTCGCTAATTTGCCTGGATTTTCATTAGGTATGGTGAATTTAATTGCTAGCTATGATGGAGAAAAATCTGGGTTTGTAGCAGATTTGGTATTTGGCCCTAGAGGTGCAGATGCTGTTTTTGGTTCACCGTTATACAGTGTTACAAAAGGTAGCCCGTTAAACGCGAGTTCTCAGATTGTAAATCAGTTATATGCATACTGGAATGTGAGTGAGTCAGTTACTTTGACAATAGGAAATTTTAACACTTTCCTTGGGTATGAGGTAATTTCTCCAACTGCTAATTACAATTATTCTACTTCATACATGTTCTCTTATGGTCCATTCTCTCATTCAGGATTAAAAGCAGACATTGCCCTGGGAGAAGCTAGTTTGATGTTAGGGGTATTTAACCCTACAGACATGACTGAATTCAATCTATTAGGTCAATATTATGGAGGTGTACAGTTTGGTATCGCTGGGCAATATTTAAACGCGCTATTCGGAGATGATTACTTCCAAGTGGATTATACAGGAGGCGTAGATATTGGTGATGCTACTTACCTAGGTATTAATGCAACTTTTAACAAAGATTTGTTCTCAGGTGGAGCGCTTTATTTGCAACAATCTTTCTCTGATGATTTCTCTATTGGATTGAGAGGAGAGTACTTCAGCGACGTTGACGATGTTGTGTTGGCTTTGGATCCAACTGCTGATGAAAGTGTAATAGATCTTACTTTATCTGCAAATTATTCTGTTGGGTCATTAACTTTTATTCCTGAGTTCAGAGTGGATATGTACTCTGAAGATGCTGTGGTTACTGAGTTTAATAGCATTACGGATGTAGAAGTTGGAAGCTCTTTAGCATCTTTTGTAGTAGCTGCAGTTTACTCTTTCTAAGCTAAAAATTAGCTAGTAAAGCAGTCAAATAATTATAAATCCCATTTCCAATTGGATCTATTCTATTGGTAATGGGATTTTTACTTGTAAAATTGTGATTTTTTTGATCGATTGATAATCATTTGTAATTAATGATGAAAATTGTTTAATAATTCATTATTTTTTTTAAAATTTGTAATAGACGCATGTCATTGAAAATATTCAATATTTGCGTGATTTCTTTAGGAAATTTTTAATCGTTTACTTAATTAAAATATAAACCGGAATAACATGGCAACTCACAAATTGGAGTACATATGGCTTGATGGTTATAAGCCAACTCAGTCTCTAAGAAGTAAAACAAAATTGGTTGATGACTTCAGTGGAAAATTAGAAGACCTAAAAGATTGGTCATTTGATGGTAGTTCTACTGAGCAAGCTGAAGGTGGTTCTTCAGATTGTATCATGAAACCAGTTTTTGTATGTCCAGATCCAGCAATCAAAAATGGTTGGTTGGTGATGACAGAAGTATTAAATGCTGATGGTACTCCTCACGAATCAAATGGTCGTGCACTTATTGATGATGAAGATGATGACTTCTGGTTTGGTTTCGAGCAAGAGT
>PBTY01000086.1 GCA_002729235.1 Rickettsiales bacterium | reverse complement strand
TAGTTACTCTTCTTCTGAAGAGTGTAGTGGCTGTCTTAGTTCCAGTGTTATATGTGGTACTTGTAGCGCCACTTATATTACTCCAGCTAGATCCGCCATTGGTGCTTATTTGCCATTGGTAGGAATAGCTGCCATCGCCGCCCGATGCAGTGCTTGTGCTGGTAAATGCCGATGGATCTCCTCCATAACAAATGGTTTGACTATTACTAATTCCGCCAGCATTGAGATTGGACCGAACTGTTACTGTCACTGCACTCGTGTATTTAGTTTGGTTACAGCTAGTGACTTCTCTTCTAAATTGAGTGGTCGCTGTTAGGGTACCCGAATTGTAAGTAGAACTGGTAGCTCCACCAATATCACTCCAGGTAGAACCACCATTGGTGCTTTTCTGCCATTGATAGCTGTACGAACTATTTCCACCCGAAGCTGATCCTGTGTTGGTAAAGCCTGAGGGATCACCTCCATAACATATCGTTTGTCCATTACCGATGCTACCTGCATTTAGATTCGGCTGAACTGTTACGGTGGCTATATTGCTATATTTGGTTTGGCTACAGCTAATTACACGCCTTCTAAATTTGGTGGTGGTTGTTAAACTTCCTGAATTAAAAGTTGAGCTTGTAGCACCACTAATATTACTCCAGCTGGATCCGCCATTGGTGCTTTTTTGCCATTGATAGGTGTAGGATCCATTTCCCCCCGAAGCAGAGCTACTATTGGTTAAAGAGGATGGATCACCATTATAACAGACCGTTTGACTGTTCCCAATTGTACCAGGACTCAAATTAGCATATACAGTTACTTTTACAGCGGACGTGTACTTCGTACCACATCCAGCTGCCGAGATAGCTGCTCTTCTATACCAGGTAGACTGGGTATGAGTACCTGCGTCATAGGTACTATTGGTAGCTCCACCTATATTGCTAAAACCACTGGACGCACTGGTTGTAGATTTTTGCCATTGATAAGCAATTCCCGTTCCGCCAGAAGCAGAACTGCTGTTGGTAAAAGCTGACGGATTGCCATTATAACAGATAGTTTGAGCTCCTCCTATGCTTCCAGCATTTAGATTTCCGTAAACAGTGACCTTTACTGCTCCGGTATATTTGGTTCCACATCCTGACGCTGAGATTACCGCGCGACGATACCAGGTTGATTGTGTTAACGTTCCTGGATCATAGGTACTATTGGAAGCACCACTGATATCGCTGAATCCGCTAGTAGAACTGGTAGTGGATTTTTGCCATTGATAGACTCTACCTGTTCCCCCGGAAGCAGAGCTGGAGTTAGTAAGGGCTGATGGATTTCCATTGTAACAAATGGTCTGAGCTCCTCCGATACTTCCAGCATTCAGGTTGGCATAGACAGTGACCTTGACCGCACTGGTATAAACAGTTCCACAATTAGATGCCGAAGTGACTCCTCGTCGATACCAGGTGGATTGTGTTAAAGTACCTGGATCATACGTGCTGCTCGTTGCCCCACTTATATCACTAAACCCACTGGTGGCACTTGATGTTGACTTTTGCCATTGATAGGTACGTCCGGTACCTCCTGTTGGCGTACTCGCGTTGGTTAGTGTTGTGGGGTCTCCATTGTAACAAATGCTCTGAGCACCTCCAATGCTGCCAGATGTCAGATTAGCATATACAGTAATTTGTTTCGCTGAGGAGTTAGCACTACTACAAACACCATTTTGTACCTTGACTCTTACTTGCGCATACATGGTTTGGGTACTGGAATTGGTGATGGTCTTGCTTTGAGTAGTTGAGCTACTGGTACTGAAACTAGACCAGGAAGACCAGGAGCCTGAGCCAATCTTTTCTCGATATTGCCAATTTGTAATGGTCCCTAATTTATCTGAAGAAGTAAATGAAACAGAAGCAGAGTGACATACCGTACCTTCATTTGAACCCATACTACCTCCAACTGATGGTTGGTATGATTTCACAGTAACTTTAGTTCTACCTGATGCAGCACATCCAAATGCTGTTTTTGGTAACACCCAATAGTTTTTTGTTTGGCCAGCACCAACACTTACCGTGTAGGAGCTTCCTGTATAAACCGGACTCCCTCCCGACGATGAAGTATACCATTCATCTTTTGAATTATTGGACGTCATGGTTGCAGAAACCGTTCCTGACGAACAATACTCATACAATGTTGTCGAAGGTGGGGTCGGTGCATCCTGTTCCCAATTAGGAACAGTAATACTAGCTGAGCTAGTACTCCAACCAGCTGCATTCTTAGCTCTTAAGTAATGGGTTCCTCCAGTAGATATGGTTTTTGATCCTGGATAAGAAGTGCTAGTCCCACCAGAACTGGTTTGCCAGTACCAGGTGGTTCCAGATGGAGGTGCATTTGTAGAATATAATGATGCAGTAGAACAATTGTACAATACAGATTGACCTGTAGGTTGTGCAGGGATTGAAACAACTGTAACGGTCAATGTAGAATAAATGGTACCACCAGGGACACCCCATTGGACTGTAAATGTACCTACATTCTTGAACCAAACATCGATACTACTTGCACTAGACCCAATAGGTGCAAAACCTCCTGTTACGATCCAAACGGCACTTGGATCATCGATACAATTGCTGCAAGTATAAGTATAGGTACCTGGAGCTACCGAGGTAGGACCAGTAATTCCTGCAAAGACCTTAAATGTCAGACTTAGAGCTAAAATGGTAAGAAACTGTTTCATAATCATTAGGTAAATGGATGAGAAATATGACTAAGTCTGATGTTTAGTCTTTATAGTGGTATTCGTACTGTTGGATGATATTGCCTTCGTGATCCCTGATCAAGGCAAGTCGGCCAAACCCATCGTATTCATAATAAGTTGGTATGCCGTTGGGTCCCGATTTAGATGTTACCTGTCCTTTATCATAACTATTCGTACTGACCTGGGCATCTTTATGACAAATAATGAAGTCATCAATCGTGCTTTGGGTGATTGTGATGCTCCCTGTATAGGCTATTGGCCCAGAGAATACCCATTCACCCCCTGATAAATACCAGTAGGAACAAATCATATCTGACCCCACAGCATGTGAATAGGTCACAGAGCCTCCAGTACTGAAAGATTTTTCACCTGACCATGATTGATTTGAATTGTTGCCTGCGTCACCTTCGTAATCATAGTAAACCAAAAGTGCATCCACAGGAGAAGTGGCTACGGCATTCACCAAACCGAAATCGGCCCACTGGTAAAGTGTAGTCATCCCGTCCATGGTACTTACTGATAATGGCTGACCATCATCATCATAGTCATTTACTACACCAGTAGTTCGGAAAAGATTGCCATCAAAAGCTTTGTTGACAGATTGCAAGTAGGTATCTGAACCAAAATCATCATAGACGCTTTGTGTGGTTTCATTTAATGCCCCAGCGACATAAGATTTGGATTCGACTGGTATTTTTACATTGAGGTCATCCAGATCTTCCAATACCGTTTGGCGGCTATCCCCACTCCCAAACACATTGTCAAATGTATATTTATAGCTGGTGGATACCGTTTCTCCTTTACTGTTGGAGGTCTCTGAGGTTCTGACGAAATCATCTAGTTGAACAACGTCAGCATAAATGGTGGATGAAGCAGTTGTCTGTCCATCACCATTCGCATCATATTTGACAAAGGACGTCCCTACTTGCTGGATTTTTCCCGTTGGAAAATCATAAAATTTGGCAAATGCCATAGGAATTCCTTCTGCCCCCTGGGTGACAACTCCAAGTACGCTTTCGAAAAATTCAAAATCAGAATCACTGGAAAATTGAGAAGGGTTAATAATATCCTGATGGTCTAATTGAATTCCATAAGAACCTTTGGTCTGTATAAACAACTTATAGAAATATTCATCTTCCTGTATCACTAAATCAGAGTCATTATAATGCTCGGTTTTCTTCAGTTTCCCTCGCGCCCAGTCTCTATTAACTATTGGTGCTGGGGGCATGGTTGGGTATTCATACCCACCCCAAACAGGCTGAATCCACGCATCATAACGAGAATTAGCAAATGCCATCTCTTCTTCTTTGATATCAAATGGAGATATATAATTTTTCACGGTATAACCCAACGACTCTCCACCTGATATTTGTCGCTCCACCACCCGATCATAGCCGACTACATTTCCTGAAGTGGCTGTTAACGGTAAATTGGTACTGTAGCTTTTATGCCAGGTGATGGGATAAATCCCAACCAATCCTATATCATTTAATGAATCTAACTCAGCAAAACCATATCTTGGCTTTGTCAGTAGGTATCCAGAAATACCACCATCCTCACGAATGTAATCGAATGCCTTAGTAAGACAATCTGAGCCATCGCAGTTCTTAATGGAATTGAGACGTAGCCCCCCAACCTTATTGCTTGGTACTTCGTTGCCCCAAATGACGTTTACTGGATAATAGCCTGTGGAATCAAAACAATCTCCAACTCCATCGAACTTATTAACAGTTACTGTATAATCACCGGCTTCAAGTCTGAATTTATTGATATATCGACCTGTGGTATTGTATGCACTTCCATCAAAGCCCACAACTGTTGAATTTTGAGTTGCGACATTTTGAAAAGTAACTTTTAGGTCACAATTTTTACCGACTTCAAAACTCTCAGGAGAAGAAATGGTGACTTCAGTCATAGGGATAGTCACCAAAGAAATCGAAATAGATCCAGATGAACCATCTGCAATGGTGACACTTTCATCTATCATATCTCCTACCAATCCATGTTGAGCCGCCTCATTACTTTCATATATCAATTGGGTATTACCTCCTGTAGGATAGGTGATACGAGTCAAAACAGCCGCTTTTGCATGATCTGTACTAACACCCCTATTGGCATCACCAATAAAAAAGTGTGTCCCTTCAACACCTTGAAAACCAGACAAATCGAGATACTGTTTTGGAAACAAACTTGGATTATCTTCCTCTCCATTATAGAATCCCCAGTGGTCACGAGCGTATGAATACCTGGACGGCAGGTAGTGAGTAGTGTTATAAGTGAATAAATGTGATTGATGATCAGTATCGGTATCATTGAAAGATTTCACCTCATCTAACTTCAATCGAAGGTACATGTCTCCATCCTCAGCACCATTAAAATCACTCCGTGAAGTACATGGATCGGAATATGAAACTATGCCATTCCTATCAAAGTAACTGTAAATAAATTGATGCCTTGCTACTCTACGACCATACTTATACACCTGTACTTCATTCAGGGCATAGGTACCACCTCTGTCACATCTTGGAATAGTGTCCCGAACAAAAAGAATCGTGTTAACACCATGATTATCATAAATACGTTTCAAAACAGGTTTATGCACTTTAGTGACAGAATATCTCGGTACTCCAAAAGACACTCCGATTGGAGTTATGTTTTTCTCTGGAGATTGTGAATAAGATACCTGATAGGCTGTATTGGTATCGTCTCCATTTTGCCAATCATACTCGAAATAGACAATGTGATCACTATTATAATCCGATATTTGAGTCAGGTGCCATGAGGATATTTTAAATTTTGATACAGATGTTGCTGTTCCATAAGTATGAGAATGAAGCTCTTCTTTTTTAGAGAACGTGTAAATCAGTCCCTCCGGTGAGATCACTTCAAAGGACTGGAATTCGTTCCAGTTATTAGACTCGTTACCATGAATAGGGGAACTAATGGATCTGGCAGAAGGATTAATTTCATTAGAGGACATAGGAACCTGAGAAATCCCTCCTGATTTCGGCATGAGAAAACTCCCACTGATCCCAGGAGCACTATAGCTATACAGATCAGCTTCGCCATCGTTTTGTCCAGTGGCGATATCCTCGAAAAGATCTACTTGCGAAACATCCATTTCGGTCGGTAACGGATCCCCATCAAGCCATCCATAATTGGTTTGCTCGTCCGGCATTCCTCGGATAGTCCTTGACACCATTCCTCCAGCGTTTAATGACCATCCAAGCCCTACTTCAGATGCAACCTCCTCAACTTTGATTCCATGTGAGCCCACGTAACTTAAGGAAACCGGAACGTTAATAGGACCAACCTGAACATTTGCCAATGGTACAGATATAGAAGCAGACCCAGTATAAGAGTTGAAATTCTCAAACGAAATCCTCTGAAACGACATGGCGTCAGGGGATGGAGGTGTAACTGTAGGTAGTTCCGTCTGGGCAGTAGCATTAGACAAAAATGACATATAACTGACCAAAATCAATAGGATCACAACAGGTCTGGGAATTGAACAATTTTCCAGTAACATAGGATGTAAGTAAAATAGGTTGACAATTGGGGAAAGGGGACAAGGGATAACATTTCCCTTGCAGTCTATTTCTGATGACTCAAACTAATCTGGTACGAAGGAGCATAATGACACTGCAAACCAGGAAGGAATTTGAATCGAATTGTATGATGTTTTCACCGCTTTATTAGAGATGCTCAGTCTAGCAAGAAGTACGCTATAGTACAATCAATGAATTAGATGGCTAAACCGATAGTTAAAAATTATGACTTAACAATTATATAAATATTTTTCAAAAAAAAATAGTTCTGCCGGTTTTTACAACTCATTCAACGGCAAAAAACATCAATTCAACGGCATTTTATAACCATTCATCATATAATGAAAACTATTTACATCACCTCAAACAATAAATTGACCAAAATTTATCAGGCCTAAATGTCTTGATTACTGCACTAATTACCGTGGGGTATAAAACACTGAGAACAGCCAAATCCAACCCTGTGAAAGCATTGCGGTACGAGTAAAATATAATATGGAAACAATCTTTATTGTATAAGATGATTGTTTCCATTTTCATCGACCCTTTTCAATGATTAATCTTCACTAGAGATAGATTCATCTAATTCAAAAATAATACTTATTAAAGAAATAATTGCACTCACACCACTTCTCAACACACTCATTTACAACGCTTTGAGAATATGTTCACTACTGAAATCACGGTAGAATCATCACAAGAAACAATTACTTCCATAGAAAGAAAGGTAGAAGTCAGGATGGCAAAATCAAACTAAAACTTTACACTACTGAAAGAACAGAAAACAATGAATGGTCCGACATTGAATCCTTTGAATACAATAATGACGAGTACTCTGTAGCACACCCGGCGTTGGGTGTGGATGATCAGTACTTATACTTTTCTTCAGACATGCCAGGAGGAGAAGGTGGTAGCGATTTATATTTTTGCACCTGGGAAGTGGATCATTGGTCCAAACCAAAGAATTTGGGTTCCAGGATCAATACACCTGGTAATGAAATGTTTCCATACGTTTCAGACAATAATTACTTGTATTTTGCCTCAGACGGACATGGTGGATATGGTGGTTTGGATATTTTAAGATCCAAAATATCTGATCAGGATTTTGGCACTGTTGAAAATGTTGGCACCCCACTAAATACCTCAAGTGATGACTTTGCCATGGTACTATTACCAGACTCAAGAAGTGGATACTTCTCTAGTAACCGAGCCGGTGGCAAAGGAAATGATGACATTTATTACTTCGGAAGAAACTATCAAAAACTCTTTGGAAAGGTAGTAGAGACCTATACAGACGAGCCTATTTCTGGAGTGTGGGTATCAGTCACAGACAACAACCAGAAAAGCCTAAACCTAACAACAGACAAAGACGGCTTTTTCGAATTCAATGCTAGCCTGAACAGTCGCTATGTAATTCAGGCGAGCAAAAAAGGGTATGTTCAGGAACAATCAATAGAAATCACTTCATTCAACGAGGACGGAAACCCAGACACAACTTCTATCCAATTATGGAAACATCAACTCTTTGCTGAGGGAAGAATCTTTAGTAACGAAACACACGAACTTTTGCCTGGAACAAAAGTGATTATTGAAAATGTAACCGATGGATTATCGGATACTTCTGTTAGTGGACCCAATGGAAAATATCTCTTCACCTTGAGACCCAATAAAAATTACCAAATAACAGCTCACCTTCCTGCTCACCTTCCTGCCAGTCTGAAATTGAACACCACCAACATGCTGATCGACACCTTAAAAAATGATTTCTTGTTAGAAGAGTCTTTTATCGATAAAGCCACTCTCTACTTTGGATTTGATGATGCCACGGTTCGCGGGGAGCAATTGAAGACATTAGACGAACTACTCAAAATATTGAGAAACTCTGATGACACTCAGATAATTATTAGTGCTCACGCAGATGCCCAGGGATCCTATGACTACAACAAAAAACTATCTGAGAAGCGAGCACTATCTGTAGTCTATTATTTGAAGGATAAGGGAATTGATGAAAGTCGAATTGAATGGTATGGCTTTGGAGAACAGCTCCTCCTCAACAAGTGTAGTGATGGTGCGGAATGCCCAGAAGATGATCACTCGAAGAATAGAAGAGCTGAATTAAAAATTAAGAAGGTTGGTAGCTCGAGCTAATGGAATAAGTTCATTGATAGATTTTAACCAATCCGTTCGTCGAAGAAATATAGCTGTTCATCTATACATTACCACCATTCATCATGAATCGGACGTAAGTAAAACTAAGTTTTGGTTTAATAAAATTTCAAAAAATTAAATTTTACCAAACATTCGATTGAAGTTTCACTTCACATAAAATTCCCACTTCATTTCCTTGATTCTTCGAAAATATATTTCATATATTTGAGAATCCGCCATAGATATTTTGGACCTAAATATCAACTTATTGCCTTCTTTAGAGACGGCCAGCTAAACCTATAATTCTATGTGATAAAAAAATCAACGAGAATTTTCTCGACAAGAATTTACTGCACAAAAAGTAATAAAACCGTTGTTAACCATAATTCAAATTTCATTCTATGAAAAACTCTACTCATCGTGTAATGGCCATGTTATTGGCCTTTACACTCACTATTTCAATGGCTATTGCTCAAACCACGAAAGAGCGAGAAGCTATCCAAAGCAAATACAACCTTCCTAAGCTTAAGAGTCTTCAAAGCGAGTTTCAAGCCAAACAAGAACAAAAGCGTCAGGAGGTAATTCGTGTTGCGAACCAAAAAGGTTGGGAATTAATGAAAAAAAGAGAAGATGGCTCTTTTGATCAATTGATGGATATTTCTCCAGAAGGTCTCCCAATTTATTACACCATCTACAATGCTGATGCTTCCAGGTCTACAAGAGCCAACCACCTTAACATTGGAGGGTCATTGGGCCTTAGTCTGGATGGACAGAATATGACTGCTCACGTCTGGGATGGTGGACCCACCCGCGTTACTCACCAGGAATTTGATGGCGCTGGTGGCAATAACCGAGTGACGATTAATGATGGTGTTACCACGCTTAACTCCAATAGTTTCCACGCACAACACGTAACTGGAACGATTGTAGCATCTGGTGTCCAGGCGCAAGCAAAAGGTATGGCTCCACAAGCCCGCGCATTAACACATGATTGGAACAATGACTTAACGGAAGCTACTAGTGAAGCAGCATCTGGTATGTTGTTATCAAACCATTCTTATGGGTACAATGCATCTGCACTACCTGACTGGTATTTTGGAGCCTACATTGATGAGTCTCGCGATTGGGATAACTTAATGTACAACTCTCCATATTACCTAATGGTAGTTGCTGCGGGTAATGATGGTGCTGATAACAGCTCCAATGGTTCTCCATTGAACGGTGCTTCTGCCTATGACAAACTATCTGGTCATGCAACTGCTAAAAACAATATGGTAGTTGCCAATGGTCAAGATGCTAACGTGAACAATGATGGTAGCTTCAATTCTGTTGTGATAAATAGCAGCAGTAGCGAAGGTCCAACAGATGACTTAAGAATCAAGCCAGACATCACTGGAAACGGAACTGGCGTTTATTCTACGTATGACAACAGTGATGTTGCTTACAATTCCATTACAGGAACTTCCATGGCATCACCAAATGTAACAGGAACATTACTCCTATTACAACAACATTACAACAACGTCAATGGTAGCTTCATGAGAGCTGCCTCTCTTAAAGGAGTAGCCCTACACACCGCTGATGACGCTGGTATAGCGGGTCCTGATGCTGTGTATGGTTGGGGACTATTAAATGCAAAAGCTGCAGCTGAAGCTATCAGCGCAAATGGTGGAGCTTCGCTAATCTCTGAACTAACCTTAACTCAAGGACAATCCTATTCAATCACGGTTGATTCAGACGGATCAAGCCCATTGTTGGCATCTATCTCGTGGACTGACCCTGCAGGTACAGCTAACACCGGAACAACTAACCTTACCACACCAGTATTGGTAAACGATTTGGATATTCGAGTAACTAAAGGAGGAACCACATATTCTCCATACCTATTGACTGGTGTTAACTCAAACACAACAGGTGACAACTCAGTAGATCCTTATGAGCGTGTAAATGTTTCAGGTGCTTCCGGAACCTACACCATTACAGTAACACATAAAGGATCTCTATCTAGCGGAAGCCAGGATTATACATTGGTGGTAACCGGTCTTGGAAATGCACTACCATGTACAGCTTCCACTCCTACAGGTCTAGCTTCATCTAATGTAGGTTCTTCAAGTGCAACATTGTCATGGAACACAGTAACCAGTGCTTCGTATGATGTTCGTTACAGAGTCTCTGGCACAACTACCTGGACAACCACTACTTCAGGTAGCGCTTCTATTTCTCTTTCAGGATTAACTCCTCTAACACAATACGAAGCTCAGGTTAGAAGCAGATGTACAGATGGATCTACGTCATCATATACTAGCTCAACCACATTTACCACTACTGAGGTACAGTTGAATTACTGTGCATCTAATGGTCAAAATACGAATGATGAATACATCAGCCGAGTACAATTAGGAAGTATTGACAATAGTACTGGTGCTTCAAGTGGCGGATATGGTGACTTCACATCACTATCAACAAACCTTGCAAAAAATGCTACAGTTAGCATCACTATTACTCCAACATGGACAGGCACCGTTTATAACGAAGGTTATAGCGTTTGGGTTGACTACAACAAGGATGGTGATTTTGCTGATGCAGGAGAGCAAGTTTATACTAGATCTGCAACTCAGACTACACCAATTACGGGATCATTTACAGTTCCTTCATCTGCAGTGGATGGCACCACACGCATGAGAGTTTCCATGAAATACAATGGTATTCCAACCTCATGTGAGTCATTCAATTATGGAGAAGTAGAAGACTATACAGTGAATATCACAGGCACAGCTGGTGATACTCAAGCGCCTTCAGTACCTACTGGACTGGCAGCTTCAAGTGTTACACAAACTTCTCTAACACTTAATTGGACAGCTTCAACTGACAATGTTGGAGTAACAGAATATGAAGTATTCCTAGGAGGGTCAAGCATTGGCACAGTGGCAACAACATCTGCTAACATCACAGGCCTAACAGCTGGAACCACATACTCCTTTACTGTAACTGCGAGTGATGCTGCTGGCAATACATCAGCTGCAAGTTCAGCATTAAGTGTAACGACTACAAGTGCTGGTATGAGCTGTTCTTCTACTGAGACTCTTCCATACTCAGAAGGGTTTGAAAGCAGTGTCGGATGGACACAGGCAACTGGTGATGATGGAAACTGGCTAAGAGATGCTAACGGAACACCTTCTTCAAGCACAGGCCCAAGCTCTGCAACAGAAGGATCATATTACCTGTATTTGGAGGCATCCACGAGCGGAACCGGACAAATTGGAAGCAATGCAACGGCTATCCTTGAAAGCCCATGTTTCGACTTGGCTGGAGAATCAGCTGCGACATTCTCATTCAAATACCACATGTATGGTTCTGCTATGGGTTCACTAGTTGTACAAGCTACTACAGATGGATCTACATGGACAACACTTTGGTCGCTTTCTGGAAATCAAGGCAACTCATGGTATACAGCGAATATTGACCTTGCATCTTATCTTGGAAGTGATGTAAAACTCAGATTTGTTGGAACCACAGGATCGAGTTATACTTCTGATATCGCAATTGATGATCTACAAGTAACTACTGGTTCTACTGGAGGCGGAGATAATGATGTTACTCTAACCATAGTTCTAGACAACTATCCAGAAGAAACTAGTTGGGAAATCCTTGACGGCTCTACAGTTGTTGCCTCAGGAGGAACTTATGGTTCACAAGCAGATGGATCAACGGTAACTGAAGTAATCTCTTTACCAACTGGCTGCTACGATTTTGTAATCAATGACACCTATGGTGATGGCATCTGTTGTTCATATGGTAATGGTTCGTATAGCCTAACCGATGGTGGTTCTACACTTGCATCTGGAGGTGCTTTCGGATCAAGCGAAACTACTACCTTCTGTGTAGGTGGTGCTGTCAACACATCTTATGTTATCAGCACTCAATCCGTTGGTCAACCGGTGAGCTTTGAAATCTATCCAAACCCAGTGGTTGGAAACAGCTTAAACATTGCTACTACTAGAGAAGAAATGAATTATTCCATTACTAACCTTAGTGGACAGATAATTGCTTCTGGTAATGTGAAAGATCATAAAGTAGATGTATCTGGACTTAGTTCTGGTATTTACATGATAGAAATCGAGTCTGGTGGTAAATCAGTCTTCAGAAAATTCGTAAAGCAATAAATTACTAATACTTCTAAATAGAAGAAGCCATGTCAATATTGACATGGCTTCTTTATTTTACTTCCAATCCTCACTAATTGAAATCAATCTCCTTGTTGAGCACAAATGGTTGCCAGCCACTATTCGGATCAACACCAGGCATATCCAATGATGCCTTGATCTCCCATTTTACAGTAAAGTATTTCGCCAAATACGTAGGCGGCACATCATCAGGAAACATCAATTTGTATTTCCATTCCTTTTCATCTCCTTTATTAATCTGTAATTCCTCCTCCAGTACATGTTCTATTTTGAATAAAACATTGGTAGTGGAAGACTTCTCAACTGCCTGCGCTTCAACATAAAGACGCTTTGCATGTATGGTTTCTCCAGTTGGTTTAACTCTGATGACAACTTCTAACTCTAATTGATCATCCAATACAGGCTTGATCAATTCTATTTGCACATCGGCTGCACCACCGGTTACGAAATTTGCTACATTCTTAAAAATTCCCATATCAAACCTGCTCTAAAGAGTAATTCATTTTCTTAATGACCGAAAATTTATTCCAGCCACTATCCGGATCATTTCCTGGCATATCCAACCCAGCAAATACTTGCCAGGTCATATGACAGTCCTTACCTACAAATGAAGGCCAGGCGTCAGCAGGAATAATAAATTCAGCCAACCACTTGTCTTCACTGCCTTTTTCCAATCGAATACCTTCAGCAAGCACCAACTCCTTAAAATAATGTCGATGATGTTTAGTAACATCATGTGATGTTGTGGTCGTTCGGCCATTACTATCAGTAGAAGTCCTGGTTTCTCTCTTTTTATAAGTTTCTTCACATTTCAAATGGAGATACACTTTTTTAATTGTACAGTCATCTTTTGCTGAGGCCGTAACAAATAGACGTAATGCTTCCTCTGGCCTCACGATATGATTCTCAAATACAACTGAGACATCCGCCGCACCACCAGTGATATAATTTTTAATCTTGGAAAAGATGCCCATGATCTGTTTTTTAAATTGAAATTTCGGGATTTGATTAAAAAAGAACCATCCGTGATAGATGGTATATTAAGATGAATGATCCACAACCACTTTCCATTCTCCATCAATCATTCGAAAAAGGAGCGAAAAATATCCTTGAGGTGTATCTCCAGATCGAGTGAGTTTCCATTGGCCTATGACAAACCAATAGTCTTCAGAAAGCGGGTAAATATCTTTTATATCCATTTCTAAGAACCCCATTTTTTCTTTTGACGGATATGATTTTTGATACATGGACAATGTCGATTCCCAACCGTATGTCACCCCCTTCTTACCCACAAACATCAACTGATCTGACCTCCAATAACCCTCCATATAGCATTCCAAATCACCACTATTCCAACATTCCACTTGGTTTTTGAGAACTTGCTTAATATCTACTTCCTCGCATTTGAATAAAATGGCAGCGATATAAGGAATAAAAGGATGTATTTCATGTGTACTAATTTCTGATCAGGAATAAAGATACTCAAATGCACTTTGGTACAAATTTCGGCCTTGAAGGTTCTGGATTAGTTCGTCAAAAAATGCATTACTACTCAGAGTGGCCGAATCACCAACCATCACCAATAAATGTCGAGCCCTCGTCATAGCCACGTTCATCCGACGTTCATCTGCGAGAAAGCCTATCTCTGCATTTGGGTTTGATCGAACTAAGGAGATGAACATGATATCCCGTTCCTGTCCTTGAAAGGAGTCAACAGAATTGATCGTAACCCTTTTCAACACATCTTGATCCAATCCCAAATCCTCAAGGTATTTCCTCAATATTTCCGTTTGAGCCTTATAGGGAGCTATGATTCCGATAGTAGGAATCCGATCTTCACGAGACATCACATCATTCAATATCTCCTTTAGACGACTCAGCACAAACCGAGCCTCCTCCACGTTGTAGGTAGAAAGTGTCTCCTGATTCAGTTTTTCATCAAATCCGCAACCAGCTGTATCGATAAACTTCACAGTCTGATCAAACATGGATCTTCTCTGCTGAATGATATCTCCACTTCGCAATTTCCCTTTGTAAAAATGATCATTGGAAAACTGCATGATATCGTCATGCATTCGATACTGTTCCTCCAGCATCACATCAGCTTCCCATTGCTCAATCACTCGCTGAAAAATCGTTTCGGATAATCCTTCCTTAGCAGCTTCAATTGATTTTACCGTTGGTGGGAGTTGCCAGTGATCTCCCGCCATAATTACTCGATCACTTTTCATGATGGGAATCCAGGCAGCGGGTTCGAGTGCTTGCGATGCCTCATCAATAAATAGCGTCTTAAATGTTCTTCCTTTGATGTATTGGCTATTTGTACCAATTAAAGTACAGGCAATAACCTGTGCCTTGTTTAGCTCATCATAGATCATGTGATCCTCCAATAGATGAGCTTCATCCTTCAGATTTCTCGCTTCATTGAGAAGCATTTTTCTTTGCTCTCGCTCAGCCTTACCAAAGTTACGCTTATACTTCCTACCTAAATTTCTAAACTCCTCAGCCTTCTTTCTTAGCTCCTTGAGCATCTTGGCATCATCATGCTCACTCAACCGTGCATCCAAAGTACAGGCAACAACTTCTTCTGTTACTCGAGCCGGGTGGCCGATTCTCAATACTCGCAACCCTTGCTGTGTAAGCTTTTCTGCTAGTAAATCAACTGCCGCATTACTTGCAGCTGCAACAAGCACCTGCTTTTCTGCAGATACAGTATCCTTAATAGCCTCTACAAGTGTAGTCGTCTTTCCAGTACCTGGAGGACCATGGACCAACGCCACATCTTTAGATGACCGTATCAATGAAAGCGCTTTGTTCTGGCTTTGATTTAACCCAGGATGCTTTAAATCAATTAATGAATCAAATCGAGGCCCTGTCTCTCCCAACAAAATTTTGACCAGCTCTTTCAGCCTGCCTTCCCTAACGGATGCCATTGACAACATGGCTCTTTCCATCTCGTCATAGGTACTTTCATCAAATAGCAAATCAACACCGAGCTTACCCTCGTCAATCCAGTCTGGGGCATCATCACTATTAAGCACCAGGGTCATGTATTTCTCATTTACACGACTGATAATGCCTGAGGCACTTAGCTTTCTCTTTTCATCGTTCAAAAATAAACTTGCCGAAGAGCCCGCTTGAAAATAATGCCTATTTTCAGTTAGTGAGGTTCGCTCAAGCTGTAAAACCCATTTCTCACCAGTTCCTAAATACGAGCGATCAATAACTACAGGATACCAGGTTACCCCTTCCTTTTTTCGATCCTCAAGCGATCGGTTTCTAATCTTGTTTTCGTATTGCTTTCTATCCTCTACTCGCTCCTTCTTCAGGAGCTGAAGAAGATGCAGAAAGTGCTCGGAATGATCCATCTTAATGTTTCAAATACTTCTGGATAGTAGTTTTTAAAGTGTCCTTGTCAGCAGATATATCTGGATCACTATATACCTTGAGCATCAATTCAATTAATACTTCTTCCTCATAGCCAATTTTGCTGGCTATTCGAGCACAAAACTGAATTTCTTCTTTGTAGAGACGTCCATCAATCTTCATCAACTGAACAGCATTGTAGATGAATTCATACTTTTCATCATCTGACAGGTTATCAAGATCTTCTACAAGATTAGGATCTTCAAAACAGGCACTTACTTCATCTTGTGACATACCAAGATCATCACCCACCTTTTTGATAAGGTCAATTTCGTCCTGCACAACAACTCCGTCTACCTTTGCCAGTTGCACTAGCAGGTTGAGTTGAGTACGAGCCATATTTGTTGATCTTGTTGCGATGAAAAGAGAGTTTTTGGGGTTCTTACCAAATAATTTTTAAACTTAATGTAAAATACAGGATGAACAAAATTTTTGTTTCTATGCTTATCTATCCATACAAATGAATTTTCTCGCTCACATATACCTGTCATTTGGCGATGAATCCCTGCTTATTGGCAACTTCATCGGGGATTTTGTAAAAGGTAAGGCTTTAGAAAAATACCCCTCTGAGGTACAGAAAGGAATCATTCTTCACAGAGAAATTGACCAGTTTACTGATACACATCCAATTGTACATGACACAAAAAAAAGATTGAGGCCAAAGTTTCACCATTATGCCCCTGTAATATCAGACGTATTTTACGATCATTTTCTAGCATCTCTATGGCTTAATTATCACACCATTCCTTTAGAAGAATTTACCATTTCAGCTTACAACATGCTGCTTAAGAATCGGGATTTAATTCCTGACAAGGCACTTCACATGTTGTCTTATATGAAAAGAGACAACTGGCTTTACAATTACCAATTTGTGGAAGGAATAGATCGTGCACTCACAGGTATGTCTAGAAGAACTCCTTATGAATCCAAAATGGAAGAAGCAAGCCGAAGCCTGGAGAAACATTATGATGAGTTTAAAGCTGATTTTACTAGTTTTTTCCCTGATCTCATTGCACATTGCCAGCAGTTCATCAAAAATCAGGCTTAATTAGGAATATGAAAGAAGTCATTTATGTTGCAATCGGAGGAGCATTAGGGAGTGTATCAAGGTATCTTATGGGTATCCTGATGACTAGTCAACTAGCATCTCCATACCCTTATGCAACGCTTTCTGTAAATCTTGCAGGTAGTTTACTAATTGGTATCCTTAGTGGCATATTCATAAAGTCTGGTTCACCAATCACTCAATTCATGCTAATTACGGGATTTTGTGGAGGCTTCACGACATTTTCCACTTTCTCACTCGATGGGCTAAAATTACTGGAATCGGGAGAGTTCACTCCATTCATATTGTATGTCAGTATAAGCATTGTTGGAGGTCTACTCCTATGTTTTGGAGGATTTTGGCTTTCTAACAAACTCATGTAAATGGAACAATATCATGTGTAAGATTCGTTAATAACCAATATTACCATGACTAATCACTACGAGACACTTGGAATTACTGAACAAGCAAATGCTTCGGAAATAAAAGCGGCATTTAAAAAACTCGCGGTACAGTATCACCCAGACAAACATGGTGGGCATCCAGAAATGGAAGAACGATTCAAAGAGATCAATGAAGCTTACCAGGTACTTTCCAATCCATATGAAAAAGCTCGTTATGATCTTGCCAGACAATTTGGGACCACCTCTTACACTACCACTTCAACCTATTCCGAACAACCATATTCTTATCATAGACCAAAAAGACCTTACGTAGATCCAAGGATAAACTGGAGAGAAAACTGGATAGCCACAGCCTATGCCTTTGGATTCACTTTAATCATGGCCATAATTGTTATGTCAGGAATCGGAATAAAAAACTTGATCGATACAAAACGCCTGGAAGAAAAGCTGGCTCTTAGACGATCTATTTTTGTGTCGGTACAAAATGATTACCACAAGGGAAAAGTGGAAGCAGCGCTTATTTCATTGAATGATTTAGGAGTATTTGGTGACAAAGAGAGTGACATGAAAGAATTCAAGGAACGTCTTTATGTTGAGTTTCTGGATAAAGCAGAAAGAAGCTATAAAAAAGCACAGTACGAGGATGCTATTTATTATTTCGAACTGATCCAAAACTATGGCCCCAGAACTACCTATGTTTTACAAGAGCACCTGGCTGACTCCTACAAGAGTTCAGGAAAAATAGAAGAAGCTATTGCTCAATACAATGAGTTATTGGTATCCAATTTCAATCTCTTGAACTCATACATGTCACTGGCTCAGATCTATCATATCAATCTTCAAAACCCAACCGAAGCTTTGGTTTATTATGAAAAAGCGAACGAGCATGCAATAAAGCTCTATAAAAGCATATATGGAAACGCATATCCACTTGTTTTAACAGCTAATGTTATCCCCAGAGAACATTATTTCTTATATACAGGAATGGCTCGAGCTTATTTAGAGTCAGGAAATCCTGAACGCGCAATCAAGGCAACAAAATGGAATTTGAACATGTGGCCCAATAGTGCGGAGAACTATATTACTGCGGCTGAAGGATTTGAACAAATTGGAAATCACCGCAGAGCTTGTAGATCGCTAAGAAAAGCTCGTGAGCTAGGTTATCTTGGTGAAGTAAGTTTTGAGTGTAATTAGCTAATTACAGAAGTTATTTCATTCATCTCCTGACTAAACAAATTATCTGAATGAAGTAAATCACCTGGTTTACCTTTCGTACTTATCTGTCCATTCTCGAGAATATAGATATAATCTGCTTTGGCCGCTGTTTTAATTCGATGGGTAACAAAAAGTACCCCCATCTGACTTTTTAAGGATTCTATTAATTCAAATACAAAGCGTTCTGTATTTATATCCATTGCTGAAGTACTCTCATCCATCAAGAGGAATTTCGGTTTTTTGTAAAGTGCTCGAGCAAGAGCAACTAGTTGGCGTTGACCTCCAGAGATATTTGCTCCTTCCTCACCTAACAATGTCATATAACCTTGTGGAAATTTTCTAAAATATTCTCCAAACCCAATTGACTCACACCATTTCACTAAGTGCTCATATTCTTGAGGATCTTCAGACAAAGCAATATTGAACAAAAGGTAATTATTGAATAGCTTGGTATCTTGAGACACAACAGATATCTTGTTGCGATACGCTTCTAAATTGAATTTATTTATATTATAATCACCCAATTGAATCATGCCATTATTCAATGAATAAAAACGTTGTATCAGCTGAATAATAGTACTTTTTCCTTCCCCACTTTCACCAAGCAATGCAGCAACTTTTCCTCGTTTTATATCAAGGTTAATTTCTTTTATCAAATCCAATGAACCAGGATAATTGAAACTGACATTTTTTAATGAAAGCTCATTGTATGCAAACTCTTCAATATCAGTTCCTTCAACATCTTCTTGTTCCACATTGGCAAATTCCTGCATTCTTTCGAACGCCACTTTTGCTTCCTGAAACTGAATATTAAAAACAATAACTTTTGTAAGCGAAGGGCCAATACTTCCAGAAAGCCCAACAACAGCCATCAATTCTCCTAACGCCAATACTTCTTCAAAATACAAATAGGATGAATAACTAATAACGGCCAAGGTCATTAGCACCATCACTATTTCAATAACCGATGAAAATTTTATCTGTACCCTCCCCAGATCAAAGATACTTCCCTGGAATCTGTCATAAAATGAAAAGGTTATTCGCTCGAATAGACCTAATTTAGAATGGGACTTAATTTCACTTATACCGTTAATTGTATCAATATAATTGCTCTCGTTTAACCCATAAGATGCCATCACCTCTTTTTGCTTCTTCTGTATAGGTCGACTAAATCGAGCATTCAGAATCAAAAAAATTGGAATGATAAAAAGAACGAGAATCCCCATTTGCCAGCTATAAAGAAAAACTGCCACTAGAGAAGTGATCACAACCAAAACTTCGATAATCAAATTTCCCACAAGTGAACTTACGGTTGTTTGAATACGCCTGGTATCATTCATTCGAGCAATCATCTCACCTGATTTTTTCGAATCAAAAAATGATTTGGGAAGACGGATCAATGACCCAAAAAAGTATTGAATCATTCGGTTGTTGAAGTCTCTGCTCTGTGTAAGTAAAAATGTCCCTCGAACGAATCCTAAACCTACTTTAAATAACAAGAGAATTCCAAAAAGAGAAATTCCAACAAATAATTTGCCCAATTCCCTTTGTGGAAGGATCACATCAATCAACTTTTGGGTGAAAATCGCTGAGGATAGATTGAAAACAGCTATCAATAAACCTAAGAACAAAGCTGCAAGAAGAATATTAAAATCTTCTTTAATCCATTTTCTAACCCATTTAAAAGAATCAGATTTTTGATCAAGGACTTTGAAAGAATCATTTGTAGTAAGTTTCAGCAAAGCCCTGGACTTCCATACATCCTTGAGTTTTTCTTTACCCCACAGTTCTATTCCAGACCCTGGATCACCAATAATGAGTTGCTCCTTTTCATTAAAGCCATAGAATACCACATAATGCTGAAGCCTGTTTTCAAGAACAACATGTAAAATAGCTGGCTCTTTCAATTCTTTAAGGTTTTCAACCGATTCAGCTTCCAATCCCTTAGCATCAAAACCTAGTTGGTTTGCCGCTTGAAAAAGTCCCAGAATGGTTGTTCCTGTTTTAGTTGTGCCACTTTTCTGACGGATAATATCGAGAGAAGAATATCCCTTATGGAATTTGATCACGGACAGTAAGCATGCAACACCACAATCAGACTGCCCTTGCTGCCTAACAAATGTCTTACTTAGGTCCTTTAAGTTAGTCTTCATCTGAGAGGGATTTTAAAATTAAATCAACTCTTGTCTCTCCTTTATAGTGTTTTACCAATTGATTCTGATTATAAATCAATAGCTGCGGGGTAGAGACAGATCCAATTGCTGCTTTTATGAGTTTCGGCTCCTTTTCAAATGCTACAATTTTGCGTTCTGAGAACCCAACCTCAGTCAAATAGTTTATTAAAGTATCTCGTGATTCTATAGAAATGAAAATCAAATTGGTCATGTCTAAAGCCAGATTCTGCTGATGTAGAGCCTCTACCTGCCACTGGCAATGTTCACACTCACTGTTAACGATTAACACCAATGTGGGATCCAGGTATTGACTTAGTGAAAAGTCCAATGATTCGCCAAGGTTAGAAAGAGTCATTGTGCTTTTAATCTCCTCTCGTCGATTATGTTTTTTACTTACAGATAATGCAAAAAATCCAATCGCTGAGATCATCAATAAAGCAAAAACAATGCCTGCTATCCTTTTTCTGGACATTAGACGGAATAGTTCAAAGTCAGAAAGCTTACAAAAACGATCCAGATAATGAGCCCTGAACCATACACCGGAATCGTGAATTTTAATGCCTCGGAATAATCTAGTTTGATTAAGTTCCTTATCCCAAAAGCCAATACGAGAATATAAATTAGCTCAAAGAGATTTATACTTTGCAATGGGTATACCCACCAAGGATCCAGCTGCTGAAGGTCAAAAAGGTTAGCCACGGAAAGCGGAGTAAAATAGCTCAATTCCTCAAGCGTAAAATCAGTATGGATCAACCCAAACCAGACGACTTTAATGAAAGCAGGAATAAGAAATACAAACTCAGAGACTATTACTAGATGGAAAATTTTCTTAAATGAAGTTTTGTAGCTAAAAAAAATGATCCCGACTAAAATCCATATAGATAGCATAGAAAACTTTAGGAGATAAATCACTGGTAGTAACAAATAGCCAACCCAAGACCATTTGGATTGATTATTAATTAAACTATCAATTTGATTTAATGAAAGCTGACTGGCATAGTACTCGTAGTAATGATTCTCATTGATCAAGAATTTTTCTATAACGAGAGAAATAAATATTAAACCAAATACAAATAGTATAAATGAAAAATGTTTATTCATTGCTATTGAGTTTCATTCAACCAACAAAATGATTAACATAAGTTTGGGTTTAAATATTTACATGAAACAAATCTCAAAATACACTTACAAACAAAACTATTAATGAGCCTAAGGAAAAAACTAACGAAACAAGCATGACAGATGTTGACTGGAATTTAAAAGAGAATAAAAGAGGTGATTCAGACTTCTTCTCGTAGATATCAATATGTTTTTTCATGTCTGAAATTTTAGAAGTTATCAAGTTTACATTCAGTACATAGAGAATCGAATGACAAGTAATAAAAAGTAATGCTAGAAAAATGTCATATGAAGCAAAATATACGATCCATAATGCCACAACTAGTAATAAATATTTAAAATCCGAAGTGTCATTTTTGATATTGAAAACAAAATATAGATTACTGAAGGCAAAGAGTGTGAATAATGTAACTGATATTACACCAAAAAACACCTTATCTCCATTGTATAAATTCCAGCCTAGATATAAGGGTATAACTGCAATCAAATAGATAAAAAGTCTTCTTCTATACTCTTTCATGATAATTTCACATTTAACTAAGGCCTCCTATAAAGAAGGCCTTAAAATTCTATTCAGCATAACAAGCTCCACCCAAAGCAAGACTTACTGATGAAAACACCCAACCCTGAGATGCTAAAAGTAGGGCTGCTGCACCACCGGTTGCAATTGTTGCTCCAACGGCTGCTGCAAACCCAATTGCCCCAAGTACATATGCTGTGTTCTCACATGCACTTTCACCATGAATTGTTGTCATCCTTTCCAAGCTCAATTCTTTCATAGTTTTACTTTTTACATGAATACCTACTCTATCTGGTTTTCGGCTTCCCCTACCCCTGATTTCAGAGGTATATCAAAGATGAATCAGACCAGTCTAATATTAATGGACTACAAAAATAATTTCCTGCATTTAGTTGATTCATATCTGATTCAGAGAGTTCCCTTTTAAACCCTGGAATAAACCTCACTCTTTCGGTATAGTAATAGGATTCTAAATACGGATCATAAGAAATAGGAGCACCAAGAGTCTTCATCTGAGATAAATAGTTGAGTGTCATACTTCTACTCATACCCAATTTGTCTGCTAGTTGCTCTGGAGTGCCTGTTGCTTTTTTCGAAATAAGAAAATGTATTCGTTCAAGACGAGATAAATATTTAATCAATGGCATAATCGGTGATGTGGTTATTTGTTAATGGCGTACAAAATTACATAACGTTATCTAAAACGCAAGTAAATAACAGGTTTTCTCATCAGACCAATACCTGCTTTTCATCGATGAATGAACTAAATTATCCGACGAGCTAATTATTCTCCGCAAATAGATTTTCCCAGTCGCCACCTTCCTTGGTAAGTCTAGTTTCGCACCGTTGGTCTTTCAACAAAGGAAAATCCTCTACAAGAATAAAATTTGATTTGACTTGTTTCATAGCTTTTTTGGATTCAAATTTCAGATTCTTGCGCTTGATGGCTTCTATAAATCTTCTTATCTGGTCCATATCTTCGAGAATCAATGGAGGCACTTGAGTAGGCTTCTCATCATCATCTTTGGCTACCATGGTGAAATAGCTTGTGTTGGTATGCTTGATCGAATGGTTTTTCACGTTTTCAGCTGTCACCTGGATACCAACAACTAATGATGTATTTCCCACAAAGTTCACCGAAGCTTTAAAATGAACTAATTCACCCACTTCGACGGGCTGTAAAAATTCCACCTCATCTACAGAAACAGTGACACAATAAGCACCAGCATGTTTACTGGCACATGCATAAGCTACCTTATCCATTAAAGACAATAAAATACCTCCATGAATTTTCCCGCCAAAATTGGCATAACTGGGAATCATCAGTTCTGTTAAAGTTGTTTGAGAAAACTTGACAGGTAAGGCTTCCATTATCCTACAAAATCTCCACTATTCGTGGCACAATCTTTAATTCGCTTCTTGACAATTAACTTCCAAAAAGGCCCCTTCGTGAAAAATAGTTTTAGCTTAATCAGCATATTATGCTTCTCAATCTCATTAATTGACATGCCTCCTGGCACACCAAGTGGCTGAGGAACATACTCAAAACCCATTTTTCTAGTAACCTCCATTGCACAAGGGTTTCCGTATAAAATATCCTTAGAATCCTTGACATAGATGTACTCAATCACCTTCCTTTTGGGTCTATTTCTAGGCTTATCAGCCTGATAGCCTTGCCGAATATTTTCAGTCGGCACATGCTTTTCCCAATCATCGTTATTTGATTTTTGAGCAAGTACCTTAGATCCCATCAAGAAAATGGTGAATATGATGACACATAAACGTATAGACATATATCCCACCTTACCTGTTTGATCTATAAATATAGTGATCTTAATACTTTATTGGTCAATTGTTGCAGAGTAGTGATAAAAATTGAGAGCTAACCAATAAATGCAAGAAACTCAGAATGAGGCTCTTTGAGAAGTAAAAGAAGCATCAACAGGCGTTGCCTGTTGATGCTAGAAGTTTTATTTGGTATAAATGATTTCTAACGAAGGTCTAAGACTAGAATCTGCATGATCACTAGATGCCATTACGACGCCGCGATAATAATCTGTAGAAACAAGACTCAACATGAAACCAAAATTTCCATCTACTTGCTGATCTTTAACCAATTGTGTCACATCTATGGTATAATCCTGTCCGTGATTGTCGATTGTACTTGGTATTTCCACTTGATTAGTTGTAGTAACCGCGGGTGCATTGTTCCACGTAACAGTTGTTTCATCCCATGCCTCTGTTACTCTTTGAAGCAGTGCTTCATTGGACTTAAACTGATGATAGAGATCTGCAAAATAGGAATTGCTCATAAATTTAAGTTTGAGAGTTGCTTTCATCACTTCTTTTCCTGCTGGCAAATCAGCCATATCAAACTCCATAATACTCTTTTGAACACCAGCTCCTCCTAAATCGCTCCAGGTCCAAGCTAATGCATAATTAGCTGAAACCTCACCTTTATTAGTATCCGGATCTAAGGAGAATAGAATTGCATCCTTACCACTAGTACTATCTGTTTCAATTACTAACGCAGCTAATTCTTCACCAAGCAGTTCTACTTCTAGAGGATCAGACTGGTGGGAGTCCAAATCACCTTTAGTAAATGTCTCCGAATAAGTATTGTAACCAGACTTTTCAATGATTAATGTATAACTACTACGAATAGGCAGAGTGAGAGTATTGGTTGCAGAATCCAGAGCCCCACTGATGATATCTTCTCCATCTGCAGATATAGAATAATCTGCACTAGTCAGCACATAGTTTGATGATGTTAGATCATACATGAATACGGCAAGATCAAACTGAACATAATCCACAACATTGAACGTGAATGTTGCATATCCAAACTCCTCACCTGTACCAGCATTAGCAGGAACTACTTCTACTCCTACTTGATTGACAACATCAGATTCGATATCAAACGAAACAGGTAAAGGATTTTCTACAAGGTGAGCGAAATCAGAACCCTCCTTAGGGCATGCATAAACCACTTCACTTGAGCTATTCATTACCAAATATTCTGTAATCTCATAACTACCTGGTCTCAGGGAAACAGGATCTGTTAAATAAGAATCGCCGAACGCAACCAAATCAAGCTCCATACGATCCAGTACCACTTCTCCATCAGAGTCTTCAACAGTTACTAATAATTTGGAGGCATCAGCCTGAGTGACTCTACCAGAAGGAAGGTCAACAGGACTAAAACCAAATTGAACTTCTCCATCAAAATCGTGATGATCTTTTTCATTACAGCTAAACAAGACGGTGATCATGGCCAGACAGGCCATTGAAAGGACTTTAAGTTTTTTCATAAGGTCAATCATTTATGTTATGTTAGGGCGCAATAATATAATTTTTCCTCCAACATAATAGACTATTTCAATAATCACCTTAAAAAAATTATTCTTATCTATCTTTGACCGCCTAAAATCAAGGTCCTAGCGACACCTATATGAAACAACTCATCAGTTTCCTTCTTAGGAATGTACCGCGCAAATACTTACAACTTGTCAGTCACTACGGGTTAAGAATTGCAGCATTTTTCTACAAAGGCAATTCGGTACAATGTCCGGTATGTGAATCTACCTTCAGGAAGTTCTTACCATATGGACGTGAATCTCGTGAAAATGCACTTTGTCCTAGCTGTTTAGCATTAGAACGCCATCGTTTGATCTGGCTGTATTTACAAAGAAGGACCGATTTTTTCACCAAAGAAAGTAAAATGCTTCATATCGCCCCTGAGTTGTGTTACATTGATCGATTTGAAAAACTGACTAATCTGGAATACATAACCGCGGATATTGAATCACCACTCGCCAAAGTAAAAATGGACATCCAGGACATCCCATTTGAGGAAAATACTTTTGATCTAATTTTTTGCAATCATGTACTTGAGCATGTGGATAGTGATATTAAAGCCATGTCAGAGATCCATAGAGTCCTAAAACCAGGAGGATGGGCTATACTACAAGTCCCATTTTTCCACCCAATCAAAGACGAGACGTTTGAAGACAAAACCATTACTTCCCCTGCAGAAAGGGAAAAAATGTTTGGTCAAGATGACCATGTTAGAATGTATGGAAAAGATTATGGTAAACGTCTCTCCAGTGTTGGATTCAAAGTTTCCGAGGAAACCTTCAGTAATGAATTGTCCAGAGAGGAGTTTGAAAGGTTTGCACTACCAAATGAAATTATTTATCGAGTTGACAAGGTTTAACCAATAGACACTCTTCTTATAATTTATCGCTCAAACCTATCAATCCATGCAAGCAATCATTTTAGCCGGGGGTAAGGGAACAAGACTAAAACAACTTACGTCTGAAATCCCAAAACCAATGATTCCAATTGGAGGCAAGCCTATAATTGAGCATCAAATAAACTGCCTGGTAGAAAATGGCATAGAAAAAATCATCATAACAGTAAACCATCTCAAAAAGCCATTAATAGATTTCATAGAGGATAGAAATTGGGGGATAGAAATTGATTTCTTTGAAGAAGAAAAACCACTTGGGACAGCTGGAGCATTTCCACTAATGGAGAAATTCCTGGAAGAACAATTTCTAGTGATTTATGGAGATGTCATGCTAGATATGGACTTTGTGAGATTCATCAAATTCCATAATGACAACAGTGCAGATGCCTCACTCGTCATTCACCCTAATGACCACCCTTATGATAGTGACCTTGTTGAAACAAATGATAAAAACCGCATTGTAGCTTTTCACTCAAAACCTCACCAAGACGATATCTATTATAAAAACATGGTCAACGCTGGGGTTTATCTCTTTCAAAAGAGAGTTATTGATCATCTTCCTGGTCCGGTCAAATCTGATTTCGGCAAAGATATTTTTCCCAACTGGACTGATGAATTAAAACTCTATGGATACAATACTTCAGAGTATTTGAAAGATATGGGTACCCCTGATCGATTGTCCAAAGTAACTGAGGACTTTCTTTCAGGAAAACTAAAGAGACGGAATTTAGCTAATCCTCAAAAAGCAATATTTCTGGATCGTGATGGCGTTTTGAATGAAGAGCGACACCTTATCCATAAAGTGGAAGACCTTGTTTTATATCCATTCACCTCTGAAGCGATCAAGAAAATCAACAACTCAGATTATTTAAGTGTCGTAGTTACTAATCAATCTGTTGTTGCCAGGAATCTGTGTACTATTGAAGAATTAGAATACATTCATAAGAAACTCGATTCCAACCTGGGTATCGAAGGTGCGAAGTTGGACGCTTTGTATTATTGTCCATATCATCCAGATAAAGGATATCCAGGAGAAAATGTTGAGTTTAAAAAACCTCACCCCTGGAGAAAACCTAGCCCAGGCATGTTGCTACAGGCTCAAACTGATTTTAATATTGACCTGGATCAATCATTCATTATTGGAGATCGAGAAACAGATATTCTTGCAGGACAAAATGCCGGAGTTACTACCATTGCCGTTAGAACAGGCCATGGTTTTAGTCAGTCTTCCTCCGAGCCGGACTATATATTTGAAGATGTCAATGAAGCAGTTGATTTCATTTTACTGGATCCTTTGAAAAGAATCTGTGACCAAATTTCAACCAGACTTCACCTTTCAAGCAATAAACCAGCCATTATTCTAATTGGTGGAAATGCTAGAAGCGGAAAGTCGACATTAGCTAAAAGGATCTCTAAACATTTGCAAAAGGAACAAACTGAGAACATCATCATCAGCCTGGATAATTTTCTAATTGAAAAAAGTCAAAGAGATCGAGCAACAAATGTATTTGAAAGGTTCAATTTTGATGAAACACAAAAGCGGTTAACCTCTTTTCTTCAAGGTGAGACGATTGAATTTGATCATTATCATAAGGATTATCAAATAGACCGATCTAAAGGGAAATACCATTTGAATAACGAGCAAGTGATCATTATAGAAGGTATTCCTGCGTTCAAGTTAGAATTTCCCAGTGATCTTCAAACTATTAAAGTTTTTTCCACGACCAGTATTGATGAGTATAAGAAGAGATTTTATCATCTTTATGAATGGAAAGGTTATGAAAAGACAGCTATTGAAGAGTTATTCAGAAAGAGAATTAAAGATGAATTTCATCTAATTGAGCCAATGAAGGATCAAGCTGATATGACGATAGAAATATGATCATTACAAGAACTCCATTTAGAATTAGTTTTGTAGGAGGTGGATCAGATTTACCTGACTTCTACAGAGAATACCCTGGAGCGGTACTTAGTACATCTATCAACAAATACATGTACATATCATCTCATCAATTCTTTGAAGATGATAAAATACGCATGAAGTACTCCAAGACAGAGACAGTAACATCTCTTGATGAAATTACACATCCGATTTTTAAGGAAGTTTTCACGCAATTTGGAATCAATGGAGGCATTGAGTTATCCTCAATTGCGGATGTGCCTGCAGGGACAGGTATGGGTTCTTCGTCTTCATTTACCGTCGGACTTTTACATAACCTTTATGCGTCGAGAGGAATTCATATAAGTAAAGAGAGACTGGCTAAGGAAGCATGTGATATTGAGATCAATAAGCTCGGCGAGCCAATCGGCAAACAAGACCAGTATGCAGCTGCATATGGTGGACTTAATATTATTCGATTTAACACTGATGAATCAGTATCAGTAGAAAAACTGTACCTCAAGCAGGAAGTTCAGAAAGAATTGAGTGAGAATCTCATCATGTTCTACACAGGATCTCAGCGAAAGGCTAATGTAATTCTGGCAGAGCAGAAAAAAAATACTACATCCAGGGACAAAAAAACAGTATTAATTGAGATGACTAAATTGGTGGATGATCTAAAGAATTCACTCGTCTCAAACCAACTCACGGACTTTGGACGATTGATGCATGAAAACTGGCTTCTTAAGAAGAGTCTTGCATCTAAAATCACCAATTCCGCTATTGATCAGGCATATGATGTAGCTTTGCATAATGGAGCCCTTGGAGGAAAGCTACTTGGAGCCGGAGGTGGTGGTTTTTTATTGTTCTATTGTAATAAAGATAACCATTCCAAGCTTATTGAAGCGCTAAAACCATTAAGGCAAATCAACTTCAACCTTGAAAATGAGGGTTCGAAGGTTATCTATTTTGGAGACGAGAATATCATCTAATGCAACATTACAACAACTATATACAGCTGGTAAAGCAAACCCTTGACAAGCTTAACCTGGAAGAATTAGAATTGGTTAAAAATGCACTTGTAAAAGCGAAAAATAGTGCCAAATCAATCTATATATTCGGAAATGGAGGCAGTGGAGGCACGGCTTCTCATATTGCAGGAGATTTTGTAAAAGGTGCAAGCTATAAGGAAGACAAAAAGTTTAGATTCATATGTCTCAATGATAATTTTTCAGCCATAGGAGCAATATCCAACGATATTTCGTTTGATGATATTTTTAGTGAGCAGATAAAGAACTTTGCCAATCAAGGAGACCTTGTTATCGGTCTTTCAGGTAGTGGAAACTCTGTTAACATTGTGAAAGCTCTTGAACAAGCTAAGTCTCAGGGAGCTAATACTATTGCGTTTAGTGGCTATTCCGGTGGGAAAATCAAAGAAATTGCTAACATTTCTGTTCACATCCCTGTAAACGACATGGAGATAGCTGAAGATTTTCACTTAATGGCTTTCCATATGATTAAGCAATCTATCATAAAAGACACCAGTAGGTCATTAGATGATATGGGTTCCAAATACCTGGATCGAATGTCCAAATCATAAGGGACTTTCTGGTTCTCCCTCTACCTGTTGGAAAATACCATCTGGACGTTTTTGTATCCAGACTGCAACTGCATTTTTTACAAAGCCATTAGAATAAGCGAGAAATTGAGTAATGGAGGTAGCCACTGACACCAGTCCTACAAGTAACGACCTATTCTCAAATGTCGACGCCGCAAATATTAGAGAACAATAAACCAATAAAGATCCAGACCAAATCTTAAAAGTTAAGAAAGAGATAAAAGGCAACACTAATCCGGAAATTAAATAAAGACTAAACGCCAATGGAAATAAATGGGGCAACTTCATTTCTCCAGAATGAAGTTTGGATAATAAAATACGAGCAGCACCAAAGCGAAAAACCTGCTTGTAGAATTTCTTAATAGACACTCTACGTTTGTGATAAAGAAAAGCCTCTGGAATCAACATAGTTCGGTACCCAGCAGAAATTACTCTCGCACTAAGATCCATATCTTCCCCCACTGGCAAATTCTCATTGAATCCATTCAACTGTTGAAAAACACTCTTTCGAATTCCATAATTAAAGCCTCTCGGCTTGAATTTACCCACATGTGTCTTTTTCCCTCTGATTCCTCCAGTAGTGAAAAAAGAAGTCATGCTGAAACTAATCGCTTTCTGAACAGTACTGAAAGTTTCATGGGCAGCATCAGGCCCTCCGAAACAATCTGGTCCGGTATCATTCAGAACTTTATCAATTTTTTGGAAATATGATGGAGGAACCAATATGTCCGAATCCATAAATATTAGGTATTCTCCTGTCGCATGAGTTGCTCCGAAATTTCTAGAAGCACTTATTCCTAACCCCTTTCTGTAAAGCCTATAGTAACTCATTAATGGGAATTTCAATGCAGCATGATCATCTACAGACTTCAAATCATTCGTTGGACTTCCATCAACCAGAATTAATTCGTAAGACCTATAGGATTGGTTATTGAGACTCGCAATTAATTCTAAAACTTCGTCTTCCCTCTTGAAAACAGGAACAATTAATGAATACTTAGGCATTGATGCCAAGTTTTTCAGATATCAGATAATCGTTCTTTTTCGGATTTACTTGTATGATCATCTCAGCTAAAAATCCGGCTAGGAAGAGCTGGGTCCCCAGAATAATGGCGACTAATGCAATAAAAAATAATGGCTGATCAACTACGTCTCTTACTGGCAAATGATGTGCTAAGGAATATAGTTTATCTCCTATGAGAAATCCAGTCACCACGATACCAAAAAGGAATGAAAGCGTTCCAAGTGTTCCAAAAAAATGCATTGGATTCTTTCTAAACCTGGTAACGAAACTTACCGAAATCAAATCAAGGAATCCATTTACAAAGCGCTCTAACCCAAATTTAGTTACGCCAAACTTTCGTTCTCGATGTTGTACCACCCTCTCACCAATGTGGTAAAATCCATTCCATTTAGCAATTAGNGGNATATATCNATGCATCTCACCATACACTTCAATATTCTTCACCACATCACTGTGNTANGCTTTCAAACCACAGTTGAAGTCGTGAAGTTTAATCCCNGATACCATACGGGTNACCCCATTAAAAAANTTTGAAGGGATNGTCTTTCCAAGAGGNTCATGTCTTTCTTTTTTCCAACCAGACACCAACTGATACCCCTCTTCTTTAATCATTTTNATTAATCCTGGGATCTCATCAGGACTATCTTGAAGGTCTGCATCCATGGTNATNACNACTTCACCAATACATGCCTGGAAACCAGTNTGTAGTGCNGCAGATTTTCCATAATTNCGATTGAATCGGATTCCCTTGGCACGGGAATCCGANTTTCTNAANTTCATAATTACCTCCCAGGAAGCATCACTACTTCCATCNTCNACAAANAGCACTTCAGTTGNTATTNNATGTTCNTCAACNACNTTACANATCCANTNAAANANCTCNGGAAGAGATTCTTCCTCGTTATATACNGGTACTACAATNCTNANNTNNAGTGCTTTNNGTGTCACAGGNNTTNNTTATTCAAATTCNTCTCTNGATTTNTTNGTGAANGCTGACACTACCAANGAAATNATNAANCCNAAAAATACTCCACCTATTANNCCNAATATCANCATTGCNGTTGGNCCAGAAAAATTCTCNGCCATCTTCATTCCTTGTTCAATNTGTGCATCAGACATNCCTTGCTTTTCCATCGCCTCTATTTGTTGAAGCCTNACATTCTCCAGGAAAGCAGGNTTAATNAACGATACATAGATNTACACNAAAATGCTAGAAATAATACTAGACACNAATGAAATNAGAGTTCCGAGTCCTAAACCCTCNCCGTAATTCATNAANCCNTCACCGTTCTTCTTNAATTCATTGTGACCGACCGTAATAATNGCCGCACTNATCACNATNGATAGAACNGTACCAATCCANCTTAGGCTNGGATCGCTTGAAATACCTGTAAAATCTTGTACTACGAATACTATGATTCCNATCAAACCGCCTACAATNCCATACTTGAAGGCNATACTTTTTTTCGATACGTCNTTTGTTTCTTCCATGTCGAGTTTCAATTAGGTTGTTTCCTTAAAATTATTGAGATAACCGGTGTTATGAAGAATCCGGCTATTATTTTTTTNACCGTAGACTCTTGGATTAGATCCCATTTGGTCACCTGCTTAATTTCCTCCAATTGNAGTTGATANATTTCATCACCAAACTTCTCTATAAAAATCTCCGATCGTTCTTCAAGAAACTTAGTCGCNGCAAACTGNTAATTTATTACAGCATCACCATCAAAATTGTAATAAANAATTTGTCCACTTANAAAAATNACAGCNCCAATNGAGTAAACTATAAATCCGATGGTCATACCTTGCCAGAAATGAAGAATNCCATCATTCTTNTAAGTCTTNTAATCCTTCTCNGCAAAAAATANAAACAACCCCANGAGTAATAAATCAACCAACAAATGACCTAAGTCAATNTGTGGATTCACNCCTAACCAAAAGGATAAATGATAGATAACAATCATAAACACCCCAGCGAGAAGTGCATACTTCAATGTAGACTTAAATATCATGGATTNATGATTAGTTCTTCCCCGTTAATTACGGCAAGACACTTACCTTTCAAAGNTTGATTATACTGTGGAGAATTGATNGATCTTGATGGATTTACAGAAGAATTAAATACCCANTCAGNGTCAGTTGAGACAATGGCCATTTGAGCTTTATTACCCTGATCTATTACAACNNTATCTAGCTTNAANATANTCCGTGGACTATTACTAACTTTATCAATNAGTATTTCCAGATCNATAGATGACGANAACTGAAGTAAATTACTNATAAACGTAGGTAATGAGCATATCCCGGCACTTGATAAATCAAATTCCAAATCTTTNCTTTCNGGATCNTGNGGATTATGAGCNGAAACGATAGCATCAANTACACCAGTTTGNACCCCTTTAATNAGTGCTTTCCTATCCTTTTCAGATCTAAAAGGAGGATCTACCTTATAGTTGGTATCATAATCCGTCAAGTTNGCATCAGTAAACAATAGTTGATGGATNGCNACATCACATGTCACTTCCAATCCATCCTTTTTAGCCTTTCTNATTAATTCTACACCTTCTGCAGTAGANATCTGGCTAAAATGAAGTCTCCCNCCCGCATAGGACAAAATNTCCAAATCACGTTTNATCGANATAACTTCAGAAATTGATGGTTCTCCATTCATTCCAAGAATAGTACTCACCTTACCTTCATGCATTTGAGCAAACTGCGACAAATGAATATCCTTTGGATGATTAATTATCAGGCCATCAAATTTCTGGACATACTGAAGTGCTTTTAGTAATAACTCAGTATTGTAAATTGGATTCAAACCATCTGAGAAAGCCACTGCTCCTGCATTTTCCAAATCCAAAATCTCTGTGAGATTTTCTCCTTTACATCCCTCACTGATTGCTCCAATTGGATGCAATCGAACACCATTTGCTGAGCCATTTTTTATGAACCCTACATCACTTTTAGATTCAATTACTGGCTCAGTATTTGGAAGTACACACACATCAGTAAACCCACTGAAAGCAGCCGATCTCGTACCAGAAAACAAAGTCTCTCTATGTTCCGTACCTGGTTCTGTAAAGTGTGCATTGAGATCGCAGAGTCCAGGTAATAACAAACAACTGTCAAAAACTTTATCCGCCTGCTTCGGAATTTTCTTAGCGATTTCCTTTATTTCACCACCCTCGATTAGAACATCAACATCTTGCTGATGAAATGGCGAATTGTTATCCAACACCTTGGAGTTTTTAAGTAAAATCTTCATTTAAGAAATCTTAAAAGAATGGATTCAATTAGTATGNATGTCAGAGCCAAAAGTAATGCATATTTCCATAAGGAGTTGGACTCTTGATCCATATTCATTGATGCATTGGACAATACCCGATTGGTCACTGCCTGATAAGTTATATGATCGTGTACCTCTGCAAGACCAGATAATTCCTCCATGGAATAACACTCAATTTCTGACTCTTGAATGGCATAATTAAAAGCAAATACACCAAGAGTATCATATTGATTAACCAAATAATAAATTCCAGGTTGAGTTATTTCTTCGGGAATCTCAAAAACCAATCCTTGACTGCTAAATCTAAAAGAGGGGTAGAAGATGGACTCCCCTCGAGTTAAGGTTAAAATAGCCTCGCTTCCATTTATTGAATCAGCCAATAACTCAACATATGAGTCACTTAAACGATAGTATGGAGGTGTTTGAATTTCACTTTGTGCAAGCTTATACATAACAGGGACAAACAAAGCATGTTTTGGAAAATCTGTAGTCTCTTCTCTCAAAGGGGCCAGAAAAAAGTACAAATTGTCATTACCAATTTGTGCCAATACAGGTTGCCCTTCATTTGTCTGCAAAATACTTTCGAAGTAGCCCTGCAAACCATAGCTAACTTTGAAATTGGGCATATCAAAAGTTTTCTGATCATCATTGCTTAAAACTCCCTTGAGTAACGGATGATTGATTACCTCAGAACTGATTGGTGATGAATTAGCCTGATCAATGGGATAAATTTGAGAGGAGGTCAATTGGTTATATGAGTTATAATCTATAGTTCCCGCTGGTATGACCAATACACTACCCTTAATCTCATCTAGTTGCTTAATTAGCCAATCAGGAATGGTGGATAGTTCTGATAATATAACAAAATCAGCATCCATTAATTGATTAACGGATGTTGAACTCACCTTTTCCCTAGACAATTGGAAGTAATTTGTATTGGTAAATAAGGTTTGTAAGTAATCTCCTGATTTACTCTGGTCTTCCTCTAGCAAGACAATTCTAGCTGCATTAGGGCTTTTTAAATAAAAACTAAATACATTATCAAAAACGACAGGCACATCAGATAATTCAACTTGATATTCGCCATATACATCTTCAATTCCTTTCAATTCTAGCTCCAAAGAAGAGTATCCATTTGCAACGATATTAAATGATTTACTAACTAATTGCCTTCCTTCTTTAACCAACCGGACTAATGCATCTGATACATCAAAGTTTCCTATGTTCTTAACACGGATTTGAATAGTGTATGAGTCCGAGTAACTTAGGTCATTGTTTAAATAGAGTGTATCAATAAAAAGGTTATTCTGCTGTTTGGGAAGGGACTGGTATAGTTTATAACTAGTAAGAGTATCGTCGGCTATTCGGTCAAGATCGAAGGAATTTTTCTGAAAATCAGAGAACATTAGGACTTCATTAATCGCATATAATTCAGCCTTATCTTTTATTTTCTCAAAAGATGCCTTTTTAGATGAAAACTCCTGTAGAGAAGAAAGTTGGTTGATATCTCCATTAAAATCTATCAAACTTTGATTGTCTACTACCTTGAAACCTGATTCAGTTTGTTCTAAAACATTTAATAAGGCCGTATAAGACCTGAAGAGAACTGGCTCGCCCGAATCATCTACTTGCTGAAGACTTAGTGAATTATCAAAATAGACTAATCTTTCTTTATTGATATCTTCTTGCAGATCTCCTTCTAATATTGGTTGTGCAAATGCAACTACTAGAAAGAATAGGAGTAGTAAACGACTGATCAATATCAATACCTTTTTGATTGTTGAAGACGATTGCTTCTGGTCTTTGATTTCTGTCAGAAATGCCAGATTTGAGAAAAGCACTTTCTTGTACCTTCTAAAACTGAATAGATGTATTAGTATAGGAATGATTAATAAACTTAATCCCCAAAAAGCCTGCGGGTTCAGAAAAGTCATTTAAGCAATTATTTCCAATTCAATCAAAGGTATAGTGAATGAACGGATTCTTAAGTATTTGTGTGTGATAATAGAGGATAGAGTTTGCAGACAGGATTACCTATATCACATCACCAGATTAGGACTTTTTAAAATAGTGCATAAAAAAAGGGTAGTTCTAAAAAGAACTACCCTCTATAATAAGCTGGCGACGACCTACTCTCCCACATGTTACTGCAGTACCATCGGCGCTGGTGGGCTTAACTTCTCTGTTCGGAATGGGAAGAGGTGGACCCCACCGCAATAATCACCATAAAGTCTGCCATGACTGAACGTAATGAACGTCATGGTCTTAATTTCTTATGACATATATCTGTGAAAGATTCTCTGAAAAATATAAAGCGAGTTCATCATCTCCCCCTGCATAGGGGGGACTCGACAAGAAAGCTTACGGGTAATTAGTACTGCTCAGCTCTGATATTACTACCTATATACCTGCAGCCTATCAACGTCATCATCTATAACGTCCCTTTAAAGAAACCTCATCTTGAAGTGGGTTTCGCGCTTAGATGCTTTCAGCGCTTATCCCTTCCCAACATAGCTACCCAGCAATGCCCCTGGCGAGACAACTGGTACACCAGCGGTTAGTCCAACTCGGTCCTCTCGTACTAAAGTCAGATCTTCTCAAGTTTCTTACGCTCGCAACAGATAGAGACCGAACTGTCTCACGACGTTCTGAACCCAGCTCGCGTGCCACTTTAATGGGCGAACAGCCCAACCCTTGGGACCTTCTCCAGCCCCAGGATGTGACGAGCCGACATCGAGGT
>PBTY01000085.1 GCA_002729235.1 Rickettsiales bacterium | reverse complement strand
AGATACCAAAGCTTTTCCGCCAATTCCTAATATAAAACCAAAAGAAAATTGAAATTATTCCAACAATCACACTACCACACTGATATCCTGCTAGTTGGAGGAAGATTTAATTAACTCTTTAATCGTAGTGGATCCTTTTAATGAAAACAGAAGTGAACTAATCAGAAGTAATGCAATAAAAACACCACCGATCCCAAAAGGCACGGCTGCACTTGCAGTATGCTCTTTGAAAGTGGCTAAAGTCAAAATTAAGATTGTAGAAAATGGCAAAGACATGGCCAGCAAATTCAAAGCAAACGTTGGATCAAAAGTCTTGTGCTCTCCTTCTAGATTGGATTCGAGGACAGTGACCGATTCAATATGTAAATATGGCCAAAAACTGGCGCTGCTTTGAGGGAAGAGAATCACCAGCATGATTAAAGATGGGTCTGCTATTTTAAACAAAAAGATAACCGCTCCACTAAGGATGAATGCCACTGCAGACCTCCACGCCAATAGACTAAAGATTAATCGCGCATGCCCCCATGTAAGCTTTACTGATAATCCTATGAAGATCATTATTAGTGGAGTCATTATAATGGCCAGTTTGTCTATACTTAGCTGAAGAAATTCAGGAAAGACACTATAGTTTACTCCAAAAGCCACCAAGGTCAATGCCGCAATGATTGCCAGATTAACTGGCTCTTTAACCATGATTACAGCAAACTTCTTTAGTTTGGACGAAGATGACTCCCCATCGATATTATTGAGATGATAATACCACCTCATGGCTACAGCATAAAGTATGACTAACACGAATATCTTGTTGCCTACGTCAGCAAATGCAGCATTCGCTAGAGACTCCTCACCCAAAAACTCTAGAATAAATGGAAAACAAGACAACCCTGGTGCTAGTGAAGGAATTAACAAACGCGCCGTTCTTCCTGCAGTACTATGAGAATCAATACCTGCCAATCTGGTAAACCAACCCGAAACACCAAAAACGATCAGATTGAAAAGTAGAGCAAGAATTGGAAACAGTATCATTCCTACGCTGAACTCTACTTTTTGCAATGACACAAATATAACTGCGGGTAATGCCAGACTCAGTATTATTTGCTTCAAGCCACTGCGTTGATTAGAGGGTATTTTACTCTTCAGCATCAACCCAATGACGATTAGCACAAGAAAGGAAAAGGTTCTAATTAACCCCTCACTCATATTTCAATAAATTTATCCGGTAATTTGATCTAAACTATCAACGAACAGTTTCACTTCATCCATTGTACCCATACTGACTCTACTATATGGTTTATCATTGATTGTGAAAACTCTAATTCCTACCCCCATGCTCAACATCTTCTCTGCAAAGTCTTTAGTAGGGATGTTGATCGGATAAAGAATAAATGACGTGTGTGATGGTATAGGATTATAACCTAAATCCTGAAGCGAGTTGAATACATAGGTCCTTGCCTCAGCATTAAGTGTTTTCGTTTTTTCCTGGAACTCCAAATCCTTAGTACTAGCAATGGCCGCATGCAATGAAGTGACACTAATCCCCATCTCGGTTCTTACAAGATCTTGAATTTTGTTGACACGCTCTTCTGAGGCAACCATGTATCCAATTCTTAATCCAGCCATTCCGTGAATCTTAGAGTAGGTACGACATATCACAACGTCATAACCCTCCTGAACTAAACTAACAGCGGACTCACCACCATCCATTAGCTCAATATATGCTTCGTCAATGAATACAGGTACTTTCTTGGATACTTTCTTAGCGAATGCTTTGATTTCTTCAATTGGCGTGATTGTTCCAGTCGGATTGTTTGGATTACAGATATAAACAAATCTCGTTTCACTATCGACTGCTTTTTCCATAGCCTTCAAGTCATGACTATAGTCTTCTTTTAAGGGAATGTTTTTCCAAGTAGCACCAATAGCTCTAGCGGTATTGACAATAGACATGTATCCTGGATCAGCAGAAATCACATTTCCTCCTTTCAAACATGTAGCAAAAGCAAATTTCTCTAGGATGTCTGTTGAACCGGGAGATATTAAAATCTGCTTTCCAGTTACTCCTTCTTTTTCTGCCAATGTCTCTGCAAACTGCTTACTACTATTATATACGTATCGATTGCCTTTGATTGCCGCCTCTTTTAAAGCCTCTACAGCCTTTGGAGAGGGTCCATAAGGATTTTCATTCGCTAGAAGCCTTGCCTTCAAATCAATAAGATCTCTCTCGATCACCTTATGGGTCTCTATCAAACCAGGCTGATAAAGAGGTGTCATGCCAAATGCAGGGTTTGCTTTTGACGACCATGGAACAACCTGTGCTCCGAACATTAAAGCACCTGCACCAAGTCCAGTTTGTTTTAACCAATTACGTCTGTTAAAAGAGGAAGAGTTCATGAGAAAATGGGTTTATAAGAATTAAAACACGTTTGTCGCATTTTAAATTTACCCAATATCTTCAAGAAACTATTTACCGTTCGTCACTAATGAATCTTTCATATTCAAAGGATTGGCAAAATGAAGATTCCGTAAAAAAGGCTCTAAAAATAAGATTCAGAATTAGAATTTGACAGTAAGTCTATTTCTTTCGTTTGAATACAGGAACCGTACTGCAAGGCTCACCATACATGATACTGCTTACTATTGGTGTTAGTTTTTTGGTCAATTCGAAGAAGGCATAGTCTCTGCTCTGAAGATTTCCGCAGCCTTTGATGACCACTTTAGCATCTCGAAGTTCTTTTTGAAGGATTTGAGAAATGGCTTCATCTATCAATTCTTTCTCTAACTCAGCTTGTTGACCAAAAACCATTTTATTGGCAACTCCATCGAGCTTGGTTGCCACCAACATATATGCCCAGGTAGGAACAATTGCATCTACTGAGCAGTATACTCCAACATTCTTTCCCTGATATTGTGACCAGTCGTATTCTTTAATGTATGTTCGAAAATCCTTCTCTCGCAGAATCATGCCCTGAAACAATCCATACTTGATATCAAAGAATGCTTGCTCACTTTGATCAATAAACTCATCAAAATCTAGCGAAACAAGTGAACTATTGGCTACTCTATTAACGATCTCTTCCATTATACCTTGAACTTTTGGGACGGCACATTAGTTCGATACTCTTTTAAATAATCAGGCTCATAATATGCCAAATCCTCGAAATGTTCTTTCAAGAACTTATCATGAGCAAGTTTACCCATATGTGCAGCTGAGGGATGAATATCTGGAACGAACTTTACATGAGGAAACATTTCCTTGAACTTATCAGACCCATTCCCAAAGAAGACAAGATCCTCATCGACAAACTCTGAAAATGAGTCTTCATCGACTATTAATGGTTTTGGTTCCCAAACCAATTGTCCATCCCCTTTTTTAGCCAAACAAAAGACTTCCATTCTTCTCGCATCGATCATCGGAATGAGAACAGAAGAATTAGAAAACATTGGTGCAACTTGCTCGAACATTGTGTCCAGACTAGTAATAGCAACCATGGGGATTCCCAGCGTAAAGGCAAACCCTTTTGCAGTAGCAGTACCTATTCTTAAACCGGTGTAGGAGCCAGGACCTGCAGAAAGAGCAACTGCATCTAGCTCATTCAATTTCTTCTCCACATTTTCCATTAATTGCTCTACAATTACTGGCAATAAAGAACTATGGGATTTTTGAAGATGATACGATTGACTCCCTATAAGCTCTCCATCTTCATGCACCGCGACAGAGCAAACTTTAGTGGAAGTATCTAAACTTAGTATTAAAGCCAACTTTAATTTCCTTTGAGAATGTTTTGATACTGCTTAGAATCGTTCAGCACTTCAATAGCCGCGATTACCTCTTTATCCTCGCTAAACATTGATTCGATCATGCCTGCCTGATAATAATATCGACCAGCAATCTCCCGCTCTAACAACATCTTGATTTCCGGCTTGAATGTCTCAAGATCCATATCCTTATTATGGAGTGTTTCTTTTCGCAGGGCTTCAATTTGTTCAGCTATATCTTCATAGTATTTTTCCTTCTTAGCAGATTTTATTAACCCGTCAATATCATGCTCTACCTGAGTGGTATACGTCACATCCTTATCAGCCAACCATTTTTTGAATTCATCGTACTCAATGTCTGTTAATGAGAAGCGCTGTGCGTCTTCGATTTCGGGATGAGAGTAATAATATTTAGTAGCATAATCAAAGATTAGATCATCAGACATCAATGCGAAAGTGATCGGCGCATAGTCAAATTCTTCAATTTCAATATCCGGAAGAACTCCGCCACCATCGTAAACGACTCTACCTGACTGGGTCTTAAACTCAGATTTTAATGAATCTGCAACCTTACCTACGCTACCATCTGGATTTCTCTGACTGTAATCTATTGCCTGTATGCATCTACCTGATGGGATATAATATTTGGCTGTAGTAACCTTCAACTGAGAGTTGTAAGCAAGTGGTCTTGTCTGTTGGACCAAGCCCTTACCATAGGTACGCTGCCCAACCAACACCCCACGATCATAATCCTGCATAACTCCGGATACTATTTCAGAAGCAGATGCACTACCATTGCTAACAAGTACGGCCAACGGAATTTCATTGTCTGCTGGTGAGTCCAAAGTATTGTATGTTTTGGTCCAATTATTAAGCTTGCCTCTAGTTGTGACCACTTCTCTTCCTTTACCAACAAATACATTAGAAACATTTACCGCTTCTTCTAGCAGACCTCCTGGATTTCCTCTCAGATCCAAAATAACTTTAGTAGCACCATCTTCCTTCAACTCATTCACGGCATTCCGAACTTCTGCTCCAGCTTCAGTAGTAAAATCCGTCAGCTTGACGTATCCAATATCTTCGGTGACCATTCCATAATAGGGAACATTCTTAATTGTAATACGCTCACGCGCCAGCAATACATCGAATAAGTCCTCTTTATTTGGTCTCTTGATTGTTAACTTGATTTCAGAATTAGATTGACCTTTGAGCAACTTGCTGATTTCATCGGAAGATTTACCTTCAAGAACCACTCCATTTATTTTCAGAATTTGATCACCTGCTTTTAGACCTGCTTTATCGGCAGGATAGCCTTCATATGGCATAACGACAGTGCTGATCCCATTTTTCTTATTGACAACAGCTCCAATACCACCATACTCACCGGTAGTCATTGTTCTGTAATCCTCAATATCATCTTCAGGAATATAAGTAGTGTAGGGATCAAGAGTCTCCAGCATGGATTCAATCCCTGTTCGCATCAGCTGTGATGGATTGATCTCATCCACGTAGTAGGAGTTTACCTCTTTATATAAGGTGGCAAAAATGTCTAGATTCTTAACAATCTCGAAGGTACGATCACCTGGAGTGGTGTTAAAAGCGAATAAACTAACGCTTACTAGCCCTACTGCGGACCAGATCTTCCATTTTCTACTCATTTGCCTGATTGTTTTGTTCTGATCTCCGATCTTTCTCGGATGTTTGACCTTTTAAACGTTTGATGAGCTTTTTTAGTTTGGGCTCAATCTGGTCATAAGGTAATATAGATTTGTCCACATAGACAAATGCGATGTGATAAAAGGTATTGCTATCTGTTTGTAGGATGTGTTTATTAAGACGATAGATCTCTCTCATCCTGCGCTTGATCAAGTTGCGATCAACAGCTCTTTTAAAATTCTTTTTGGAAACAGAAAACAGGACTTTGTTTTTACCTCCGTCTGTTGCTTTGAATTTGATCAAAAGCGGACGCAAATAAAAAGAGGAACCGTGTTTGAACAGTTCCTCAATATCTTTTTTACTGACTAGTTTCTCTCCTTTCGGAAAACGATATGATTGGCCTGAATCAGTCATTAGGCCTACAATTTAGAAATTATTTCTTGTGAGTATCGTCAGAAACTGTAAGTCTCTTTCTTCCTTTTGCTCTACGTCTTGCAAGTACTGCACGACCGTTAGCAGACTCCATTCTTGAACGGAAACCGTGTTTGTTTTTTCTTTTTCTTACTGAAGGTTGAAATGTTCTCTTCATGGCTATGCCTTTTATATCATTTATCTGTCATGGAATCTACTAGCAGATTCCTCGAATTTTTCAAAACGGAGTGCAAAGATAATTAAAGAATAATTTTAACCAAACTAATTATTCTATTGTAGTGATAAATTATTTATCCTTTTACTCATCCAGCCACATTACACTTGAAAAACTTCCTTTTTAATCTCCTGGAGCTTTGAGAATGTTAATCTCGGTCCATATTTAGAAACTACAACGGAGGATGCCTTACTTGCTAGCTTACCTGCCGAAGCAAAGGTATGACCGTTAGTTATTCCGAAAAGGAATGCCCCGGAGAACATATCACCGGCTCCATTGCTATCAATAGCTTCTACCTCATATGGTTCAATATTTATGAAGGTATCTCCATCGTAGATAAGAGAGCCATTCTTACCCTGGGTAACAACAAACTTCTTAGCTACTTTTTTTAATTCAGTTCTTGCATCAGCTATGTTGTCAGTTTGTGTAAACAGCATAGCCTCTTCTTCATTGCAGAATAGAAGGTCAACCGATGCACCGACAACCTCTTCCATTTCATCTCTGAAGTACTTAACCATACTTGGATCAGAAAAAGTCAAACTTACCTTGATATTATTTTCCTCAGCAAATTTCTTGGCTTCTTTCATGGCATGACGACCAGATTCAGAAGCAACAAGATATCCCTCAATAAAAAGGTATTTTGAATTAGAAAGAGCTTCTTTATCCAGTTCAGCAACTCCGAATTCAGAGCTAATTCCCAAGAAGGTATTCATGGTTCTTTCTGAATCAGGGGTCACCATGATTAAGACCTTTCCAGTTACACCATTCTCCAATTCCTTCTTCGCTAAATTGGTGTCGATGCCAATATCCGATAGTTCCTTTAAGAAAAAATGACCATCACCATCATTGGCTACCTTGCAGGAGTAGAAGCACTTACCACCTAACATGCTTGCCGCCACAATGGTATTGGCAGCTGAACCTCCACCTTCTTTTTTGGTTACACCACTATCAATGTCAGCAAGCACACTCATCTGACGGTCTTCATCGACCAAAGTCATGACAGATTTCTCAATGCCATGATCTTCCAAAAATAGATCTGAGGTCTCAGTCACATAATCTACCACCGCATTACCAATAGCGTATACGTCGTATTTCATCTTTTATCTAAAGGATTAAATAGAATGGATAACAATTACGAAATTATTGAAATAATTGTCATTTATCCGGCATTAGTTAGGAATAATGAGCCATTCATAGGTAAATCTCGCAGTTTGATATAATAATTTTTGCATTATTTATTAATGCTACCTAATTTGCTCAAGAGTGTATGTTATTGAGACACAGTAAGTATATATTACATCCAGGCCAGTTTTGATTGAACTATTCCAAGATGCTATGTTAACTTAATATTATCACTAGCTACGCCGACCTTACCAGCACAAGATAGATACAAGAACGTCAACCGCCTGCTTTATGAAACGGATAGTATTACTGTGCCTAATTGGGTACGGCTTGTGTTACACTCCTCTACTCGCCCAGGATAACTCTGTCGGTATTAACACGCGGAGTCCAAACGCCAATGCGGTGTTGGAACTAGTATCTCCTGGAAGTAATCAAGGATTATTGATCCCCAAACTTACTACTGCTCAGAAAGAAGCTATGGCTTCTAACCTTAGCGAAAATGAATTGGGTCTGATTGTATATGATGGAGACCTCAATCAATTCTTTTATTGGCACCCATCAGGGTGGAAAGCTGGACTAGGTATACTTAGTGAAACCGAAGCAGGAGGTGATTTGCAAGGCACCTTTCCTAATGTAACCATTCGTGATAATGTTGTAGATAAGGCTGCACTTGACAAGGTATTGGATATAAGTGGTGAGTCTGCTTATGGGAATGCTTCAACAGTGATTACCATAACACTTGATACAGATGGACGTGTTCGTGATATCCTGGAAGTACCAGTGAGTGTTGGCTCAAGTAACATTGTGGATTTAACCATATCTAACCAGGACATTGCCAATCAAACCATCACAATCTCCAAATTAACCAGCGAAGGAAATTCAAATAAGGTACTTACTACCGATGGTTCTGGTAATTTATATTGGGCGGATGAAAACTTGTTTTTGACTCCTGCTTTGGTGTCAGGGCAAATGTTCATTGGGGGCTCAGATGATAGAGCTATAGGACTGCCAACAACGGGTGATCTAAACATTGTCAATACCGGTACTGCAATTGATTTCCAAATCAAAGATTTAATCATTGAAACAGGAGATATTGCCAATAATGCTATAATCAATGAAAAAATTGCTAGTGGAGCTGTCCAATCCAACTCTATTGAAGATGGTGCAATTACGTCTGAAGATCTAGCAACTGGTGCAGTTGAAACCTCGAACATACTTGATGCAACAATATTAACTGAGGATATTGCAGATGAGGCTATCACTACCGAAAAAATTGCTTCCGGAGCAATCCAAGCTGGAGATATTCAGGACGGAGCGATTGGAACAGGTCAATTGCTGGATGGGGATATCCAAACAATCGACATTAATGACCAGGCAGTGACTTCTGCAAAAATTGCTAATGGCACAATAGTTAATGAAGATATTTCAACTGGTGCCGTTCAATCAAACTCCATTGAAGATGGTGCAATTGTTTCTGAAGATATTGCCGGTGGTGCTGTGGAGAGTTCCAATATTCTTGACGAAACGATACTCACTGAAGACATTGCTGATGAAGCTATCACAACTGAAAAAATTGCTNCTGGAGCGATTCAAGCAGAAGATATTGCAACTGGAGCAATAGGTTCAGATCAATTACTGGATGGGGATATTCAAACCATAGATATTAATGACCAGGCGGTAACCTCAGCAAAGATTGCTAATGGCACAATCGTTAATGATGATATTGCAACTGGTGCAGTTCAGTCCAACTCTATCGAAGATGCCACAATCATATCAGAAGACATTGCCAATGGAGCTGTTGAAAGTTCTAATATTCTTGATGAAACGATACTCACCGAAGACATTGCTGATGGGGCTGTTACTTCTTTGAAAATTGCTAATGAAAGTATAACTGCAAACGACATAAACACTGGTGCGGTTGGTACTTCGGAGATTTTGGATGGAGATATTCAAACTGAAGACATCAATGATGAAGCAATCACTACATCAAAAATTGCCAATTCTACTATTCTGAATGAAGATATCGCAACTGGGGCTGTCCAAAGCAATTCAATTCAAAACAGTACCATTTTATCCGAAGATTTAGCTACCGGTGCAGTAGAAACTTCTGACATTCTCAATGCTACCATTTTAACTGAAGATCTTGCCGACGGATCGGTTACCAGCGCTAAAATAGATGATGGCACTATTCAAGCAGAGGATATTGGCACTGGAGAGATTACCACCGATGAAATACTAGATGAAACAATTCTGACTGAAGATATTGCTGACCTACAAGTTACTAATGATAAAATAGGAGCCAATGCGGTAACCAATTCTAAAGTCGAGCGCGTTTCACTATTGCCAGATAGGTTGTTAGGAACCCAAACTGCAAATGGCCGAGGGTTGATGGTTGCTCAACAGTCTACTGTTGTTATTGATTTTGGTTCTTTTGGACCAACCGAATTTTATGTCCCTAGTTTTATCACGACCAATACTTCAAGTGTTGTTATCACAGATGCCAATGGTAACGTGTCTTTCGAACCACGATCTGCATTCCAAAATGCAACATTGAACCAGGGGAACATGTTCATCGGTACCGCAGGTGGAACGATCCAACTACCTGTAGCTATTGATAACATGTCAACCGGACGTGGAGGTTTTGTAATTGGAGGCTCTAGTACCTCAGGAAGTATCGTTGCGCAATTTATCAGTGGTGACCTATGGATCATGAATGATGGAGAAGCCATTATTCAGGACAATTCAATCCAGGGTGATGATATTGATGTTACATCCGGTGATTTTACTGTTTCTGGTGGTAACGTTATCAGATTTACGAATACTGGAGGTTTGGATGTGAGTAATAATGTCTACTTATCAGCAAGTACATTACCAACAGTTGTTCGTGGATACTTAACTGTAAACGAGAATGCCGGATTTGAAGCTGATGTGAATATTAAAGGAGATTTCAACTTTGATTCTGGACAAAAAGTAAATGCAATCTCAACCGACCTTACCGTTTCAGATGCTAATTCCGACTTAGCTACGGGAGAGGCAATTACCAGTTATGTTGATGACAAGTTCAGTCAGGACTCTACTGAAATCTACAACAAAATCAAAGCAGATTCATCGGCTATCTGGAATAAGATTCAGACCGACTCCTCTTCTCTATACACTAAAATACAGTCAGACTCTACTGATCTATATGATAAACTGCAAAGTGACTCAACGTCTATTTACTCCAAGTTGCAATCAGACTCTACTGA
>PBTY01000084.1 GCA_002729235.1 Rickettsiales bacterium | reverse complement strand
TATAAAACCAAAAATAGCACCGAGGAAATCCCCGATGCTATCTAATTTATTTATCCTTGTATAAACTGTATCGTTTATTCAGGACTAGTCAATTATTTCTCTGGATTCTTGGGGAATCTCTTTGTTGCTACCCCAATAGACTCCCTTAGAATTTCTTTTGATAAGCGTGTATGAGAATGTGCGAGTGCTAGAAATTCAGGAGTGCCCGACCAGGGAGTGACGGTTGTTTTATGGTATTGTCATTCCCCGAATTCCTTCAATAACTATGTTTCTTAAGACGATTAAGATGGAATTTTAGGGGAATCTCACTTAGAGGATTCTTACTATATCATGTGATTTCTGCATGCGCAGGAATGACAATTGTTTTAAGGTATCGTCATTCCCTCAATCCTGGAGGAGACTTTTATTTTATCAATTATTTCTCTTGATTCTAAGGGAATCTCTTTGCAGCTCCTCAAATAGACTCCCTTAGAATTTCTTGATAAGCGTGTAAGAGAATGTGCTAGTGCTAGAAATTCAGGGGTGCCCGACCAGGGAGTGACGTTTGTTTGATAGTATCGTCATTCCCGAATTCCTTCAAGAATAAGATTCCTTTGGGTGATTAGAATGGAATTATAGGGGAATCTCATTATGAAGATCAGTTCTGCTTCATGCGATTCCTGCGTGTGCAGGAATGACGATCCCTGTAAATAAAAAAAGCTACCCTGAGGTAGCTTTTCTATATGCATCTGAATTTATGACTTAAACGTTAAGCCAAAACTTCTTTTACTCTTTCTGCTGCATCTTTCAATACAACTGCTGAAACTACTTTCAAGCCAGACTCATCGATGATCTTAGCTCCTTCTTCAGCGTTAGTTCCTTGAAGTCTTACAATAATAGGTACATTGATTTCACCAATGTTTTTGTAAGCTTCCACAACCCCGTTAGCAACTCTATCACATCTTACGATACCACCGAAGATGTTGATCAAGATTGCTTTTACATTAGGGTCTTTCAAGATGATTCTGAATCCAGCTTCTACTGTTTGTGCGTTTGCTCCTCCTCCTACATCAAGGAAGTTTGCAGGCTCACCACCAGATAATTTGATGATGTCCATAGTAGCCATTGCCAAACCAGCTCCGTTTACCATACATCCTACGTTGCCGTCTAGTTTCACGTAGTTCAATCCGCTTTCGCCAGCTTCTACCTCCAAAGGATCTTCCTCGGTGATGTCTCTAAGCTCAGCTAGATCTTTATGTCTGTAAAGCGCATTGTCATCCAGATTTACTTTTGCATCTACTGCAAGAATTTTGTTGTCAGATGTTTTCAACACTGGGTTGATCTCAAACTGAGAGCTATCTGTAGCAACGTATGCTTTGTATAGAGAGAAGATGAACTTCACCATGCCTTTGAATGCTTCGCCTTCCAAACCAAGAGCAAATGCAACTTTTCTAGCCTGGAAACCTTGAAGACCTACTGCTGGATCAATCCACTCTTTTACGATTTTCTCTGGAGTTTCTTCAGCAACTGTTTCAATGTCCATTCCACCTTCGGTAGAAGCCATGATTACGTTGCATCCCTTCGCTCTATCTAAAAGGATAGATAGATAATATTCTTTTGGATCAGTCTCGCCTGGATAGTATACATCCTGAGCGATCAATACCTTATTTACTTTTTTACCTTCTGGACCTGTTTGGTGCGTAACCAACGTTCCGCCAAGGATGGCTTCTGCTTTTGGTCCTACTTCATCAAGGCTTTTTGCTAATACTACACCGTTAGAACCAGTCTCCTGAACTTTACCTTTTCCACGACCACCAGCATGGATCTGTGCTTTTACCACATACCAATCAGTGCCGGTTGCTTTGTTCAATTCTTTTGCCGCTTCTACAGCTTTTTCAGGGGTGTCAGCTACGATACCCTCCTGGATAGTTACACCATAGCTTTTTAGTACTTCTTTCGCTTGATATTCGTGGATGTTCATGCTGTCAAAATTTTTGTGCGAATCTACTGTAAAAGGCTTGTTTAATCAACCTTTCGGTGTTAGAAGTTCTTAACAATGTGTAGATACAATGGTTTCGTCAACTTCAGGGTAATCACTCCGTTTTTGATTCTATATTTGCGGCATGCTAAAAGCACAGGGTATTTTAAAGGCTTATGGGACGCTTCCCGTATTAAAAGGAATAGATCTTGAGATAAAAGAAGCAGAAGTAGTTTCTATTGTTGGCGCTTCTGGTGCTGGTAAAAGTACCTTGCTGCATGTGCTGGGAACCTTAGATCATCCGGATAGGGGTGAGATATTTTTAAATGATACCAGTATCTTTAAACTGAGCCAGCAGAAGTTGGCAGCGTTTCGTAACGATCACATTGGGTTTATTTTTCAATTTCATAACCTGCTTCCTGAATTTACTGCGTTGGAAAATGTGATGATACCGGGTTTGATAGGTGGGAGAAATTCCAACGAGGTGAAAAAGCGTGCTTTAGAATTGCTTCAAATGCTAGGGATGCTTGCTCGTAAGGATCACAAGCCTTCTGAGTTGTCTGGGGGAGAGCAACAAAGAGTTTCGGTTGCAAGAGCACTGATCAATGATCCTTCTATTGTGTTTGCGGATGAGCCAAGTGGTAATCTAGATTCCAAAAATGCGGATGAACTCCACAATCTATTTTTTAAGCTAAGAGATGAACTCAAGCAAACCTTTGTCATTGTAACTCACAATAAGGATCTGGCTGAAATGGCAGATCGTAAATTGGAGATTGCGGATGGAGTAATCGTTGCTTAATGTCTAAAGGAGTACAATACATGCTCCTGGCGACCTTTATGTTCACCTTGATGAAGGTGAGTGTGAAATTGGTTCCTCATATTCCTGCTATTGAAGTGATCTTGTTTCGATCAATTGTCTCGATGGTGATCAGTGTTTATTATCTGAAACGGCAGAGTGTAAGTGTCTGGGGAAATAACAAACCTATATTGGTCATGCGTGGAGTAGCTGGAGCGATTGCCTTGGTGACCTATTTTAGTTTGCTGCAGCAGATTCCTTTAGCGACCATGTCTGTTTTGCAGTACCTGGCTCCGATTTTCACCTCAATTCTTGGGATTTTTCTAGTAAAGGAAAAAGTGAAACCCTGGCAGTGGGGATTTTTTGCGATTAGTTTTATAGGAGTTTTGGTTGTTCGTGGATTCGATTCCAGAATTTCCATGTTGCATCTTGGTATGGGTATCGGAGCCTCTTTTTTTGCCGGGCTGGCTTATAACTTTATCCGCATGCTCAAAACCTCTGAGCATCCATTGGTCATCATCTTCTACTTCCCGTTGATCTTGCTACCTATCTCCGGTATATGGTCTTCTTTTGTTTGGGTGCAGCCACAAGGTTGGGATTGGTTAGTCTTGTTGGCGGTGGGACTATTTACTCAGGTAGCACAGTTCTTTATGACCAAGTCTTATCAGAGTGAGGAGTTGTCCAAAGTGTCCATTCTTAATTACATCGGTTTGATTTATGCGATTTTGTTTGGCTGGTTCTTATTTGATGAGACCTTTAATCTGATGACTTACGTGGGTATGGGGTTAGTGATTTTAGGCGTTGCTCTGAATGTTGTATTGAAAAAGTGAGATGTACTTAGCATCCATTTATATTCAGTAGTTTGAGGGGATGACTCTGTCGGGAAAGTATTCGTCATTGTCGGGAAAGTAAAGGTTATTCCTCCTTTGACTAGTTAATTTACAGCTTATCTTCCTGAATTGATGATTAATAGGGTATGTATGCTATTATGATCTCCAATTTTTGAATTACTGTTAATGAAAACTTTGAATTCATGGATACATCGTTGAGTGTCTCGGTTAAAAGGCCATCTTTAATTTTTCAACTGACTTCCAAACTGTTAGTAGCTACTGTTTGGAGTAGTGCTATGCTTTTTGGTTTATACATTTTAGCGTTTTACTTCATTGCTCTTATTCAAGAAAATACTACTCAGTGGAATGAAGTTCTGCCTGGTTTATATGATGAACAAACCCGTTCAGCTACTGCCGGCATTGGACTGCATTTTGCTGCAGGTGGAATTATCCTGATTCTCGGTTGTATTCAACTACTAGGTGCTGTTCGAGAGAGATTTCCAGTATTTCACAGGTGGGTGGGAAGAGTATATGTTGTGGCTTCCATTTTTGCTGCTCTTGGTGGTTTAGTTTTCATTGTTGTGAAAGGAACCATAGGAGGGGTATTGATGGATGTCGGTTTTCTAGGATATGGTGTTTTGACCTTTTTAGTCGCTATTCAAACCATTAGATATGCCAGAATGCACAATTTTGAAAAGCATCGTGCATGGGCTATTCGGTTGTTTGCTTTGGCGATTGGATCCTGGCTATACCGCATGGAGTACGGTTTTTGGTTTGTCTTTATGAATAAGGCGGGACATGCCAGTGACTTTACTGGTCCTTTTGATTACTTCATGGATTTCTTTTTTTATATCCCTAATCTTTTGATTGCACAATTATTCATCAGCAGAAAAAAGATTATTCAAAATAAGTATGTAGAAGGAATTGTGGCTATCGGTTTACTTTCTGCAACTGCGTTTATAGTCTTAGCCACATACTTTTTTACTAAAAAATACTGGGGTCCGGCTATTTTGGATGTGTTTATGTGATGTAGATATGTGATCTAGTGGATATTCTTTAAAATGGTATCCGTATTTTTTGGGAGGGTATTTTATAAATTGTTTGCGTAAATACTTTTAGACTTAAACTTCTACCGAGATGACCCAGGGAAGAACCTTCAGTAAATTGAAATCAATTGTTGCGCTTGTTGTGGTATTCTTACTGGTATTGGCTACTAACCTGATGGATAAGCAGCACTTTGAAGTAGTGGAACGTGCGCTGACAACTGTATATGAAGATCGGTTATTGGTAAAAGACTACTTGTTTAAAATTTCCAGACAACTTCAAAAGAAACAGGAAGCACTTCACTTGGCGGAGTTAGTAGAAATTCAACAGACCAATAACTTATCAAATACGGCTATTGATTCCTTGATCGGGAAATTTGCCGCAACGGCAATGGTTGCACAGGAGGAGTCCTATTTCCAACGATTAAAGAGAGGGTTAGCTGTTCTGAAAAAGTATGAGTCAGAATTGTTAGTTAATGATAATCAGGGTTTAAGCTCTGAATATATTCGACAATTGGATGAGCAGCACCTTGAGATTAATGAGATTCTTGATGTACTATTTGAGATACAAATCAAAGAAGGGAAGAGGCAAATCGATTATTCTAACCAGGCAATTGATCGGAGTAATTTGATGACCAAATTGGAGATCGGCGCATTAATTGCAATTGGTTTGGTTATCCAGTTTCTCATCCTGTACAAACAGAAATAAAAAACCCTGACGAATCGCCAGGGTTATCAAAATTCTATGCTTTGTATGGATTAACCTTTAGCAGCGATGAACTCAAGAAGCTCAACTACTTTAGTAGAGTAACCCCACTCATTGTCATACCAGGAAACAACTTTCACGAAAGTAGGAGTCAACTGGATACCAGCACCCGCATCGAAGATAGAAGTTCTAGAATCACCTAAGAAGTCAGTAGAAACTACTGCATCTTCAGTGTATCCAAGCACACCTTTCAATGCACCTTCTGAAGCTTCTTTCATTACTTTACAGATCTCCTCGTAAGAAGTTTCTTTTTTCAACTGTACAGTCAAGTCAACTACAGAAACGTCTGGAGTTGGAACTCTGAATGACATACCAGTTAATTTACCGTTCAACTCAGGAATAACTTTTCCTACTGCTTTAGCAGCACCTGTAGATGAAGGAATGATGTTTTGGCCAGCGCCACGTCCACCTCTCCAGTCTTTCATAGAAGGACCGTCTACTGTTTTCTGTGTAGCAGTTGTAGCGTGAACTGTAGTCATCAAGCCACTTTCGATACCGAATGTATCATTCAATACTTTAGCAATAGGAGCTAGACAGTTGGTGGTACAAGAAGCATTAGATACGAAGTTCATATCTGTCGTGTACTTGTCCTGGTTTACACCCATAACGAACATTGGAGTATCGTCTTTTGATGGACCAGTCATGATTACTTTCTTAGCGCCAGCGTCCAAGTGTCCTTGAGCAGAGTCTTTAGTAAGGAAGATACCAGTAGCTTCGATTACGTACTCAGCACCTACATCACCCCATTTAAGGTCTGCAGGGTTTCTTTCAGAAGTAACGCGGATTTCTGATCCGTTTACTACAAGTTTACCGTCAGTTACTTCAACAGTTCCTTTGAATTGTCCGTGAGTTGAGTCGTACTTAAGCATATAAGCGATGTACTCAACATCAAGTAGGTCGTTGATCCCTACGATTTCGATATTTTCTCTTTCGGCAGCTACACGGAATACCAATCTCCCGATACGTCCGAATCCATTGATTCCGATTTTGACTTTTGACATGTTATTTGGTTTTTTACGGATTATTCAAAATAATTCTCTGCAAATCTATAACTAGATTTTTTGGAAGCAAATATGTTGTAGGTTTAGTTTGTCAGTGTTTGAACATTTCATACTGACTTTTATCAATACCTTGATATCCATCTGATTACTATAACCTCCATTCATGTAAATGGATTTCATTTTCTTTTAATTCCCGCTGAAGTCACTTTTCTTTAACTTCGATTCTCGAACATCAAATAAACTTCTAACTACTAATGAAAAACTTAAAATTTGTGGTGATGCTACTGGCAGTGATTCTACTTGGGTCATGTGGTCAGTCAGAAACCAAAGAGGAGGGTGCTAAGCTCTCTGTAGACTTTGAAAAATATCAATTAGGCAACGGGCTCGATGTGGTGCTTCATGAAGACCATTCAGATCCAATTGTAGCGGTTTCGATCGTTGTACATGTAGGGTCTAATCGTGAAAAGCCAGGGAGAACAGGATTTGCTCACTTCTTCGAGCATATGTTATTCCAAAAGTCAGAGAATGTACCAGAAGGTGGATTCTTTAAGAATATCAACGATTGGGGAGGAACTTTCAATGGAGGAACATCCAATGACTATACGATTTATTTCGAGACCGTTCCTAAAGACGCATTAGAAAAAGTGCTATGGATGGAGTCAGACCGAATGGGCTTCTTTATCAATGCGGTTTCATTAACTGATCTGGAAGGTGAAAAGCCGGTGGTTCAAAATGAAAAGCGTCAGAGAGTGGATAACCAACCTTATGGTCATACAGATTATGTGATTCGTAAGGCATTGTATCCGGAAGGTCACCCATATAACTGGACGGTTATTGGCGAATTGGAGGATCTTCAAGGAGCTACTATTGAAGATGTGAAAGAATTCTACGACAAGTGGTATGGTCCAAACAACGCAACCTTAGTAATTGCTGGTGACTTCAAATCTGAAGAGGTTAAAGGATTAGTTGATAAGTATTTTGGTGAGATCCCTTCACGAGGGGATGATCAGCCAATGCAGCCAATGCCTGTTACGCTTGATGAAACCAAGGTCCTTTATTACGAAGATAATTTTGCACAATTGCCTGAGATCAGAATGACGTTCCCTACTGTGGAGCAGTACAATGCTGATCAGTGGGCTTTGGATGCTTTGTCTGAAATCCTGACTGATGGTAAGCGAGCACCATTGTATAAGGTTTTGGTGGAAGAAGCAGAAGTAGCTCCAGAGTCCGGAGTAAGTGCATGGCACAGCGCGAATGAGCTGGCAGGTACTTTCACTTTTAGAGTAAGGGCTAACAAAGGAGTTGATCTAGACACTGTAAGAACATTGATTGGTCAGGCTCTTGATAAGTTTGAGACAGAAGGGTTCTCAGAGAAAGATCTTGAGCGAATCAAAGCACGACAGGAAACGAGTTTCTACAATGGGATTTCTAGCGTATTTTTCAAGTCCCTTCAGCTGGCATTATACAATGAGTATGCTGGTGATCCAGCATACATCACTAAGGATATTGAAAACCTCAAAAGTGTGACCAAAGATGATGTAATGCGCGTGTATCAGAAATACATCAAAGGAAAGAATAGTGTGGTGACCAATTTCGTTCCTACGGGTGCTGCTGATTTGGCATTGTCTTCGGCAATACCTGCTCAGATCAAAGAAGAAGGATTGAATGAATTCAAACCATCTGAAGTGATGGAGCAAGAAGGTGATTTCACCTATACGAAAACGGAATCGTCATTTGATAGAACAGTGGAGCCGGCGTTTGGTGAAGATCCATTGGTAACACCTCCAGCAATCTGGACTGCCAAGACTGGTAATGGTATTGACGTGTATGGTATCGAGAGCAATGAGCTGCCTTTGGTGCAGTTCAGTTTCAGGATCATGGGTGGATTGTATTTGGATAATCCTGAGAAAGTAGGTGCGGCTAATTTGATTACTGACCTGATGATGGAAGGTACGGCTAACAAAACTCCTGAGGAGCTAGAAGATGCGATTGGTCAGTTAGGATCATCTATCAATATGGGTACTTCTAATGAGTATATTACCATTTCTGGAAATTGCCTGGCTAGAAACTATGAAGCGACTATGGATCTAGTATCCGAAATCTTGTTAGAGCCAAGATGGGATGCCAAGGAGTTTGAAAGAATCAAAAGTGGAACGATTAATACCATTCAGCAGAGAGAGGCTAATCCAAATTCAGTAGCGAGTACTGTTAGAAGCAAGCTGTTTTATGGGGAGGACCATATCTTGTCCAATCCAATTATTGGGTATACTGAGACGGTAGAACAGATTACCTTGGATGATGTCAAGGCATTTTATGAGAAGAACTTCTCTCCATCTGTGACCAATTATCATGTTGCCGGAGCAGTATCTAAGACAGCTGCATTGAAGGCACTGGAGAAATTAAATAGTTGGGAAGCTAAAGAGGTTATCATTCCTGAGTTTGATGTTCCTCCTGTTCCAACTGAGCCTCAGGTGTTCTTTGTGGATATTCCTAAAGCGAAGCAATCGGTGATTAATATCGGACGACTGGCTGTAGCTGGGGATGATCCTGCATATAATCTTATCAGCATTTCTAATGAAAGATTGGGTGGAGGTTCTGGAGGACAACTGTTCCAAATTTTAAGAGAAGAGAAGCAATATACATATGGTGCTTACTCATTTGTATCTCGTCAAGCTTTTGATCCAGGTATGTGGATGGCTTCATCTAGTGTGCAGTCAGCGGTAACAGCTCCGGCGTTAGAGACCTTTAAAGAAGTGATTGGCAATTATGGTACGAATTACACTCAGGAGGATCTGGAGAAAACTCAAGTCTCATTGATTAAGGAGAATACCAGAAGATTCGAGACGTTATTTAGCTTGATAGGTATCCTTCAGAACATTAGTACTTATGACTTGCCGCAGAACTACCTGGATATTGAGCAGCAAGCTGTGAAAGAGATGACGGTGGAGAAAGTTCAGCAGACAGTCAATGAGTACATGAATCTCAATAACATGATTTACTTAATTGTGGGAGATAAGGAAACACAGTATGAGTTATTAAGAGTAGATGGCCCTGGGGATCCTATTTTGGTTGACAAATACGGTAATCCATTAGCTCAATAAAATTTCGATACCACACTAAAATTTCAGCTCTGGAAACGGGGCTGAAATTTTTTTATAAAATTTTTATTGGAGTATTTGGGATTGTAAAAGTCGGTGTTATATTTGCACTCCCAAACACAGAGAAGCAGTTAAAAACTTCTCTTTGGAAGACAAAATGGTCCGTTCGTCTAGGGGTTAGGACGCCAGGTTTTCATCCTGGTAACAGGGGTTCGATTCCCCTACGGACTACTCTCAAAAGGCTCTGAAGCAAATGTTTCAGAGCCTTTTTTCGTTTATTGCCTCCATTTTCTTTCTAATACCTCTCTTCGATTAAAAGATCATTTTTAGTGATGTTGTTTGCACTGTATTGACCGTCTTATGGGTAGATAGATTTACCCAATTTATGAGAATGAAATACCCACTTAGTCTAATGGTCTTTTGTTTAGCTGGATCAATCCTTTTTAGTTCTTGCAAACAAAATTCTCCAAAGAAGCCCAACATCATCATTATCTATGCTGACGATTTAGGATACGGAGATATTGGCGTTAATGGAGCTGTAGGAGTCGAGACACCTAATATCGATCGACTTGCGGCTGGTGGTGTCAACTTCACAGATGCTCATTGCACCGCTGCGACATGTACACCCTCTAGATACTCCTTGCTTACAGGCCGATATGCATTTCGAGATAATGCTGCAATCCTGCCTGGGGATGCCGGTCTAATAATTAAAAAGGATTATGAGACACTTCCGGGAGTCCTTCAAAAAGCCGGATATTTTACTGGGGTAGTAGGTAAATGGCACTTGGGTTTAGGTGATGGAAATATCAACTGGAATCAAAAAATAACCCCAGGGCCAAATGAAATTGGGTTTGATTATAGTTTTTTAATTCCCGCCACTGGGGATAGAGTTCCATGCGTGTTTGTGCAGAATGGAGAGGTGGTTGGGCTGGCAGAAGGGGATTCACTTTTTGTAAGCTATGAGGAAGATCTGGGTGGCTATCCTGTTGGTGAAGAAGAGCCAGAATTATTAACAATGCATCCAAGCAAAGGTCATGACAATTCGATCATTAATGGGATTAGTAGAATAGGTTTTATGAAGGGAGCTGAGAGTGCCTTGTGGAAGGATGAAGACTTTCCATTCGTATTAATCAATCAGGCTAAAACATTCATAACTGAATCGGAGGAGAAACCCTTTTTTCTTTATTGGGCATTTCATGATATCCATGTACCAAGAGTGCCTAATGAACAATTCGTTGGTGAAAGTACCATGGGGCCAAGAGGTGATGCGATTGCTCAAATGGACTGGTGTGTAGGTGAGCTCTTGAAATATCTGAACGAGGAAGATTTACTAACCAATACGCTCATCATATTTAGTAGTGATAACGGGCCAATTTTAGATGACGGGTACATCGATCAAGCGGAGGAATTGTTGGGTGATCACCATCCGGCAGGAATGTTTTCAGGTGGTAAGTATAGCATGCTGGAAGGCGCTACTCGTGTTCCTACCATTGTTTCATGGCCAGGAGTTATTGAAAGCAGAACAAGTGATGCCTTATTGAGCCAGGTCGATCTAATGGCATCATTGGCATCATTAGTTAATCAACCCTTGCTAACAAGTAGTAAAATGGATAGCGAGGATTATTTGGAGGCCTGGCTTGGGCACACCCAGATAGGTAGAGAATTTCTTTTGGAAGAAGGATTCTCTTTGGCTTTAAGGATGAAACATTGGAAATACATTAAACCGTTCGAGAGACCGACGCCTGCCTGGTTGGAATATAAAAAAGTGAGAACAGGTTTGAGCGGAGATCCACAGCTTTATAGCCTTTTAAAGGACCCTCAAGAGAAGGAAAATCTTGCTGGTATATATTCAGATACCTTAGCATACATGGAGCAGCAGTTAGAAAGTGTCATGCAGTAATTTCTATACCACTCTCATTTCTACGTATCTTGGTATGTGGCTAGTAACGGCCTAAATATATGATATTAATAATATTTGCTTATCTAATTATAAATATGTTATTTTATGATTCTTAGATCAACCTAACTTTACTAGATATTTAATTCATGTTTTCTGCCTCCAAAGACAATAATGACTTTAAGCGGAGTGACTCAAATAGAAAAGAGGAGAGTAAGCCTCAATCTAATTGGGGTAACAACGTTGAGTTGTGGGAGGCCTTCCGATCAGAAAACGAGTCCGCATTCGTCGAAGTTTATCACACCTATTTTCAGCTTCTTTTTAACTACGCCAAGCAGTTAAACCCCGATAGTGATTCCTGTAAGGACTTTATTCAGGACTTTTTTATAAAGTTAAGACGAAATCGTGCACGACTTCCTGAAGTGAGTTCAATTAAGGCATTTCTCATCAAAGGTCTGAGAAATTTGATGATTGATGATTACAACAAGCGATCAAAGATGCCACTGGTAGAGTACAATGATCAAACCCATGACTTCCATGTTATTCCATCATTTGAAACGCTGCTGATTGATCGTCAGATCACTGAGGATCAACTTAATAAAATAACTCAGATAATTGCTACACTGCCTTCCAGACAAAGAGAGGCAATGCATTTTTTCTTTTACAATCAGCTTAGCTACGAAGAGATCAGTGAAATAATGAATTTTGGTAGCGTCAAAGCAGCGCGTAATCTCATCTATCGTGCGTTGAAAGAGATTAAAGAGCGTTTTGATAATATTTAATCAATTAGCCTTTTTTGTTGAGATTAATTTATAAATATTCTATAATGAATGTGAATATTATAATTTTTGTAAAATAATGGGCTCCGGGTGATGTTCTTTTAGCTTCTAGATAGTCTTAATAGTAAGAACGCCAACTATTTAATGAGCTACGAGCAATTTGATATTGAAGATTTTTTAGCGAGTCAAGAATTCAGAGACTGGGTTTTAAGTCCAACGTCTGGTTCTGATGAGTTTTGGAGACACTGGATAGAGCTTCATCCTGAAAAGAAGGTTCAGGTACTAAAGGCAAGAGAAATTATTCTGTCTTTGAATTACTCTGAACCAGAGCAAGTGAGCTATGAAGAGCGTAGTGATCTTCTCAAGTCTATATTAGGTTCGGAGAAGCATCATTCAAGTGAGCCTGGCCCGTCATGGTATAGACAATGGTATGCTGTAGCAGCTACCATTGCATTGATACTTGTTTTTGGCAGTATAATTCTAATTAAAAATAGTCCTAGTCCAGGAGTCAATGATGTTGCTGTTAAAGTTGAGACAATCATCAAGGAAAATCCGAAAGGTCAAAAATCGGTAATTCATTTGGCTGATGGTAGCTCAGTGCATCTAAATGCCAATAGTTCTATTAAGTACTACTCAGATTTTTCTGATAACCGATTTATTGAGCTAACAGGAGAAGCCTACTTTGAGGTTGAGAAAAATCCTGAAAATCCCTTTATTGTTAAATCAGCTAATATTTATACCCAGGCTTTAGGAACATCTTTTAATGTGAATTCTAAAGGAGAATCAATCTCAGTCACATTGGTTGAAGGAAAGATATTGGTTCATGAGGAGTCTAATCCAGCGGATCATCGATTGCTGGATCCATATGAGAAGGTTGAGTATAATGCCAATTCAGGACTTAGTCAGAAATCCGAGATTACAGATTTGAATGAAATTGCCTGGACTCAAGGTGTACTTCTTTTTGATCAAACACCAATAACCGAGGTGGTGAATAAATTAGAAGATTGGTATGGAGTTGAAATCCAACTAGATGGTAAGTATCAGGGGTTGAGTTTTAGCTCTGAATACAAAGACGAATACTTAAGTAATATTTTAAATACAATGAGTCATTCCATGAATATGGAATACACAATTGATAAAAGAAATGTAAAATTAAAATTCAAATAACCTATGAAATGACCTCCTAAAAAGTAAAAAGGCCGGCAAGTAGCCGACCCCAAGATTAAATATCGATAAGCCAAGATGTGTCATCTTCGACCTTGCCACACCTGTGCTTTTGTGAAACAATATTTAACTAACCAAATATATGAAAAACAATTTTACTAAGACAGTACTACTCATGTCTAAGTTGACCCTATATGTCTTTTTCGTTATATCCATTACCTTGGACACGGTGCTGGCAAATGAAAGCACTGCTCAAATTAAAAGCGTTCGAGAAGTAAGGGTAAACCTTAAGTTGGAGAAAGCTTCGTTGAAAGAGGCTTTCGAGTTAATTGAACAACAAACTCAGTTTAGATTTAGTGTGAGCTGGGAAAAGATTGAAGCATCAGAGCCTGTTAATTTAAATGTGAGCAATGCCTCTGTTGAAGAAGTCCTTTTAGAATTATCACGAAACAATAAGCTAGAATTCAGACAGGTCAACAATAACATTAGTGTTAACAAACTGCATAAAAATCAGGCTGTAGAGAACGTTTCGGTGACTATAATCAATAATATTGATGTGAGTGGTGTGGTTTTGGATGAAAATGGAGAACCATTACCAGGTGCGACCATTATCATACAAGGGACCAATGAGGGAACAACCACAGACGTGGAGGGCAAGTTTAGATTGTCATGCCCAGAAGATGCAACTCTTATCGTATCGTTTGTAGGTTATAAACCAATGAATGTTGCGGTTAACAACAGAACATCTATTGAGATCCAGCTGGATATGGATCAGGAACAGTTGGATGAAGTTGTAGTAGTAGGTTATGGCACTCAAAAGAAGGTGAACCTGACCGGAGCTGTTTCGGTAGTAGAAGGTGAAGATCTGGTAAATAGACCTGCGGTTGGTGCAGCAGATGCATTGCAAGGTTTTATGCCAGGAGTAACAGTAACTAAGTCCAGTGGATCTCCTGGAGACGAAGAGTTTAATATTCAAATTCGGGGCCTAACATCAGTTAATAACAACCCTGTTTTAATATTAGTAGATGGTATTGAAGGATCGCTTGAAGATGTGCGTCCTGAAGACATTGAATCTATCTCTGTCCTTAAGGATGCATCCGCTGCGTCAATCTATGGTGCCAAAGCTGCTGGAGGTGTAATTCTTGTTACAACCAAGGGTGGTCAAAAAGGTAAGATTCAGGTGGATTACAATTCCTACTACAGCTTCTCCAAAGCTGCTAGATTACCTGAAAGACTCAATTCTTACGAAATCGCAGAAGCATTAAATGTAGCAACAATTAATGCTGGTGGTAATGCAGTGGTTAGCGAAGAAATTTTAACGAAGCTAAGGGATCCAAATATCTTATATGAGATAGATCCAGATAATCCAAACCAATACTTATACTATGGCAACTATGATGATGTAGATGTAGCTCTGAAAAATTTCACACCAATCCAATCACATAATGTGTCTCTTTCAGGTGGATCTGATAAAATCACTTATCGACTTTCAGGGACTTATTATAAAAATGATGGTATTCTTAAAATTGGATACGACAACAATGAAAAGTATACAGGAAGATTAAACCTGGATACTAAAATCAATGACTATATCTCATTTTCTAATAATCTGTCATACTCAAGGAATGTGATAGAGAAGCCAGCCGGTACTACCAGGTTAACTCAGAGTGGAAATGGACTGGAGTCCAGAAATGCCTTGTTCTCTGATATTTTCCAAAGCCCTGGAGTATCTCCTTTGTACGATCCTAATGGATACTATACCTATGGGAATCGTATGGGAGGGTTTGATGCGAGAAATAGACTTCTAGATCATATCTATGATGTGGGGCTTGATGAAAGAGATCAGAATAATATCCGTGTTAATTCACAGTTGACTATTGAAAATTTTGTTGACGGCTTGAGATTACGGTTAATTGGTGTGACTGATGCTAATTTTAACAACAGTGTTATTCATGAAAAACCAATTTATGAACACAACGTGGATGGTACCTTAGAAGATACTCCAGTGATTGCACACAATAGTATCTATAAGGATCAAACGAAATCTTCATTTAAAGAATTACAAGCTTTAATTGACTATAAAAGAACGTTTGCTCAAAATCATAACTTTTATGTACTGGCAGGGTATTCTCACCAGGATTTTAGAAGAGAATTTTTCAGTGCAGAGGCGCAGGCTCTTGTAAATCCAAATCTTGCTGACTTCAATTGGGCATCAAATGATGGGATTGTTTTGGGTGATAATGTGTTGACCAATGCATTTCAGTCAGTATTCGGACGTGTGACCTACAACTTTAAGGAGCGATATCTTGTAGAAGCTAATTTCAGATATGATGGAAGTTCAAAACTTGCACCATCTGACCGATATCGTTTATTCCCATCCGCATCAGTTGGTTGGAGGATAAGTGAAGAATCATGGTTTGATGTGCCGTTTATCTCAGAGTTCAAGATTCGAGCATCAAAAGGACAGCTGGGTAATGCAAACGTGCTGGGGAACTATGGATTTATCTCCACTCTAAATGTAGCTGATCAGCTAATACTAAGTGATGCTGAGCAGAGAGCACAATACGTATTTCAGGGAAACCTTGCTTCTGAGTCCCTTTCATGGGAGACTGTTGAATCTTCAGATATCGGGTTTGATCTTGGATTGCTTGATGACAAATTGAGCATTACTGGAGATTATTTTGTGAAACGAAATAAGGATATGCTTGCTCCGGTAACTTATCCGTCGGTACTTGGTGTAGACGTTAATGTATTGAATGCTGGTGAATTGAAGAGCTGGGGGTGGGAATTAAGTGCTACCTGGAGACATAGCAATACCAAAAACTTCAATTACTGGGTGTCTGCCAACCTTTCAGATAATCAAAATGAACTGGTTAAATATCTTGGAGCTGATGTGATCTCTCCTGGTACGAATGCCTACATTCAAGGCCTACCAGTCAATACGATTTGGGGGTATAAGTCTGATGGATTATTCCAGACTCAGACAGAGGTGGATGAGCATGCATTTCAAAATGGTAAAACAGGGCCTGGCGATTTGGTTTATGTGGATCTGAATGGGGATGATGTAATCAATAGTGGAGCACAAACTTTAGAAGATCATGGGGATTTAGTCAATCTTGGTAACACCAACCCGAGATATAATTTTGGTGTTCGTGGTGGCTTCAACTGGAATAATTTCGATTTCATGATATTCCTGCAAGGTGTTGGGAAACGTACTGCTATGATGGACAATTTTGCAATCATGCCTTACTTCCGTCCATGGCTTCATCCACAAAGACACCACATGGATTACTGGTCTGAGGATAATCCAGATGCCTTCTGGCCAAGACTATATGCACGAGGTGAGCATAATTATTTACCTAGTGAGAAGTGGGTGCAAAATGCGGCTTATGTAAGATTGAAAGATCTTCAAATTGGATACACTATTCCGTCGGCTATTGTCAATAGAGTCGGTATAGAGAGATTGCGGTTCTACTTTGCTGGAAGAGATCTATGGGAAATGACCAAAACCTTTGATTTCATCGATCCAGAGATGCCTAATGGCGCTACGTTTATGTATCCATTCACACGTAAGTACACGTTTGGGGTAAACCTAACATTCTAAAATCTGTAGGACTTAAAACATTACATGAAAATGAATACTTTCAAAAAATATACTTGGATGACATTTCTAGCTGCTGCTTTCTGGTCTTGCGATTTGGATCGATTTCCAGAGTCAGACCTTACTGATGCAGTATACTGGCAGACAGAAAATGATTTTGAACAGGCGGCAAATTATCTGTATCGCGCATCGCATCGCGAATGGTACGATGAAGATTATCAGCTTTATGCTGATAACATGTCGGATAATGCAGTAGGACTCGCATTTAATCCAGTTAGTAACGGAACCTTTCTTCCAACTGGAAATGGAACATTCATGACTGATCAGATATATCAGACATGGGCAGATAATTATACATTAATTCGAGCAGCCAACAAAATACTTGAAAAAGCAGAAGAAACTGGTATCAGTGAATCCCTGGTAAGGGTTTCTCTAGCAGAGGCAAGGTATTTTCGAGCTTACGGGTATTTTGATTTGGTGAGACGATACGGTGATGTGCCGTTGATATTAAAGACACTTGATACGGATGATGCGGAGCTTTTCAGTGCACGAACTGCAAGAGAGGTTGTGCTAGATCAGGTTTATGAAGATCTGGATTATGCCGCCGACAATCTTCCACTTAGATCTGAGGGTGTTGATTATGGGAGAGTTAGTAGCGGAACTGCTATGGCCATGAAATCAAGAGTGGGATTGTACGAAGGTACCAGATTAAAGTATCATGGTACTGGAAACATCAATCACGATGAGGACTACCATCTCGGGATTGCCAGAGCAGCTGCATTAGAGGTGATGAATAGTGGTGAATACTCACTTTTCGATGCTTATGGTGTTGATAGTTATGATGTCTTATTCAAAGGTGAAGGAGAAGGTTCAAGCAATCCTGAAACAATGTGGGCTTATATCTATGGGTTCAATATGGAGAACTCTGTTAACATTATATATACATCACAGCAAGTAAGCAATGGTGAATTAGCAGCCACACGTTCGCTAGTAGACGATTATTTGTGTACAGATGGACTGCCTATTGATCAGTCTCCATTGTATCAAGGTCAGCAAAATGTTAGTTCAGAGTTTCAAGATAGAGATCCAAGATTGGATGGCACGATAGTAAAGCCTGGTGATATGTACTTCCTGGATAATGTAGCCTATACACCACAAATCGTTGCATTAACTGGATATCATGTGGAGAAATTTTTCGAAATCGATAACCAACGCCATCTGGATCTTATGATCATGCGATATGCAGAGGTGTTGCTGAATTATGCAGAGGCTACATACGAATTGAATGGAACAATCACAGACAGTGAATTAAATGCTTCAATCAATTTATTAAGAGCCCGCGTGCAAATGCCTTCCCTTACCAACGCTTTCGTAACTGCTAATGGCCTCAATATGAAAGAGGAAATTAGAAGAGAAAGACGTGTGGAACTAGCAATGGAAGGATTTAGATATGATGATTTGATCAGATGGAAGACTGCAGAAGATCTACTCCCTCAAGCAATAAAGGGAGTAAGATTTTTCAATGCAGAGTATACCTCCATCACACCATCAGAGTTGAACCTGGATGGAGATAGTGTCATCATTGTTGAACCGGCATCAAACAGAACGTTTGATGCAACGAAACATTATTTGTGGCCCCTACCATTAAATGAAATTTCATTGAATGAAAATCTAGTGCAAAATCCTAATTGGGATTAACCCTTACGATTGAATTTTAGTCCCTTCATTTCTTAATGGAGGGACAAGAATTCATCCTTATCACCCTTTTATTAACCCTCGAATGAGCTTGCTCCTAAGAGTTGAGTACAGGTGTATTTTATTTATTTCTATCAGTTATGTGAAATAAAACCAAAAATGAGATGAAATCACATGTTACAATTTCAAGAGTTACTCTTTTGTTTCTACTGGTCAATTTAATACTTGGTAGTTGCGAGACAGCAGAATTAGATTCGATAGAATTCAAAGAGATGCCAACTACTATAAGCTATAGTGGTACGGCATATTACGTGCAATCTGGTGCGGCATCAGGAGGAGACGGTTCTTACTCCAGTCCATTCAATTCCATTCAAGATGGAGTGGATGCAGCAGGTCCCGGGGACGCGGTTTTTCTAAGAGGAGGTACTTATCATGAAACTGTCTGGGCAGGATATGATGGTACTTCATCTAATCATATTGTTATCGCTTCCCAGCCAGGCGAAACGGCCATTATTGATGGACAGAATAGTATTCCAAGTGGCCTGAGTTCGCCTTTATTTAGAGTTGTTGGTGACTATGTGGAAGTTCATGATATCAAAATCAAGAACTCCCTGGGAAGAGGCATGCAGGTAAACAATGCGTCCAATGTTTATTTATACAACATTGAGACAAGCTATAACCTGGGGTCTGGCATCCATATTTTAACGAGTAACAATGTTCTGGTGGAAGGCTGTACCGTCTTTCAAAATTGCCGTACCAATGTCAATCATGATATCTCTGGATGGCCAGCAGCTTTTGTGAATGTTGAATCTACCAACACGATAATACGAGGCAATACTTCTCGCAACAATCATGGTGAAGGCATTGATGATCTACGATCTGAAAACACCATCATTGAGAATAATGTGGCTTATGATAACTGGGCAATTAACTATTACCTGGATAACTCACAAAACAGTACGCTCCAAAATAATATTGCCTATGCGACTGGAAATACCACGTTTTGGCGATTTAATGATGAAACTCCTCCACGACCTTCTCCCGGGATCATAGTTAATGATGAGAGTTATAGTAACAACCATGATGGAAGTGATCAGACGATCATCAATAACCTGATCTTTAATACGAGCGAGGCAATTGGCGTATGGGGAGTTGATGACAATGACAACTTGCTCATTGCAAACAATACCATCATTAATACCAAAACAGGATCTACTGGAAATGCTTGTTTAGGAATACAGATTAAAGATGCTGCTGTTATCACCAACTCTGTGGTGACCAATAACATTGTCTACCATACCAATTCTGGTGATCTTATCACTGGTGATGATACAGGTGTGACATTCTCTTACAACAGTTGGTCCTCATCGGTGGATTCCGAATTTCAAGGAACTGGTGATGTGGTAGGCAACCCAATGTTGAGCTTAAGTGGAAATACTGGAGCAGGACAGTTGACCAGTGGATACTTCGAGTTGACAGAGGAGTCTCCGGTTATAGATGCAGCCCAGGAGCTTACTGAAGTACCAGAAGACTACTACGAAAATGACAGAAGTTCGACTCCAGATATGGGTGCTCACGAGATTGGAGATTTCACAGAAGCAGTTGCCTTTATGGATTCTTATACAGTAGAAGCTCAAGCTTCTTCTAATAAAGGAACTGAGACTACTGTCAATTCCAACTCTTCTACTTCATACCGGAAATATCCATTCCTAAAGTTCTGGACAGGTTCAGTAAGTGGAACAGTTCTAAGTGCCACCCTGAAATTGTATGTGGATAGCGGCACTGGAACCAGTGGTACATCTACTGTTTACAGTACTTCAAACAGCTGGACGGAAACAGATATCACCTGGAGTAATATGCCTTCAACAACAGGTTCTGTTGGTTCTTTTGATCATGAGGATACTGGTTCTACGGTGGAAGTGCCGATAAGTACCTCATTCGTCACAGGTAATGGCACTTATTCCTTTGTTGTCATTGGCAATAGTACCAATGGTCGCATTGACTATGCCTCCAGAGAATATGCAACAGGAGCCAGTAAACCAAGATTGAAAATTTTATACGACCCCAATAACTAAAGCATTAAGAAACCATGAAAAACTTTAATAAACCTATTTATATGATTCAGGCATTGATCCTATTCTTCCTTGTTGGAATGAGTAGCTGCAATACTACTCAGATGACCTCTGGAAATGAGATAATAGATGTCGCTAGTGAGGCAAACCTCAATTCAGGAAATGGTAACAAATATTATGTGGCAGTAGATGGAGATGACTCCAATGACGGTACTGTCGATTATCCTTTTGCGACAATACAGCATGCAATTGATTTGGCAGTACCTGGTGATAAAGTAATCGTTAGAGAGGGATCTTACCATCAGGAAGTAACAATCCAGCAATCTGGTACTGCAAAAGATCCTATTATCTTGATGGGATACCCTGAAGAGACCGTGATCATCGATGGTGAGAGCACATTACCAGTTGGTGAATATCCGGGTGTCAAATACAATGGTATGATCGATATCACTGGCTCCTATATTGAAGTAAAGGACTTGATCATTCAGTACTCTAAGGGTAGAGGGGTTGCTGTTGTAGATGCGGTAGGTGTCGTATTAGAGGGGCTGGAAGCATTTCACAACTGGAATGCCGGGGTTCATGTACTCAGAAGCGAATCAGTCACTGTAGAGAACTGTGAAATTTGGGAGAATGCTTATAGTAATGCGCCTCCAAATCGTAGAAAGGAGACCTGGTCACCAGCTCTTAACAATGTAGAGTCTACGAACTCCATTATTCGAAACAATCGTATTTACCAAAACTATGGTGAAGGATTTGATGATTTGAGATCAAGTTATTCCACTATTGAAAACAATATCTCTTATGATAACTGGGCTGTTAACCTGTACCTTGATAACTCCCAATACACCTTGTTGAATGGTAATATAAGCTACGCCACGGACAATACTTTGTTTTGGAGATATGCTGATAACAACCCTCCACAACCTTCTCCTGGAATTATCTTAAACGATGAGCCTTGGGCGATTGACAATCACACATCCAATGTGGTAGTTTCCAATAACATGATCTACAATCAGGCAACAGCGATTGGGATTTGGGGAGTTGACGGAGCCGATAATATTTTGATTGCCAACAATACGATTATCAATACCTTGGAAGGCGAATCTGGAAATCAAAGTAATGGTATTTTATTGAGAGGTAGTGCCATTATTGAAAACTCCAGAATCATCAACAATGTCGTCTATTTTGAAAGTTTCGGACCGGTAATTACCGGTAGTTCTGATGGCTATTCTTTCTCACACAATAACTGGTCTGCCGAAGTTGGTCCTGCTTTCTCTGGAGAAGGAGATATCGTATGCGATCCTGCATTGGCCATGGTTGGTAGTACTGCTGCTGGGGAGTTGGCCTATGACTTCTTCCGATTGACTACAGAGTCACCTGGAATTGATGCAGCAATGATTTTGGATGAGGTGAGACGAGATGCCGACAATCGAGAAAATGACGCGAAACCTGATTTAGGTGCATTGAAATTTTTCGGTCAGAAAGGAAAGTCGGCCTGTGAAGGAGATGATGAGTTGGATTTGACTTACGTGAGCTTTGTTTCTGTAGAAGACACCTATACCAATGAAGGCCAACCAGACAACAGTTATCCGAATGCCAACAATTTACAGTCAAATGCAGCAATAGGTTTTAGAAAAACCCCATTCTTGAAATTTGATGTTTCTGGAATATCAGGCACTGTTGCAAGTGTTAAGTTGAAACTCTATGTTCTAAGAGGAGAGGCTGCAGGTACTTCGTTGGTGCAGAGTATACCAAATGATTGGAGTGAATCCAGTATTACCTGGAACAACATGCCAGCAGGAGAAACTACCGTTGGAAATTTCGCTCACGTGGCGGTTGGAGAATATGTGGAAGTAGAGCTATCTCCTGACTTTGTATCATCTGACGGTACATATTCTATCGTTTTGGATGCTTCGGGTACAACTAGTAGAATCGATTACGCATCTAGCGAGCATGCAACCGTCGAATTCCGACCAGTATTAGAAATTGGCTTTCATTAACAATTAGAAACAATAATCATTGATCCCATTTCACAGAATTTATATGAAGATTACCCTTAGGCGAATAATTCTTACTATTAACATAGGTGCACTTTTGCAATCTTGCATCCATCAACTACCTGATCAGGATACGTTGACTCGAAAAGAGTCAGACGTAATCGAGCGGGCAAATGAACACCTAAGCAAATACGAGGATCAAAGTCTTCTAAAGAATGGTTATTTGGATGTGACACTTGCACCTTATCATGCTGACCCAACTGGTCAAAAAGATGCAACGGAAGCTATCCAAAGAGCCATAAAGGACGCAAGAGATGGTAGGGTGGTTACATTCTTACCTGCTGGTGAGTATCTGATTTCCAATACCATTTTTGGAGTCCAGGGTTCTGTGGAATGGGATCATTGGTTTTATGATGGATCTGCCGATCCCTACGTTCAATATGCTTCGTCAGAGTTTCCATGTGTTTTAATAGGACCCTCTGAAGGAGGTAGAGCAAAACTGATTTTAGCAGATAATTCTGAAGGATTCAATGACCCTGATAACCCTAAACCGGTTGTTCATTTTTGGGCGAGACGAGAGTCCGGCAGAAATATTGATCCTGCGAAGCCTCAAAGCAATATCAATTTTAATCAAAAGATTATTGATATTGATTTTGATCTGGGAAAGGGAAACTCAGGAGCAGTAGCAATCAATCACCAGGGAGCTGAAAATTCAGCCATTGAAGATATTAACATCAAAGCAACAGGTGCTTTTGCCGGATTGCAAAATGCTCCGGGAAGCGGTGGATCTATGCACGGAATTACTGTGGATGGTGGACAATACGGATTGTATATTAAGAATAAGCATCGATGGAAAGGAAGCCAGCCATCTCCGGAAGTTAGTTCGCTAAAGCTGATTAACCAGGAGAAAAAAGCCATTCTATTTGATGGAAGAGGACCACTAACGATTGTTGGAGCTTACATCGAAGGAGCTGGGATTCAGTCCGATTGTTCCATTGAACTTAAATGGGATGGATCGCTGAACGTTGTTGATGCCATCATGAAAAACACTGGGGATGAGCCTGCTATATCAGGTAATCATTCAATAGTAGTCAGCAATGTCTACATAGAAAATGCACAGAAAGCAATTGAAATAAAAGATCATCAAATGTTGCCAGGTAACCCTGAGGGTTGGTTGCATATTGAAGTTTTTGCCGGTACTTCTTCTTACCTACAAGGAAAGCAGCCTGACAGTACTATCTGGACAGATGTACTTTGGGTTGATGGGCGGAAAAGTGATGAGTCTGTGGTGAACGTTACTGAGTCTGCTCCTCAGAGTTTGGAGCAATTTGTTGACCAACACGACTGGGCTAAGCCTTTTCCGTCCAGGCTTTCTAAAGGAGCAGTAAATGTGAAAGAGGCACCATATTTTGCCAAAGGAGATGGTGTGACTGATGATGCTGACGCGATCCAAAGAGCCCTGGATGAGCACAAGATTGTCTTCCTCCCCAAAGGGGTTTTCGCCATTTCAAAATCTCTTGTCTTAGGGGCTAAAAATAAATTGATTGGAGTTGGTAATGTACAGACTGTCATTACTGCCGCAGCGGATAGCGATGTTTTTGATGATGCAGACCATCCTCAACCTTTAATTACGACAGTGGATGATCCAAATGCGGAGACCGTACTGGCTTTTTTGAGATTGGCTATTCCTATTCTTAACCCTTGCGTTTCAGCAATTCATTGGAAGGCTGGAGCCAATTCAGTAGTTCGTGATGTTGAGTACTTTAAGGAGCATTGGCACCCCGCCGCACCTGTTATGGGATATCCGATGGTCCTAATTTCGAATTCAGGAGGAGGCAAATGGTTCAATAGTTCCTTTGTTCAGTGGTGGAGCATGGGACCTGATTATCGCCATATCAAAATTGAAGGGACCAGTCAGCCGCTAAGCTTTTACATGTTGGAACCCCAGCATGCACGGAGCACTGCTATGGTAGAGATCGTGGACTCTAGGAATATAGACATATTCGGTGCTAAATCTGAAGGAGATTATGGGGTCTATTTGATTAAAAATAGCAGCCAATTTCGGGTCTTTGGGTATGCTGGCCTGGCAATGCCTCGACCTGGATATTCTATATTCAATATTACCTCCAGCGATGACTATTTGTTAGCCAATATTAACCCACAACACAAGGGCTTAAAGTCTTATACGGCACTAACATCAGGTAATAATCCATTGGGATGGAACATCGTTCACGAGAAACCTGATGTGCCGTCAGGAGAAGTCAGGATCAACGGAACAGGTCAGTTTAGTTTATACAAAAGAGGCAATCCTAAATGAAAGTATTTCGACTAGTATGGGTATTGAGTGCCTTTTTCATTTTTCATTATTCAGTTGTGGCTCAGGAAGCCACCGATCAGGTAAAAATAGAAGTTAAGGATGGCGTAGCCTGGTGGAGTGGAATCTCCAATCATGGCCAATTGATGCCTCTGCAAAATGGATATGTAGCAGACTTGAATGACAATTATGGAAATCAGGTACAATCATTGATGCTTTCTAGTGCAGGGGAAGTGGTTTGGTCAGAAGAACCCTTTAAGATATCTCTAAGCAACAATCAACTAATGGTTGAATCAAGCTCATCAACCATCATCTACAAGAAGGTAGGTAAGACATTAAAGGAAGCATTTCTTTATGCTTCAGAAAATTGGTTTCCTGCAACGGGTCAGATGCCTGATGAGTTATTATTCTCAGCTCCACAATACAATACCTGGATCGAATTGATGTATGATCAAAACGAGGAGGATATTTATGAATATGCCAATCAGATCATCAAAAATGGTTTTCCTCCTGGGGTACTCATGATTGATGACAACTGGCAGCAGGACTATGGCAAGTGGGATTTTAAGGCTACTAGATTCACCAATCCAAAGAAAATGATGGATTCACTTCATCAAATGGGATTCAAAGTGATGCTTTGGGTATGTCCTATGGTCAGTCCTGATAGTGAGGAATATCGCTATCTGGCTTCCAAAGACTTGCTGCTTATGGAGGAGAGTGGCTTGCCTGCAATTGTACGGTGGTGGAACGGTGCCAGCGGTATCCTGGATCTATCGAAGCAAGGAGCTGCAGATTGGTTCAAAGAGCAGTTGGATTATCTTCAAAATACTTATGGAGTGGATGGCTTCAAGTTCGATGCTGGTGATTTCGAACATTATGTGAATTGCTATTCGGGTGAAGATCCTGCATCTCCGCAGCAGCAATGCAAAGCATATGCAGAAATAGGTTTGGATTATCCACTTAACGAGTACCGTGCTATGTGGCAGATGGCAGGTCAACCTATTGTGAACAGGTTAAGAGACAAAGCGCACAACTGGGAAGACTTAATCAAGTTAGTACCAGATATCCTGGTTCAGGGTTTGTCTGGATACAACTTTACCTGCCCTGATATGATCGGAGGAGGAGAGTTTTCTTCGTTTCTGGGGGATAGTAAAATTGATCAGGAACTCATTGTGCGGTCTGCTCAATGTCACGCTCTTATGCCTATGATGCAGTTTTCTGTTGCACCCTGGAGAATTCTGGACGATAGTCACTTTGATGCCTGTATGGATGCGGTGAAGATAAGGGATTCGTTCACAGAGCTTATCATGCAATTGGCAAAGGAGTCGGCCGAGTCAGGCGAGCCAATTGTTCGCACGATGGATTATGTATACCCCAATCAAGGGTTTCAAAAGATAACAGATCAATTTTTACTGGGAGATAAACTTTTAGTAGCTCCTGTCCAGGAGCAAGGAATAACTAAACATGAGGTGAACTTGCCATCAGGAAAATGGAAGGCATTTAATGGGAAAATCTATAAAGGGGGTAAAAAAGTGATTGTGGACGTGACTTTAGAAACATTGCCATACTTCACCCTAATTGAGAATAAATAATCAACTATGATACGTAAGAAGAGGTATTTCGAGTACTTAATCATTTTAATCATTGTAGTCTCAGGCTGCACTTCCAAACCTGAAAAGAAGGACGAAACAACGGTACAAAAACCGAACATTGTTTTCATTCTGGCAGATGATCTGGGATATGGCGAGCTCGGAGCATATGGGCAGGAAAAAATCGAAACACCAAACATAGATGCACTGGCCAAAAATGGAATGATGTTTACCCAGGCGTACAGTGGATCACCTGTGTGCGCACCTTCACGATGTGTGTTACTCACTGGCGAACATACAGGGCACACCTTTCTGAGGAGTAATGATGAAATGGACGATCGCGGAGATGTGTGGAGTTTCGAAGATATGTTCAATAATCCAAGTCTAGAAGGTCAAATACCGCTTCCAGCGTCAGTAACCACAGTGGCTGAAAAATTGAAAGAAGTAGGTTATAACACCGGAATGATTGGTAAATGGGGTTTGGGTGGTCCCAACTCTGTAGGACATCCTAACAATCAGGGTTTTGATTATTTCTATGGATATCTCTGCCAACGAATGGCCCATACCTATTATCCTACACACTTATGGGAAAATGGAGATCGTATGATGTTGGATAACGAACTGATAGATCCACATGAAGCACAGCTGCCAAAAGATCTCGATTCATTAAACCCAGAGAGCTATGCCAGGTATCAAAACCAACCAGACTATGCTCCAGAGAAAATGCTCGAAAAGACATTGACTTTCCTGGATAATCAAAATTCAGATCCTTTCTTCTTGTATTTACCATTCACATTACCTCATGTCTCGTTACAGGCACCCCAAAAATGGGTGGATTACTATCATGAAAAGTTTGGTGAAGAGGATCCCTATACATCAGGTGATTTTATTGGTAGTTATGTGCCCGTAAGGTACCCTCAAGCCACGTATGCAGGAATGATTTCATATTTGGACGAGCAAGTGGGGGAAGTAGTGAAGAAGCTAAAAGAAAAAGGACTCTATGAAAACACGCTGATCATTTTTACTAGTGACAATGGACCATCTGATGCGTCTAGAGTAGATCCCACTTTTTTCAATAGTGCGGGTGTTTTTAACGAAACACAAGGCTGGGGAAAGGCTTATGTTCACGAAGGAGGGATTCGAGTCCCTTTCATTGCATCGTGGGAAGGTAAAATTCCAAAAGGGACAACCAATGATGATCTCATAGCTTTTTGGGATATGATGCCGACACTTGTTGATGTATCTGGAGCAACACCAGACCCGGAACAGGATGGTATCAGTATACTGCCAGCACTGCTCGGTCAGGAGCAAACACAACATGACTTTTTATACTGGGAATTTCCTTCTCATGGAGGTCAGCAGGCGGTCCGAATGGGTAAATGGAAAGGTATCAGATGGGGACTTGCCGATGGTAGTTTAGAGATGGAACTCTTCGATCTGGAAAATGACCCAAAAGAAGAAAAGAATGTGGCGGATCAGTTTCCGGAAATAGTGGAGCAGATCAGCAACATCATGAAGCAGGAGCATAGTGTTCCTGAGGTAGAGAATTTTAAATTGGAGGTGTTGGGTGATAATTCATAAGTTCATGAGAAGCATCAAACTGAGTTTATTCATTCTTCTTTTGCTGTATAGCGGCGCGCAGCGAGTTGTCGCACAGCAAAAGCAACCCAATATCATCTTGTTAATGGCAGAAGACATTAGCAATGATCTGGAGTGTTATGGCATGAAGGGTGTGAAAACCCCTTATCTCAATCAATTGGCAGAAGAGGGTATCCGGTTTGATCGATGCTATTCTACAAGTCCAATCTGTTCACCTAATCGCTCAGCGATGATTGTAGGAGTGCACCAGAGTAAAATCAATGCACAGCATCATCGCGGGAATCAAGAATTAGCACTGCAAGAACCTTACAAGCCCTTCACTTATTGGCTAAGAAAGGCAGGGTATATGACCATTTTAGGAAACGAAAAGGTGCTGCATCAGGGTGAGAAAATTGATGTGAATTTCAAGCACGCTGCTCTAGGTGAATGGGATGGAGTTGGTCAGTTTGGATTGTTCGATAAGAAAGATGAGTTCATTCAAAGTGATCAGCCGTTTTTTGCTCAGATACAGCTCAAAGTTACTCATCGAGGTGATTGGTGGGAGGAAATTCATCAAAAGGTTGAATCTCCGGTAGATCCTGATCAGGTTGAATTGCCTTCATATTTTTCGGATAATGAAATCATTAGAAAAGACTGGGCAATGTACCTGGATCAAATTGCATACATGGATACAGAGGTTGGGCAACTTATAAAGGACTTGAAAGCTCAGGGTATCTATGAAAATACCGTAATCATTTTCGTGGGTGATAATGGACGCTGTAATATCAGGGGTAAAGGTTATTTGTATGAGCCGGGACTTAAGGTGCCTCTGATTATTTCAGGGCCGGGATTTAATTCAAAAGGAGAAATTAGAAATGATCTAGTTAGCACAATTGATGTGACAGCAACTGTTCTGGATATTGCTGGTGTCAAGCTGCCAACTTATATGGATGGACAATCAGTTTTCGATCCCAAATTTAATCGTGAATATGTCTATTCGGCAAGAGATCAATGGGATGAGATTTTGGATAAATCCAGGTCCATAACATCTGGTAAGTACAAGTATATTAAAAACTATATGCCTGAAGTGCCATATGATGCTCATCAGGCTTATTTGGAGTTTCACAGGCCTGCATTGCATGTCATGCGTAAGGAAAAGTTGGAAGGAAAACTTTCTGATGCACAAAGCGCATTTTTCAGCGCAGAAAAGCCAAAAGAAGAATTGTACGACCTGACAAACGATCCTGATGAGTTGGTGAATCTCGCTAATAATTCAGATTATGAATCTATTCTAATATCAATGCGTCAGCAATTAGCCAAAGAGGAAGCATACAACTCGGTTAAAGAAGTGTATGATCCTTCAGAGGTATTTGCATTGGAGGTGTTAGAGTATGTCAAGTACGAATACCCAGAAGATTATATCAGGTTGTTGTCTGGTGAGCATATTGGTTATGCGAAATACGCTCAGCTTTTAAGGTCATTGAAAAGCAAGAATAAAGAGTCCAATGAATAGAAGCGTTAGAAATCGACTTAATGCCATTGGGCAATTTTGGGTCCTTTTACAAGGATTATTGCTATTGAGCTCATGCTCCACAACAGAGACGCAAGAGGCAAATAAACCCCCGAATGTTGTTTTTATTTTAGCGGATGATTTGGGTTGGGCTGATCTGCCAGTCTATGGTAATCAGTTCAATGAAGCACCAAACATCGATACGTTGGCTGCCGAGGGTATTCGTTTCACAGATGCCTATGCAGCTTGTCCAGTTTGTTCTCCAACCAGGGCCAGTATCATGTCTGGACAATATCCAGCAAGAGTGGGAATCATAGATTACATTCCAGGTCAATGGCGGCCTTATGAAGAAGTAATTGTCCCCCGAAACCGAACACAATATCTCCCTGAGGATATTGAAACTGTTGGAGAAATGATGCAGTTGGCAGGATACAAGACCGGTTATTTTGGGAAATGGCATTTGGGTGATGAGCAAAAGCATCATCCATTAAATCAAGGATTTGATGTAGCGAATGTGGGTAAGGATTATTACAACACGAAGTTTGATCCTCCTAGAGAAGTGACACCAACTCAACGTTTGTCCGAATCGTTAACCAATTTCGGGATTGAATTCATTGAGCAAAATAAGGACCAACCATTTTTTTTATTTCTGGCACATTATGATGTGCATCTGGTGTTGGACGCTGAAGAAGATCTGATTCGAAAATATGCTGATAAGCCAACAGTAGAAGGGTATCCATGTAACCCGGTCTATGCAGCGATGATTGAGCATCTGGATAATAGTGTTGGACGCATCAACCGGAAATTAAAGGAGCTTGGGTTGGATGAAAATACCATATTGATATTCTATTCAGACAATGGTGGGCTAAGAACTGCAGGAAATCGAGGGTTAGTAGTGGTTGAAGATAAGCGCCATCTAGTTCGAGACGATAACGACTCCTTACTGTATGTAGCGACGGAAAACACCCCGCTTAGGGACGAAAAGGGAACGGTTTATGAAGGAGGCATCAGGGAGCCACTGATTGTCAAGTGGCCAAAGCAGATTCGTCAATCCCAGGTTTCTAATGCATTGATTAGTAGTGTGGATTTTTTCCCAACCTTGATTGAAGTTTCCAATTCATCGTTTTCAGAACAGGTTTTGGATGGTAAAAGCATATTGCCAGAATTAACCACGGAATCTACAGAGACAGATCGTGCGCTATACTGGCACTACCCGGTATACCACCATGGGGTTCCATCCAGTGCGGTACGACAGGGAGATTGGAAACTGGTAAGAAATCTGGTGGATAGTTCTTTGGAGCTATATAACCTGAAAAATGACATTAGCGAAACACAAAATCTGATTGACTCTAATCCTGCAAAAGCTGAACAACTGGCTTCTTTACTGACCTCCTGGAGTGAAGATGTAGGCGCTGAATTTCCAAAGCCCAATCCAGAGTTTGATCCTGATAATAGAAAGGTTCGAGCCAAACATCCCGATTTAATGAAGAATAATCAATGAATTCACTGAACTCTATGACATACCTACCAAAACATTCCAATACAATGAATACGCAACGATTCATGTTTTCACCTGTTAGTTTCCTGTTACTAGGCATAGTCATCTTGATGTCATTGACAGCTTTAAGTGGCGAAAAGGAAAAAGCAAAGCCTAATTTCATTGTCATTTTTGTGGATGACATGGGGTATGGCGATTTAGGTGTCTTTGGACACCCTACCATCATGACTCCTAACCTTGACCAAATGGCGTATGAGGGGCAGAAGTGGACTAATTTCTATGTGGCGGCTTCAGTTTGTACTCCTTCAAGAGCTGGGTTACTCACAGGTCGATTGCCTGTGAGGTATGGCATGGTGAGTGACAATAGACGTGTTTTATTTCCAAATTCAAAAGGCGGATTACCTCAGTCTGAGATGACCATTGCGAAGGCCCTTAAGGGAGCAGGGTACGCTACAGCTTGTGTTGGTAAGTGGCATTTGGGACATCTACCTGAATTTACACCCAATGCACATGGGTTCGACGAGTACTTTGGTATACCCTACAGCAATGATATGGATAGGTTAGGAGGGCGTGATGTTCATGAAGCCAATATGAATCCTACAGTGGATTATTTCAATGTTCCATTGATGCATAACGAGGAAATCATAGAACGTCCTGCTGATCAGCGAACAATCACCAGGAGATATACCGAGGAGGCTATCAAGTTTATCAAGAACAATCAGAAGAACCCTTTCTTCCTATACCTGGCTCACTCTATGCCACACGTGCCGTTGTTTCGATCAGCGGAGTTCGAAGGTCATAGCAAACGTGGTATTTATGGAGATGTCATCGAGGAGTTGGATTGGAGCGTTGGACAAATTTTAAAAGAGCTTAAGGAAAGTGGATTGGATGAAAACACCATGGTGGTCTTTACTTCTGATAATGGACCCTGGCTCAATTATGATCAGCATGGAGGTAGCGCCGGACTACTGAGCGGTGGTAAAGGGGGAACTTATGAGGGTGGCATGCGGGAGCCGACTATTTTTTGGTGGCCTCAGACCATACAACCGGGGGTTGTCAGTGAATTGGGTAATACCATGGATTTGATGCCTACTTTTTGTCAGCTTGCTGGTGTCGACTTGCCAGGTGATAGAGTATATGATGGGTTTGATATGACTGGTGCATTAAAAGGAACGGGTGAAAACAAGAGAGATGTCATTATTTATTACCGTGGTACAGAAGTGTTTGCGATACGCAAGGGTGCTTTTAAAGCCCATTTCGTGACACAGGGGGAGTATAGTGATGGTAAGACCTATTATAAAACGCCATTGCTTTTCAATCTCAATGAAGACCCATCTGAGAAATTCAATATTGCTAAAGCCCATCCTGAAGTAATCAAAGAGCTTACCGAGTTGCGAGATGCTCATCTTGCGGGGGTCACTTTGGTAGAAAATCAATTGGAGAAACGATAATGTGGTGTATGAATAAAGGAAAGTTGATCCGCAATTTAACCACTGGTATGTCGCTGATGGTTGGATTGTTACTTACAAGTTGTGATACTTCAACCAAGCACGTTGCCCAGCGAATTAACCTCGATTTTGATTGGCGGTTTTACCTTGGCGATTTTGACAATCAGGAGATACCACATTTGAAAGAACTCGATTTTGATCAGATTGATGTTCCGCATGACTGGAGCATAGCTGGTGAACCTGAAATGAACAATAAATCTGGAATGAGTGGTGGGTACTACCCAGGAGGAATCGGCTGGTATGAAAAGGATTTGGAGTGGTCGGATGACTGGCAGAATCAATTGGTTTCGCTCACTTTTGATGGGGTATATATGAATAGTGATGTGTGGGTAAATGGACATCATTTGGGGCATCGACCTAATGGGTACATTGGATTTACTTATGATCTTACTCCTTTTCTCAACAGGGGATCCAATACTATTCTGGTAAAAGTGGATAATAGCAAGCTGCCAAGTGGTCGATGGTATACCGGAGCAGGAATATATCGCCATGTGTGGTTGGATGTGAAAAACAATATCCATATTCCAATTTCTGGGACATATGTTTCCTTTACCGATGTAGATAGCTCGAAGGCTATGATGTCAATCCAAACGGAAGTGACCAACGAATCAGAGTACTCTAAAAGTTTGATTTTAGAGGCAAAGTTGGTGAAACAGGACGGGTCTATTGTTCATGAATTCTACAAGGACTTTGAGATTGAATCAGGAGAATTACGGACTATTGAAATGGCAGGTGAAGTCTTGAGTCCAGAGTTGTGGTCGCCGCAAAACCCCTATCGCTATAAGGTAATCACAACTGTTCGAGACGGAAATGAGGTTCTGAACGTTGCCACCACTCAAGTAGGAGTTCGATCCCTTGCATTTGACTCTAAGACTGGTTTTTGGTTAAATGGCCAAAGAGAAAAAATTAAGGGTGTTTGTTTGCATCAGGATGCCGGATCTCTCGGTGTAGCGGTTCCGGAGGATGTTTGGGTTAGACGAATTCAGCTCCTGAAAGACATGGGCTGTAATGCCATAAGAACGTCTCATAATCCTTTTGCTCCTGAGTTTTACACTTTGTGTGACAGTATGGGCATGATGGTGATGGACGAACCTTTTGATGGATGGGACATTAAAAAGGAGGCCTATGATTATGGAATCTACTTTGAAGATTGGTGGGAACAAGATCTAGCTGATTTCATAAAAAGAGACCGCAATCACCCGAGTGTGATTATGTGGAGTATTGGAAATGAGGTGCGCGGTAGATCGGATAGTGTAGAGCATCTTTTATATCAAACCATTAAGCAACTGGATCAAAACAGGGCTGTAACAATTGGTGCAGGCCATGATGCCAATATCGTAGATATTGCTGGATTTAATGGCGTTGGTGAGTTTCCTGATACATTGGAAACAGTACATCAGCTGCATCCTGATTGGCCGATTGTAGGTACGGAGGTGCCACATTCCTGGCAAACCAGGGGAGTATACCGCACAAAGACATGGTGGCGGGGTAGGGACTTTCCAGCGCCATGGGAACCACAGACAATGGGGAAAGAACCTAAAGAAGGATTATATGTTCCCATTCCTGACTTGACAGAAGAAGAATTGTTCACGGATTATGATAGCAATTATCTCTCCTCCTATGATAATGCTACTGTAAGAATATCAGCTCGTGATCAGTGGAAGAAAACTTCGCAGTTTGATTGGTTTATGGGAGAATTTCGGTGGACTGGTTTTGATTATTTAGGTGAAAATATCTGGCCAAATAGAGGATGGCATTGCGGAGTTTTGGATCTGGCTGGCTTCAAAAAAGATCACTATTATTTCTATCAGAGCGTATGGACTGAAAAACCTATGGTTCATATTCTTCCCCATTGGACACATCCTGGGAAAGTAGGAAAAGAAATTCCAGTAGTAGTTTACTCCAATTGTGAGGAAATTGAGCTGTTTCTGAATGATAAATCTCTGGGGATCAAACGAGATACAGCAAATGACCTTCGGTTGCTTTGGTATGTGCCTTATGAGGCTGGAACCATTGAGGCTGTTGCAAAGACAAAGCAGGGAGACATTATCAGTACCTATCATACTACGGCTAAGGAGCCTCATTCCATCCAACTAAGCGCAGATAAAACGGTGCTATCTTCCGATAACCGCTCAGTAGCACATCTCACAGTGAAGGTGGTAGATGAGTTTGGGAATTTTGTTCCAGATGCGAACGTGGCTTTTACCTATGAAGTGAAAGGGCCAGCAAAGGTCCTGGCTGTAGAAAATGGAGACATGATGGATTTGACCTCAGGCATGGCTGCTAGCAAAAAGACTTTTAATGGATTGGCTTTAATGTATTTAAAAAGCACCCTGATAAATGGAGAAGTTGAAGTAGTCGTGCATTCCAATGGTTTGGAAGATGGTGTTGTCAAACTAAGACTAACAAAATGAATTCATTGAACTATTTACGTTCCATCATTTTCGTTTTTTTAAGCTCAATGAGCTTCTGGAGTTTTGGACAGCAGAAAGAAGAAAATTGGGAGTTAAGCATCTCTCAAGATGGCTTGAGAATTCAGAGAGCTGATGGTACTGACTGGTTTTGGCTGGCTGATACTGGCTGGAGTGTTTTTCAGGAGTTAAATCAGGAAGATGCTCATTATTACTTCCGAACACGAGCGTCTCAAGGGTTTACGGTCATCCAGGCAGTTGCAGTGATGGGTTGGAGTAGAGAATGGAATGATGTCAATGCATATGGGGAAGTGCCGTTTGTGGGAGGTGATTGTACGCGTCCAAACGAGAAATATTGGTCTCACGTAGATTGGTTAATCAACACGGCAAAGGAATATGGACTCTATGTGGCCATCTTGCCTGCCTGGGGTTCGTACTGGGGTGTGGAAGCCACTAGTGATTATGCCCAATGGATTACAAATCGATACCAAAGCTTTGAGAATATTATTTGGGTAAATGGCGGAGATCGTGAAGTTGGAAATGAGGCTGGGATGTATAATGAATTCGGAGAGATATTCAATCAAGATGAGGATGCCTTGATCACGTTTCATCCTCGATATAGGGATCCTTCTTCACATCATTTTCATAATAAGGATTGGCTTGATTTCAACATGCAGCAAAGCAGTCACAAGTTTAGGGATTTAAGAGCTGATGATCAGGTGGACGAGGATTTGATGCGTACACCCACCAAACCGACTTTGAACGGCGAGCCCAATTATGAAGACCATTGTGTTGCCTGGAAACAACAATGTGCAGAGGGAGTCTTCAATGCTCACGATGTTCGTCAACTGGCTTATTGGACCGTACTTGCTGGAGCAGCTGGCTACACGTATGGTCATGTCCATGTCTGGGATTTTTATAATGGCGGAAATAAGGAAGATGGTTTGGAAGACTGGAAAAAGGAGGTGCTTGACTCTGGGGCTGTTCAGATGAAATATCTAATGGATTTGATGATGTCCAGGCCTCATATTGGTCGCAAGCCCGCTCAGTATTTATTCGGCAATAATGTAACAGACGGAGTGAAGAAACCACGAGCTTTGATGGGGAATGGATATGCATTCATCTATGTGGCTCAAGGGGAGAATATCATCATAAACTCCCAAAAGATACCGTGGCGAAATAGTCTTGGTTGGTGGTATAATCCACGAACAGGTAATTCTGAAGTAGTGATTATTAACTCAGAATTGGATCTCATTGAATTAGATCCCCCAGGAGAATCAGAGGGAGATAATGATTGGGTATTGGTAATTGATAATGAAGCCTATCACTATTCACAACCGGGACATTCACGCCTGAAATAATTCTACATCAAAAAAGTATCGAGAAATCATGAGTAATAAATCACGAAGAAAACACATTAAAAATCTTGGGTTGGGATTGGTAGCAATTCCAGCATATGCGAGTTTGGGATCTCTGCTCAATGCATGTTCCAGCAAATCCAGCAATAAGTCCATGATCACTACTGAGGATAATAATGATTCTTTTTTCGAGATCTCATTAGCTCAATGGTCACTACATCGATCCTTCTATGGGAAAAGTCTTGAATTGCCAAGAGAAGAGCTAAGAAAGATAAGGAGAGAAGGTGCAGTCAATGTTTATCAGGGGGAACTTAATCCAATTGATTTCGCGGTGATTGCCAAACGTAAATTTGGTATAGAAGCGGTAGAGTATGTGAATCAGTTCTTTTTTACCAAAGCAGAAGATACGTCCTATCTGAATGAATTAATCACTAGAAGCAAGGGCGAAGGAGTAAAGAATTTGCTGATTATGTGTGATGCGGAAGGCAATCTTGGAAACCTAAACGATACTGAACGAGTTCAGGCAGTTGAGAACCATTACAAGTGGGTGAATGCGGCCAAGTATCTCGGTTGTCATTCAATAAGAGTGAATGCTGCAGGTCAGGGAACATATGACGAGGTGAAAGATGCGGCGATCGATGGAATAGGTAGACTGACGGACTATGCTTCAAAAGAAGGAATTAACGTGATTGTGGAGAATCATGGTGGATACTCTTCTAATGGGCAATGGTTAACTGAGGTCATTCAAAAAGTTAACAATAGCTACTGCGGAACATTACCAGATTTTGGCAACTTCTGTATAGAAAAAGCAAGTGATGGATGTGCCAACGAGTACGATAGATATCAGGGGGTAAAGGAGCTTCTACCATATGCCAAAGGCTTAAGTGCCAAGACATATGATTTTGATGCGGATGGCAATGAAACAACTATCGATTATGCCAAAATGTTAGACCTTGTGAAATCAGCAGGATTCAGCGGATACATTGGTGTAGAGTATGAAGGTATGACCTTATCTGAGGAAGAGGGCATCAAACGATCAAAGGCACTTCTTGAGAGAGTGAGAAGAGGCCAATAAATAAGGTGGATTTGATTTACAAAATGTTTTACATAAAGAGTGTAACTATCAGATAAACAATATATTGAATAGTCCCCTACGGACTACTCTCAAAAGGCTCTGAAGCAAATGTTTCAGAGCCTTTTTTTGTTTGACAGTAGGGGGGACCCTCCCTGCATGCTCTATCTCACTAAAGCTTTCCACTGGAAAGTTTCTTAACGATTGGTTATCCCAGCTTTGCAATAAATCATGCCTTTTTTGATTTTGAGCAGTGTAGTTCTTCTCATCATTCTGCTATCTCCTTAGTCAGTATGAAAGTGTCGGCATAACTATGGAGACACCAATAAATACCTGATTACACAGGCTTTATGCCTGATCAAAGATATAAGTTTAGAATCGGATTATTTTTCAATAACTTCACTTTATCAATGAAAAACTCGCAGGTATTCATCTAAAACATTTTCATTTTGATAAAGGAAAGGTTAATCGTATTAATTCTTCTCAGCCTATATTCTCTCTTCAGTTTTACTCCAGTAAGATCACAAAGTGCAGAAAACTTAAAAATTCTCACCAACGAGGCAGAAGGCTCAAAACGCTGGAATAATCTACTCCAAATTGCAGATTACTTGAAAGCAGAAACGGGAATCTCATTTGAGTTCAAATCTGCCCCCTCTGTGAAAGATTTAATTCAGGAAATACAAACTGAGGAGTACGATTTGGTATATACATCACTTTACTTTTACTCTTTGGCTAGGAATAGCGACCTGGAACTTTCACCATTTATTGGGTTTACAGATTCTAAGGGCCAATTGCTACACTACTATAGCTGTATCGTAGCATCTAAAAGCAGCGGTATTGTCAATTTAGATGATCTTAAAAATCGTGGGTCCAACGTGAATTTCAAATTTGCGTCACCTAATTCATCCTCCGGTCATATGATTCCAAGACTTGAGCTCGCTGTAGAGGGAATTGCATTACCTGAAATGCACTTCAAAACAGTTGGTTTCTCAACAGGTCATACTGATGTGAAGAAAGAAGTAATTGATGGAAAGATTGATGTTGCAGGTTGCTCCTGTCCTGAAGGAGATGAAATCGGCAAAATCAATAGCATATGGACTTCTCCTCCATTAATGGTCTCATTTTTCTCTACCACTGATCAAATTGATGCCGGCTTACAGAATAGGTTGGAAAGGTCTTTCTTATCTTTTAGCCAGGATACAGGAAGTGCTTTCTATAAAGAAATAGTGGATAGCTATGGTTTTGATGACTTTACTGGTTTTATCACTATCGATGAAAAACCAATGCAGAGCATCTTACGCTCGATTAAAGAAATTAGAGACCTGGCCTTTTTCATTAGTTATTATCAGGATAGGATTCAAGATCAACAAGCAGCTATTGCCAAAGGTGAGGGAATACTCTCTGAACAAATGAAAGAGCTTGAGACTCAGTCAACTTTTATTCAGAATCAATCCATCATGCTTTATGTATCCATTGCTGGACTTGTGATTATGTTTTTTGGAGGGATTTATGTTTACAAGAATTATAGAAATCGCAAAAAACTAGCTGAAGAACTAAAGGAGCGGGCTAAGGCTAGTGAAGCTCAACGACTAGAACTGGCAAGTCAAAAAGAGTTGCTTCTCGAACAGAAAGCACAAATAGAGCATATAATGGGTGAAACAGCATCCATTGTTTCCAGGGCAGTGAATGAAGGTCATTTTGATTCTCGAATGGAGGAGGAAAAGAAGGTAGGAGAATGGAAAACATTTGCACGATCGATCAATGAATTTTTAAACTCTGTTACTACGCCTTACCAAAGAGTAGGAGTCATTTTCAACAACATGGCAGGTGGTGACTTAACATCTCGCTATACAGATGAAGCCAAAGGGGATATTCAACAATTGGCCATGAGTATCAATAATTCATTGGATAGTCTTGGCAAGCTGCTCATTGCAATAGATAAGCGATTGGGTTTCATTCAGAATTCGTCTAAAGAAATGCATGCCAATAGCGAGCAATCCAAAGTAAGTATGCAGGAAATATCAGCTTCCATCGCTGGGATTAGTAGAGGGGCCCAAGACCAACTTCATCAGGTAGGAGCAGCTTCGAGTTCTATAGAGTCATTGAATAATCTTTCTAGTCAAATCAAAGATCTGTCTGTGTTGGTGAACGATCTGGCAGCTTCAGGTGATCACCAAAGTGAAGAAGGTACATCATTGAATAAATCGCTCGCTGGCAGAATGGATCGGATCAGTGAGCTTTCAAAGGAAACCATGAGCTCGGCGCAATCATTGGATACCTCCATGAATGATATTCGCAAGGTATTAACCATTATGGGGGAGATTGTGAGTCAAACCAACTTACTTTCATTAAATGCCGGGATTGAAGCTGCTAGTGCTGGTGAAGCGGGTAAGGGTTTTTCAGTAGTGGCTGATGAAATTAGAAAGTTGGCTATTCGATCTAAGGAGTCTGTTGTAGAAATTGACGGCATCATTAATGGTATCCAGGAAAGTTCTAACAAGACGCTCAATCAAATGAAAGAAATGCTTTCCACAGTAGATGAGGGTGTGGAAGCAACTGGCAAAGTTGGAGTTGGGTTTGAGTCTACCAGAGACCTATTTAGGAAAACGTTGGAGCAATCCCAAATTATCAAAGAAGCATCCGAACAGCAATTTGATATTGTGAAACAGGTAGTAGATCAAATTGGATATGTCATGTCTGTTTCTGAAGATACAGCTGCAGCAACGGAAGAAGTGGCCAGTTCGAGTAATCAACTGGCAGTTGCTTTAGAGGAGTATTATGATAAGACCAAACAATTTGAAGAAATCGCCAGCTATATAGCTTCTGACTTAATGCAATTCAAATTACCAGAAAAGAAAGAGTAATAGATCCAGCTTTGTTTTCTAATCAAGCACTGGCTTGTTAATCATTCTCTAGTTCTTGAGAAAAATAAAAGTCACTAATTTCGCAGCAATCAAACTAATAGATTAGCTATGGCTTTATTGAAGATCGAAGGTGTGGTGCAGAATTATGCGTGGGGTGGTACCCAATACATTCCCAATCTGATTGGCAAAGAACCAACAGGTGAAAAGTGTGCGGAGTACTGGATGGGTGCACATGACAAAGCGCCAGCAACAATCATTTCTACTGGTCAGACCTTCAATAAGTACATCTCTGCAAATAGCCAAAATCTTTTAGGTTCGGCAGTTTTTGACGCATTTGGAAAATTGCCATTTCTCTTCAAGGTGTTGGATGTCAGTGACATGCTGTCCATCCAAGTGCATCCAACCAAAAAAGAAGCTGAGAAAGGATTTGCTCATGAGAATGAGTTAGGGATTCCATTGTCTGCTCCTCACAGAAATTATAAGGACGATAACCACAAGCCAGAAATCATGGTGGCTTTGGGGGAGTTTTGGTTGCTCCATGGTTTCATGCCTGAGGGTGATTTGATTAAGACTTTAGAAGACACTCCAGAATTGAGTCATTTGGTTGATGTATTTAAAACATCGAGCTACAAAGGCTTGTATCAGCACGTAATGGAAGAGTCTGCTGATGAGACTAACAAGGTTCTACAGCCATTAATTGATCGGGTATTATCACTTTACAAAGCAGGTTCTTTAGATAAAACTAGTCCAGACTACTGGGCAGCAAAGGCTTTTTTGACCTTCTGTCCTGAAGGTGATCTGGATAAAGGGATTTATTCCATTTACTTCTTCAATATTGTGAAAGTCAACGCCGGAGAAGCTGTATTTCAGGATGCTGGAGTTCCTCACGCCTACATGGAAGGACAAAACATGGAGTTGATGGCTAATTCGGATAACGTACTCAGAGGAGGTCTTACGCCAAAACATGTCGATGTGCCGGAATTACTCAAGCACGTAGCTTTTGAAGAAACTATTCCTAATATCTTAACAGGTGATGAGCAAGAAGATGGCTTGGAAAGAATTTATAAAAGTCCAGCTCCAGATTTTGAATTGAGTAAGATTACCTTGAAACCTGATTCAACTTATGAGTCTACGGCCAATACCGTGGAAATAGTTATTATTCTTCAGGGTAAGGTTAGGGCTACTTGTTCAAGTGAAAAGTTGGAGTTATCCAAAGGTGAGGTTTTCTCGGTTAGTGCTGGAGATCAATATAAGTTAGAGGCAGACGAAGACTCAATACTTTACAAGGCTAAATGTCCGATATAGAAAAGCTAACTTGAGATTTCGTTCTGTAACATTAAGAATTCTATTTAAAAGTTAATTATTCCATAATCCCTCCAGGATTGATTTTGCTCATCGAATTTCTGTTCTTTAAGTCTCTAAACCAAACTAGTTTCAACCATAGAGCTTACGGATCAGATATCGCTACAATTTCTGGCAATTCAGCTACAAAAAGGGAACGAAAAGGCTTTTGAGAAGCTTTTTCATCTGTATCATGGTAAGTTGTACGGCTTCTGTTTCAAGTTGCTCGCATGCGAGCAAGCGAGCAAGGATATAGTACAAGAAACTCTTGTCAGAATATGGGAGAAAAGAGAGTCAATAGATACCAATAAAGCTTTGAACGCATACATCTTCAAGATTGCTCGGAATTTAGTCTTGGATCATATCAACGAATATTCAAGAAAAGCACAATTGACTTTTGATCATTTGGAACAGGAGGTTCCTGCTTCAATTTTGCAGCAGTTAAGCTATGATGAAACGAAGCAGGTAGAGGAGAATGTAGTTGGGCAGCTTCCCTCCCAACAACAACAGATTTATCAGTTAAGCCGATACGAGCATTTATCTAATCCGGAAATTGCGAATCAAATGGGAATCTCCGTTAATTCTGTTAAAACTCATCTTCGACTTGCTCTCAAAACACTTCGCAAACACCTTGATCCTGTGGTTGCAATTGCTATTCCTGTTATTGGTTCATTACTTCAGGGTTAACATCCTGTTACATGTGATTTTGTGATTCACCCCTCCAATGTACTATTCAGTATTAGGGTTAAAGAATCATACTAGTAGTGAATAGAATAACCTACCTAAAGTCCAAATTCCAAAACCAGGGTTGTACAAAATCTGAGCTTGAAGAACTGTATTATTTAATCCAGAATGAAGGTTTGAAAGGCGAGTTAGATCAAATGATCATTGATGCTTGGCAATCAAAAGAAGACTTTAAGTCACTAGAAATTGAAGAAGCTGAAAATCTCCTAAGGTCAACTAAATCAAGAATTGAGTTTCAATCCAAGCCTACGATCACGTGGAAGACATGGTATCGTATTGCAGCCTCCATACTATTCGTTGGGAGTTTGACTTGGCTATACATCAATCAGACCTCAAAAGAGAAGGTGATGGATATCGAATGGATTACCAAATCGACCAATAATGGACAAAGGGCACGTATTAGTTTGGTTGATGGTACGGTAGTCACATTGAACGTGGGAACGACAATTTCTTACCCCAGATATTTTTCTGATCATTCGCGAAAGGTTAAGCTTCACGGTGAAGCCTTTTTTGAGGTGGCTAGAGATACGCTCAAACCTTTTACTGTTGAATCTGAGAAGGTGCTGACAACAGTTCTTGGTACCTCCTTCAATGTTAAATCTTACGGAAATAAATCAACTGAAGTAACTGTTGCGACAGGGAAGGTAAAAGTGGAATTCTCTCCAAAAGCACTGGCAGAAGAAGCAATTTTGTTGCCTTCTGATCAGGTAAGGATGGACCTAGATTCTCATACTCTTTCAGTATCGAAGGTGAACCTTGATAAATACCTGGCCTGGAGAGAAAATGAGCTCTACTTCGACTCTGAGAAGTTTGAAGATGTGATTAAAACCTTAGAGCGATGGTACAACGTGAAGATTGCTTTGAAAAATGATGTGGTCAATAATTGCCTGATTCACGCAAAATACAAAAATGAAGTACTATCCAATGTGCTCGATGGGCTTCGACTACTTGTTAATTTCAATTATAAAATTCTGGATGATCAAACAATAGAAATCACAGGGATCAGCTGTGAACAATAGCTAATAGAACCATGGAAAAATCAACTGAAAACGAACCTGGCCAATGAATATATTTTAAGGATTTTATCATTCTCTACTATCAGCAAGGCTGAAAGTAAATAGCCTGGAATTGCGGGAACAACTCCAGGCCGAGACTCGGCCCAGACAATGCTTGGGCCAAATGATTCATGTATAAATCAAAATAAATTTATGAAATACCATATACAAAACCTACTTGTCGTGTCAAGGCAATTATTCTATATGTTCTTCATTCAGGCGTTGGCTATACAATTTTTGTTTGCCAATTCAGGTAATAGCCAAAGTCTGGAAGATGTTACTATTTCTCTCCAAATGAAAAAGGTCCGACTGACTGAAATTTTTAGAGAGATCGAAGCAAAAACCGACTTTGAGTTTGCTTATAACCATAAAGTCAATAAAGTATCAGATCGATTGAATCTTGAAGTGGAGAATGGAAATCTGCAAGAAGTTTTAGAAACGCTGGCTAGTAAAACACCATTCAACTTTAAGCGAATCAATCAAAACATTTATGTTGTTTCTAGAGAGAATTCTAATCATATTGAAGTCTCTGAAAACGTAACCAAAAGTATTTCAGGAAAAGTAACCGACACCAAAACAGGGGAACCTTTGATAGGAGCTACTGTTGTGGTGGAAGGCACATCATTGGGGGCTATTACAGATATTGATGGGGCATTTAAGTTAAGTGTGCCGGATGAGGCATCTACCTTAATCGTTTCGTTTACGGGTTATTTACGAGTTAGCGTGGATATAAACTCACAAACCTATTTTGAGATTGCGTTGGAGGAAGATGTAGCTCAGCTAACTGAAGTTGTAGTTCTTGGCTATGACACTCAAACCAAGCGTGATCTTACTGGTTCCGTTGCAACCGTAAATCCTGACCAGGTCAAATCTTTGCCTACAGCAAGTGTTGATAAAATGTTGGATGGTCGAATGGCCGGCGTTCAGGTTTTAACAGACAATGCACCTGGAGGAAATGTCACCGTTCGAGTAAGAGGATATGGTACTATTAACAATAACGATCCTTTATATATAGTAGACGGAGTTCCAATCTCTAATGGATTAAACTCAGTAAATCCTTCAGATATAGCTTCTATTCAGGTACTCAAAGACGCTTCTGCGGCTGCGATCTATGGATCAAGAGCTGCCAATGGAGTAGTGGTGATTACTACAAAAACAGGATCTTCTTCTGAGAGTAAGGTAGAACTCAATGCATATACAGGAGTTCAAAAGGTTTTTAACCTTCCTGAGATGTTGAATGCTCAACAATATGGAGACCTTCTTTGGGAAGCTACTCTCAATGATGGAAGTACGCCATCAAGTGATGTGTATGGAAACAATCTATCAGGTGCGGTCATTCCTCAATGGCTAGATGCTGATCAAACACTTCCAAGCGATGATGTAAAATGGATTGAAGAAATTTTTAATCCNGCNGTNGTTCAGTCNTATGATTTGTCTGTNTCCAAAGGAAACGATCANGCNAGACAATCNTTTTCATTAGGATANTACAANCAAGAAGGGATCATNAAGTACACAGGTTTTGATCGGTTCACCGCTCGTTTTAATTCTAGCTACAAGGTCAAAGACATGCTGACCATTGGNCAGAACTTTGCCGGTACTTTGTCTAGAACCACNGANGTAACNATCAATCGAGTATTGGGAAGTGTGGTGTTNGAAGCANTNCAATACCCTTCAATNGTTCCAGTAAAAGATATNAATGGCAACTANGGNGGAAACCCNTTCATTAATTTNGGCAANCCNTTGGGAAGNCTTGATAGAGCAAAAGATAACCAGAAGAACAGAGTGCGTNTAATGGGNAATGTCTATGCAGGTTTGGAGTTAGGNGNTTTTGAATTCAAATCAAATGTTGGTTTGGATTATCATACGTACAACTCANGAAGCTTTTCTCCGACTTACCAGGANTTACAATCGGCNAATACNGTGAATAGNCTNGGTACTAGTANTTCATTCAGTTATCANCTNACNTGGTCCAATACGATTAGCTATGAATCAGATTTTGGTGATCATANNATNCATGCTCTACTTGGTGAAGAAGCCATTGANTACTATTATGAAGGGTTTACNGGATCAAGACAAGAGTTTTTGTATGAGGATGAAAACTTCCGNTACCTTTCCTATGGTACNGAAAATCANCTCAANTCTGGNGATGCGAGTAGTTGGGCATTGCTTTCATTCTTTGGNAAGGTAAATTATTCGTATCTNGATAAGTANTTGTTTTCTGCTACNATNAGAAGAGATGGNACATCAAGGTTAAGTGAAAATAANTGGGGTACTTTCCCTGCATTTTCTGCTGGATGGATCATCAGTGATGAATCATTTTTTGNAATCCCNGGAGTTAGCTCNATGAAGTTGAGAGCAAGTTGGGGAATGGCNGGAAATCAGCAAGTACCNGTNTACTCTACTTTGTTTAGCTANGAAAACAANACCTATTATTCCAATTATCCNATNGATGGTGCGCAGGAAGCTTCTCAAGTTGGGTTGGTACAAACTCGAGTNGCAAACCCAAATCTGAAGTGGGAGGTGACCACTCAATCAAGTGTTGGNTTGGATATGGGGCTGATGCANGACAANGTGTCCCTTACAGTAGAATATTTCAATAAGGTTACTGACGANATTTTGATCTATGCNCCAATTCCATTGACTTATGGAGGAACNAGNGATGGTACCTGGACCAATGCTGGTCAAATGAAAAATAGTGGNCTAGAAGTCTCAATGGGCTANAAAAACACTGTGGGTCAGTTGAATTATAATCTGGGNNTNAATCTTACNGCNTATAAAAATGAGCTCACCAANCTTNATGGAGTTTCNTATTTAGGAATACCGAGCTCATCGTTGCATAGNGTCAACTTNGATCAGGAGATNTCCAGAACNGTTGTNGGNCAGNCAATCGGATCATTNTATGGATATGANGCAATTGGNATTTTCAAGTCACCTGAGGAAATAGCTCAATATGGTCTTCAGCCAAATGCACAACCNGGNGANCTGATNTTTAAAGATGTGACCGGAGATGGTGTNNTGGATACNGATGANCGCACCATTATNGGTTCTCCNCATCCAGATGTAATCCTGGGNATGAATATGNANTTCTACTANAAAGGNTTNGATCTGGCATTGCTTTTCAATGGATCTTTTGGGAATGAAATTTANAATTTNACNAAGTACAATACGCANTTCTTNAACCAGGCNGCNTATAACAAGAGTGCNGATTTNTTGGATGCCTGGAGCGAAGACAATCAAGGGTCTGATATCCCTCGTCTGACACTTAATGATCCNAACAATAACATCCGNGTTTCTTCNTATTATGTGGAGAATGGATCCTACTTCAAACTGTATAACCTTCANTTAGGGTACACATTTGAAAAACTACAATCCCTGGATNTAAGGGTNTACGGACAGGTGAATAATGTATTTACCATTACAGGTTATGATGGGATGACTCCTGAGATTGGACTTCAGAACTATTCTTCAAGTAGTCGTAACCTCGATATCGGAATTGATCGAGGGATCTATCCTCCATCACGCACCTTCACGCTTGGTGTAAATCTGGGATTCTAGATCAATGAATTGATNGTTTATTCAAAAAATTGACAACTGAAATGANAAATCAACTAATATATTTATCACTGNTAATATCATTCCTTGGCTTCTCNTGTGAGGATGCGTTGGAAGAAACACCTTNTGGNGANATTGCTCCNNCAAACATGACNGATCCTGCAAATGTGGAGGGTGTGATCATATCCGCCTATAGTGTTTTAAATGGGCAATTTGATCAAGCAAGTAGTGCTTACAATAGCCCGGCTTCTAACTGGAGTTTTGGNGATGTNATGTCCGATGATGCCTACAAAGGTGGTGGTGGNACTGGTGATCAAAACCAGATNCACTTAATGGANACTTTTAANATNAATTCTACCATTTATGACATACAGNGAAAATGGGCAGCTCTTTATGAAGGAGTGAAGCGTTCCAATGTTGCTATGCAGCTATTGGATAAGTCAGAAGCATTTGATCCATCTCTCAAAACCGTTCGAAANGCAGAGTTACATTTCCTTAGAGGGCACTATTACTTTGAGCTGAAGAGAATTTATCATCAAATTCCTTACATAGATGAGTCTGCTACTTTGGTGGATGATTATTATAAATCCAATACGGAGTTTACCTCAGACGAGCTTTGGGAAAAGATAGAACAAGACTTCATGGCTGCCTATAATGGGCTTCCTTCGGATCAGGATGATGCAGGTAGACCAAATAAAATCACAGCGATGGCCTATTTGGCGAAGTGCTACGCTTATCAGAGCAAGTGGGATGATGTGCTGGATGCCACCGAAGAGGTAATTTCTAGTGGAAAGTATGAATTGCTCCCAAATTTTAGAGATGTTTTCTTGCCTGAGAACGATAATAGTTCCGAAATCATTTTCGCTGTGCAGCAAGCAGTTAATGACGCCACCCCAAACAATTACAATGGCAGTATAGGCGATAGACTATCTGCTCCTGGTGGACCTAGATATCCTCAATATGGTTTTCATAGACCATCTCAAAACCTGATCAATGCTTTCAAAACAGATGCGAATGGACTACCAGTAATGGATAATGTAGATGTTGTAGCTGGGGATTTCCTGGACCCAAGATTAGATCACACAGTTGGGAGACCGGACATTCCATATCTTGATCTAGGTATTGTTTATGAGGCTGTTTGGGCGCGAGACCTGGCAACATATGGTCCGTTTTCTCCTAAGAAAAGAATCGTGTCTCCTAACAATTCCTTACAGACGCCGACATGGCCTTATGTAAGTGCTCTGAATTATTACATCATCCGTTACCCGGATTTATTGCTGTGGAGAGCTGAAGCTTTGGTGGCAACAAGTGATTTGGAAGGAGCTAGAGCCATTGTGAATCAAATCAGGCAACGAGCTAAAGATAGCCAGGTAGTGATGTCTCTTGATGGTCTTAATCCGGCAGATAACTATTTGGTTGAGCCATATTCCACTGTGTGGACAGATGCATCAGCTGCTTTGAATGCAGTGCGTTTAGAGCGTAGGTTGGAGTTGGCTATGGAAGGACACAGGTTCTTCGATTTGGTGCGATGGGGAGTAGCCGCTGAAATCATGAATGACTACTTCGACGAAGAGCGCAAAAAACGATCTTTCCTTTCCAATGCATCATTTAACGAAGGGGTAAACGAATACTTCCCTATACCTCAAGCGTATATTGATGTGGTAGGAACGGAGCTAGCTAAGCAAAGAGACGGTTTCAATTGATTACATACCTAGATTCAATCAGAGCTGTCGGGAACTTCCTGGCAGCTCAAATTCTATCAATTATGAAAGAACAATCGCATTTTTTTGTAATGCTACTCTTGCTGTTCGCAAGTCTGCTAAGTATTGCGCAACCAATAGGATACACCCCTGTAAAGTCTGGATCTATTGTTCAGGATAAAAATTTTTACTTACTGACATTACTCCAGCAGTCGGAAGTTGCAAAGTCATTGCAAGCCAATGAAGAGCTGACCAAGCTTCAAAAGAGCAAAATCAGTAATATCAAATCCGCAATCTCGGATTGTGCGGATGTGGTTTGCATTGCCGAGGCATTCAAATGGACATATTCTGAGATTGCGACAATTTCTAAAACACTAAAAGAGGAGATGAAGAAAAATTCGTCCCTTCAACAAATGGTGGCTAATCATCTAAGATCTTCGAAAAGCTATGTGCTTTTTGATGATTTAAAAGATGCGGAACTACTTGTAAAGGCCTGGGAGATTTGTGCCAATGGGATGAATCATTCTATAGGTGTTTATGGTCAAGCCAAAGAGGCTAATTATCCAAAAATTGATTCAATTTCATATAATATTCAATCAAAATCATTTCAAGAGACGCTTACCTTCTGGGCTACAGATGTCCTCTCACAGACGGATGAAACTTCTGATTTTTTTGGAGTTGTACTGGATTATACTTTGTCATTACTTTACCTAAATCATCGAGATGAGGCTGCACGGTATGAGCCAATGGCTCTACTTGAGAACAAAGCTGCGATTGACTACATTCCAACCATTAATTGGGATGAATATCCCTATGCTTCCATATTGGTTTTGGGGATAGGTTCTGAGATATATGGAGTGAAATTGACTCCTGGCGGTAAATTAAATGTGAGAGTAGCTGCCAGACAGTTTAAGGAAGGGTTAGCACCCTTATTGATAGTTTCTGGGGGACATGTTCATCCATATAGGACTACTTCTTGCGAGGCTATCAATATGAAGGAAGAATTAATAGCGAAATATGGTATCGATGAAAAGCACATTTTGATTGACCCTCATGCCAGGCATACAACTACCAATCTTAGAAATGCTTCAAGGCTACTGTTTAGTTATGGCACCAAAACCGATAAACCAAGTTTGGTTACTAGTAATCCTAGTCATAGTGCTTACACAGAATCACAGCGATTCCTTGATAGAAACCTGAAAGAATTGGGTTACCTGCCGATGAGCATGAAGGAACGATTGAATTCTACAACCATGGTATTCCTTCCATTAGAAATCTCGTTTCAACAGAATCCATTGGAGCCTCTGGATCCTTGATTAATGAATTTACTGTTTGTTTTAAATGTGAAAAGCAGCCAAAAGGCTGCTTTTCATTANCTCTAGTACGAGTAATAAGGTGGTAATATTTAAGCTGCGTTAAGGTTTACACCTTTTTTATCCTGCAATATTTCTCCGTAGTTTTTGTAAACTTCGCCTTCCAATCCAAAAAGCTTCAAAAGCAATCTTGCGGATCCTCTGGTTACGATGTTGTCGGAGATAACATTGACTTTACCAAGTTTACCCTCTAATGATTGCAAGAAGGTGATCCATTCTTTTCTAGCTGCCAAATCAAATCCTGCCATTGGAGTACAGTCCCATAGGAAGTTGAAAGGAGCAGGAGAATTTTGAAATTTCTTATTGAANTCGACCACNGCCTGATGACAAACTTCAGTGGTGAATTTGCCATGGAATGTAAACTTGATGCAGCTTTTTGATAATAAGTGGTCTTGTGCTATTTCTACTTTATTTGTCATGTCTTTATTTGGTGTTGCGGTTAAGCAATGTTGTGGTTAAACAGTGATTCTACCTTTTTCTTTTAGCAATCGCTCGTTAATCTCTGTTTGTTTTCTGGTTATTTCAAGTAATCGTTCTTTTGAACCTTGAAGCTCCTGATTTGATAACTGAAGTGCTTTTTGTGTTTTCTCAAGCAATTGCGTTTTAGAAACAAGCTTGCTATTCAATTTTCTAATCATTCCATTGGAGTTTACGAGTTCCTGCTTTGCTTCCTGGCTCAAAAGCACAAAGAAGTATACTAGTGCAAAAACAATCGTACTGATTACTACTGCATTGAGTGCAAGAAAACCTAGAGAAGCATCCGGTAAAACAGCAGGTTTATATTGATAGAATACATCATCATAAAGGTATAAGCCTATTGCACCACTCATGAATAGGGTCAACCAAACCATGGCATATCTCATTTTCTCAAATGATAGGGATGCTAACAAAGCCAGAATAGACCATAACATGACCATTCCTGATGGTAGGAACCCACCAAGGCTAGCTTGCAGCATGAATGGAAGTGCCATGGAAACGAAAATTTGAATNGTTCTGGTTACTCTAAAGTTTTTAGTAACCTTGAAGGTCATGATATTGATAAAACTGATCACTACATATCCATAAGGGATAAAGCTTGGATAGATAATATCATAAGACAGTAATAAAGTGCCCCAGATAATTCCTCCCACACTCATGAAGGTTGCAAGGAATACCAGGAAACTTTTTTGCACTTTAATTTCTTCTGAGTCACCCATCTTGTGACCAATACTTGAGAAGTTTTTAATTGAATTTGTCATGTGTCTACTAATAAGGCGTTGATGATTACGAAGCGAAATAACGGAATGCGTTAAAGATGAGAGATGAGGAATCGTCGGATTGGAATAGAAACTAGTCCAAATGACTCCAAAACTCGCTGAGTGAGTTAAGAGAATTACCTAGGTTCAATTAATCTGCTTAAAATGGATTTGAACAGGGTTTTTGGTTGACTAAGCGAGTAATATTTGTCAATGAACGATTATAACGTTTCGCTCAACCGGTTACATACTATTATTGCATACATTTCATTGAACAGTGGTTAGGGTTTAATGAGATTTTTTGGTGAAATGGCCTGAATGCTAGTGCATTCAGGCTTTTTTATTTTAAACTGATTGTGGATTCTGAAACTACGGTTCATTACCTTGTGTGTACGAACACACTTGCACAATGACATCACCCCCAATTCCATCGAATGAGCAAGAACGACTAGATGCTCTCTATTCGCTGAATATTTTGGATACACTTCCTGAAGAGGAGTTTGATTCACTCACAGAGCTAGCATCTTTTATCTGTGGAGTACCCATTTCTTTGATCACTTTTATTGATAAGGATAGACAATGGTTTAAGTCTAAGAAGGGTTTTGAAGATGAAGAAACTGCAAGAGAGGTTTCCTTTTGTGCTCATGCCATCAATGAGCCTGATGAATTGATGGANATTAAAGATGCTGAAAAGGATGNTCGTTTTGAGAATAATCCATTGGTNGTCGGTGATCCNCATATAAAATTTTATGCTGGAGTTCCCATAGTGGATCAGGATGGTCTTGCTCTGGGTACACTTTGTATTATAGATACTAAACCTGGAAAGCTTTCGAAGAAACAAAAGAAGGCATTAAGATCACTAGCTGTTCAGGCCTCGGCTCTTGTTCAGCTTCGAGCACAAAGTCTGGCATTTCATCAAAATCAGCAACGATATTCAGACGTTTTCAATAATGTGGATGATGTCATTTTTGAACTGACAGAAGATTGGCAGTTTGAATTCGTCAACAAGAAATTTGTAAGCCTATCTGGCTACACAGCTGAAGAGTTAAAGCACATTCACTATTGGGACCTTGTTCAGAAGGGACATAAGTCAAAGGCTGTAGCGTTCTATACCAAGCAACTTGAAAGTAAAAAAGAGACGAGTTATCTGGAGTTTCCTTTTGTTAACAAACAAGGCAAAGAAATCTGGGTAGGACAAAATGTGGTGATGAAATTTGACTCAAAGGGCTCTGTCTATCGAATTCTTGGTGTATGCCGAGATATTACCATCATTAGAGAAGAGAAACAAGTACTAAAACTCCTCTCCGAAAATACAAAGGATTTTATATGCTTACATGAGCCAGATGGGACTTACCTATACGTATCTAACTCGGTTAAAGATTTATTAGGGTATGATGCCCATGAGCTGGTTGGAAAAAGCCCCTATGATTATGTACATCCTGACGACCTTAATACCGGCAACGGAGATTATGAGACCCGGCTTAAAGAAGAAAGAATAGCCGGATTGGAATATCGATTTAGACATAAGGATGGTAAATATATCTGGTTTGAAGCTTATACTAAGCCTATTACCAATGAACACGGAGAGGTTACTTCCATACAAACTAGTTCGAGAGATATCTCAGAAAGGAAGAATGCTGAGATACAGTTACAGCGAAGTAAAAATAACCTGGAAGCAATCATTGAGAATTCTGATGCGGCAATATGGTCAATAAATTCAAAATTTAATTTCACGGTTTTCAATCGTGTTTATTCTAATATTTATTTCAGTATTACAGGAAAGTATCCCCAAGTAGGAGAATATGGGATTGATGAGAGAAATGGTTTCTTGAATTTGGAATCTTCTTATTCCAGAACTTTAGCTGGAGAGCAGTTTTCTGAGGAACTCAATGCCATAATTAACGGACGAAAAAAAACCTTCAAAAACTATTACAACCCAACAAAGAATTCTCAGGGTAAAACAACGGGGGTATCCATATATTCTCGGGATATTACCGAGGAGATCGCGATAAGAGATCGTGCAGAGCGGTATAAGGAAGGTCTGAAGCTTCTCAATGAAATATCAACTAACAACTACCTGAGTGAAAAACTGAGGATCCAAAAAGCTTTGGAGCTCTCCTGCTTTTATCTAAAAATGCAATTCGGGGCTCTGACCATTTTTGATGGTGACAATGTACTGGTGAAATATCTTCATGATGAGATAAATACTGGATTGGTTGCAGGAATGAACCTACCTTTAGAGGGCTCTTTTTCCCAGTATATCAGAGAATTAAACAAGCCTGTAGCCATCGGCAAGCTTGACAGAATGAGCCAGAAGAAGTTAAGAAATGCTGAAGAATTAGGTATTGCCAGTGTGGCAGGAACACCTTTCAGAGTGCACGGCAAACTCAAAGGGGTACTTATTTTTTCATCTACTAAAATCAAAGAATTTGATGCCAATGATCTTGATTTTGTAAATCTGATGGCTTCATGGATAGGTGCCATTCAAGAAAGAGGAGTCTTCGAAAAGCAGTTGGTATCAGAGAAAGAAACGCTCAGAGAATTTGTGAGGTCTGCTCCCGCGGCCATTGCCATGTTCAATACGCAAGTTGAATATGTTGCTGCGAGTGCCAAGTGGAATGAAGATTATGGGTTGGGCGATGAAAACCTAATTGGCAGAAGCCATTATGAAGTGTTTCCAGAGGTTTCTGAAGAATGGAAGTCAATTCATAAACAATGTATCGGGGGTAAAGTAATTAGTAAGGAACGTGATCTCTTTGAAAGAGAAGATGGATCCCAGCAATGGATAAAGTGGGAAGTAAGACCCTGGTACGAGAGCCACAAAGAAATTGGGGGACTTATCATGTTTACAGAGGACGTCACTCATTTAGTGGAACAGGAAAAAGAGCTACTCCAGGCTAAAGAAGAAGCGGTTTCTGCGGCCATTGCCAAAGAGACATTCCTATCCACCATGTCGCATGAAATTAGGACTCCAATGAATGCAATCATTGGAATATCGAACTTATTGTTGGCTGACCAACCACGCCAGGATCAGTATGAAAATTTGAACTTACTCAAGTTTTCAAGCATGAATTTACTCACTTTGATCAACGATATTCTGGATTTCAATAAAATCGAATCTGGAATGATGGTATTGGAATCCATAGACTGTAACCTCAAAGGACTGGTCAATACTGTATGTGAGACCTTGAGAATTCGAGCGGATGAAAAAGGATTAAGGCTTATTTTTGATTTTGATGATAGAATTCCGGAGTACCTTAAGACCGATCCGGTGAGGGTAACACAGATCTTGACCAACCTCTTATCCAATGCCATTAAATTCACTGAAAAAGGAAGTGTTCGGGTTAGTCTGGAATTTGTGGAGCAGTATGATGAATACTTTTCGATAAAATTTTTGGTTGAAGATACGGGTATTGGAATCTCGGAAGAGTACCATGAAACCATATTTGACAACTTCACTCAGGCAAGTCCCAACATTACAAGAGAGTATGGCGGTACCGGACTTGGTTTGGCCATTACCAGAAAACTTTTGCAAATCATGGACAGTGATATCTATGTTAAAAGCGAACTGAAAAAAGGGTCACAGTTTTGGTTTTACTTGTTTTTGCAGGAAGGTGAGCCCACTTCTAATAGTGGTGAAATTATCCCTAAGATTGATGATCAGCAGGTTAATAGCAATTGGTCAATTAATCTGCTCATTGCAGAGGATCACAAAGCCAATCGAATGGTGCTTGCTAAATTTCTTGATAGGTGGTCATTTAATTATGATTTTGCTGATAATGGCTTTGAAGCTCTTAATATGGTGCAATCGAAACAGTACAGTATGATTTTGATGGACATTCAGATGCCGGTAATGGATGGGTTTGAAGCTGTCCAGTTGATCAGAAGTCTGGAAGATCCTTATTTTCATGAGATCCCCATTTTTGCTCTTACTGCATCGGTTCTACTTGGAGTGGAGGAGAAGGTTAGGCAGGCTGGGATGAATGGATATATTGGTAAGCCATTTGAGCCTAAAGAATTGTATGATAAGATTTTGGAAAACGCCAAACCTGCCAACAGAGCATCAGGTGTTTCTTACGAAGATTTAGATGCCAATATCGTTTTAGGGGATCAGCATTTTGCCAAAGATTTATTGGAATCTATTCAGTCCAGTACCATTCCTTTACTAAGTTCCTTTTCCGTTGCTTTGAAAAATAAAGAAAGTAGAGAGGCTGAATCTCTTTTTGAAACGCTAAAGCAACAAGGCTATATCTATGCTATTTCGCCAATAAGAGGGATTTTTGAACAATCTTTCTCGCAAGTTGGAGAGGAGGAATTGAGTAAAATACAAGTGTTTTTAACAGCATTTGAATGAACTAATTCAGCTTGGAAAATTCAGCTTCCAACGTGAAAAATAGTGTCATTCAACGAGTATCAGAGTTATGATTATAAGTGTCTCACTAGTTTTGAATCAGATCTAGCTACAATGGGAAAGAGAACTCAATTAGAAAAAACGTATTTGCGACACAATGTGCAATTCATTTTTTGTGAAGTGGATGGTACTATCAACTACAGTTCAGATACCTTTTTCAATATTCCCCGCGGAGCAGTTTGGAATCAAGTTGACAAGCTCAGTAAGATCCTTTTGGTGGATAGTTCGGACTTACAGTATATCGATGAAGAACTTTACTTTATCAGAGTTGAGAACCAAAAGGATCAAATCCTAGTCAAACTAGAGAAGATCCCTACATCTCAAAAGCTGATTGATCCCAAATCAAAAATCTACCAGATTCAGGAACGCATCAATTTGACAAATCTGCCAGCATCACCTGCCAAGAATTTGCTCAACAACTATTTTGATGAAATCTATAATGATGATGAGTTGATTGGTGCAGGGGTTCCTCATATTCCATTCAAATTGGAGCACGTTGCAGAGGCCATCAAGATTGTATTTTATGACCCACTGGCACCACAGAGTAAATCCATAGAGTTTAATCTGACCTTTACAGCCAAGTTTCTAGTAGGTAACAGGTCCAAATTGATGACTGAGCTATTGCTGAAATGCAACGAATTGATAAGTCACTCTGAGATCGACGCCATCGCTATCGAATGCAGTTATCTAGTAGATCAAGATCAACTTCAAGTGGTGATAAAAACTGCTGCGGCATATACTGATGGCAATTGGTCACTGGCTCCAAATAAAAGTGATATTTACCTTTCTATGCCATGCACGATCATTGGTGATCCGATTTCGAGTAGATTGATCAATAGTGTGCAAGAGGATTTTCCTTATCTATTCGACATTACTGGTGGAGACTCCACTATGGTGATCGATATACTCCAAACAATCATTGAAACTGTTGAGCAGGATATAGAAAACCTGGTAGTGGCGCACAAGAACAGACAATGGACTGACCTGGAGAGACTTCCTCACAAGATGAAACCAAATTTCAAAAGCCTGGAGAGAGAAGATTTGTCAAAACGATTGCAAAATCTTGAAGGGTTCGCTTTATCCAGAAACCTGGCAGCATTCGATAAGGGGTTAAGCTTATTTTTAAGTGAGGCCTCCGAGTTGCTACAAAAATTGAGAGGTTATGAGTTTGATAAAAGTCATGATTGATTCTGAAAATCGGCCTTACTTATCGAGTGAACTCATTAATTGAAAACCGTATATTTACTTGCCGACTAAGCCTAAATAAAAAATACTTGTAAATGGAAAGATTTACCTGCATTGCCATAGATGATGATATTGTTGCCCTGAAGATCATTAAGTCTTTAGTTGACAAGGTTGAGCAACTGGAAATGAAAGGGACTTATAGTGACGCAATTGCCGGTGCAAATGCCATTATGAGCGAGCAGCCACAGATTGTATTTTTAGATGTGCAGATGCCCGATTTGTCGGGCTTAGAGATACTAAAGAACTTAACCACCAAACCAGAAATAATTTTGGTAACTTCTCAAGAGAAGTTTGCCTTGGATGCATTTGAGTTTGATGTTACCGATTACTTGTTGAAACCAATTGAGAATTTTGCAAGGTTCTTAAAGGCTGTCAACAAAGCCATGGATAACCTCAGCAAAAAAAACAAGCCAATTAGCTCACCAGCTACTGACTCCTCCATTTTTATTAAGTCGGATTCCCTTTTGGTTAAACTGGATATTCAAAAAGTCACCTACATTGAGGCATATGGGGATTATGTGAAAATTCATACGGATGATAAGACGCATCTGGTTTACTCTAAATTTAAAACAGTGGAAGATAAGCTCCCTGAAAATGATTTTGTGAGGGTTCATCGTTCTTACATTGTGCGAATAGATCGAATCAAAAACATTGATCAGAATAACTTGCAATTGGGTGAAAAAATCATTCCAATAAGTAGTTCTTACCGCCCTAAGCTGCTAGAAAAAATCAAGACCCTTTAATTCAATTTACTAGCACAATTGTGTTGGCGCTGTGGTAAACTGATGGCTCTATTTGACCACTTGAAGTAAATATTACTTGATTAACGACGGTGTTTTGCTCTATCTTTGTACAATACCCCATCGTATAATGATAAAACCAGCAACTCAATACACCAAAAGCGGTTGTATCAATATTGCCTATCAAGTAATTGGATCAGGTCCAGTTGATCTTGTCTATATACCCGGCTGGGTAAGTAATATAGATTGGATGTGGGCATGTCCAGAATTGGTGGAATTCCTCACTGAATTAGGTAAAATCGCACGTGTCATTTTATTTGATAAGCGTGGTACTGGTCTTTCAGATCGCGTAGTGGAGCTATCTACTCTAGAGGAACGGATGGACGACATCAGGGCAGTCATGGATGCCGTGGATTCTAAAAAAGCCGTCCTTTTTGGACATTCTGAAGGTGGATCTGTTTCCGCATTATTTGCTGCCACCTATCCAAATCGTACTATTTCATTGATCACTTTTGGCGTATTTGCTAAACGTCGGTATTCTCCGGAGTATCCATGGGCACCTACTGATGAAGAACGCCAGCGGGTTTATGACATGATTGAAAATAGCTGGGGTAGTGGTGAGATGCATCTGGAAACCTTGGCTCCTTCAAAGGCCAATGATCAGGAGTTTATGGAGTGGCTGGCTAACTATTTTCGCTCCGGAGCGAGCCCAAGTGCTGCAATGGTCTTAACTAAAATGAATACGGAGGTAGATATCATCGATATTCTCGGTTCCATCAAAGTACCAACTTTGATGATGCAACGCACGCATGACATAGATGTCAAAATAGAGGAAGGTAGGTTCATAGCGCAGCGAATTAAAACAGCACGTTTTGTTGAGTTTGACGGAGATGATCATCTTTTTTGGGTTGGAAATACGGGCGAAGTATTGAATGAGATCAAATCATTCATCTCTAATGTCAATCCTGTCAAAAGCTACGAGGAACAACTTTTTACTATTGTAGCTGGTCTTATTACTCATCGTTATGATCAGAATTTTAATCCAGGGTTAGCTGTAAACCAGTTGATTTCTCAGTATCGTGGACGAATCGTACAATACAATGACCGGGATTATTTTGTGGCCATATTCGAAGGTCCGAGTAAAGCAGTTCATTGTAGTTTAGACTTGATAGATGCCATCAAAAGCCAGAATGGTTCGGTGGCCATAGGAATTCATATCAAAGAAGCTCCTGTTGATGAAGCCCATTTTCTAACAAAGGAGACTCAATCATTGGTCAATTCAATTATTGGATTGGCGAAGAATGATGAGGTATTGATCACACAAACGGTAAAACACTTATTGTCTGGAGCAGGCTTGAGTTATTCCAGGTCAGAGTCTCTTTATGAAACAAGTACCGGGGAGACCTTGTCACTTTACAGTGTCTATGATCAGTCCAGACTTTCCGGAGAACAAAATATGGCCATTCCGGAGAACATTCCACAGCGAGGATCCTTCTTGGAGAATGTTCTACAGGTAATTGATCAGCATTTGTCGAATGAACAATTCGGGGTAGAGATGTTGTGTAAAGAAATTGGCATCAGTGAGCGGCAACTGCAGCGCAAGCTCAAAGCCATCACCAATAAGTCTCCAAACCAAATGATTTCTTCAGTAAGACTTCATCGCGCTAAGGAACTAATTATTTCCAGGGAGCTGAATATTTCAGAGGTAGCTTTTAAGACTGGATTTTCCAATCCATCCTATTTTTCAAAATGCTTCAAGAAAGAATTTGGGCTAAGCCCGTCCGATATTTAGTCTTTTTTCTAAATGTGCGAATTGTATAAACGGGAAGTTCTCTTTGAAATCACTCTTGACTGGGTTTTTAGGTGGATTGCCACAATTTAGGCGAATTTGTTTGTGTATTTGGCAGGATTATGAGGTTCACATTTAGTAGGTTTGTTTCACTCTTTTACCGCAACAATCTAGATTCAGACTACTGTATATTATCTTCTGTTTAACGGATTAATATACTTTTTTGACTCTGGATAGAGTGAAATACTAGTAAGTCAGAAGCTTATAATGATCATTATTGGCGGTAGAAGAGTGTACCAAATGAATTAATCATTTGGACTAACCGTTTAACTTTTTCACCGTTATTATGACACCAGTATCTACCCTAAAGTATGGACTGTTACTTATAACAGTCTTGTCCAATTATTTAATTTTCGCCCAGGTAAATGATGTGGGGGTTTCCGCCATTAATTTAACCGAATATGGAGCTTCATCATTTACCGCATCTACCAGTGTTGAAGTAGATGTGAGGAACTATGGATCTGCAGATCAGACTGCCATTCCGATTACATTTGAGTTGTATGACAGAGGAGGTTCATTATTATCCACTACAACAGAGTCCGTCCCGAGTGTGACTACTGGATTAACTTCTGCCTATACATTTACAAGTACAATTGATTTATCAAATGTGGGTACCTATACTTTAAAGGTGTTTACTGGTCTTGTGGGAGACGAGTTGGCTACCAATGATACCTTATCAAAAGTAACACAAAAGGTAACAGCTACAGAAGTTCCTTATTTTGAGGATTTTGAGTCTGTAGAGGCGATCACTATTGAATTGGATTCAGCTAACATCTCTGGTCTATCAGGACTCTCATATACAACCGAAGCACCGGGAAGTACCAGATTTAGAGTTGGCACTTTGGAGGTTGATTCTTATTCAGGCTCAAACATGTTGGGTTTGGATGAAGGTAATTTCGAGCGAAATGATTTAATCCTTACTGCTGATTTGAGTGCTTACAGTGTTTCTGTGGATTCTGTTTATCTCGATTTCTTTTACAATGATGTGGGGGATGAGAATGGTGCTGAAGATAATGTGTATGTACGCGGAGATGTAGACGATGACTGGGTGTTCCTCTTCGATTGGAATACTACAACCAATCACTCATGGGAACATGTAAGTTATTTGAACATCTCATCTGTTTTGGAAGATGCAGGACAACAATTTAGTAGTCAAACCCAAATTAGATGGAGTCAGGAAGATAATTTCCCAATGCCTACTGATGGTTTAGGTCTAGATGATATAGAGCTTTTCAGGCAACCGGATAATGATCTTGGAATAGTGGGAGAGTATGATCTGCCTGAAACAGCACCTAACCTGGGGGCCGAAAAAGTGGGTGTGAGAATTTATAACTATGGACCCAACACTCAAACATCTTATGATGTGGTAGGTACCCTTGTTGGACCGAATGGTACTGAGACGATCACCGAAACAGTGTCTATGTCTATTGATAGTGGGGACACACTACTTTATACTTTTAATAGCAAATTTGATTTTAGTGCAGTTGGAGAATATACGTTTTCAGCAACTACCGATTTATCAACTGATGATCGATCTAAAAATGACGATGGAGATGAAATGAACGTGTATAACTTATCCATTTTAACTCCGTCATTTCCTTACAGCCAAAATTTTGAAACAGATACAGACTATAGCTACAGATCAACTAAGGCAGAGCTAGATGGCCTATCTGGTTGGTCATTCATCCCTGGCGTTGAAGGAGATAGTAGAGTACGATCTAATTCTGGTTACTACACATCAGGAACTAAGTCCTTAACACTAGATGAATCCCTATATAATGGATCTTATTTGTCTGAAGCCATTTTTACATTGGATCTAGCTACAAAAGATACCAGTAAAGATGAATTTTTCTTCAGTTTTGATTTTCGAGGATTTACAGGTAATGTGGACAACACGGACAACAGAATATTTGTAAGAGGAAGTGTGGATGACGATTGGATTGAAATATACGATTGGTTTGCCAACCAAAGCACCACGGATTTTGTGAATTCCGGAGATTTGGGATTGACACAAGCTCTTATTGATAATTCACAGGCTTTTTCTAAAACAACACAGATCAAATTTGGTTGGAGGAGCACAGGTTATACTCCAAATGCAGGTTTGGTGATTGATGATTTTGAGATGTATCAAACGCCGTATTATGAACTAGCACTATCCAACCTTTCAATTACTGAGCTTGAAGATGGTATAACAGAGGGAACTATTTTTAATGCGTCTGTTTCTTTAACCAATAATGGTACCTTACCACTTTCTAATGTGCCAATGTATGTGTTGATCGAGGGCCCAGAAGGATCTTCTACGGTAACTGAATCATATACTGGTCCATTAGTTTATGAAGGTACAGATTCATATATATTCACCACAGACTTTGAGGTGCCTGTTGGTGGTAACTATTCGATCAAAGCATATGTTGATCTTCCAGCTGACACTGTGGCGACAAATGATACAGTTTCGTACGACGTGATCATTACAGATGTGTATACGGATGCATTGCCATTGCTTGAGGATTGGTCCGAAGTAGAACCGAATTTATATACTTCTTCTTTGGTTATTCCAAATGCTCCAGGCTTCACTTATATCTCGGGAAGTGCTACACCGGGTCGGATTCGATTTGATGTAACTGGATTTGATGATGATGGTGATGCGATCGATCGAATGGCATCTATGGATAATCCGCAAGGTTCTTCAATTAATTACCTCTATTTATCTGTAGATATGTCAGGTTACACCACAGCGGATCAAATCAATTTTAAATTTGATGCCTATGATCATGGAGATGAAGGAGACTTTCAAGATTACGTTAGTGTTCGCGGAAGCACAGATGATCCATGGGTTAACATGTACTATTTAGATAATAATGGTAATGGCGCTTGGGACAAAGACGTGATTCTAGATATTACAGATGCTCTGATTACTAACACGCAGGACTTCTCATCCACGTTCCAAATCCGTTTTGGCCAAGCTGATAATTTCCCAATGAATACGGATGGACGTTCGTTTGATGACATAGGCTTGTACGAAATGTTATCAATAGCTGATGATGCCATTTCTGTGGAAGAGAACAAGATAGAAGAAGAAGTTGTAGCCACTTTTGCTCCGGAGGGTGGACTTGGTGCGATTACGGCAAGTCTTGTTACACCATCAGAGTATTTTGAAATTGATCCCAATACTTTTGAGGTTCGAGCTATACAGTTTTTAGATTATGAGGCACTCATAGCTGGTGTTGGTGTTGACTTCACCTTGGATGTTGAATTTACGGATACAGAAACTGGTGATGTAGTTCAGGGTCAATTGGACATTACTGTTACAGATGATGGATTGGATCCATTTAGCGTAAATTCTTCAACGGGTACTGTCGCAGAAAATGCTTCAAACGGTACTTCTGTTGGAAGTTTTACACTTACAGGAGGTTCTGGAAATGCTACTGTTACTGTTAAGACATACGATGAATATTTTAAAGGCTCTTCCAATAAAGTAGTTGTTGGTGGTTTCATAGATTATGAAACTCTTGAAAAGAATCCAATGACAGTCTCTGTTGATATTAAAGATGATTTAACCAGAGAAGTAGTCACAACATACATGAGAGTGACCGTAACAGATGATGGTTATGATGATCTGAGCTTCTCTTCATCTGAGTTTACCATTGCTGAGAATAGTGATGCTGGAACCAAGATCGGAACATTGACTGTTGATGGTGGTTCTGGATCATATCTAATCCGAGTCGCTGAAGACAATGAATGGGTTTATGTGGATGGTGATGGCTTATTGGTTAAGAAGTTTTTTGATTACGAAGCCTTTTCTCAAAATCCACTGGAAGTAGATTTAGTAATCAAGGACATTGTAAGTCGAGAGAAAATAACGGCCACGGTTCAAATAAATGTGACCGACGATGGTAATACCGTATTCACTGTTCCAAATCTTGAGGTAGATGTAGAGGAGTACTCTGCAGTTGATACCAACTTGGGTTCATTTAATGTACAGGGTGGATCTGGAAGCTATGAAATAAAGGTTGTCGACACTGATTTGGTAACACTAAGTACTTCTGATAAAACCTTTACCATCAATAAGCAATATGATTATGAAACGCTTGTTGATGAAGGTTCTAATGTGCTTTCTGCCACTGTTCAGTTTACTGATAATGTAACCAGAGAGGTTGTCTCTACTGAATTAGTCATTACCATCACGGATGACGGATATGATAAGCTTACTCTAAGTGATGCAGTCATTTATGCAGATGAGAATACTCAAAGCGGTGAGTTGATTACTCAATTGACACCACAAGGAGGATCTGGCAATGTGGTAGCCACCATAACAATGGAGCAAAACAGTCTCTACTCAATAGATAGTGAGACACTGGAGATAAAGGCTGCGAAAACACTTGATTATGAAACTGCGGGGGTTAGCGAATTGATTGTGTCTTTAAACGTATCATTAGTAGACGCAACAGCAAATGATGAGGTGGAAGTTGATCTGTTAATTAAACTTAAGGATGATGGATATCTTCCATTCAAATTGAATCCAGGAGCTTCTCAGTTTACTGAAAATATTCCAGCTAATGAGGAAATCTATGAAGTGCAACATACAGGAGGATCAGGCGATATTGAAGTGTCGATGACCACCACTTCTGATTATTTCGCCTTTGATGCGGAAAGTGGATCCATCACCACCTTGAAATTCATCGATTACGAGGAAATGATCGCTTCTGGAACTTCTGAATTCACATTGACTTTCGAAGCTACTGATAATGTGACAAGGGAAACTTCATCGGCGAATTATGTAATAGAGATTACTGATGATGGTTTTGATGTATTCAGTGTGAAGGAGACTGTTGATTTCTCCGTAGTGGAAACTAAATCTACAGAGATAGCTGTCGGTAAGGTATTGCCTACAGGCGGTTCAGGAGACTTTGAAGTTAGCGTTACAACCACAAGCAAATTTGTATACGATGAATCAACAGGGGTTATTTCAATAGAAGGGCCTCTGGATTACGAGACTCTGGTAGCTACTGGTGATGAAACTGCAGTTGTTGAACTGCAATTCACTGATGAGACTACCCTTGAGACCATTACGTCCACAGTGACCATTGAAGTGGTTGATGATGGGTATGCAGCACTAAGTTTGGAGGGCTCACAGGTAGATGTGACAGAAAACGCAACTGCAGAAACCTTAGTTGGAGAGCTTCCAGTCTCAGGTGGTTCTGGAGACTTTATCATTCAAACAACTTTGGCAAGTGATTACTTTGGGTTCAATAAGACGACTCTATCTTTTTATGCGAAGAAATTCATCGATTTTGAAGAATTGGAAGCACTTGAAATGCTTAATACTTCCTTTGCTGTAACCATTGAAGACAAGATTACAGGAGAAGTTGTTGAGAGCGAATTCACATTGACGGTAACTGATGATGGTTTTGAAACTCTTTCACTTAGTGATGTTTCTTTAGAAGTGATGGAAAATACAGCTTTGCAAACAGTAATTGGCACTTTGGTTCCATCTGGCGGATCAGGTACCTATTCTGCTTCAGGGTCAAGTGGAACATCGTTGATTTCTTTCATCAAATCTACTCTTGAGGTAACGGTTACCAAAGAATTGGATTTTGAAACCCTGGAAATCCTTACTTATAGCTTTGAGGTGACTGTAAAAGATGAGGTGACTCTTGAAGAGGCCACTTGCACTGTAACGGTGACTATTACCAATGATACGAGTGATGACGAAGTGATTGTACTTACCAATCAGCCTGATGAGTCTGACCTGATATTATTCAAAGACGCTAAAGGCTACCTGGTTTTAAGAGGATTTGATTCAGAAGTTAATGCATTGACAGCAAATGTTTACTCCTTCGATGGAAGGTTGATAGAGTCACTTGATTTTACCAAAACGGGAAAGAATAGCTGGACATCTAAGGCGAGTTCAGCGGAAGGACTGTATTTGATTCGATTCGTGAATCAGGATATAAAGACCTTCAAAGTTTTCTTGAAATAATAATCTAAAAAAGTCAGGTAAAAGTCTGCCCAGAAAAGGGCGGACTTTTTTTGTTTTATGTCAAACGTGTCGGAATTATTCCAGTTTGTCGGATTTTGATGCCCAGGATGTCGGGTAATTGATGGAGAATGACGGATTTGAGTTGATTTAATTGCATTATCACTTCATAAATTTGCATTAAATTAATATCAGCTAAGTCTTAACCCGTCATAATAATGTTAGCACAAAGCAATTCTTTTTTCCCTTTTATTGACATATTCAATAAAAGGATAAGTCATCATTTTGATGATCTTGTACATGAGGGATTCTTCAATCAACTAATTGAGCAAGAATTTCAATACCTGAAGAATAGTAGGATTTATCTAGACTATTCTAAAAGTGCACTTTACCCAGAGTCTTTGGTTAGAGACCATGCCTCTCACCTGTTGTCTGTCAATCAGATAAACAATAGAACAGCTGTTGATGAAGCGAGAAAGTGTGTCCTGGAGTATTTCAATGCTCCAGATTATTATTGTTTTTTCACCAATGGATTACAAGATTCACTTCAACAAATTGGGAATTCATACCCTTTTAAAGGACTGAGTAGAGCCCTGATGGTTGATGATAATCAGGACTCTTATTCAAGACTAAATACTATTCTCCAGGAGAAGGTACAAGTGTCTCATTCGATATTGCGACGAGATTATCTGATCGATAGAGCATATCTCTATAAAGAACTAGAAAAGTGTGAATCAAAGAACAACTTGTTTGTGCTGCCTGCTCAATCCCATACAACCGGAATAAAGCATGATTTAGGTCTGATCAAGGAAGCAAACAACCGAGGTTGGGATGTCTTTTTAGACGTTGACGATTATGTAGCTTCATCCAAATTGGATTTATCCGTATGCCAACCAGATTTTGTTGGCTTCTCTTTCCATAAGATGTTCGGTTATCCAGCAAACATTGGCTGCCTTTTAGTTCATAAGTCACAATTGGATGTGAAACCCGAGTTCAAAGAGAATTTGGAATGTATTCTAAAGGCTGAAAACGAGAACGCTGTTTCAATTTCAGCTATCAAACATGGGCTTCAGTTCATGAATGAAATTGGAGTTAAAAGAATTGAAGGAAGATGTGCCTCACTTCGAAATTATTTGCTCAGAAGTTTATCCAGGCTAAAGCATGATTCTGGCTACGCCCAGGTGAAATTTCCTGTGGATTTGTATTCCATTGATACTGGGGCAACCATCTTGTTGAAACTCTTTGATAAAGCAGGTAAACCAATTGAAATCTCAAAGATCAAAGAAAAGTTAACGGCTGCATCCATTTCGGTCGGCACAGAAGATCATCAGTGCTGGGCTACGAAAAAGTACCTTCAAGTGATCAGCAATGAACTGGAGGGATCCAGTTTTATGCAAGAGGCCATCGTTCATAATGATTTGGTGATACAACAGAATGAACTGAAAGATACGGTTAAAATCTCAGTCGGAATAGCTACACGGAAACAGGATCTGGACGCTATAGTCGAATTCATCAAAAGCTTTCAGGATTAATAAGTAAAACTCATTTAAGAATAGCATAAGTGTAGAATTGGTTAGAGGGGTGTCGAATTTCGGGACTGATACCTCTCGGCCGATTCTTATTTGGAAAAGACCTTTCCATCGGTGCACTATGCTTAAAAACAATTTCCCTAATTCATTTCACTAGTAATTAATTAATCAATCAAATAAATATGAAGTATCTGATAATGTGTGTGTTATCTGGAGTGATGTTTGCGTCAGATGCACAAAGCAACCCAAAAGGCCCTAAAGCCAAGAATTACAAACCATGGTTGAGCGATAAATCAATTGATAAACCAGTCTTTTCCAAAGAACCATCTCAGCTGAAAGGTCCAGCATTTAAGAATCGCAAGATTTGGGAAGATAGCCGCAAGAGCCGTGAAATTACTTTCGCGGATCAACCCAAACTAAAAGGTCCAGCAGCTAAAAATTATAGACCTTTTCAAAAATCAAGGAAAGGCTCCGTTTACATGGCTGGTAGTAGAAAATAATTATACCAATAGTAGATTCCTTACACCCCTCTTTCTGTAGAAAGCTGGGGTGTTTTATTTTAGAATCTTTGATACCTTTCCACCATGGACGAAGTAGACAAACCCATCTCATCGCTAATCAAAATTTTACCTCAAAAAGGAACACTAGAGTGGATTGGTATCCGCACGAAACGCAAGCAACCTCTATCGAGTGTGGAAAGCGTGGTGGTAGATGAAACCTCCGGTCTGGTAGGAGATCACTACAAAGCCAAAAGTGTCAAAAGACAAGTAACACTGATCCAGCAGGAACATCTGGAAGCCGTTTCGTCGTTCCTGGGAAAAGAAGTGACCCCTTTCCTGACACGTAGAAACCTGATGGTGAAAGGCATCAACTTGTTTGCACTTCGTAACAAGCAGTTCCAAATAGGAGAGGTGATCCTTGAAGGAACGGGCTACTGTCATCCGTGCTCCCGAATGGAAGAAAACCTTGGTGCTGGTGGCTACAACGCCATGCGCGGACATGGTGGTATTACTGCCAAAGTGATCAAAGGCGGGGAGATCAAGGTTGGGGATGTGGTTGAGTTAATTAGTAATTAGTGAGGTAGTGATTAGTGAATTGGTTAACTGGTGATGAGTGGATTGGTAATCAGTGATTAGGTCAAGGTTCTTATTTGAATATTGAGTTTTTGCCTATTGATTCCTTGTTTATTGTCTATTGATTTTTTGGTGACCCTCCTATAGGCAAGTAAGTTCTACCTCGATTCGTGAAGACACGAATGCAATAGTGTGCCAGTTCAGAATTAGGTTTGTCGAGATACACGTCTGGATGTGATATTATACTTATTCAGGGTAGTTTGAGACATAATCCTTGAGTGTCAAGAAACTCTCAATACTACATCCTTTGAATATGGTTTTATATCGCTTTGCGACTAAAGAGTTTCTTTTTTTATATTCTGGATTCACAACTGTAATTTTTATTGGTTCTTTATTTTCAATAAAGTTCAATTGTCTAAATAACCATTCCGTGTAATAATCAGTAGGGGGGAATGAGTACCCGATGAAAATAAGTTCTTCTACTTTTAAAAGTTTTTGTCTAGCGATCATCCATTGATCCCTTAGAAACGAATTTTTGTGAATTGTTTTATTGCTTAATGGTGGAATTATGTGTGGTTCTAAGTGTTTTCCTCCACATAAAGGACAAGTCCAAGTTTCATGCAGAGTTAAAAGTTTATATTTCTGCCTAGTGGGGTGAAATGGGGGAATTATTTTTTTAGAATTTTCGCATTTTGGATTCTTGCAATTCATCCAGTTGAAAGAACCATGAAGTTTGAGTAAAAGACCCTTATTTAAATAGTTATTTATACTGATTGATTTATCTCTAAGAAGTTTAGCATAATTTCTTAACTGAGGCAATTTACCTCGTCTAGCTGTCGAACATGTTTCAAGGGTGAAGTCGGCAATTGTATCCCAGTTGTAAGAAATTATAGAGTCAGTGTCATCAAGTTTCCAGAATATTTTCATCAAATATTCACAATGTTGGTCCCTACAAACCATTGGAATAGTTGGATATAGATAGTCAATTAATGACTCTTGAGCGTTAATATACATTTTTTGCTCGTTGGAATCTGGGGCACTCATATTTAGCCCAACTTCTAAAAAAGTCATGACCTCCTCTATGTTGACACCTTTCCAACCTTCGTTATTTGATCCATTACCTTCAATATTCCAAGCTCTAGTAATCAACTCGTTTAAACCCTCGTACATTAAACCAAGGAAATTCAAGGAGCTCAAATGTGGTTGATCTGGGTTATTAACTTTAGATAAGTCATAAAAGAAGTTTTCTGCTGACGGCATTGTTGTTCGGAATTGATCAAATGACGATTTAATCGGAAATCTCTTTGATCCTATTGAGGCGCCGGCTCCAAGGACTATTATTTTTTTGGTCATATAATATTGAATATTATGGAAAAATATGAAAATAATCTTGAGTTAGTTTTCATATTATCTTTTTCTACATAAAAACGTTACACCAGACACAAAGAATCAGTAGACGAATGCATTATCTTCTACGTTTACAAAGGAAGTGGTCCTAGATGAAATGATCAATAAACCATCAAACGGAGACTGGTGACTAATCATCTTTCAGCTTCAAACCTGCGGTTTTAGGACTTCCAAAACTTGAGGACGTTCCAACACTTCGAAGGGATTGAGGATGAGGTGCTTGGAGGAATTACAAATTCCTTTGCTCTTTGCATCCGGATTGCAAATCCGAATGAGCTCAAGATGTCTAATTGCTCAGGCTCGTGTCCTCACAAGCCTGAGTATAGATAACCACTACTACTCCTTCTGTCGAGAATAATTCAATTCGCGCTAGAAAAATCCCAAAACCACTAATGCTTTTAATTGTGTGTTGTGGCAGTGGACACCTTTTCTTTTTTCCACTTGTAGCAAATCCAAATGACGGTAAGCATCGCGATGGTTTCAATTGTAGCAAAGAATAGGTAAGACAGAGGGCTATCTCCATCGTTGATCACAAACGAAGGAATAATTACCCAGAGTATAGCCATCGGTGCCGCAATTAAATTTAATAGCCTATTGTATTTTCTATTCAGAAGTCTGGAGAGTAGAATCATGGCAATTGGCACTTCCATTAGGATCGCAAATAGTAAGACGGTTTCTCCAGAGAAGTTTTGAGCCACATAGGCAATTTCATCCAGGTACTCTGGCTTTAAGGTGTTTAATATGTCTGCATAGATCATGTTCATCAGCACAAACACCCAAATAGTAGACAGGATTATTTTTTCATTGTTGATAATAACCTTCATGATCAATCCTCCTTCCACTTGAAACTACTTGTGACGATAGATATAAGTGCTAAGATTTCTATTGTGAGATGGAAATAGTCATCAAGATCCGTTGGTGGAGAAGTGAGTAAGATGAGTGGCATGATGCTGCCTGCAATCATGTTGACTTTTCTGCTAACTTGTCGCTTGGTAAAAAGTGATACCAATAGCATGCTGATGGGTATATTGACGACTATGGCACCAAAAAGCATAATGACGTCTGTTACTTCCATTCCATTGTAATAGCCGGTTAGCAACATCTCAAGATGCGATTTTAGCGTCATTTGATGTATGTCTCTGAAAATGATATTGAACAAGATGAATAGCCAAAGAGAGAAGAGTTTTAGTCTTTCATTTTTCCAGGAGAGAGTGATTTGTTCCATAATTTGTCTGTTAAATTGATTTATGAAACAAAATTGACTAACTGAGCTGCGAGCCTCTTGATATAATCAGTCAATTACTTGACTGAAAAGTTCAATCTATATTGTGAAGGAGAAAAACCGTATTGTTTCTTAAAAACACGACTTAGATGTTCTGGTGATTCAAAACCACAGTCATATCCGATGACACTGATAGATTGATCGGTTGTTTTAAGTAAGTCGGCTACAGTGCTTAACTTGATTTGAAGCCGGTATTTGGCGGGAGTGGTATTGAATGCGTCTTTGAATTTCCGTTTAAAGGTGGAAATGGAGCAATTGGTGGCCATAGCCAGATTTTCAACAGAATCAGTCTCAACTATGTGCGCTTCTACTAATTCTTTGAAGGAAAAGGTTTTCTCCGAAAATAGACTTTTGATGATATTTCTTACATAATCAGAATTATCACTTTGGAGTAAAAAAAGCACAATCTCCTTTAATTTTATCTTGAGAATGGAATCTGTGATTGCTTCTTTATTTTCGAAGTATTTAATGATTGTATCAAAATAGTGTTTAATCATATCGGAGGCAGCAGCCTGCACGACAAACTGAGTTACTGGCCTTTCCAGTTCTTCCCACAGTTCGGGTTTTTCTTTTTCAAAAACTCGGTTCAATACGTTTCTATTAAAATGAACAACCACAGATTTGATGTTGCCCTTAGGTTGCTTTGAAAGCACACCTCCGAGGGTTAAGCCGCATTGCGAAACGATAGTTGTTTCCGTTTTGGCGATAATATTGTGGGGTTCGGAAAAAACCTGATCTGTTCCCTCAATGATATAGGCAATACATGCATCAGAAGGTAAGTTCAAGTTTTCCCCTGAAGGTGTTTCCAGACTCACCAGAGTGAATAATGGATAATCATAAAGTGATATGCTTTGTTTGCTGTCTATCATTTATTGGGCGACCAATAGAAGTTTTCTTCTTGATTAATCATTTCAAATCATGGAACAAAATACCTCTTTCCCTGCTCTAAATCAAAACGTCATGTTGGATAATAGATCTGACTGGTTTTCGAAATCCTGTCAGATCTGTTTCTTTAGAGGGTTGTGAGGAGAAGGGCAGGGGATGAGGTGCTCGGAGGAACAATCCAATGATAGAGTTGGGCTTGGCTTGTGGGGACACAAGCCTGGACGTTGGATCTGTTTTTTCAAGAGCTTGTGAGGAGAAGGGATGAGGAATTAATACTTTTCCAGATTTAAAGTATATTTGTACCATATTGGTACACGAACTATTGGGATCATGTTAGTCATAAGCAGTCGGGAATTCAGACAGAATCAAAAGCTCTATTTTGAAAAGGTAGATCAAGGAGAACAGGTGATTGTGCAGCGTGGAAATGATAAGGCCTATGCATTAACACCTATCAGTGAAGACGACATGTACTTCAATGCGGAGATGATTCAAAAAATAAAGGCCAGTATCAAAGAAGCCAAGAACGGAGAGGTGAAGAAAATAAGTTCATCCAAGGAGATTGATGACTTGCTCGGATTATGAGTTATGAATTAGTCATTACTAAAACGGCATTAAAGGATATTGAGAAGCACAAGAAGGCTGGCGATAAGGAGACTTTGAAAAAACTTCAGCAATTGCTCAATGAACTGAGAGAGCATCCATTTTTAGGTACCGGTAAGCCAGAGCTACTAAAACATGAACTGGCCGGTTTGTATTCTCGTCGGATCAATAAAAAGCATCGGTTGGTCTATTCAGTAGAGGAGGAGCAAGTAATTGTCTATGTCTTGAGTGCCTGGTCGCACTATGGAGATAAATAAGGAGTGTTTTTCCGTTCACTTGCATTGCAATCCGAATGAGCATTAAATCTTCACACCAAACCCGTGCAGGAACATCAGCCGCAAGCCCACATAAAAGACCAGAATCGCTGTGAGGACACCTAGAAAACGAAGGTTGAAGCGTTTGTTGGACAGGTAGGAACCAAGACCGCCACCCAGTACTACTGCAATCACTAATTTGAAGACCAGGCTTTCATTGAGTTGGAAGGTGCCAGCAACAGTCAATCCTACCAACCCGGCTATTGAATTGACCAGGATAAAGAAGGATGCCAAAGCGGCCACCGTTCTGGTGTTTTGCCAATTGAAGAGATTCAATACAGGTGATAAGAAGATTCCGCCACCAATACCTGAAACACCTGATAGGAATCCGATAAACCCGCCGAAACCAAGCTTTTTAGAAAAACTGAATTCCTGAGACTCCATTTTGGAGCGAATAAATCGAAGCAATAAAAAGCCACCAGAAAGGATTAGTGAAAATCCTAGAATCAAGAAAAATACCGTTTGTGAAAGCCTCAACTGAGCACCCAGATAAGCCAGTGGAATACTGGAGACAAAGAAGGGCCAGAATAGCTTGAGGTTAAAGACTCTACTACGAATGAACATAAACGTCCCGATAGAAACCACGCAGATATTCAGGATCAATGCCGTAGATCGGATTTCATAGAATTCCGTGAAAAACAAGCTGAGAATAGCCAAATAACTGGATCCACCACCAAAACCAACGGAGCTATAAAACAGCGCAATGAGAAAGAAGATGATGGGTAGGTACTCTATGGACATTGATTGGTGATTAGTTTTCTACTACAAGTGTTTCATCAACTGAAATATCCCAATTCAAGTCGGTTATTGAGTCATTGAGGCTTATCGTTCCAGTTAGTTGAAGAGTGTCTGGTTCATTAATAGTAAATGATACTAATAAGGCGCCATCTATTTTCTCAAGGATTGTTTGTACAGAAATACCATTCTTACTAGTTAGTTTGAAGTTGTCAAAATTCCATTTCGAATTAGAGTAGATTCGAGTGGGATATAATGTAATGATCAACTTGTTCTCCTTGTTTATCGAAAGAGTTTCAGATAGGTGCAGATGATAGTCAGCAATGAAAATGAAGCCGCTTAGTGTAGAATAACTGACATATTTTTCTAAAATCAGTGTCTCGAGATATGAGACTTGAATTAACAAGTGATAATAATTGTCATCTTTGGTTCTTGTATCCTTGTAGTTATCAAGATGCTTTAATGCAGTTTCAAACTCATTCGTGAATTGTTGATAATACTCTTGTGTTTGAAATCGAATCTTTAAACTATCGAGGAATGTAGCTAGAGATGAATAGCTATTCAAAGTGTCGATTTCTGGGTGTGTATAGTTGATATTCAATGAGTTTTTTAGTTCGGTAACCGTTTCTACAGTGTTTAAGAATTGCAAATCTTCTTTTCTGCTACCAGTCTCCTTAACAATATCCTCAATGGTATGAATTATGACAGCATTGCGTTGGTCGTTTAGCTTCAGCTGATTTTGAATGCTTGAGAAGTCTTGCTTTGGTTTGGAGCAAGAAATGGTAGCGATAGTTAGAGCTAATAGGAGGTAACGCATGTCAAGCGAGATTATAAAACTATACATGTTACGTTATCTCCGGCCTGATATTGCCCCGGCTCCAAAAATGCCAAAGCATTGGCATTGGCTAATGAATGTATCATAGAAGAGCCTTGCCCATCTAATATGGTCACTTCACTGTAGTCAAGCTTCGCTTTAAGGAACGCAGGACGATCACCTTTCAGCTCAAAACCTTGAGCCAGTTTGGATGCTACTCGTTGCAGGCCAGTTTCATTGGCTCCGCTCATTCGCTGAAGCAACGGCAGGACATAGATGTGAAAGCAAGTCAACGAAGATGCTGGGTTTCCTGGCAGGGCAAAGACATATTGATGTCCTTTTTTGCCAAAATAAAGCGGCTTGCCGGGCTTTTGAGCCACTTTGTAAAAGACCTGCTCTACACCGTTTTCTTCCAATGCTTTTTTCACAAAGTCATAATCTCCAACAGAGATTCCACCTGACAATAACAAGACGTCTACTGATTCCAGATGCTTGGAAATAGCTTGTTTGGTAGATTCGTAATCATCCAAAACGTGTTCTTTTTCAGTACATGCAAATCCATATCGCTGCAGTGCCGAATCGATAGCAATGCTGTTCGATTCATAGATTTGTCCCTCTTGGAGTGTGGTTCCTGGCGTTACCAGTTCGTTACCTGTAGAGATCAAACTGATGGTTGGTTTCAGACCAACTGATACAGTGTCCTTACCCAGCGAACCAATCAATCCAGCAGTGGCAGGATTGATGTATTTACCAGTTGAAAAGACGTCTTGATTCAGGGAGAGCTCACCACCTTTTCTGCGGATGTTCTGGTTTTCCTTTAGTTCACCAATAACTTTAAGAGAATCTCTATCCACTTCCGTCTTTTCCTGCATCACCACAGCAGTTGTGTTTTCGGGGACTTTGCCACCAGTGAAAATACGCATGGCTTTTCCATCAGTCAGTTGCTTGCTGGAAGTGTCACCAGCAGCAACTTCGCCAATGATTTGGTACTCAGAGTGCAGTCNACACAGCGCATAGCCATCCATCGCTGAATTGTCAAAAGGAGGCAATTCAAGCGGTGAGACAATGTCCTCAGCGAGCCAGTAGCCTACAGATTGATCGACTGGAACGGTTGTTTTGGATACAGAGACTGGTTGCGCTTGAACCAGTTGGAGTGCTTCGTCTATTGTGATCATTTAGCCACCAATTGAGGTCATTGTTCGGTTGTTCTCGTACTGTGAGGCATCCATTTTCACGTCCATGCCATCACGCGAGTATTTCTTTTGTTGGATCGTTTCCAGAATTAGCTTTTCAAGATCCTCACCATTTCGATAGGGGGCGAGTAGGTCTGTTTCTGCATTGGCAAACAGACAGTTCTTCATCTTGCCATCTGCAGTAAGTCGTATGCGGTTACAGTCTGCGCAGAATGGATTGGTAATAGTGCTGATAATCCCAAAAGAGCCTTTGTGTCCCGCAATCGTGAAGTTCTGAGAAGTGCTGTGTTTAGGGTTGTCGAGGGCAATCACCTCACCATATTTCTCACTGACTGTTTTCAGAATTGTTTCCTGGCTGATTCCCTTGGACCAATCCCATTTATTGCCTTTAAACGGCATGAATTCAATGAATTTGATCCCAATGTTCTGGTTTTTGGTCAACTCAATAAAGTCGTTTATTTCTTTATCGTTCACATCTTTGATCAGCACCACATTGAGCTTGATCTGAAAGCCCATTTCCAGTGCTTGCTGGATGTTGCTCATGATGCGATCGTAGTAGTCTCGCTTGGTGATGAATACCGATTTAGCTTTGTCCAACGTATCTAGACTAATGTTGATTTTCTGGATGCCGATCTTCTTAAAGTGCTCCAGGTGTCGATCCAGTAAGATGCCATTCGTGGTGAGTTTTACCTGAAGACCAAGGTTCCTCAATTCTTCCACCAGGTAATCAAAGTTCTTTCGGATCAAAGGTTCACCACCTGTCAAACGAACAGTGTCGACACCAAGCTTTTGGAAGGTGCTGGAAATGCTAATGATCTCTTCTAAAGACATGATACTTGGTTTGTCAATCAGCTCGATCCCTTCTTCCGGCATGCAATAGAAACATCTCAGATTGCATCTGTCGGTGAGGGATATCCTCAGATACGAGTGTGGTCTTCCGAACTTGTCTACAATTTGAGAGTTCATGGTTTGTTTCTTTAGGTGCGTTTGTATGCTTTATTGTGGTGGATAATTCATTTAATTGGTTGCTTAACGACTCGCTAATCGTGTCTTTTTCCTGTTAACACATGAAATACGTGCAAAAGATGAGGGAATACTGCATCCATGCATTCTCTTGCTCCATTGGATGATCCTGGCATTGCCAACACCACTTTGCCATTTTTAATTCCTGCCACCGATCTGCTCAGCATCGCAAAAGGCGTTCTGTCCTGACCGTATTTGCGCATTTGTTCTTCCACTCCGAGAAGTGCTGTATCCAGCAAAGGACGAATCGTATCCGGTGTGTTGTCTCTTGGTCCAACCCCCGTTCCACCTGTAAAGATCAATAAGTCCGTTGATTGCTCAATGACGAGTTTCTCAATGTCTGTTGGTTCATCAGGAATCACCAAATAGTCGGTGGTTAAACCTAATGCTTCCAGTTTCTCCACAATGATCTTACCTGCTCGGTCTTCTTTTTCACCTTTGCTAATCGTATCCGAACAAACTACTACCTGAGCACTCAAGTTACCTCCAGGTGCTTTGTAGGAAGATTTTCCACCTTTCTTCTTCAGTAGTTTAATCGTACTGATTTCAACTCCTTTGTCAACTGGCTTCAGCATGTCATACATTGTCAGTGCGACCACACTAGCGCCGTGCATGGCTTCCACTTCCACACCGGTTTTATAGATGGTTTTGACTGTCATTTTGATGATGATGTTCAGTCCATCAATCTCGTATTCAATTCCTGTATATTCAATAGGCAGCGGATGACAATCCGGTAGCAAGTCCGGCGTTTTCTTTACACCCAGCAATCCTGCTGCTTTCGCCATTTCAAACACATTGCCTTTCGGAATCTCATTGTTCTGAATCTTGTCAATGGTTTCCTGACTGCTCGTCTTCACAATTGCCTGCGCTACTGCCTCTCTTAATGTATTGCTCTTATGCGTTATATCTACCATTTTTTTAGGTATGTCAGTGTGTCGGTTTTCGGTGTGTCGGTTATTTGGTGACTAGTAATTAGTTGACTGGTGATTAGTTGAATAGTGATTCGTTACGAATAAGACTAATCACTATTTACTCCTAACTAATTACTAGGAGTTAAC
>PBTY01000083.1 GCA_002729235.1 Rickettsiales bacterium | reverse complement strand
AACATCTTACTAAATGTGCAATTTGCCTATCAGCATAACCCTTCATTTTTGCTTCTAAAAGCAAATCCGCTGGGATTGTCTCAATTGTATATTTTTCTATCTCTTTTTCAAGTACTACAAGCTCCTCAATCTGATGTAAGAACCAAGGATCGATCTTAGTCAACTTATGAATGGTTTTGAATGGAATCCCTAGCTTGAACGCATCGTAGATATGGAACAATCTATTCCAGCTTGGATGCTCCAGACTGTAAAGCAATGCAGCCTGATCCTTCAGCTCTTTTCCATCAGCTCCCAATCCATTTCGCTTAATTTCAAGAGATTGACATGCCTTTTGAAGGGCTTCCTGGAAGTTTCTTCCGATACCCATAGCCTCACCAACAGATTTCATCTGAAGACCAAGCTTTCTGTCAGATCCCTGGAACTTATCGAAGTTCCATCTTGGTATTTTCACGATCACATAGTCCAAAGCAGGCTCGAAGAACGCTGAAGTGGTTTTAGTAATCTGATTTTTCAATTCGTCAAGGTTATACCCAATTGCCAGTTTAGCAGCAATTTTCGCAATAGGATAACCGGTTGCTTTTGATGCCAATGCAGATGAACGAGATACACGCGGGTTAATCTCAATACCGATGATTTCATCTGTATCAGGGTTTACTGAAAACTGAACGTTACACCCACCAGCAAACTGACCAATACCATTCATCATCTTGATCGCCAGATCACGCATGTTTTGGTAAATGGTGTCTGGTAATGTCATTGCAGGGGCAACTGTAATCGAGTCTCCGGTGTGAACACCCATCGGGTCGAAATTCTCAATGCTACAGATAATAATGATGTTACCAATATTATCTCTCAACAACTCCAACTCGTACTCTTTCCAGCCCATGATACTCTGCTCCACCAATACCTCGTGAATTGGAGATGCTTGGAGACCAGCGTTCAATGCTTTGTCAAACTCCTCAGGATTATCTACGAAGCCTCCACCATAACCACCAAGGGTGTATGATGGTCTGATAACCAATGGGAACCCAATCTCTTGAGCAATTTCTTTTCCTTTTAAGAAAGAAGTAGCTGTTTCACCTTTACAAACACCAACATTGAGTTCGTGCATTTTCATACGGAATTTCTCACGATCCTCAGTAGTTTCAATCGCATTGATATCCACCCCAATGATACGTACTCCATATTTTTCCCAAATTCCTGCTTTGTCACAATCAATCGCCAGGTTCAATGCAGTTTGACCTCCTTGAGTAGGCAATACAGCATCAATCTTGTGCTTTTCTAGAATCTCTTTGATTGATTGTTTGGTAAGAGGTTTTAGGTAAACGTGATCCGCAGTAACCGGATCCGTCATGATCGTAGCAGGATTGCTATTGATCAGAATGACTTCAATTCCTTCTTCTCTTAATGATCTTGATGCTTGAGAACCTGAATAATCAAACTCACAAGCTTGTCCGATGATGATCGGTCCACTTCCAATAATTAGTACTGACTTGATACTGGAATCCTTCGGCATATTCGTATGGTGGTTTACATAGGTACAAATTGTGGCAAATTTAAGTCACGGATTCTCCCCCGGAAAACTGTTTAAAATTAAATTTGGCATAATTCCGATTTTTTTCACTTTTTAGTTGATTCTTGGAAGATAAACAGGGAATTCTCACAATTTCATTTTTGAAGACTCATGAACCGTATCGATCGACTCACAGCTATTCTGGTCCATTTACAAAGTAAATCTCGAGTTCCGCTTGAAGAATTAGAGGACCGCTTCGAGGTAAGCAGACGTACTATTTTCCGAGACGTGAAGTCTTTGATGGAGGCTGGAGTACCTATAGGAGGAGATGCTGGCGAAGGGTATTTCATTGTAGAAGGCTATCATTTGCCACCTGTCGTTTTTAACAAAGAAGAAGCGGCAGCAATTCTGGTTGGTGCTAAATTCATTCAGAAAAATGGAGGAGAACAAATCAATAAAAACTTTGAGGAAGCGATGTATAAGATCAAAGCAGTGCTCAAATATCGTGATCGTGAATTCTTAGAAAACTTAGAGGAAAGCATTTCTGTAATTGGTCCACCTACAGCTACCAAGATGACCAACATCGATCCTCACATCGAAGAATTACAAATTGCGATAGCCTCTCAGAAAAAAATCAAGATTACTTATTATTCCAATTACACAGAAGAGACCAATCAGAGAGAGGTGGAGCCTCTCGGGTTGGTACACTATTCCGGTCGTTGGCACTTGATTGCTTACTGTTTGCTTCGTGAAGACTTTAGAGATTTCCGAACTGACAGAATCAAACAACTAGTTATTACAATTGATTCATTCGACCGAAATCGTCATCCAAACTTCATGGAGTTTGTGCATGGTATGGTAGGCGGAACAGATGCAAAAGAAGCGGAGATTAGATTTAGTAAGAAGGCAGCACGATTCACTCAAGACCAGCGCTACTACTACGGTTTTTTGGAAGAAACCAAGCACGAAGATTACATTGACATGAAGTTTATAACACCTAGCTACGCTTATTTAGGAAAATGGCTTCTGATGTATGGAAGTGAAGTCAGTGTTATATCACCTCCTCAACTCCAGGGGTTGGTAGCAACCTTCTCCAAAGAATTATTCGATCACCATCAAAAATATTTTACAGCTGATATAACCCAGTGACATAGGGTTGACACTATCGCGTTTTTCTTTGATCCTGAATACAAAACTTCAGGAACATGGAACTACTTAAAATTGATCTCACCAAATCGGATCCGACCTACTACAAGGCCAAATCAGAACCACAACTTGTCGAGCTCGGAGAGCACTATTATTTAACCATCTCGGGTCAGTCCTCACCAGAGAACGATTTATTTCTAAATGCCATGGGCACGATTTATCCAGTTGCTTATGGAATTAAATTTCTATGCAAAGCAGAAGACAATGATTTCACTGTACCAAAGATGGAATGCCATTGGTTTGTCAACGGAGATACAGCTGCTCAAAAATTATTTGACCAAACGCCTCGTGATGAATGGATGTGGCAAATCAAAATCAGGATGCCTGAGTTCGTAGAGCACGATCATTTCTTTCGAGCCATGCATAATGCAAAAGCCAAGAAACCAGAAATCAACTTTGATTCGCTAAAATTTGAATTGATCAAAGAAGGAATGTGTGCTCAGATTCTTCACCTGGGATCTTATGATGAAGAAGGTCCAAACATAGAAAAATTGCATGCATTTATTGATGAACAGGGCTACAAGATTTCAGGGTATCACAAGGAAATCTATCTGAATGACCCACGACGTGTTGCACCTGAGAAATTAAAAACAATTATCAGATACCAGGTTTCACTAAAATGAATCTCAGACTAATCATACTCATCCAATGCCTCTTGTGCATTGGAATCAATCAAGCTAAAAGTCAAACCATGAACATAGACGCAAAAGGACTCAGAACCACCATCTACAAGGTAGATGATCTGGCAAAAGCCACCGAATGGTACTCCAAAGCATTTGGAATAACTCCATATTTCAACGAACCATTTTATGTTGGATTTAATATTGGAGGTTATGAACTGGGGCTTCTACCTGAAAAATCAGAAGCTCCGAAAACAACCAATATTCTTTCTTATTGGGGAGTTTTAGACATCACCGATGCCTATGACATCATGATTTCAAATGGGGCAACAGAGTTGGAGTCTCCACAAGATGTGGGTGATGGTGTACAAGTTGCTCTGGTAAAAGACCCCTGGCAGAATGTAATAGGTCTGATCTATAACCCATATTTCAAACCAGAATATCCAGAGAAAACAATTGTGGAGTGGGCACCATTTGAGTTGTCCGAAGGAGTTAGCAAGGAAGAACTTTTCAATGTTAGTATGAGATTAGAAAAGGAGTTTTTGCTACAACAACCGGGTTTTATCAAACGGGAGTTGCTACATGAAGGAGATAATAAATGGGTGGATCTCATTTATTGGGAAACCGATAAGGCTGCTCAGGGTGCTATGGAATCATGTAAAAACCACGAAGTGGCGCAAGCCTATTTTGCTTTGATGAAACCTGTGGATCCATCAACAATCAAACACTATTCAATTTCAAATCAAACCAAATAAATTATGATCAATAAAGAACTAACACTGAATGTTTCATTAGAAATAGAAGCACCCATTTCCAAAGTGTGGGATGCCGTTATCAACCCTGAAAAGATCAAAAAGTACTTCTTTGGCACAGAAGCGATAAGCGACTGGAAAGAGGGAAGTGAATTGAAATTTCAAGGTGAATGGGAAGGCACCCCTTATGTGGATAAAGGAACCATTCTGGAGATTGAATCAGAGAAAATCTTGAAATATGATTACATCAGTAGTTTTTCACAATTGGAAGATAAACCAGAAAACAGAGCCATTATTGCCATGAAGGTATCACCTACCTCCACCGGTACTATGCTGGAAATAATTCAACAGGGTTTTGAATCCAAAGAGACTTATGAACATTCTGAATCCAACTGGAAAAGTGTGATGGAAGACATGAAAAAGAGAGTGGAATCGAATGATTGGATGTAGGAAAATTTAAACCATTTCTCTAGAAATTGATTAGTTATAAGTAAACAAACGAATCGAAACTATGAAAAGTGGCATGATCCGTGGCATCGTATTGATCGCTGCAGGAATTTTTTTAGTGTATTGGGCACAATCTCACTCTCCTAAAGATTTTGGACAAGTTGTGGGCAACGCCGTATCAGGTGGCTACACCATGTCTGAACCGTGGTATTATGTATGCCTTGGCTTAGGAATTGTAGTTGGAGTAGTTGGAGTCCTCAGAACTTTCAAATCGATGAAATAACCCAATCGAACTCAAAGAAAAAAAGCGGCAAAAAGCCGCTTTTCTTATTTTATCTTAAACTCAATCGTTGTTTCCTGAGTGTTATTCAAATAGTCTACCGCTCGTATTGTCATTTCATGTTTCCCCTTACTGAATCCAGTAATCAATCCTCTGTACGGTACAAAGGCTGAGCCGTCCAAATTATAGGTCAGAGACTTAATTCCAGAGGTTCTATCTGTTGCAGATAAAAACAAACCGGAGGTTATTGGGTAAGTTGGGATCTTTGAACCTTCTACACTACCCGTGTTGAACTGAGTGAAAATTTCTGGTAAGGTAGCATCATAGAAGAATGAGAATTCAGCTACATTTCTGTTATTCACATTGTCATATCCAAAGTACTCCATAGTATAGTACCCATCTTTTTCATCTGTAATGGAGAATGGCTCAGCATAATCAGTTTCTCCAACTTCAGATTTGAAAGAGTATGCGAACTTGTTTAAGCCTGATTCAGAATCCCTACCGGAGAACTTAATCTTTGTATGAGGCCCTATGAACAAGGTATCATCTCTTACAAAGGAGTGATTCAAGATAGCATGATCCACCAGTGGCCCTGTTAAATCCACATAGAATTTATTCACATTGTGTTTGTACTCTTCATAACCACCTTGACCGAGATATCTACTTTTCTTTTGGTCCGCAGTAGAGTTATTCAAATTATCTACTGAGTAATACTTGATGCTATGAAGTCCTGCTACGCTCGGCAAATAAAAGGGTTGATTGTATTCAACGAACTCCTCACCATCAATCGAGTACATAATTTCTTTTACGCCTACCTTGTTGTCTACAGCTGTTAATTTCAACTTGGTTCTACCAGAGAAATAAATTTCATCCCCAACAATGAATCGATCGCCCAAAACATCCGCAACCATCAATGGCGCAGATCTATCTAAATAAAAGGTAAACGAATTTGCTTCTTCTTCATTACCCACTCGATCCTTGGCATAATAAGTCACCGTATGCTCACCTTCAGAAAGGCTTGTGGCATTAAGTCCTTTACCTGCATATTTCACATAATCACCCCCATCAAACTTGTAATAAACCAGGTCAATTCCAGAAGTCGAATCATAGGCTTGAATGTATAGTTTTGAGTTTAATGAGATCACTTTATCATCAGTAATTCCATTAATATTTAGATCACTGAATGGAACATCCGAATCCACCATAAAACTCACTGTTTTCTTCTCTTCGGCATTCCCCACGTTATCCACTGCATAGTATTCCAGCGTAACCTCTCTTGAATCCAAATTCAGAGGAGATTTGTATTCCTCCTCTTCTGATCCATTGATGGAATACATCAAGCGGCTGACTCCCGTTAGATTGTCTTTGGTCTCTAAGGTGATATCCACTTCATTGGAGTAATAGATAACCTCTCCCTGGTATTTGGTGGCATAATCTATTTTAATACTACTCACAGGAGCAATACCATCAGCATATATCTCAAATAAAACCTCCGTATCAGGCACCGGCCTCATCGTCTCAGGATTTACCGCCTCCCTAGACCGTATGTAATTGACACCTTCGGTATCCAAATAAAATGGATCTGCGTATTGAGGAGTAGATTGGCTTTTCAATCGCTCAGTGTCCTTTCCTTCAGGATTATCTGAAACAAACAAATAAACCGGATGTGACTTTTTCCAATAAAGTGTGCCCGTAGAATCCACAAAATGTGTTGGCTCCTGAGCGAAAGCAACGATGCTGGATAGTCCCAGAATAGTATATAAAAATGACCTCATGTTACAATTTATATGAGTGGGTGATTAATTGTAAAATTTAAGCGAGAATTCGGTTCCCGCACCCGGTTCACTTGAAACTTCGATAAACCCACCTACTTTCTCGATCAACTCCTTACAAATGATAAGCCCCAAACCTGAGCCTTTTTCGTTGTTCGTGCCATCGGTGGTTCTATTGGTAGTAATGTCAAATAATGTCTTGATTTTATCCGGACTCATTCCGACCCCAGTGTCTCGAATCTTCAGTACTGATATATTATCCACTGATTCTAATACCACGTTAACTTCGCCCCCTTTTGGAGTGAACTTTATAGCATTCTGAATGAGGTTGCGAAGTGTAATGTCTACAAATCGCTCATCACTATGAATCAATAGGTCGTCGTTTACTTGATTTATTAGTTTAACACCTTTCTTTTTAGCAAGAGGGCTTAGTAATCTCAAACTCTGATCAACGACCGGAGAAATTTCGAAATCCTCAACTCGAGGATCTGAATTATCCAGCTGAGATCTTGACCATACCAATAGGTTATCCAGAAGTGTGGCACTATTGGAAATCTGTGATTCAATACTTCCAAGAGCCTGTCTCAGTTCATCACTTACATCAAACTCATCGATGTACTGAAAAAACCCTCGAAGTGAGCTTATTGGACTTCTCAAATCGTGACTCATCACGGAGAAGATCCGATCTTTAGTTCTATTAGCTGTGAGTAATTCTATTTTCTGATTGGCAATCTCTGAGTTTCGAGATTTCAATTTCTCATTGTAGCGTGTAATTCTTCGATTATACCTGACAATAACCACCGTCAAGACAATGAAGAATAGCACCACCAATACAATGATGATAGTCAGATAATTTTGGCGTGTTTGAAGTTTTTCATTCTGCCTTGCTTCCTCGTTTGCTCTTATTTCAGCAAGCTCCTTCGTCTTTTCAAGAAGCTCCATCTCCATCTCCCTTTTGGTCAACTTACCGAATAACGATTGATTTAGAGAATCCTGAGACTCAATTTCTGAGTATAGCTCTAGTTGTTTCTTAAGGGCTTCGATTTCCTGACGATTTTTTTCAGCCTCAACAAGCTCCTTTTCTTTTCTTTCAGTACTCAACTCCGCATTAACCTCCGCGATCTTTCTTTTATTGATGTCCTCGTGAAATGATCGGTACAGCTCAAAATATTGCAAAGACTTTTCCACATCTCCCGCCTTTTCGTACGTCTCTGAGAGCATTCCATAAACACTTCTCATTTGCTCCTCATCGTATAGCTCTCTGGCGATATCCAGCGCCTCCATCAGTCGCTCAATGGACTCATCATATCTCTGAAGATTATTCAGCACCACGGACATATTGATTGATGCGGAAATAATTCCGATTTGTTCTTTGTTAGATTTTCTAGAGGCCAATGTTTTTTTAAAACTCTCCAAGGATTCCTCATATCTACCCAAATCCGCATAGAGCATTCCAAGATTATTGTTGATCATGGCCATACCATTCTCATTACCAATTCTTCTGTTTAGCTCAAGAGATTGTTCATAATACTCCGCAGCAGAACCATAATGATTGTTGTTCCAGTATACAAAAGCTACCTGGTTAAGAGCCTCAGATGCACCACGCCAATCCTTATTCTCACTTAGATATTCATATTTTTCAAGACTTTTGAAAACAATACCTGAATCACTCTTAGATAATGGATGTTCCTGGGAAAAAGTAAGAATGGACAATGTTGCCAGATAGACAAACAACAAATTCTTCAGCATTATTATGATAATTGGTTGATGTAGGTGAGTAAGAGTCTAGTTTTTGAACTTCAATGAAAACTCAGTTCCTTCCCCTTGCTCGCTACTAACAGAGATTTCGCCACCTACTTTTTCTATAAGCTCCTTACAAATAACTAATCCTAGACCAGTTCCTTTTTCATTGTTGGTTCCGTCAGTGGTTTTATTAGTGGTGATATCAAATAATGAGTTAACCTTATCCTGACTCATCCCAACACCATTATCAGAAATTTTTAGGTAAGAAGCTACGCCATTATGAGCCAAGCCTACTTTTACTTTACCTCCTTTAGGAGTAAACTTGATGGCGTTTTGCATCAAATTTCTCACAACAATACTGACCATCTGCGGATCACTCTTAATTTTATCTGAAGGATTTACCTCATTATCGAGAATGATTCCTTTAGTGGTTGCCATCTGCTGTAACAAACGCATGTTGTGGTCAACAAGATCTGCCAAAGGAAATTCTTGAATACTTGGCTCGTCAGTTTGCAGTTGTGATCTTGACCAAACAAGCAAGTTATCCAACAATGTTGCGCTGTTTGCTAATTGCGACTCCACGCTTCCAAGTGCTATTTTCAAATCTTCTGGCAACTCGAACTCATCGATAGCCATGAAGAATCCCTGAAGGGATGTTATCGGGCTTCTCAAGTCATGCGAAATAACAGAGAACATTCTGTCCTTTGTATGATTTGCTACTTCCAACTCCTTAGTCTTCTTCTCAAGAGACTCATTAATGGCTGCTAATTTCTCGTTGTGCCTTTTTGTTCTTCGTTGGCCCATCCAAATCAGACCTCCAATGATGATCACCGCAATGATTGTTATCATCAGGACATTTCGAAGCTGTGCTTTTTGCTCAGTTAGTCGTTCATTTTCTAAGGCCTGATTTGCAGATTTCGTTTCTGCTAGTTCCTTATCCTGCTCTAATACCTTTCGCTCTAATTGGGATTTGGTTAAACTCGTATTTAAGCTTTCATTAAGTGAATCTTTTACCTGGATTTGTTCATCCTTTTCGTACAATTCCAGTTTTTGTTTGAGTAACTCGTTTTCTTTTTGCGCCTTCTCGGCAATCAAAATTTGTTTCTGTAAGCGCTCTTCTTCTAGTTCCTTGTTCACATTGTCAATCTGCTCACGATTAATGTTCTCATGGAAGGTCTTATAAAGCTCAAAGTATTCCAAAGACTTTTCCACATTACCCATTTTCTCATAGGTCTCAGAAAGCATCCCGTAAACGCTACGCATACGCTCCTGATCATATCCTTCACGTGCTAAATCAATTGCTTCAGTGAGGTATTCAATCGATTTATTATAGCTTCCAAGATTGTTGTGAACGACCGAAAGGTTGATCAGTGCTGAAATGATCCCTTCTGTTTCTTTTTCCGATCGCCTGGCGGCAAGCGTTTCAGTGAATTTTTGTAACGATTCGTTGTATCTACCCAGGTCTGAATAGAGCATACCCAGGTTGTTGTTAATCATAGCAATTCCATTCTCATTTCCTATTCGCTTGTTCAAGGAAAGAGACAGCTCGTAATAAGATGCTGCTTGCGCATAATGATTGTTGTTCCAATAGATAAAAGCAACATCATTCAAAGCAGATGAGGCACCTCGATAGTCACTCTCAGCTTTGAGTCTTTCGTACTTTGCAAGGCTCTTAACCACAATACCAGAATCACTTCTGGAAAGTGGGTGAATTTGGGCGTTGATGGCGTATGAAAATAATAGGCATACAACCAATACAGATAGTCTAGCCATAATGCCGACGAATGTAGTGAATTGTATGCCTATACTTCAAACTTTTTAGGTGAACGGGCTTATTTAGGGTCTAAAACCTCATTTATCCTCTTTAATATATCTTGAAGGTGGTATTTCGATAGGGAATCTGACTGCAAAGAGACACCTCTGGAAACCTGAGATTTCAATGTAGTGAGCGTACCTAACGCAAGTGACGGAATGTCCGTTGATCGTACATCATCATCTTCTGTATTAACTAGCTCTCCAAGAGTGTCTACAAAGGATTTTTGCAAGTTTCTTCGGTAAGTATCAATCTTTCTACCGGATCTTAGTTCACTAAAGATTCCACTGCTCAATTCGCTGAACATTGCAGATGCCGTATAAGCATCCCTACCGTTCAACACCTCATTCTCAATCATCCGTTTGATGCGATCATCATCCATCAATCGATTGAGCGTGCGAGTTTGTAATGATTTGATTCGGTCTACTATTCCGTCTTGTTCAATACGCCCCAAAATCTCGGGATCTACTAACCAATCTGGAGTTGCAAAAAGCTGATCATTCAAGAATTTGATTGCGCGTTTCTGCTTATCTAAACTCACATGGGTATAAACCAATCCATCCTGTTCAGAGGTTTTAAAATACTCATAAACACCACCAACATTGGCAGTCACATGTCCTAAATACCTGTTGTACTGTCCTACAATATTGTTGTAAAGTTCTTGAAGGTCATCATAATCCTCACCTTCCTCTGTACCCCACTCAATCAATTTATCCTTAATTCGCTTTAGATTTCTAATCCCAAGCTCTGAGGCAATCATCGAATCATCACCCAAATCCTCGGTTTGAGCACTTGGATCTACCACCCCAAACCTTTGTCTACCGTATCGATACAATGGATCACCCGCTTTTTCAAGAATCCATGCATTCAATGTGGTTTCTTCATCTTCTGGTGACTCAACATTGGCAATTGGATGATAGCCATAATAGATGGCCCAATCATCATATTCACCTAAACCTGGATAGAAGCTGGTCACACCATCTTCTGGCTGAGCTACATAGTTGAAACGAGCATAATCCATAATAGATGGCGCGGTACCATGACTCGCGGTAAATGATGGAGAGCGTAGTGAGTCTACAGAATAACCAACGGATGAACCCATATTGTGAGGTAATCCTAAAGTATGACCTACTTCGTGTGCAGCAACAAAACGGATCAATTCACCCATCACCTCATCCTCAAACTTTATGCTTCGGGCAGTTTCATTAATCGCTGCTGTCTGAATGAAATACCAGTTTCTCAACAGGTTCATCACATTGTGATACCAAAGGATATCACTCTCTAGAATCTCCCCTGTGCGCGGATCATGAACGTGTGGCCCTTGTGCATTTTGAATATCCGTGGCGATATATCTGATCACAGAATAACGAACATCTTCAGGACTCCAATCAGGATCTTCCTCAGGAGTTGGAGCATCTTTAGCTATGATCGCATTTTTCAATCCAGCTTTTTCGAATGATCGCTGCCAGTCTTCTACACCTTGCTTAATAAATGGCCTCCATTTTTCAGGTGTCGCTGGATCAATGTAATAGACGATTGGTTTTACCGGCTCAACTGCCTCACCTCTGTTGAAAGCATCCCAATCACTTGGCTCCAATCTCCATCGCGTAATGAATCTATTTCGAGCAGCTCGCTGCTCATCCAGAGAATAATCAATTTGACTCAACGAGAAATACCCAACACGGTCATCATGATTTCTTGGAACCATTGGATCTTCCGGCAACAATATGAATGATTGATTCATTTCGATTGACAAGGCACCTGTCAATTGATTGTCCGGCAACTCAGATCCTTTATAAGTCAAGACATGTCTTACTTCTACGTTCTCAGGGAAGGCTTTTACCCAATTGATCATGGATCTACCCTTATCTACCGTAGAAATCTTGAAACTCTTTCTTTGATAATCATACAGAGCTCCAATCATTGGAACATCAGAAGTGAAAAAATCCTCTATATCAATTACATAGGAAGCCGAGTCTTTTCCTTGAGCTTCAATTTTGAATGAATGGATAACCGGCTCAAAATTGTTATTCACAACAGATTTGTAAATTGGATCTTCCTCGCTAGCCACAGAATTGTAACTCACGGATCTCACGACGATGTTGTTATCTTTCTTTTGGAACCGAATTACTTGCTGTGGTCTGGACTTCATTCCTGCCCCACCAAAATTTAAGCCCTTTACATGACCAGAAATTCTAGAAACGACAAGAATCTCTTTTTCTAACAAATCTGTTGGCAATTCAAAGTAGTACTTGTCATCCACTTTGTGGAAGGTAAATAAACCCTCATCTGATACTGCTTTATCCGTGATCACTTCTGAATACGACTTGAACGGACCTTTGTCCTTCTTTTTAGGTTGCTCTGTAGCCGCTTTTTTCTTCTTCTTTCCGAAGAGTTGAGCGTGAGCGGGTGTGATTGCAATGGTGAAAGCCAGGAACGCCATCAGCCCGATTGCTTTAATGTTTACTCTCATTATATCCTCTAGTTTTTCTTACGAGCCAACTAAAGTATAGAAGCAAAGTTTGAAATGACTCTCAAAATCCACAGACGGCTAAAAACCATTATAAATCAGCTTGATATGCCGAAACATGACAATAGGATTATTCCAGCTTCACTAAACATCATCGACATAACAAGGGAAGTCATCTAAATACACAATTAACATTCATAATATATTGGTTATATTTAAGTAACATTAACATAATATGAGAAATATAATCTATGTACTCTTAGCTCTGTTACTTCACTCATGTGGAATTCTTGTAAAAGCTGTCCAATCGGATTATCAAGTTGCTGGTATAACGAATTCTTCCTTTCAAGTAATCGACAATGAACTATTGTCAGAAACCGAAAACTATGTCATTAGCTATGCCATAACAAAGCGAATGAGTGCATTAGGCTACCAAACAGGTCAACCTGAACCTGATTTATTGGTTCATTATCAGTTGTATGATGATTCCTATAAGATCAAAACCTTAGAACAACCTTCCATGGGTCATTATTTAAATAACATGGAATATACCGCCTTCAATCAACCTGCCAAATCTCAAGTCAAAAGAATTAAAGGACCATCTCTGTATATCTCCATATACGATAGTCACAATAATCAGGTGCTATGGAGAGGTTATACACCTTTTAATGGTGATGATGAACCACGTCTACTCTTAGCAACAGTATACCAGGTAATGAATGAATTTCACTTAATCTCTGATGGTCAACTCTTAGCCACAAACACTACGACTACAAAAGGTTTTTAATTTCGTCCAATGTCCTGATTAAATGAGTGTGAGGGTATTTTTGCAGTTCCTCGGAAGTAAATGCCCCACAAGTAATTCCAATATTCAAACCAACACCTGCTTCATGGCCTTCCAATAAATCTACTGGGGTATCACCTATTTTCATGACCACTACTGGATTATCCACATTTGCCAGATCTTGCAATTTGTAAATCATATCAGGATAAGGTCTGCCATGCTCCACTTCATCACTGGTTACAGAATGATCAATGATCTTATCAAAACCAAGTTTCATTAATAGCACATCTGCTGTTTCTCTATCAAAGCCGGTATCTATAGCTACCTGAATTCCATTTGACTGCAAATACTCAAAAATGTGGGAAGCACCATCCTGCTCTTCCAACTCGTCAGTATTTCGATAATAGTTGACCATTTCAAATAGAAAATTTTCATGGATTCGATCTTTGAGCTCTTTTCCAGACCTGTCCATTGAATACAGGATTTCCTCTATCGCCACTGGTTTTGGCTTACCCATGGCTTCATTGGCCGTTTGATAATCAATCGTAATATTTTCTTTTTGAAAGGCAGCTATAAAGCTATTGTGAACTTCCCTTTTGTGTTTAACTGTAGTGCCTGCCAAATCAAAAATGGCTAGTTGTATCTTCTGTTTCATTGTTTGCTACTGATTTTTTAATGCATGCTCCAAAGCTGAACTGATGGTATCGATAATTTGGGTTGCTTGAGATTTATCGATGATGAGTGCCGGTCTTAGCGCTAGAACATTTCCGTCGATTATTTTGAAAGAAAGTCCATGATCCAGGCAATAGCCTAACACTTGTGAGGCTAGCACATCATTTCTCAATTTACTTTTACGGTCCTTCACAAGGTCAATTGAAATCAGCATTCCCTTCCCATCCACTTTACCGATTTCTTCATATTGTGACTGAAGTTTTAGAAATCCTTCCAGAATGTACTTCCCTAGATTCTCTGCATTCGCAACTAGTTGGTGCTTTTCCATGTAGTTAAGCATTGTAAGACCAGCAGCAGCACATATCGGGCTCTTTTCATGCGTATAGTGACCAATCGAATAGTCGTCAATAATGTTATGCTCCTCTTTGGTAAGAATCCCTGCAAATGGCAGTATTCCTCCACCAAGCGATTTACCCATTACCACTACATCAGGAGTTACGTAATGCTCACATGCAAACAACCGACCAGTCCTTCCAAGCCCACAAACAATCTCATCAAAAATCAACATGGTTCCATGTTGGTCACATAGTTTACGAACCTCACTCCAGAAATACTCTGAAGGAACATAGGGAGTGGATGAAATGGTTGTTCCGACTACTGCAGCAATATCTGGATGGTGTTTGAAAATCATTCGTATCTCATCCAGATACAACTCATCCAGCGCTTCACGATTCTCAGAAGGCAAACCCCATGGATTTCTATAATAGTTTGGATAATGCACATGAAATGCTCCTGGAACAACTGGCCCCATACCATTTGTAAAATGTTCATTACCACTAAGGGTGGCTGCTTGCATCGTATTGCCGTGGTACTGGTCCCAGAAGGAGATGGTCTTCCAGTTTCCAGTTACATGTTTAGCCAACATTACGGCCATTTCGATTGCCTCCGAACCTCCTGGACAGAATAATACACGATCCAAACCCTCTGGAGACAAGCCAATTAGTCGCTCAGCAAATCTTACAGTGGGAATAGAAGTATACCTACGGGGAATAAAAGTCAACTGATCAGTGAGTTGATGAATAATAGAAGAGATAACCTCAGGATTGTTATACCCTACATTGTGAACTCCATTGCCATGTAGATCCAAATATTGATTTCCCTCTAAGTCATAAATATAAGGACCCTCTGCACTTTTCATTACGTTCATTACAGGAGTCGACAAGGCCTGATGAAGAAAAGCATTGGCATCTCTGCTGAGCCATTCCTGTGATTCTGAACCCAAAGAATTTACTTTTGACTTCTGTAATTCCGAGTCATGAGTATCTCCCTGTTGCACGAAACTTGATCTAATTATATTTGTTTCCATAGCTTATTTTTTAAGTGTGAAAAAATCTTTAAGGCGACCTTCACTATCATACATTCTCAACTCCACCTCTTGACCGAATACCTCCACTGTTAGGTAGTGATGCCCTCTAAAAGTCTTGGCACTAAACCAGGAGCGTGTAGGAGAAAAATCTTCCAAATTTCCTCCAGCCCCACCAGCCTGAATGTAAACCACACCACCATCTTTGGTCACTTGATTATCCTTGATGGCATGCGTGCGTTGGAAAGTGTGTAAATGACCAAAAAAGACCATATCCACCCCATATTTTTCATACAGTGGTACTATTTGCCGGATTTTCATATCACCTTGTGTAGAGGTTCCTTCCCAGCTATTTCCATAATCATCTTCATCGGAAGAGTAGGGCGCATGATGGTGAGCTACAAACTTCCAATCTGCTGTTGAGGATTCGAGCTCTTTTTCCAACCACTCATACTGCTCGCCTCCCGCTGCAAACTGATCCTTTTGGTTACTATCCAACATGAAAAAATCGGCATTGCCGTAACTGAATTTGTAGTAAGCTTTGTCATTATTAGATAGGATGTGGTATTTATTAAACCAAAACAAATCCCCCTCACCATTACCAGCTACTGGGAAGACAGGTACCCTGGAGATCAGCTGGTTCATACCGTAGAAGTATTCATAGTTCCATTGGTATTTGTTCGGTTTACGCCCTCCATCAGTCAAATCACCGAGGTTGAGCAGAAAGTCAGGACGCTCGTCCCATAGCAGCTTCGATACACGATTATTCACATGTGGTCGTGCTTCTGTATCTCCAATGACAGAAAATGAAAAGGTAGGCAGGTATTCTGCAGCAGTCTTAAAAGTGCTTATACCTGATTCTATTACTTCTCCACTGGCTGAGGTCGATTTGATGTTGTAGAAGTATTGCTGACCTGGCTCTAAATCATCCAATAAATATTTCTGGATTGAAGCTCCCTTGTAAGCATTGATTTCCGTATTCAGACTTAAATTTTCAATGCTTACCTTCTCAGTCAATGGTAAATTGGTACCATATTCAATGATTGTATTGGAGGGCTCACTAGTTTCCCAGACCATGCCGATTTGATCCTGTGTGACCCGTTGCAAATACGGACCTGCGGTAAAATGAAACAGGTCTGGATACAAATGTCCAGATTCGACAAGTGATTGAAAATAATTATAATGTTCTTTAACCTCCTGTGGAGAAATGGCATAGTCAGATAGTTTCAAACACTTCAGTAAATCGCCCATTTGCATGTAAGGCTCTTTCGTAAGATATGCTGCCAATTCTAGCTGGTATGCTGTCTGATCAAATTCACGGATTGCTCCCACTTTCATTTTTCCTTGGAGATCGCCATTAACAAAAAGCTTTGCTTCTTGCCCATCATAACTCGCCGTGAGGTGCAACCAGTAATTTTTCCATCCACGCTTCTCAAGGGTATAATTCAGAACACTTGAAAAATCGGTGCTAGTATCATCCAATGAAAAAATGACTTCTCTGCCATTCAAACCCAACAGCCAGACTGGGTCTTTTTCCAGATGTTTTGGTCGATAGGTTGATACCACCCCAACCTCCTGATTCACATGATAAAGTATCCACATCTCAACAGAAAACGCTTTCGTTGTTACACTGTCGGAGGGATAAAAATCGACCAATCTTTCGTTAGGCTCCTGGCCAAAAAAGAGCAATGGATAGGTCGTCCCCGTAACCGGATGTACTGGTGATATAGGAGGCAATAATCTTGGACCAATTTCATTTTTCGCATTGCCTTCAAGTGTATAATCAGGCCAAAACCACCACTCACGATCATTAGGGGATTGAGCATCACAAATACCAATCATCAAGAAAATCACAGTAGCAGATAGTAACTGTCTCATTGGTGGATTAATTGTACACTATCCATGAGTTGATTGTCCAAATCATATACCTTCAAGGTTAGTTTTTTATCTTCAACCTCTACCATAGCATAGTGATGCTTTTTGATGACTGTGTCCATTTTAGGAGTATCTGAATTTCTGGAAGGCTCGATACCTCCACCTCCACCTCCAAGCCCTACAAAAGCTGTAGTTTGATTACCAAACTGTTTGACCAATCGTTCATAATCATGACAATGCCCTGCCAAAACCATATCAATTTGAGATGTTTCATAAAGTGTATCCAGCAATGAACGAACTGATAGCTCACCATGATAACCTTCCCATCCTTGTGCATATGGGGGATGGTGAAGCACAATAAAGCGCCACTCTGCATTTTTCCATTCTACTGTCTCAACTTGCTCTAAAAACCAGTCTTTTTGCTTGCCTGAAATCCCTGTTGGGAACTGCATATCAACATCCAAAGCAATAAAAGCGCAGTTCTTAACATTCCATGAGAAGTACTGATCCTGCTGAGGTAGTCCCAAATACTTAAAATAATTCTCAGGATGGAGATTTTCATAGTATCCGTCATAGTCATGATTACCGGGAACGAGATAGTGTGGTCGCTGCACAATACTTAGGGATTGAAGCAAGTTCAAATATTCCTGATTCAGGTAACCATGCGCAACTAAATCCCCAGCACCAATTGTAAATTCAGGTTCATGCAAGAGATAGTGCTTCATATGCTTTTGGAATACGTCCCAACCACCTTGACTATCTGCCCATACTCCAAACCTGAATACCTCGGAATTAGGTTGAGTGAATTGATAAATTGGAGATTTAATCCCATTCTGATCAATCTGATAATAGATATTACCCAAATCAGTCGGAAAAGGAACCAGGTAAATTCCGGACTCACTGCTCGTTTCTATCTCATGATCTGAGACTAAAGAATCCTTCCCCCATGAAATGGTAGCACGACCACCCTGATCACTTACCCATCGGACATATAAATATTCTGAATCCTGCTGCCACATGGGAGCTGTTAAAAAAACTGGATCTTTCATTTGAATAGGTTGATTTTCGAGGAACTCTTTTGAATTGCTGAGCATCAAATGTTTCAATTCTGAGACCTGCTGCTCAGGAATGTCTAGCAATTCTACTTTTCGAAGTACCAGCCAGGTGCTATCTCTCTTTTTCTTTTGCGCCAGGTTGGTTTCCCACTCAGAAGCCGCAAACCAGACAACCTTCCTGAGCCCGCCCTTCATGGCATTGTTCAGCACTCGTATACTGATCGTTTGTGTTGACTCATTAGTCGGAAAGTAATTGGCATAACTATGTGGTACTCGTTCACCATCTAGCCATAACTGCGCACCATCATCTGCATCGATCATTAAAACTCCATGACCCAGGGTTACATCTTGCTGGTACCAAATCGCTGCATCGGGCAACAAAATCCTATGAGGTAGTTCCACCGCACTATCATACATAACAGGTATCTCAGAGTCCAACCCTGAACTATCCTGAAATGAAATTTGCCAGGGACCTTTTACTTCCTTTCCAGTTGGAATGGTTAGTGGCGCCAAAGAATCTAACAGCGCCATAAACTGACTTGGAGCAAGATCATAGATCGGCGCAACATAAGCAGGTTTATCGATAGGTTCAGTTTTCTGACAAGCCATCAAAACCATTAGGGAGAGCCAAAGCTCCCTGGATTTTATTCTCATTTCTCTACAGCTTCTGCGATGGGCTTTCCAGTTCCTTCCAGATCAAATGACTCACCAAGTAACATCATAGCAGTGGGTGCGACCTGATTTTGATAGTATTGAGCTTCTGATTTAAGCTCTCCTGAAGCTGGCGTTTGAGGTCCCATCACTGCAAACCATATTTCACCTGCATTTGGAATTCGAGTGCCATGATGCTTCCAGGTTTCTTTAGGATTGGTGCCTCTACCGTGATCAGTAGTTATGAGCATAGTGGTTTTGCCGTGATATTCCTCTTGAGACTGCAGGTATTCCCACAACTCTTTGATATAGGCATCCGTCTGATGAGCTGACTTCAAGTATTGATCATATTCCCCGTCATGAGCAAAGTCATCAGTTTCACCATAGGCAATATAAATCACCTTTGGTTTGTTATTCTTGATGTATTCCATTGCAAAATGATGGGTGAATACATCCAGTCGAACACCACCCCATGGTCCACGGATTTCGTCCTGTAGTCTATTCAAAAACCGCTCACGATCAGTAGTTGTACCTGTTGCCTTATCAAATCCAGCATTTACAGGCACATTACTTCTCTCTTCATTGATGATATAGGGAAACACATCCCATGATCCGAAAGCGGCTACTTTACCTTTGTACTTTTTGTTACCATTAAGAATTTCCAAAATGGTCCTATTTGGGTTGGCTATTTTTTCGTTGCTATTGATCCGCTCGTCATCAGGTTTTCCAGTTAGGATTTCATTATAACCAGGGTAAGAAAACCACATGTTGTTTGAACAATTCACCTTGTTACCATAATGACGATTGCCATAGAGCTGGCCTTTTTTAGCAATGGTATTCCAGAAAAATGGCATGAGCATCCCACGTCTGGCAATTGGATCAGTATCCCAAAATTCTTCTACTAGTTCTTCTGGGTTTTCTACATATCCCGAATCATCAATCAGCAAAGAGTCAGCACCAGAATACAATTCTTGCCATCTAAAGCCATCAAGTGTGACAATTACGATGTTTTCAGTTTGCTGTGCAACTAAACTGCAGGCTAAGCCAGTCAGAAAGAGAATGGATAAAAGTTTTTTCATAATGTTTTGAATTGAGAGAGGTGCCGTTAATGACACCTCTCCTCTTGGTTATTGAATCAATCAACATCCCACCAAACCTTGGTGGTCAGATTATCTGGGCCTTGAGATTGTATGGCACTCTTATAATTGTCAGCATTTAAAGCCTGAACGTCCGTTGGATACATGAATCGAACAGGAACAGTTGACTGAACCGCTGCTGGACCAGGTGTGATCGTTGGGTAACCCGTTCTCCTCCAATCAAACCATGCTTCCATTCCATTAAAGAAAAGAGCAATCCATTTTTGTGTTCCTATTTTGGATAAAAGCTCCTCCTGAGTACCTGTGTAAGCAACTTCTTCCTGAGTAAAGTAACTTGCCTCTGGAGAGATTACATCCACTATTTCTGAATATCCACCCACATTCAATCGATCAGCATAATAGTTAAAAGAAGAATTGATTCCCTCCATGTAATATTCTTCTGCACTACCAGAATTGATGAAGTTGCGCTCTCTCGCTTCGGCAAGTATAAACTGAAGCTCTGAGTAACTCATTAGTACCGTTTGAGCGGCTATTGGAGAAGCCAAAGAATTACAGGCGGAACAAGAAAACATCAATCCTAATCTCGAAATAAAATTAGATCCACCTTTTTCCGGATCACCACTCGGTGAGTATTGCAACGCCTCCTCATCAGCGAGTCCATTAGGCACACCTTGATAATCATCATAAGCACCTACCAATGAAGCATCAGAGTCAGTTGTTGGCTGAGCGTATGCATACAATCGATTATCATTTAAAGACTTAAGAATACCCTCCATATTTTCGCTAAGTCTATATTCATCAAATGAACCAGATCTTGTTGTATATAGAGGTTGTTGGTTTGGTAGATCTGAAAGATACTGCACAGCAGCATTATCTTCGTTGCTTTCCATAACCGGGAAATTTGATGGATTATTCAGAATTGCCTGCATTGCTGAAGCTGGATTAACTCTATCCGACAGTCTCATGTGAATTCGAAGAAGCAAAGAATTGGCAAACTTTTTCCACTTCATGATATCTCCGTTAAATAGAATATCACCACTGATGGAAGTTTTTGCAGGATCCAAAAGTTCATTAGCTAATGTCAAGTCAGCAATTATTCCAGTGTAAATGGTTTCCTGAGAATCAAAGGCCGGCAGATTCACCTGATCCTTAGCCAAAGTAGCCTCTGTATAAGGTAACTGGCCATATGCATCAGTCATTATATGAAACATCCATGATTTCATCACCAACGCCACACCTTTATAGTTGTCGTGCTCAGATTCCTCAGCGATCTCAATGATGTTCTTTATATCACGTAAGCCATTATAAAAAGTGCCATAAGGATCTCCCTGCGGTCCCCAGTTGTATCGATCTTCGTTCGTAAACTGAATTTTAGCAGAATATTGCATTACCACATTACCATATCCCCATGCTAAGCTTGCTACCTCATAGGTGGAATTTCGAATCACTGTTGGTAATAGAAGAGCCGCGGACACACTCTCTGGATCATTAGGATTGGTGTTTACCTCTTCAAACCCATCATCACAGGAGGTAGCAATCGAAGAGAAGATCACTACTAAAACCAAAATTTTTATTGTCAATTTTTTCATTGTTCTTTCCGTTAATTAACCTGGAGTTGATTAAAGTTTGATGTTGATATTGAAACCATAGCTTCTTGCCGAAGGGTATGCCATATTCTCAATACCTGGCTGAAGCGTACCACCACTCATTGCCATCACATCTGGATCAAAATGTGGATTTTCTGTCCATAAGGCTAGATTTCTACCTACTACAGAAATTTTCACATCTCTGAATGGAAGATTGGTTAACCAAACTCGTGGCAAAGTGTACCCCACTCTTACTTCACGAAGTTTTACATAAGAAGCATCATATTTTGCAGCTTCGACGTTGTTTCGCTCATAGTAGCGATTATGCCAGTTTCTCGATGTGATCTTTGTCGTGTTAGGACTATAAGACCCATCCTCATTTTGGACCACTCCTTCAGAGATGATTCCATTACCCTCAACACTCAGGTCGTATCCATTCTCTCTACCATACAAAGTCTCTTGTAACTGACCAGAAGTACTTCCGATAGTTTTGGTTCTTGACACTACAATACCACCTTCTCTGATATCCAATAAGGCAGACAATGAAAGTCCTTTGAAGGCAAGTGTATTCTGGATACCCATCATCCAGTCTGGATTATAATTTCCTTGCAGTTTTAGATCAGAATCTCTCAATGGTGTTCCTTCTGCTGAGTGGACAATCTGACCATAGTATGGACTACTTTCATCCTCCACTCTCAAGAAACCTACTCCATAGATGTTACCCATACGCTCACCTTCTCTTGCTTGTATGTAAGCACCATTTCTACTAGTCAGTGTATAAGCATCAAGACCATCCACTAGGTCAATCACTTTAGATCTGTTTCTGGTAAAGTTTAGAGAAGCATCCCATGTCAGTCCACTATTGGTTTTTAGTATGCCGCCATTGACCATTATCTCTAGTCCATTGTTTTGGATTTCACCAGCATTGATAATTCGGCTGCTATAACCTGTAGAAATATCCAGTGCAATTGGGATAATCTGATCCTTAGTTCTGTTGTCATAATAGGTGACATCAAGTCCTAAACGACCTTCGAAAAGTCGAATATCTGCACCAACCTCATAAGAAGAAGTACGCTCAGGCTTCAATTCAGCATTGGCCAATCTGCTTGACTCTGTTTTGGCTTGTGTTCCACCCCATGCAGTAGACGAGACAAAAACGTTGGATAAGCTGTAAGGATTGGTATCGTTTCCAACCTCCGCATAAGCTCCTCTTAACTTTACAAAAGAAATCGGCTCAGGAAGATTCATCATATCACTGATAACAGCACTCAATGTAACAGATGGATAGAAATAGCTGTTGTTATCAACTGGCAAAGTAGAAGACCAGTCATTTCTACCAGTTACATCTAAAAACAGCATGTTTTTAAATGCTATTTGGCCGTATCCATAGAAGGAATTGATACGTTTCTCTGCATTGCTTGACGAAATCTGAAGATTCACCGCAGTGTTAGAGAAACTATAAATATTTGGTATCAACAATTGTGGAGCTACAGTGCTCTTATAGTTATTGATTTGTTTCATTTGGTTACCACCTAATGATACGGTAAATGCCCAGTCATTATTAACCTTCTTATCGTAGGTTAGTAAAAAGTCTGTATTCCTTTCATTGTAGAAGATATCATCTTCACGATACATACCTAACGGGAATCGTTGAGTACTAAAGGCTCTTTTTCGGTCTCTTAGTTCATTATAAAAATCAGTACCTGTACGAACTAATAGACTAAGATCACTGGTAAAATCATAGGTCACAGAGATATTACCAAACACTCTATCCTTATGCTGACCATTGGTATTTTCATAAGTTGTGAAATATGGGTTATCATGGTAGTTATAGTTGTAGTTAAACTGCTGCACCCCTTCTAGACCAGGCATCCAATAATTTCGAAGGTTCTTAGTATCAATCTGTCTACCATACCAAATCCACAAGTACATCAAACTTTCAGTTCCATAACTGATTGCTGGTCGGTTATCACTTTGAGTAGCTATATAGTTTATTGAAGAATTTACCCTCAACTTGTCTGTGATATTCAAACCTGCACTCAGCGCCAAAGTATTTCTATCCAAATTAGTGTTAGGAACCATACCTTGCTGATTCAGATTCGTCCATGACAACCTTACATTACCCAGATCATTGGAGGATGCTAAGGCAACACTATTTGAAAAAGTAACCCCTGTTTCGAAAAAGTCATTGATATTATCTGTGTTTGGCGACCATGGCGTTCCTACAATACTGCTAGTACCAGGAGCATTCAAATCTCCTCCGCGGTATCCATCGATATCTCTTGGCGAATCAAACTGAGGAATTAACTGGCCCTCCATTTTTGGACCCCAGCTTTCATCCACGCCATCAGCAATACCAGAACCTGCACCATCCACAAATTCAAACTGACCGTTATTCCCCTGACCATAAACGTTTTGCCATTCTGGCAAGCGTAATGGATTTTCAAATGCTACATTCGAGTTGATTGTGATACCAAGTCCCTTTTTATTCTTCCCTGACTTAGTAGTAATTAGAATAGCGCCGTTTGCCGCACGAGATCCATAAAGAGCTGCAGCTGCAGGTCCTTTTAACACACTTATAGTAGCTATATCGTCTGGATTAATTTCTCCAGCAGCGTTACCATAGTCCACTTCTAAATTTCCACTACCAGACGATCCTACAACCTGATTACTTACTGGGATTCCGTCTACTACAAATAAGGGTTGATTAGCGTTAATATTGAGAGAGGATTCTCCCCTGATAGTGACACGTGACGAACCTCCAATTGTAGTTCCAGAGTTTGTCACCTGTACTCCAGCAACTTTACCACTTAAAGAACTAACCATGTTGGTTTCACGTGCTTCAGTGATATCATCGCCTTGAACTTCCTGTACCGAATAGCCAAGTGCTTTAGTTTCTCTTTCTACACCTAGAGCGGTAACGACAACCTCCCCAAGCTCAGTCACATCTTCAGCAAGAGTCACATCGATTACTGATCGTGATCCAATAGACACCTCAGTACTTGCATAACCAATACTAGTAATAATTAGCGTCTGCCCATCCGATGGTATGCTCAGTGTGTAGCTTCCATCAATACCAGTAATCGCTCCATAGGTTTCTTTTTCCTTGACAAGAACAGTCGCTCCTACGACTGGTTCACCAGTTTCATCAAGTACAGTTCCTGACACTTTACGCTCCTGTGCTTCGGCTGAGAAGGACACCAGTAGCATCAAACAAATTCCTAATAACAACCTGAAAAGGTCATTACTTCTTTTCAAAAGTAAGTTTAGCTTCATAGTTAAATAGTTGAATTGTGATGCCAATTTCACTAATAGGTTTGAAGCTATGATGTCGTTATAGTTTCGTTTTCTAGATCATTGTTCTTCGAATTCGGCAATTCATTAACACCGAATTCATTGACAAATATGAAACCCCACTCAGTGCGCCGAACCTTAATAAATTGATTATGAAATTGTTATGTGGACAATAATGAAACAAAACGTCCTATCTTGGTTTCTTATTTGTAAACCATGAATTGAGATGAACCACGTAATCGTTGGATGGATTGGTAACAAAATCAAGTCCCTGCGCAACCAGAATAACCTTTCTCTAAAGGATTTAAGCAACTTGTCTAAAGTCAGCAAAAGTCTTATTTCTAAAATCGAGAATAACAGAACCATACCTTCTTTGCCTGTATTTCTGAGCATTCTGGAAGCATTAAATACTTCTCCTAAAGACTTTTTTGATGATATGTATCTACCTGATGGCAAAAACTCAACAGTCATCAGAAAAGCAGATCGAATGGTGATTGAAAGAGAAGGTAGAGTGGGATTCCTGTACGAATCGATCCTATCTCAAAATCTTTTGAACCTGGCTATTGATATCCAGCATCTTACCATCTCACCCAATGCTAACTATATACCTACAAGTACGGACGGTTATGAATTTAAATTGATTTTATCTGGATCGCTTGAGTATGTAATTGACAAAGAATCAACTACTCTGAATGAAGGAGATGCCATATTTTTCGATGCACGATTACCTCACTTCCCTAAAAGCACCTCAGAAGAAGTAAAGATGCTAGTTATCTATTTCATTCTTCCAGACTAGGGCCTATAGTGCAGATATTACCTCTTCTGCAAGACCAAAAGAGAGTGTCATCCCTGCTCCACCTAATCCATTTACAAGGGTGACATTCTTTTCGGGATGTAGTACGACATCAGTATCACCATTGGATTGCTTAGCATATATCCCGTGCCATTTTTCCTTGATTTCAAACTTACCTAGAAAAAAAGTACTCAGGTATTCCAAAATCAACTGATCAACAGATAAATCGTCAAATGGATAAAAATCCTCATTATAGTGGTGAGAGTCACCTATGATGAGCTCACCAAGTTCATTTTGTGCCAATAGAACATGTATTCCATTTCTTCTGAATTCAGGCATTGTCTGCTCAAAACGATTTCTTACTTCTATTAAAGAATTACACCCCTCAAATGCATCATAATGGGTTAATGTCAGGCCAGCGCAGAGTGTTGGTCCCAACTCAAAATCGACCGGCTGAGTTCGCATCATTTGAAGCTTACATTTGGTTAGGCCATTGACTTTCAATTGATTCGGATAAAGGGTTTCAAAATCAGCTCCACTACATATAACCAAATGATCTACAGCCACGTCCATTTCAAAAGTAGAAACCACAGGCATGTTCACCCCGGTTACCGTTTGACCAAAATGCATGTCCACATTTTCAAGAGAAGATAGATATTCACTTATTTTTTTGATGGCCTCACGAGGGTCAACGGTCATCTCACTTGCACTGTATAATCCACCCAGCAGATTTGTTGGATTAATGTGAGAATAGTCCTTTTTGATCGATTCTATAGAAAGAAGTGTTGAATTGTATGATTGCCCGTTGCTAACAAATTCTTGTAAGACATTCATCTCATCTTCATGATAAGCCAGATGAAGGGATCCATTTTGCTTTACATGAAATCCTGACTTCCGGCTCATTTCAAGCCAAACCTCTTTACTTCTCATTGCCCTATTATAAGTTTCAGTTCGTTGACCAATAGGCCATACCAATCCAAAATTTCTAACTGAAGCTCCAAGAGCAAACTGATTCCGTTCAAAATGAACAACTTTCAAACCATTCTGGGCGGCATGTAGCGTGTGTGCCAGTCCAACAATCCCACCACCCACTATACAGATATCATACTTTTTCATTGATCAAAACAACAGTTTTAGATATATCTAGTTTTTGCGAAAAATAAGTTAGTGATGCCATCACGAGCACAATCCCAACAAGTGCCACTACAAATGAGCCATTTAGAAAAAACTTAAACCAGTCGATGGATGGTTGGTCTAAATATTTAAAGAGCATAATCAAAACACTACCCAGATATCCCATTGAATCTACTACATAGATCATGAAACCTGCATTTCCAGAACCCTGGGTGTAAGCCCCAATCAGCCTATCAAACATAACCGAAGCAAAGGTGACATATGCCATATAAACCCCAATACCAACCAAAACCATCCAACTCAATGGACCCATCAAACCATTGGTATATGCCGCACTGGAAAAGAAAATGAGTAAAAGCCCTACTAGAATTAGTATATGATAAAAACGGAATGCCGTAACATTATCCTTAATTCGAAAACACATGGCTAATATCACCCCAATGATTAAACCTACTGGGAGTTCAGTTTGCGTAAAGATTTCAGCATTTGTAATCCCAATATCTTTCCATATCTCATTGGCAAAATTCTCTCTGATATCACGGTAGGCAGTGAACAACATGTATGACAAAACTAGAAGAACGATCCCAGGTGCAAAGGATTTAAAAAAAGCTACCCTTTGCTGCTTCAACATCGGGACTCTTATGGTTCTTTGAGCAACATCCTCCTCACTTGGGGGAGGAATTTGAGCTAGCATCCACACAAACAGTATGAAAAAAGGCAAGAATACCAGACCCGTAACGTATGGCATCTCATAAATTGAAACACCCGATTCAGAGCTTATAACCTTGCCCACTGATTTTACAAAACCTGACGATATAATAAAGCTTACCGTAAGTCCTGATGCCAGAATCTCCGTGAAACGACGACCTTCTATATAACTAAAAACGATACCCCAAATAATCCCGAGCGGTAATCCATTCAAGAACAACAACACATAATCAAAAGACCTGATTGATTCCGGCAAATAAGCAAACCCTATCAGGGCCAGCTCAGCAAAAAGTATTAGATATATGGCTATGAATGCTCGATTTTGACCTTTTAATTCAGAAACGAACTTAATCCCATAAAATTTGGAGAACATGTACCCAATAACCTGTGCAATTACCAGTACTTCTTTGTGCTCAAAACTTGCTGCTGTAAATGGTTTTCGAAAGGCATACATGCAGAAATAAACTCCAAAAGCCGCAATCAAACAGTAGGTGTTAAATTTTATTTTGGAAGTATTCCTAAGCCAGGATTGAATCATTGGATCAGCTATAGATACTCAAGATTACTATTCTAAGGTTACTAAATGAAGTAGACTACCTTAGCAAATTGTGATGTTTTTGTCGACCTGTGAATTTTGATATTCATAAACCTGACATATAACCATTCATGTGGTGATGTAAGTCAAGTTTATGAGTCACCAATGTTACAGATAACCCTTACAAGCTTATTCAACTTTGCTTCATATCAATCGAGGGAGAAATTACAATGAGCAAGACAAGAATAATCATCATCGGAGGCCTTTCTGCAGGTCCATCAGCCGCAGCCAAAGCACGAAGAACCAATGAAGAAGCCGAAATCATGTTGTTTGAAAAAACAGCACACATAAGCTATGCAACTTGCGGGATACCATATGCGCTTTCTGGTAAGATCCAATCAAGAGATAAACTGATAGTCGTACAACCTGATCAACTGGTGAAAAGATTCGGTATTGACCTGCATTTGAACGAGCCAGTAACTGATATAGACCCCAATGCTCATATGGTGTACACACATAAAGGTGCTTATCAATATGACAAATTAATTTTTGCTACTGGAGGCAGAGCAATCCTTCCTCACATTGAAGGCATCGAAAACTACAGCAACTGGGCTCATGCCAAAACGCTCGAAGATTTTGATAAAATCATGAAGCAAGATGTGGTGGCTAAATCCGACCATATCACGATAATTGGAGCCGGACTGATCGGATTAGAAAACGCGGAGAACTTGGTCAAGATTGGTAAAAAAGTAACAGTAATTGAGTTAGGAGATCATATCCTGGCCAACTGGGATGCCAAGTTCGCTACTATGGCAGAGAAAGTTTTAATAGAAAATGGAATTGATCTTCGGTTGAATACAAGTGTAGTTGGAGTTGATGCTGCGACCAATGAATTGATATTGAATACAGGGGAAAGACTATATACGGATTATACACTGATAGGAATAAGTATCCGTCCTAATACTGAAATGCTTACTAGCAAAGGAGCAAATCACTTACCTAATGGAGCGCTCATTGTCAATGAAAAAATGGAAACTTCCATTGAAGATATTTATGCAGCAGGAGACTGTGCGAGCATTCCTCATAAACTAACTGGAGAATCTGGCTGGTTTCCGATGGGCACACACTCCAACAAAGGTGGTAGAACAGCAGGTGCCAATGCTGTAGGTGGTGATAGCACTTTTGACGGGGGATATGGAACTGCCATTATGAAGCTGTTTGATTTCACTATCGCCAGAACTGGAATGGGACCCAAAGAGCTCACGCGAAAAGGAATCAATTTCAAGTCTTCATTTTCCATTTCAGGAACGACACCTGGATTTTACCCTGATCAAAAGGACTTGTTTTTAGAGATCTATTTTGATCCAGAAACTAAAGTATTGCTTGGTGCAGAGCTAATGGGTGAGCGAGGAGTAGATAAACGAGTAGATGTACTTTCTACTGCGATTTATGCCAAACTAACTATTGATGATCTTCCAAAATTAGACCTGGCTTATGCACCACCATTCTCCCCAGCAAAAGACCCCGTAATTGTTGCTGGATTTGTAGCAGGAAATTCTATAACCGAAGGCTATCAAGAAGTTTCAGTTACCGAAGCGAATGAAATTTTCTCAAATGCTAATATTTCAAACTACGTCATACTGGACGTAAGAAATCCATCTGAAATCCATAAAAACGGATTAATCGAAGATTCTGTCAACATTCCATTAGATGATCTAAGAGATCGACTAAACGAATTGGATAAAAACAAACACATTTTCGTGTATTGTGCCAAAGGTTTGAGAGGCTACTTATCCAGCTTGATACTGCTGCATCATGGATTTGAAAATGTCAGCAACATTGGAGGTGGTTTTACCGCATGGGATAAAATCATTCAGAAGTCAGTTTCCCTCGAACTTGACTGAATAAAAAAAGGGAGCCAATTGGCTCCCTTTTCAATGTTAATTATTTGACTCTTAAATATGCAATGGTCGATTGTCTGTAGCGGCCAAGCACGCTTCTTTCACCGCTTCCATATAAGTAGGGTGTGCATGTGACATTCTAGAGATATCTTCTGCTGATGCCCTGAATTCCATAGCTGTAACACCTGCAGCTATCATATCCGCTGCTCGAGCTCCGATGATGTGAATACCAAGAATTTCATCAGTCTGCTGATCCGCTAATACTTTCACCAAACCGTCCAGATCCATACTGGCTCTTGCTCTTCCAAGTGCTTTGTAAGGGAACTTTCCTGTTTTGAACTTCACTCCTTTTTCTTTCAGCTGCTCTTCGGTAAACCCTACACTCGCAACTTCCGGCCAGGTATAAACCACACCAGGAATCAAGTTATAGTTGATATGCGGCTTTTGACCAGCAAACTGCTCAGCTACAAAAACCCCTTCTTCTTCAGCTTTGTGCGCCAACATGGCCCCTTTTACTACATCACCGATTGCCCAGATGTTGTCAACGCTGGTTTTCAAGTGATCATCTACTTCTATCTGACCTCTTTCTGTAGTTTTGATACCTACATTCTCCAGACCAAGACCTTCAGTATATGGCTTTCTACCTATAGACACCAGGCAGTAGTCACCTTTCAACTCGATGGTTTCACCTTTCTTATTTTCTGCTTTTACAGTTACTTCTTTGCCCTTAGCCTCTACAGCTGTCACTTTGTGACTTGTGAAAATATCGAAACCAAGTTTCTTCAATGACTTCTGAAGCTCTTTACCCATGGTCCCATCCATAGAAGGAATCAGGTTATCCAGGTACTCCACTACCGAAACCTTAGCACCCAAACGAGCATAAACAGAACCAAGCTCCATACCAATTACACCACCACCGATTACGATCATGTGTTTTGGCACTTCCTTCAGCTCCAAAGCCTCGGTACTCGTGATCACACGTTTCTTATCCAATTTGATGAATGGAAGAGAAGCTGGCTTAGATCCAGTCGCTATGATGATTTTCTCAGAAGTGATTTCTTTCTTTCCTTCATCAGAAGTGATCACCACAGTGTTTTTGTCTTTGAAAGATCCAACACCTTGATGCACATCGATTTTGTTCTTTTTCATCAAGAACGAAATTCCTTCCACGTTTTGCTTCACCACATCTGCTTTNCGAGCAATCATCTGNTTGATGTTCACTTTTGGNTTNGGAATATCAATNCCNTGCTCCTTAAAAGTGTGCTCNGCATTGTGGAAATGCTCNGAAGAATCNAATAATGCCTTTGACGGAATACAACCTACGTTAAGACATGTTCCTCCTAGAGTGGGGTATTTTTCTATGATTGCGGTTTTGAAACCTAACTGTGCCGCGCGAATTGCAGCTACATATCCACCAGGTCCCGAACCAATGACTGTTACATCGTAATCCATTTGTGTAGTATTTATAAAAGCTCAGCACCTGGTGTTGGTGCTGAGTTTATTGTTATTATCTAATAAATTATACGCCAAGTAAGATTCTAGTAGGATCTTCTAAAAGCTCTTTTACTCTTACGAGAAAGCTTACAGATTCTCTACCATCAATTACTCTGTGGTCATAAGAAAGTGCCACATACATGATTGGTCTTATCACAATCTCACCATTCTCTACAACCGGACGCTCTACGATATTGTGCATACCCAAGATTGCCGATTGTGGGGCATTGATAATTGGAGTAGAAAGCATCGATCCGAAAATACCACCATTAGTGATCGTGAAGGTGCCTCCTTGCATTTCGTCTATACTCAATTTACCATCTCTAGCTCTGGTAGCCAATCTGATGATCTCTTTCTCTACCTGATCGAAGCTCAGCTGCTCTGCGTTTCTGATCACAGGAACCACTAAACCTTTAGGAGTAGATACCGCGATAGAAACATCACAGTAATCGTGGAATACCATTTCCTCACCGTCAATAGCTGCTCCTACTGCTGGCCAATCTTGCAATGCCATACAAACAGCTTTAGTGAAGAATGACATGAATCCAAGACCTACCTCGTGCTTATCCTTGAAGCTTTCCTTATACTTCTTACGGATATCCATGATTGGCTGCATGTTCACCTCGTTGAAGGTAGTCAACATAGCAGTTTCATTCTTCACAGATACCAAACGCTTAGAAATAGTCTTTCTTAATGAAGACATTTTCTCACGTTTCTGTTCTCTGCTAACACCTGTGCTAAACGTTGGTGCTTCAAATGCTGGTTTGGAAGGCTTAGCTTCTGCCTGAGGAGCCGCTTTTGGAGCTGCTGGCTTAGGGGCAGACTTCTGGGCATTCATCGCATCTTCTTTCGTGATACGACCATCTTTTCCAGAACCAGAAACGTCAGATGCTGAAATTCCTTTTTCTTGAAGAATCTTAGCAGCTGCAGGAGACGCATGCCCTGTTGCATATGTTTCATTAGAACTAGATGATGCAGAAGAAGCTGACGCAGATCCAGCATCAGAAGAACTAGCACTGCTTGAAGAAGATCCTCCTTCAGCAACCTCGATCTTACATATCAAAGCACCAATTTCTAATGTTTCACCTTCTGCAGCAATGATCTCCAATTTACCACTTG
>PBTY01000082.1 GCA_002729235.1 Rickettsiales bacterium | reverse complement strand
GATGCTTTTACACCATTGTATGAGGAAACAGAAACGACAGTAGGGTGCGAATACAATTATGAGTTTGGGATATCGATCAATGGAGTGAGGTATGATCCCAATTCTGCAGTGACTTTCGTAAATGGGGATGATTCTAATAATACCGAATGGCATGTAGAAGCTACCTCGACTGAAAATAGCATTGGAGTGAGTATGGGACAACTCAATGGAGGTCACTTAAATGCCAGTGGTATCTATCATTATCATGCTGTGCCAACAGATTATTTTACGAATGATCTGGGAATAGATGGATCTGATCACTCGTCAATAGTGGGTTATGCAGCTGATGGTTTTCCTATCTACTATAAATATGTTTACACTGATTCGGAGGATGCCTTAAGTGCTATAACTTCAGCTTCATCTGGCTATACTTTAAAGTCTGGAGACCGTCCGGGTGATGGATCTACTGCTCCTGATGGTCCTTATGATGGGAATTACTATGAAGATTATGAGTATAGTTCTGCAAATACCATTTTGGATGAATGTAATGGGCGCTATGGCGTAACTCCTGACTACCCATACGGGACGTATTATTATGTCATTACGGATGAGTATCCATACATTCCACGATGTTTCAAAGGAACTCATGTGGATGATTCATTTAGAGTAGGGCCAACTGCGGCTTGTTCGCCATCTGCTTCAACTACTTCAACAAATTGCGCAGCAGCTGTAACAGGCTGCATGGACCCATTTTCTGATAATTACAATGCGAGTGCCACAGTAGATGATGGAAGTTGTTCCTATTCTACTATTACCTGGAGTGGTTCCTGGAGCAATGGTACTGGCCCCGGAGATGGTAATCATGTGATCATCTCAGCGGATTATGATTTTTCTGCAGACGGTAAATTTTCTTGCGATAACCTGACTATTTCCAGTGGAGCTACCCTTACTGTAGACACGGAGGAGGCTTTGGTTGTTTATGGAAATCTAACGAATAGTGGAAGTTTAGTCGTTGAATCAGGAGCGTCGTTGATAACCTATGATGGAACAACTTTTTCAGGAAATGATGTGATCATCCATAGAACTACCAGATACGCTGATGGTAAATACAGTTTTGTAGGAACTCCAGTCAATCAAACGGTATCACTTACAGGCTCTGATCTGGGAAGTACCGTATACAGTTACAATGAAACAACCGCTTATGGAGGTGATCAGGGATTGAGTAGATGGGAAAATGCAGCTTCTGATGAGTTGGTACCAGGTAAAGGCTATGCACAGGCATTCCAACAAGAATTGATATTTACAGGAACTCCAAATGATGGTGCGATCACTGTAACTGGAACATTTACAGATAGAACGAATGACAATGTAGAAGGCTGGGTGCTCGTTTCTAATCCTTATCCATCAGCCATAAGTGTGGCAGCTTTCTTAAGTGAAAATGCTCACTTAACAGGTGCTGTATATTTCTGGGATGATAACAATTCTCAGTCAGCCAGAGGGTCGAATGCCGATTATATTGTAGCGAATGCCATTGCAACTACTCAAACGTCCCAAGCAGGAAACGATGATCGATACAATTACCATATTGGGTCAGGTCAGGGCTTCTTTGTAAAACTATCTTCAGCCAGTAACCTGGATGTTGTCTTTACCGAAGATATGAGGGTGAGTGATAGTAACTCAGACGGTAACTTCTTTAGATCAGCCTCTGCTAATGTACCTGTGATACGAATCAATCTAACAGATGAAGAAGGATTGTTCAAGCAAACAGTCATTGGTCAGATTGATGGACTGGTATCTACAGAAATCAACAAAACGTATGATGCTGCCGCAATCAACAGCGAGTTTGATGAGGCTATTTACTCTTATAAAACTGGTAAACCATTGGCGATTCAAGGTGCTGATCTGAAGCTCGGAGCTATCGATATAGGTATCAATATCAGTGAAATAGGTTCTTATCAGCTGAATGCGGAAGTGGAGAATGGTTATGAACTGGAATTGATTGATCGTTTGACTGGTGAGACAGTTTCTTTGAATGAGACTTATTTCTTTACCTCAACAGCAGGATACCATACAGATCGATTTGCTATTAAGTTGGTCAATAATGTGTTAGGTGCTGGTAACGATGCGCGTCAGATTTATGCTTCAGAAGATATGCTCTATGTAAGGCTTTTGGATAATGAGTCTAAAATGATCACCGTTTTTGACCTTGCGGGAAATCGTGTGAAAAGTGAAATGGTTAGCGGAAGTCAGGAGATTTCACTTGCTGAATTAAAAGATGGAATCTATATCGTGACCGATGGAGANCAGCGCAGAAAGATAATCAAGAACTAGCCGAAATGNTTGGGGTAGGGTTGGTGTAATTTTCACTGACTCTATCCCGACATTTTATTAACCCTAAACTAGAAGAAATGAAACTAAAGAATATACTCAGTGCAGCGTTATTAATGAATGGCTTGCTGCTTTTTGCACAAAGTGCTCCGCCTGCAACNCCTATAGATGGTGGACTTAGTTTGCTGCTTGCTGGAGGCGCAGCTTATGGAGTGAAGAANCTAANAGATCACANNAAGAAATAACATTAAAAAAGCGTCCCNGAGGACGCTTTTTNATTAATANGATCCTCTTTCAGACCTATTAATNGNATTGCCANATNNATATCTGGATCTATGTTCATCATTGTAAAACTGAGGTGAGTCTGAACTAATGTCCAATGCCACCTGAGCTCCCAAATCTATGTTTCTNGAATTTCTTAGAGGTAAAGGCAANCGAGCACTTACTTCCCATCTACCCATNTCTACATAAATGTATACTTCTCGNTGNGTGTCGTAATAGATGTTGTGTTCNGGATAGTAAATATGTCTTTGCTTTGCTCNATAGCCATGAGCCGGNGCCCAGGCTGGAGGTCCGCCNTGTACTTTGTCCTTCTTNTGACCACCTTTTCCTTTGTTGCCATTAGCGTAGGTTGGAGTCATNANTACNAAACTTAGNATNATTACTCCCAGGATTATCTGTACTCGCTTTTTCATATCTGAAAAGTATTTGATTGAGTAANCAGTATTCCAAGGATTGTGCCAAAACCANCNTCTAGATTCGAATCAAATANNTGTANATNGNTTTNGTANNNAACGCTTTAATTTNTTTAGTCNTTATCNTTTTTCTTGCTGAAAATNCCTTTTAGTTTCTTGAAGAANGGTTTTTTATCCTCNNTATNGTCCTCATCTTCTGNGCGATCTTTNACACCAAATANTCGNTCAAAAAGAGTCATTTTTTCCGTATATAACGGACAGTCAATAGAAGCGAGTAAGTCGTCATCCAGCGGATCGAAGGTTGAATATTGCCAGCTCGCAAAATCAGGATCTTTCAAAGCTTGTTGCATCATCAAGGCCCACACAGGTAGAGCCATTCTTGCACCTTGCCCATAATCACCTGTTCTGAAGTGAACCCCTGGGATATCTGCGCCTACCCACACGCCGGTTACGATTTCAGGTGTGAAACCCATGAACCAGCCATCTGCATAGGATTGTGTGGTGCCTGTTTTACCTGCAATTTCATTAGTCAAACCATATCTGCTTCCTAGAGATCTGCCTGTACCATTCGTCACCACACTTTGCATGAAGTTGGTAATGAGTTGAGCGGTTTGCTCCGACATTACATCCACTCCAATTTTCGGTTCATATTCCCAAAGTACTTTTCCAGCAGCATTTTCTATTTTGAGAATGTAAACCGGATCCATTCGAATGCCTTTATTGGTGATAGTTGCATAGGCATTTACCATTTCTAATAGCGATAAGTCGGCTGTTCCTAGTGCCAATGAAGGTACTTCTGGTAGTTCCTGACGGATACCCATAGAATGCGCCATGTCTATCACTTTCTGAATCCCTGTTTGTAGAATGACTTGTGCTGATACGGTATTAACGGAATGTGTTAATGCGCCTTTCAAAGAATAGAAGCCTTCATACTTGTCATCGGCATTGCCCGGAGACCAGTCCTCGTATTCTTCGTACGTTTCTTGTTTATTCTTGAAATAGTCGCATGGCTCAATTCCATTTTCCAGTGCAGTCGTATAAACAATTGGTTTGAAAGTGGAACCTACCTGTCGTTTGGAGGTCACGTGATCGTATTGGAAATATTCATAATCTAATCCACCAACCCAGGCTTTGATGTGTCCTGTGCTCGGCTCCATGCTTAGTACTCCAGTTTGTAAGAGCATCAGATAATGCTGGATAGAATCCATAGCACTCATCAATGTATCGACAGGGCCTTCCATCATGTAAATGGTTTGCGGTCTCTTCTTTGCCAATGCAGACTCGATTTCTTGTTGCGAAAGCTTCTTCTCTTTTAATAGTTTATATGCTTGCGAGTGTGTAACGCCATATTCCAAAATGTTGGGGTTGTCGTTCCATGGTTTGGTATAACTCCAATGTTTGTCAAACAGCTTTTGTAGGTAGGATAGGTGTTGCGCTACAGCAGAATCAGCATAAAATTGCAACCTGGAATCTATGGTTGTTGTAATCTTTAACCCATCTGTTTCGATGTTATACGGCTCACCATCTGGTTTCTCCAATGTAGCAATCAGACTATCGATCATCGGACGAATTTTTGCTTTGAAATAGGGTGCTGTTCCTCGTTCATTCGTCAATCTACGGTATTGCAATTCGATTGGCATTGCAGTCAATGAGTCAAGGTGATCTTGATCCAGGTATTCGTATTTAGCCATTTGGCGGAGTACGGTATTACGTCTGGATTTAGCTTGGTCTGGGTATAGCCTGGGGTTGTATGCCGTGGTAGCTTTTAATATGCCCACCAATACAGCTGATTCCTGAACCTCCAGATCAATGGGCTTTTTGTTGAAATAGCGGATAGAAGCGGCTTCTATTCCATAGACATCTTCCCCAAATGAGACCGTGTTGAGATACAAGGTAAGTAGTTCTTCTTTGGTATAAATGGATTCTAATTTATTCGCTGTTAAAGCCTCTCGAAACTTAGCTCCAACCAAATCCAGAACTCCACCTTTCTTTCTTGGATAGAGGTTTTTAGCCAACTGTTGGCTTAAGGTAGAGCCTCCGCCAGCACTTTGATCCTGGAGTAAGATCGATTTGATCAAGACTCTTCCTAAACTTCTATAGTCAATGCCTGAATGTTCAAAGAATCGAGCATCTTCTGTAGCGATCAGAGCATCGAGAAAATTTTTAGGAATCTCATTGAAGGATACATTAGTCCGATTTTCGGCAAAGATTCTACCGAGAATCTGACCATCTGAACTGTAAATTTCAGAGGCTGTTTGTTGATTGATTGCTAGTAAATCTTTTTCGGATGGGATTTTGCCCATTTTTATCCGAATGATTGTGGCCAGGATTAAAAAACTGCATAGGAGTACCAAACCTATGACGATCCAGATCTTTTTGCGCATACGTGGAATAAAACTGATTTAAGCGATAATAGTTTACTGAATCAAGGTGGTGTTCAGTACATCAAGGAAGGTGTTGCGAAGATAATAGGTTTAAGTTTATAACTCTAACTTTAAGAGTACCTTGAACAAGGTTTTAACTTATGTTATAATTTATTGGAATTAGGCGGAATAACCTGATTTGGCCTCAAATTGTTATACTCCTACTTTTCCATTGATGAAAAGTAGGCAAAAATCTAGGGCTGTATTCATTTCTTAACGCTTTGAAAATGTTAAAATCAGGAAATAAAAGAACTCGTCTATTTTAATCATTTGGATCGATATAATTCTTCGCAAAGACTCAAACAGCTTTTATTTCATCTCTGATTTTAATCCTTCCAAATCTAAAATGAATAATGCCCGTCCTTCACTAAGGATATAATATTAGTTTGAGAATTAAATTAATACAAAAACTATCTTTGCTCATTCAAAATTGCTGAGTCAAACCGGAGAATAGTGGAAGACGAGAAGAACGAAAAAGAAGGAGTATCAGATAAACAGGTAACTCTTGAAGATGTAGCGAAATGCGCGGAGCTCATGGAGTTGATCAGCTCTGATTATTCGCAAGTATTTGACTGGCCGGAAGAACTGCGAGTTGCCTTTATGACAGCCGCAGGAAAGGTGTCACGTCCTCAACGTGAAGAGTTTCGTCAGGCTAAAAAAGATTGGCAAAAAGCACAAAGAAGAAAAGAACAGGAGCGGGATAAGCATGCACGGAAAGAAACAGGGATTCGAAAGGCTCGTGAGGCGACTATTTTCGAAGCTCCAAAATTGCTTACTGCAGCTCAACTAACTGATGAACGTCCAGAACTGAGCACTCCTCGTAACTGCTACNTTTGTAAAAAAGAATACACCAAACTTCANCACTTCTACGACACCATGTGTGANGAGTGTGGAGATNTGAACTACATGAANCGCTTCCAAACTGCNGATTTGACTGGTCAAGTTGCGGTGGTTACNGGGAGTCGATTGAAAATTGGATATCANATCACGTTGATGCTTCTAAGAGCNGGAGCNACNGTGGTAGCNACTACTCGTTTCCCTGTNGANTCGGCNTTGCGATTTGANCAGGAGGANGANTATCCAAAATGGGCNAAGCGATTAAAAATTCATGGTCTTGATTTAAGACACATCCCGAGTGTGGAGATCTTCTGCAACTTTATAGAATTGCAATATGATCGATTGGACATCCTGATCAATAATGCCGCTCAGACAGTGAGAAGGCCAGCTGGTTTCTATGAACACTTGATGGCTAATGAGTCGATTCCTTATCAGGAGCTGCCTACTGGAGCACAGACATTGCTAAAAGATCATCAATTCTGCTTGAATGAATTGCGTGAATTGACCGGAGGCGCTGAGCAAAAGAATAAGAATTTACCAGTTAGCTGGCATGCGCCAGAGCCTGGTGTCGGTATTCGATCAAGTGCCAAACTCAGTCAGATACCTTATAGCTTTGATAACTCGATTGCGCCAAGTGAAGTGTTCCCAGAGGGTCAGTTGGATGCGGATTTACAGCAGGTTGACTTGCGTAAAACGAATAGCTGGCGATTGAAATTAGGAGAGATCGAAACTCCAGAAATGGTGGAAGTACAGTTGGTGAACTCTGTAGCTCCGTTTGTACTTTGTAATCGACTTTCTAAGTTGATGAAGAAAGACAATACGGGTAAGAAACACATCATTAACGTTTCGGCGATGGAAGGGAAGTTCCACCGATTCCACAAAGAAGATAGACATCCTCATACCAACATGGCCAAGGCGGCTTTGAACATGCTGACGCATACTTCAGCATCTGATCTGGCTAACTACGGTATTTACATGAATGCAGTGGATACTGGCTGGGTGACCGATGAGGATCCACATGAATTAGCTAAGAAGAAAGAGAAAGTTCATGACTTCCAGCCGCCGTTAGATATTGTAGATGGTGCAGCGCGAGTGATGGATCCCTTGTTTGATGGTATTAATACCGGGAAGCATTGGTGTGGGAAGTTCTTGAAGGATTATTTTCCGATTGATTGGTAAGGTGCCTTTGACAATTATTTAGTTTACCGTCTACGGTCGATGGTTTGTAGGTTGGTGTCATGCTGACGCAGGAAGCATCTCTTTTGAATTGTTTACTGACCTATATGGATTCTACCTTCGTCAGAATGACAAAGTGTAAAGAATGATTTGGAATCTCTAACTTGCTCAATTAATATCAAATACAATTTGCTTGACTGAAGTCCTTCTCATAACGCCTCCATTCACACAGCTGAATACTCCATATCCTGCAACGGCTTATCTTAAGGGTTTTCTTAATACTCGTGAGATTAATTCGCACCAAATGGATTTGGGAATAGAGGTGATTCTTGAGTTGTTTTCCAGTACAGGACTGAAGAAGCTTTTTGAGGAGGTGGAATTCGATTCTGATTGGTCTGATAATGTGCAGCGTATCTATGCGTTACGATCGGATTATATGAAGACGATTGATCAGGTGATGGCTTTTTTGCAAGGTCAAAATCCGACATTGGCACGGCAAATCTGTACAGAAGAGTTTCTTCCTGAAGCTTCTCGATTCGAGTCCTTAGATGAGCTCGATTGGGCATTTGGATCCATGGGTTTTCAGGACAAAGCCAAGCATCTTGCTACCTTGTATCTGGAAGATCTATCGGATTTCATAGTCGAATGTGTGGATCCGCATTTTGGGTTTAGCCGATATGCAGAAAGACTTGGGCGCAGCGCTAATTCATTTGATGAGCTACATGCACACTTGCAAGAAGCTCCAACCTATATTGATGAGATTACTCTGGACTTGCTGCAGAAGAAGATAGCTGAAGTCGATCCTGAGTTAGTGTGCTTTTCTGTCCCCTTTCCGGGGAACTTGTACAGTGCCTTCCGATGTGCTCAGTACATAAAGGAGCATTATCCTCAGATTAAAACAGCAATGGGTGGAGGTTTTCCAAATACGGAACTTCGTGATCTGAAGGAGGTTCGAGTATTTGATTACTTCGATTTTATCACGTTGGATGATGGCGAGCGCCCCGTAGAGCAACTGGTGGAACAAGTAGTGAGAGCGGATGTTGAGCCTACAACTCACCCCAACCCCCTGACTAGCCGTCCGCCTCTTAGAAGAGAGGGGCTAATAAGTGGAAAAGATAGGAGCCTAAAAAGGACATTCTACCTAAAATACGGACAAGTTTACTACGATAATTCTTGTCCATTGCCGGATTTCAAACAAAGCGAAGTAGGCACTCCTGATTACAGCGATTTACCATTGGATAGATACATTTCGGTGATTGAGGTGGCGAACCCGATGCATAGCCTCTGGAGTGATGGCCGGTGGAACAAGCTCACTATGGCTCATGGTTGCTACTGGGCTAAATGCACCTTCTGTGATGTATCGTTGGACTACATCAAGCTCTATGAGCCAATTGCTGCAAAAACGCTTGTTGATCGGATGGAAAAGTTGATCGCTCAGACTGGCGAACGAGGATTTCACTTTGTGGACGAAGCAGCGCCTCCAGCTTTGATGCGAGAAGTAGCCTTAGAGATCATTCGAAGAAAGTTAACCGTGACCTGGTGGACGAACATCCGTTTTGAAAAGAGCTTCACCATGGACCTATGCAAGCTTCTTCAGGCTTCTGGTTGTATAGCTGTTTCAGGGGGATTGGAAGTGGCTTCTGATCGCTTGTTGGCTTTGATTGATAAGGGGGTGACGGTGGAGCAAGTTGCTCGTGTCACTCGCAACTTTATCGAAAGTGGTATCATGGTGCATGCCTACCTGATGTATGGCTACCCGACTCAAACGGTACAGGAAACCGTGGATAGCCTGGAGATGGTACGCCAGTTGTTTGAACTGAACATTGTACAGTCTGGCTTCTGGCATCAGTTTGCATTGACGGCACATAGCCCTGTTGGTTTGGATCCGGAGGCTTATGGAGTGATTCCGGAGGTGAAAGAAATCTCCTTTGCGAACAATGATGTGCAGTTCCGCGACAAGACTGGAGTGAATCATGATCGATTCAGTTTTGGGTTGAAGAAGTCACTGTTCAACTATATGCATGGACTTGGATTTGAAATGCCTCTTCGAGAGTGGTTTGATTTCAAGATTCCTGCAACGAGCATTCCTCCGAACTTTATTGAAAACGCCTTGTACGAGGAGGAGTTTATAAGCCCGAAAACTTCCAGTAAAGTCGTCTGGCTAGGAGGTTTGCCACAGCAAAGAAAAATCCCAGGTAAGAAAGGCAGACCGGATCAATTAGAACTACTCTTTCACCAGAGGAAAGATGTGCTGAGCATCAGACTTGATCTACGATCAGGAGAGTGGCTGGTGCAGCAACTCGAAGTACTAGCCAATGGTCAGATGATCACCAGCTATGGAAAATTCAAAGAAGCCTATGAGTCTGCATTAGGAGGTTTTGAACCGTTCTGGTACTCCAAAGGCATGCAGCAATTAAGAGGAGGTGGGTTGTTGGTGGTGTAGGATTTAGGGAATGGGTTCGTATAATTCCTTCAGAAACTCATCAATTTTATCTTGATTGATTATTTCTTGATTGATTATCTGTTCGAACTTCTCCGAACTCTTATCAGTAGTTAACCAAATAGCTCCTTTCATAAGTTTTAAACCGAACATATTGGAATTCAGCCAGCCAAATTCTTTAATCATTCTCCACCAGGAAAAGTTTCCTTGTTCTGTTTCAAGGAGAGTCTTTGTTTTTAGAATACCTGTACTCGTGTTAATCACTTCTGAAGTAAATATGCAAGTTCTATTTTCTAAGTTTATTCGAATTCTTCCTTGGTGAATTTTATCTCTAGAGCTTTTGTATTCCGTGAAATAAGCGAATTGGTATTTATCCCGGATACTTTTTTTGTATGCATCATATATGACGTCTTTGTCCCAGTTAAATTCTTCTGCAAGTGAATTGAAACTTTTAAAAACTAAGTTCAGTAATTCTTCTCTTTGTTTTATTTCCTCTTTCGTTTTGAAGCTATCAAGATTTATTGACGTATTGTGAGAGTAAATGCTGCCAAACTGTTGGTTGTATGTCGTATTTGATGCGTTATTAATATTGATGTTGACTCTATGTTGAAACATCTTTAATCGATTATCAAGATTCTTGAGAAAGAGCCAAAGGATCTCTCGATAAAATGATTCTATACCTATTTCTTCTAGTTCAGGGGATTTACAATAAAGCTCTAGATATGGGTTAAGGAAATTCATAGTACTTAAAAAACAGGTGGTTAGAATAGAAATTTTAGGAATGTGATTTTTTAAATGGATTGATTAAAATCCGGAAAATTTAGATAATCTAGCAATATCATAAATGAGTTTTGCAAATGACTCTTTATCCCAAAACCTTGGATGCATGTAACCATGTGCCACACTATGTCTGTTGTCACCTACATCGTAAAATGTAGAAGAAGAAAAATAGACTTTAATTTCTTCTAAAATTTGAATGTATTCATCACTCCTTGGTTGGTTCTCTGAAATTGCCAGATTTATTAATTGGAGACTTACTTTGTGTTTTTTTAGATTTCCATTCTCGTCACGGGATGGAGCGTAATCACTAGTTTGTGATCTAATTAGTTCTTCTAAATAGGAATAAGCGAAAGGCGATAAAACAGAATAAGAATTAGGGAATGATTCGTAGATTTCTTGTACTACACCCCAATCAGGAGCCCACTTCCAGAAATGGGAGTATTTGATGATTTCACTAAATGAATCGGATATATTCAAGATTTCTAGGTTATTATGAAATCAAAATACCACTTTCTCCTCCGCTGCACAACTGAAACCATCATTTGGGAGATAAAATACCGTAATGTGGGTAGGGAATAAATTTTCGTTAACAACTCACCCTGGTCGGAAGCCCTCGAAGTTTATGTAGTTGAAATAACTTCGAAAATAAAAAATCAATTAAAAAGCATGGACTTGAGCAGGTTTTGACCTCTTGATCGAACTTCTTTGGCATTTTTTTGAATCAATATTTCAACTCCTTTGTCAGAGCCATCGTATTGTGTGTCGGTGAGGATGCAATATTCCTCAGAATCCCGAGCAAAGAATAAAGTTCCTTTGAATGCTCCTGTTTCCAAATCCCATATTTCTAATTCGCCAAATCGGTTGCCAGTGAGCAGTTTGGTATCATTCGGTGAGAAGTCAAATGCATCATTATACTGAGATGGGGGACTAATGGATATTTCCTTTTTCACATCAAGAAATAAGACTCTGAAATTATCTCCTTTTCGATAAGCTAGTTTTGAATAATCACTTGAGAACTTAATTGCATTTACTTGGTCAATTTGGGGGTATTTGCTAATTGGGAACAAACTTTTTACAGATCTTAATTCAATATCTATTAAACCAATTGAGTTAACCCCATTTATTGAACCTTTGATTATCAATTTATTCCGCTCAATGTGTAATATTTTTTCTACATGAGATATTTGAAATAAATAAGATCCATCCCTATTGCTTCTAATATTAAGCACTTTTTTTGTTTGATTTAGCTCATAGAAAGTCTTTGGGTCAATAAACATTCGTATGGTATTTTGATCTGATTTAGCATTTTCTCTGTCAACACCAGAAGCATATCTGTATTTTTTTTGAGTGTCTTTAAAATCAACCAAAAGTTCATCCGAGCTATCATTGTAAAGTGCATCATTTCCTAAAACTAATAGACTATCATTATCAGTAACAATATCTGAAGAGAATATTCGATAATGTGTATTTGATGGAATACTAATGTTTATTAAGGTGTCATTTTTTGGGTTATAGGTAACCACACTTTCTGATGTGTTATTGAATCCATACGCCTTGTTATCATGAAATTTAAGAGGTTGTTTTTCAGAGAAAGGAATTGTTTTACTCTTCCCATCAGAATAGATTGAAGATAGTTCTTCTTCTTTTAAAATGAGAATATTATCTTCAGTTGATGAGATGTCCCAAATCTGTGTGCTGTTTGGGCCAAAAGATCTTATTAATTGATCTCGCCCTTTATTGAAATCAACCAAATATAAATCTCTACTGCCACGACTAGTGGACGTAATTGAATAGACTAAATTATTGCCTATAGAGGTGAAAATTGGATCATTAAATGGTCTGATTTCAAGTGATTTCTTTCTATATCCAGAACTGTCAAATACAATTATTTCTCTAGAAGTACCAAAGAAAATTCGTCCTTGGTTATCTATAAAGCAATCTTGAATTTGATTATAATTTTGTTCTGTTCTGAAAATGACTTCTTTTTTGTTCAAATTCCATATAATTCCTTCTCCAGTTTTTGATTGGGAAAATTGTCGACGTGAAGTTGATGCAAGAATATTGCCTGAAGGACTTAAGGCCAATGAATTAATGGCAGTCTGGTGTCCTATGAGTGTGTTTGCCAAAGTGTACTTTTTCTTGTCATATATACTGATTTGTCCGGATTCATGTCCTATAATCAGGTAATGATCAGAAGAAGTCAAGGAGTTAATTTTACTTGCGGTATTAATGGTTTTAAGTAATAGAATCTTTTCTGATTTAACAGAATAGATGGAAAGCATTCCTTCTTCATTTCCAAGAAAAATTAACTGATTTTCAGGATCGGTATCAATAGCATTGAAAGATTCACTGAAGATTTTGGTTATTGTTTCTTCTGTTAATTCAATATTGTAAGTTCCACTAGCAGTAAGAACAATCAATTCCGTTTCGTTTAGGAACTCACATGATATGAGATTTTTAAACTGTTTGAATAGGTGGGTTTGGAAGAATGTTGAAGTTTCAAAAATATGTAAGAAATCTTGGCCTATTACTGCCAGTTTCGTGCCTTCTGAATTATTAGTAATGTGCTTTGATGGGCCTAACCAACCACTATTTAAGTTGCTGTTCTGTGCAAAAATTACTTGAATGGATGCCGTTGTAATAATTAGGGCATAAAGTCTTAGTTTCATTTTGTTGTATTTGGTTTCTTCCAATGAATATATAAATAATCAGCTCGAACCTGAATGTCTCTGATTTGTCGGATGATAGGACTTCCCATATTGTAATATTCTGTATGCTGAATCACTCACCCTTCATGCTCCTCAACTGCTTCAAAACTCCTTCAGCATCTTTGTTTTCAAAGGCAAAGATTCCCCTTGAGTTTAGGATCAAGTACTTTTCTGTAGAGTGATCGTCATTGGTCATTTCCACAGTGATGTACTTAGTGCTCTTGTAGTTGAAGGTAGTAGGATAGCCTATTTGATGAAAAGCGTAGGATTTAGCTGGTCGGAATTGCTTTTTAAGAATTAGTTTCTCACCAGAGATCACAGCACTACTCACATACATGAATTGGTAGATCATCAATCCAACCAAACCAAGATAAATTAGGCCGGCTAAGATGATTCCGAAATGAAATTCTTGTCCTTGGGATGCTGCGAAGAGTATTAGAGGCATTAACAGAACCAAAATGAGTCCTCCGTAAAGTCCGACACCTGTCCAATTAGATGAAATTTTAATTTCCTGGTAGTTAGTCATAATAGCTTGAATTGAGTTGTTAAATATTCAAGCTGAAATATAAGACATAACTCAATGAATAATCAAATAGAGTGGAGGTTTTAGGTGCTTTGCTTGATTTGTTTCAGACTTCTAACCACCAGATAAATTCCAGCTAAAACGGGAATAAAGCTAAGGATTTGGCCCATATTCAAAAGCAAGTTTTGTTCAAAAGCTACCTGGTTTTCCTTCAGGAATTCTATGAAAAATCGTTGGGTAAATATGAGTGTCATCCCCAGCCCAAAGATGAAGCCTTTCTTATTTTCAAACTTTCTTGATTTCCATAAGAGATATGCTGCAACACCAATTAGTAAATAGAAGATGGCTTCATAAAGCTGAGCGGGATGACGGGGAATTTGGTCTATTCTAGTAAACACGAATGCCCAGGGGACATTGGTAGGAATTCCAATAATTTCAGAGTTCAGTAGATTACCCAATCGAATAAAACCTCCAAGAACTGCTCCAGCGATCATCAACTGATCTAGAAGCCACAAAAAGTCTCGCTTGAACTTTCGAACATAAAGATACAATACAATCAATGCTCCTAGGAAACCTCCATGACTGGCTAGTCCTGCCAATCCGGTGAATTGAAATTCTGGCTCTAGTCTGAAGGGAAGGACCTCAATAGGATGATTCCAATAGTAGACCGGGTCATAGAAAAGAACGTGGCCGAGTCGAGCTCCCAGGATAATTCCAAACATCAGATAGGTGACCAGTTTATCTAACTCGATCACTGGAAGTCCTTCTTTCTCATAGACCTTCTTCATGATCTGATACCCAACGATAATCCCGATCACCCAACAGATGCTATACCATCTTAAATACTCAAACCCCGGAATCAAAGTAGGCTCTAAGTCCCAAACAACGAATGCATTCATCCTCCAGTGCAAATAATGGTGATAACTATAACCATGATAAGGTTGATCATCATTCGGTGAAACTTACTGCTTGATTGGCTTTCTGTTTCCAGGAGTGCAAGAATGGCGTTGGAATCAAAAGGCTCCATTGTATTCATTAGTTTCAGTTGTTTCCAGGCCGATTCCAGGTTATTTAGTTGCATGGGTAGATGTGTTAAATTTTAGTTTGAGTTGGGATTTGATTCGATTGAAGCGCGTAGCTACGTTCGTTGGAGTTAGCTTGAGTATTTCAGCGATCTCTTTGTTCCGATAGCCTTCCAAATACAGCACGACGATGGCTTTGTCAAGATCCTTGAGAGATCGAATGATTAGTTGTAAGAGTTCCAGTTCATCATCCGCCTTTGCGGTTTGTAAAACATCATGAGCTGTTTCAATTGGCTCAGCTTGAATGGTCCTTTTATCCTTTCTTTTTTGGTTAAGAATTGTATTGAGACCTACACGATAGATCCAGGTGCTTATTTCTGATTTACCTTGAAAGGAACCCATGGATTTCCATAGTTGCAAGACAATATCCTGAAACGCATCTTCTTGATCTGCTTGACTTATATAGTAGATTTTGCAGAGGCTTCGGATGATGCCCCTGTTGTCATTGATCAATTCTAAAAAACGATGCTTTTCCAATTCCATTAAGCTACTGCTTTTATAGTATTAGTTGCTAAAAAATGGTTTTCGTCACACAGTGCCTTCAACTTTTTCATAACAACGATTCAATCGATCTCTCATTATGCGGGAAAATGAATGAATTTACAATTGACCATTTGATGCCTTACCTTTTGAAAGTATAGTTGCTAATCCTACTTTTGTACCCTTATTAATAAACTCGATTATGTCAGATAAACCAATCACCTCATTTATAGAGAAACACTTTCTTCACTTTAATTCCGCAGCATTAGTGGATGCAGCTAAAGGATACAAGAGTCACCTGGAGAGCGGGAAGAAAATGTTGATTTCCCTTGCTGGTGCTATGAGTACAGGTGAGTTGGGGATTTCTCTAGCTGAGATGATTCGCAATGATAAGGTTCAAATCATTTCTTGTACAGGTGCCAACCTGGAGGAGGACTTGATGAACCTGGTTGCACATACGCATTATAAAAGAATTCCTAACTACCGTGATTTGACACCCGAGCAGGAGCGTGAGCTATTGGATCAGGGATTGAATCGTGTAACGGATACATGTATTCCGGAAGAGGAAGCTTTTAGAAGACTACAAGAGCATATCTTCAAGATCTGGAAAGATGCTGAAGACAAAGGTGAGCGCTACTTTCCGCACGAATTCATGTTCAAGCTATTGAAGTCTGGCGTATTGGAGCAGTACTACGAGATTGATCCGAAAAACAGCTGGATGTTGGCTGCTATGGAGAAAAACCTTCCGATGGTCGTACCTGGTTGGGAAGATTCTACGATGGGGAATATTTTCGCATCATATTGCATCAAAGGAGAGTTGAAACCGAGTACTATGAAATCTGGTATCGAATACATGACCTTCCTCGCGGACTGGTATCTGAAAGAAGCTGGATCTGAAGGTATTGGTTTCTTCCAGATTGGTGGTGGTATTGCTGGAGATTTTCCAATCTGTGTAGTGCCAATGTTGTACCAGGATCTGGAGCAAGAAGACGTGCCATTCTGGAGTTATTTCTGTCAGATCTCAGATTCTACAACTAGTTATGGTTCCTATTCTGGAGCTGTGCCAAATGAGAAGATTACCTGGGGTAAGTTGGATGCAGACACACCGAAGTTTATAGTGGAGTCAGATGCTACGATTGTAGCACCATTGATCTTTGCTTACGTATTGGAATGGTAACTACTTAAGGTGCTAGTCCTTAATTTTTGGTTCTAGTTCTCCTCTCATAAAGAGATTGTATTCATCGCAGGTGATGAATGGTTCACCTGCGGAATACGGACATGTTTTGTAAAGGGTCTCAAACGGCCCTTTTTTCATGACTACTCCTTCACCTTTACACACAGGGCAAAGGATTTTATCCATCCCTCCACAGTCAAACTCACCGCTGGCAAGACTTTCCAGCATCGCCTCATTGTTTGCTTTTGCCTTGTTGAGATAAGCCTCTTCAGCCATATTTAAGGTTTCCACGGCGTCTTCATAAAAGCGACCTTGTGTGCCCTTCAATTGAATGTATTTGTTAAGCCAATTGATACTTTGCTTGTATTTTTTGATATAGTAGCTGTTGCGTCCAAAATAATACGCTAGATCTGTAGGAACAGCTGTAATGTTCTTTAGTACATAGGTAAACTCCTCATTCGCTTTTTCATATTCTCCGATATTCATTAAGTCTACACCCTGGTCTATTCTTTTGGAGAAATAGCCATCTACAGGTGTTTGAGCATAAAGGATTGTAGCGAATACTAATAGAGTGAAGGAAAATACTGATCTCATGAAAACGAATTATAGACACAAATTTAAGAACCTATCTTCAAACGTATCAAAACCTGTGCCGGGTATCTTTTGTCAGGCAATCTATTCACTTTAACTTCGTAAAAAACATTTAAATATGGAAAAAGCATTATCCCGAGATCAACTTACCCCTGAAAATGTTGATTTTTTACCTATCAATGGCACCGACTACATTGAACTGTATGTAGGCAATGGCAAGCAGGCTGCCCATTTCTATAAAACTGCCTTTGGCTTCCAGGATTTAGCATACGCTGGGTTGGAAACTGGCTTGAAAGATCGCGAGTCTTATGTGTTGGTTCAGAACAAAATTAGGCTGGTACTAACGTCACCATTGAAGTCAGGAACTGGAGTCGGAGAGCACATTGATAAGCATGGTGATGGTATTAAGGTAGTTGCACTTTGGGTGGATGACGCACGCAAAGCTCATCAGGAAACCACTGAACGAGGAGCTAAATCATTCATGGAGCCTACTGTAGAGAAAGATGCTGATGGAGAAATCGTCAAGTCTGGAATCTACACCTATGGTGAAACAGTGCATATTTTCATTGAGCGCAAGAATTACAATGGAATATTCCTGCCGGGTTATAGGAAACTAGAAACCAGCTATCATCCAACCAATGTAGGTCTGAAATATGTAGATCACATGGTCGGCAATGTGGGTTGGGGTGAAATGAAAACCTGGGTCAATTTTTATGCGGATGTCATGGGATTCACCCAATTGGTTTCCTTTGATGACAAGGACATTTCTACAGAATACACTGCACTAATGAGTAAGGTGATGAGTAATGGAAATGGAAGGATTAAATTTCCAATCAATGAGCCGGCAGAAGGGAAGAAGAAATCTCAAATAGAGGAATATTTAGATTTTTATGAAGGAGCTGGCGTCCAGCATATCGCAGTGGCAACAGATAATATTATTGAAACGGTAACTGCCCTTCGTGATCGTGGAATCGAGTTTTTGCGTGTTCCGGGTACTTATTATGATGATTTGCTAGATCGAGTAGGGGAGATTGATGAAGATCTAGAGCCCTTGAAGGAACTAGGTATTTTGGTGGATCGTGATGATGAAGGATATCTTTTGCAAATTTTCACCAAGCCAATTGAACCTAGACCAACACTGTTTTTCGAAATCATTCAAAGGAAAGGTGCTAAATCTTTTGGTAAAGGGAACTTTAAAGCTTTATTTGAAGCTATTGAACGAGAACAAGAAATTCGCGGAACCCTATAATATTTAGGGTTTCCTGCGTTTGAAGCATTAGGTGAAAGAAGACATTGTCTTCGAATGTTGTGTATGAATATGAAATATTGGTTAATCGTTTTTTGTGTAATTGGAATAGTCCTGGTGAGTAAGGGGCAGTCTACAAGGGATGTCACTACGCCAAAGGCTCCAAAGCCGACTTATCAGGCATATAAGAAAGAAAAGAAGGGCTTTATGTTCGGCTTGTTTAAGAAAAAGAACAAACCAGTTTTTAAAACAGAGGAGCAAGAGTCTGCTGAGTTTCGAGCGAGGGTATCAGCTTTGCTGGAACAAAAAGCCCGTGATCAACGAAAGATGAATAAGCCACAATACACCGATCCTTCTTATTTTGGTCATAAGAAAAAGCCTAAAAAGCGGAAAAACGGAAAGAAGAAGTTCTGCAAAGAGTGTGGCCTCTGGCATTGACGATGAACCTAAATCGATTTATAGAATCCACTAATCTCAAACCTACAGTTACAGGTAAAGAGATAGATGCATTGGTTAATGAGGCCAAAGAGCTTAATGTCTTTGGTGTTTGTGTACCTCCGTTTTGGGTGAAGCGTGCTTCTCGTGAAATTGGTGATTCGGACCCTTCATTAGTTACGGTGATTGGTTTTCCTTTAGGCTATCAAATGACTGAAACCAAGATTGAGGAAGCAAGATTGGCGCTTAGGGATGGCGCTAATGAGCTCGATTTGGTTATGAATATCTCTGCCTTTAAAGATGGGATGTCATGGCCTAAAATTGAATTTGCCAAACTCTCCAAATTAGCTCATGAGCATGAAGCCATGTTAAAAGTCATCATTGAAGTGGCCTACCTGTCTGATGAAGAAATCGTTCAGGCTGCAAGACTTTGTGCCGATGCGGGTGTTGATTTTGTGAAAACATCTACGGGATTTGCACCAGATGGAAATGTAAAAGAACACCATATTAAATTACTCAGAGAAGTCTTACCTTCGAGTGTGGGAATCAAAGCATCAGGAGGTATCAAAACTAGAGAACAAGCAGTTTCGTTGATTAATGCCGGTGCCGATCGACTAGGCACTTCAAGTGCTTATCAAATCATAAAAGGATAATCATGGCTGTTAGGATCAGAGTATACGGAAAAGTGCAAGGAGTTTTTTACCGAGCCACCACCAAAACGGTTGCTGATGATCTTGGTCTTACTGGCTGGGTTAAAAATGAAGCTGATGGCTCTGTGACGATTGTAGCCGAAGGCTCCAAAGTTGATGAGCTCATCTCCTGGTCTAAGCAAGGACCACAATTTGCAAGAGTAGATCGCCAGGATGTAGATGAGGTAGAGGGGGAGTCTTTGGAATCCTTTGAGATCAGGCGTTAGAATTAAAATTAAGCCACTTTCAACATCTTATTTCGGGTAATCTTCAGATTGAAGTGATCCAGAATGACCCGCCTGATGGCATAATATAAGAACTTGTTGTTCATGCCCTGACGAAGGATGCAAGCTTTCAAGATGGAGCGATATACCTCTGGTTTGGTGCAGAAATATTTGATATAGGCGTCAAAATCTTCCTGCCAGGCTTCAGCATACACCTCGTAGTGTGAGCGACCGTCCCAGATGATTTCTAGTTGATTATTTCCTCGTTCGTAGCGGTAGATGGCGGAGAGGATTTCATAAAGCTCTTGTAGGAACTCGTAATCGTATTCTTTGATACCTTTCAGTTTGATAATAAAAGCATCTTCTAATCCAAGTGGATTTTCAAGCAACATGTAGGTTTTGTATGCTACTTCTACCCAACGCTTTAAGAGCTGAGGCTCTACAAAGCCCTGAGCTGCTCTAAGAATTGAGTTCTTGTCTTGTTCGAAGTATTTGTCTTGGTATTGTTGCATAAAAAAAGGAACGGTTTCCACCGTTCCTCAAATTTATAAATTAATGACTTATTTCTTATTGCTTCACTAGAGTAAAGCTCCAATTTCCATAGAAACCATCAACTCTACCTGCTGAAGGATCCTCAACAGAGAATTGAATTATTAATTGAGTAGGGTTCTCAGGGTTATCTGGAGTTACATCCATCACCACACCATCAGATACTCTTATTATTTCACCAATGTCTGGAGTATCTTCTGTACCACCAAACTCCCAACTTACCGTACCAGTACCCCAAACATCAGAAGCACCATCGTCGGTTGGTATGCCTGAAGTTGAATAAGTACCTTGATTGGTGTCGGTGTTGTAATTAAAACCAAGGACAAATCCGTCCCACTCGGTTCTATTAGCATTGTCAAAGGTCACTGCAGATGGAACCCAAGAGCCTCCATCCAAAACAGATCCAAATTCATCTCGTGGGTCTGGATCAGATGATCCCTTTTTCTTTTTACATGAAACAAAAATTACTAATGAGCAGATTACTAAGGCAGTCAGTAGTTGTGTGAATCTCTTCATAATCAATTATGTGATAAATAGATAAGTTGTTTTAAACAACAACTCATTCAAAAGTATAGGATTTAATTGATTTAACCTATGATTATTTTGTGTAACGATGATTTTTTCGTGTAAATCAAAGCGTTAACGAAATTAAACTTACTCTTAGTATCTATTGCTTAAAATTTTCGATGAAAATATTTTTTGTCGCTTCTTTTATTTCAAAATCCTGATTTGAAGCGATAATTATGGTCTTGGAACCTTTGAATTGAAGTATCAAATTCTGATACCATTCTTCTCCCGATTTGTCAAGATTGGAAGTGGGTTCATCCAATAAAATCATTTTTGAATCAAAGAAAAAAGCCAGAGCCAGCCTTAAACGTTGCTTCATTCCCGAGGAAAATTCTTTAATTATTTTCTGCTCACTTCCTATAAGTCCTGATTGCTCAATAATCTCTGGAAAAGACCGTAGAGGTTGTTTGAATTGGGAATGAAATTCTAAATGTTCCACTAAGGTAAACTCCTCAATGACATGTTGATATGGCGCTACAAAGGCAAATGAAGTTTGAATATCAGGAGAAACGGGAGTGTATGTAACGCTTCCCTTAGATGGCGTATTAAATCCACTTATAATCTGTAGAAGAGTCGATTTTCCAGATCCATTATGACCAGTGATCGAAACTAAATCTCCTGACTCAACAATGAAATTCAGTCCTTTAAATATCCAGTTCCGATTATATTTTTTACCAATATTGACCAGTTCAATTTTCATCTATTCTTTCCCTCCTCTCATCAATCCTCTGCTAGAATCCTCAATGAATCGAATGATTTCATCACGCTCTGCTGTTGGGGACAATTCTGTTCTGATTTTGTCCAGGGCATCGGTATTATTTAATCCAGATATGTAGAAAATTCGATAGATATCTTGTAATTCGTTGATTTTCTCATTGCTAAATCCTCGTCTTCTGAGTCCTATAGAATTGACACCCATATAGGATAAAGGATCACGAGCTGCGGTCACATACGGAGGCACATCCTTTCTTACCAAAGAGCCTCCCGAAATCATCGTATGAGCCCCAATTTTCACAAACTGATGCACAGCAGTGGTGCCACCTAGAAAAGCATGCTCTGATATATGTACATGTCCAGCCATCTGTACAGAGTTAGCCAGGATGACATGATCCTCTATCACACAGTCATGAGCGATGTGAGTGTATGCCATGAGTACCACATGATTGCCAATGTGAGTGTCTCCTCTATCGAGAGCGGTACCTCTATTGATTGTAACGCACTCACGTACGATCACATTGTCGCCAATAGTGACTGTTGAGGATTCCCCTTCAAACTTCAGGTCTTGTGGCTCGCCGGCGATAACTGCACCTGGATAGATCTGACAATGCTTGCCAATACGAGCTCCGTCTTTAATCGTGACGTTGGGCCCAATCGTGCAATTGTTTCCAATGATCACATCTTCCCCGATATAAGTGAAAGGTTCAATGATTACATTCTTACCGATCTTGGCATTTGGATGGATGTATACCAGGTTTTGGCTCATAGGTCTTTTCTCACAATACTGGCCATCATGATTCCTTCACAAACCAGGTTGTTTCCGACATAAGCAACACCTTTCATTTTGGCAAAGCCTCTTCTGATTGGTTGCATTAACTCAAGCTTCATCACCAAAGTATCCCCTGGAACCACCATTTTTCTAAATTTAAAGTTCTCAATCCCTAAAAAATACGTCCAGTAATTCTCTGGATCAGGAACAGTGTTCATCACCAGGATACCTCCAATCTGAGCCATGGCTTCTACTTGTAACACACCTGGCATCACTGGATTCCCGGGAAAGTGACCAGCAAAATAAGGTTCATTCATGGTCACATTTTTGATGCCAGCCACTTGCTGATCATCCAGATGGAAAATCTTGTCAATCAACAAAAATGGATATCGATGAGGTAGAAGCTTCGAAATCTTATTGATATCTAGTACTGCAGGTAGTTTGGGATCGTAATGTGGTATGTTGGAGTGGGACTCCTCCAACATGATTTTCTTTAGTTTTTTAGCAAATGCAATGTTAGTTCCATGCCCGGGGCGTGCTGCCAGAATCTGAGCCTTGAGCGGTCTTCCGATCAATGCCAAATCTCCTAAGACATCCATTAGTTTATGTCTTGCAGGCTCATTGGGATAGTGAAGCGGCTCCTTATTTAGAATGCCGGGTTCGTAGTGCTCCACTTTAGGTTTTCCCAGTAAGTTGGATAAGTGCTCAATATCGGCGGTTTTTACTTTCTTATCTACTACCACAATGGCATTGGTCAGATCACCTCCTTTGATTAGCCCATTTTGATAGAGGTGCTCCAATTCATGTAAAAAACAGAAGGTTCTGCTCTTGGCGATATGATCGCAGAAGTCAGTTAGCGAATTCAAAGAGGCATGTTGAGATCCTAATACTTTGGAGTTGTAATCCACCATCACCGTAATGCGATAATCATCCAGTGGAAGTGCGGCGATTTCTACATCGAGTTCCTTATCCTGATAGAAAATACTCTCTGGTACTTCAAAGAAATTGCGATGAGCATTTTGCTCTTTGATGCCTACTGATCGAATGGCTTCTACAAAATCATTGGCACTACCGTCCATGATTGGTATTTCTGCATTATCTACCTGGATGAGGATATTGTCAATTTCCATTCCCACCATGGTGGCTAGTACATGTTCAATGGTCTGAACCTCTGCACCATCTTTTTCTAAAGTTGTTCCTCTGTTGACATTGATAACATAATCCACATCTGCAGGGATTACTGGTTGCCCAGGAAGATCAACTCTTTGGAACTTGATACCTTGATTGACACGGGCCGGGACAAATGTGACTGTGGCTGTTTCTCCAGAGTGAAGTCCTACTCCAGATAAGCTTACAGTTTGTTTGATGGTTTGTTGATAGTGTTTCATCCTATGGAGTGACCATTTTTCATTTGTCCGACATCAAATTTAGGATTTTTCCCTCAAGTTCTTCAATCTTCTTTTGAAGCTCGGGAAGCTTACGATATATCGCAAAAGCCTTCAGATATTCCTGCCGGTCGATGGCTGGGACTCCCCATAGCACCTGATCCGATTTGGTGTTTTTGGTGATTCCAGATCGAGCACCAATTTTGGTAAAATCAGCGATCTCAATGTGGCCTACAGTTCCAGTTTGTCCGCCAATTAACACGTGTTTGCCAATCTTCACTGATCCTGAAATTCCAGTTTGAGCTGCAATCGCCGTATGTTGACCAATCTCCACATTGTGGGCTACCTGCACCAGGTTATCTATTTTGACTCCATCTGCAATTCGAGTAGTGCCAATTGTTGCACAGTCAATGGTGGTATTGGCTCCAATATCTACGTGATTTCCTAACTCCACATTGCCAATTTGTGGGATGTTTTGATAAGAACCATCCTTTTGCGGAGCAAAACCAAACCCATGCGAACCAATGACTGCACCAGCCTGGATATTACAAAATGAGCCGATTTTGGAGTTGTTGTATATTTTCACTCCTGGATAGAGGATTGTATGATCTCCGATAGTAACTCCATCACCAATGTGACACTGTGGGTAGATCTTCACATGATCTCCAATCTGTACCTCATTGCCTAGATAGCTAAATGCTCCAATATAACAGCCTTCACCCACCTTCGCATGATCTCCAATGAAGTGAGGTTCATCAAGTCCGATCTTACTGGTCCTCGTAAGTTTCTGATAGGTCTCCAATAAGGCAGTAAAGGAAAGGTAAGCATTGTCCACCTTAATCAATGTTAATCTTCCAGGAATGGCAAGGTGATCAAAACTAGAATCAAGGAGCAAGACGGATGCCCTGGTTGACTCAAGGTGTTTGGTGTAGCGAGGGTTTGACAAGAAGGTGATACTTCCTTTTTCGGCATGTTGGATTTCTGAAATCGTAGTAATTAGCTCATTGTCATCACCAACAACTTCTCCTGATAGTAAATCAGACAGTTCGCGTATAGTTAATGCAAAGTCCTTTTTTTTACTCATGATTCGAAAATGTCAGCCGGCAATTTTAAGTTTCTTGGGTAACACAGATAGTATTTCTTTACGATCTTACTCATCACCTTGATGTTTGGTAGATCGGATGCTTGTGCTACATCAATAATCTCGCCACTTTTCATCAGGATATTAATACTTCCACCTTTGGGGATGTATGCTGAATTACTGATACTATCTTTTTGAATAAAGTATTTAGACTCACTTTGGTTGAATCCTTTTTCCACGATTAGATTCTGAATTCGATCAATGACCGATGACTCAAACTTCTCGTTAGAAAGTTTAATCTTGAAGAGTTTTCGAGTCAGTAAATCATGACTCAAGGTGCTCAAAACAGGATCTTCATGAGATTGCCACATTTTGATGGATCCCCAGATATCCATGTCATCCATCATGGTGAAGATTCCTAGCAGATCAGGATCATCCAAAAATTCCTGTCTGGTAATGTCTCTTTCCAGAAAGATACTCAATGCTGGAGTTGCTGGAATAGTCTTTCCTGCCTGGGTTAGTTTTTTGGCTCTTTTAATCAAAGAGATGAGCATGGCCTCAGCAGCTACGGAAGTTTTGTGCAGATACACTTGCCAATACATTAGTCTTCGGGCACTCACAAAATTTTCAATGGAGTAAATCCCTTTTTCTTCGACTACTAATTCGTCATTGTGCACATTAAGCATCTTGATAATTCGCTCAGCTCCAATGGTACCTTCATAAACTCCAGTAAAGAAGCTGTCTCGCTTTAAGTAATCCAGACGATCTACATCCAATTGACTAGATACAAGCTGATGGAGGAATTTTCTGTGGTATTTACCAGTAAAGATTTGCTTGGCCAATTCCAGACGTCCACCAAACTCCTTGTTCAACCGATCAAAAATCCATAAGGAAATCTGTTCGTGATGAACACCTTTGAAAAGCGAAAATTCTAACGTGTGTGAAAAAGGCCCATGACCAACATCATGCAATAGAATGGCCACTAATGCGGCCTCATATTCGGCATCAAAAATCATAACACCTTTGGATCGAAGGGTGTCGAGTGTTTTTTGCATGAGGTATGTCGCCCCGATAGCATGATGAAAACGGGTATGATGGGCACCGGGATAAACCAAATCGGTTAGTCCTAGTTGCTTAATACGACGAAGACGTTGAAAATAAGGATGCTCAATGATGTCAAAAACTAAATCGTTCGGGATGGTGATAAAGCCATAAACCGGGTCATTTAGGATTTTCTTTTTATTCAAAATTGTTAACGGTTTAGTTTTTGAAGTCTCAATGCTATAGGATTGCGTTCAGTTTTAATAAACGTTAAAACAAAGGCATATTCTTACAATTGTGTAAACTTAATTGAGAATAGCGCGTCAAGAAGAGTAGTAGGAGAAAAATCCTCATTTTTTTAAGACATAACAACACCAATACATGCAGCAGTATCGAATTCTTTGGGCAGATGATGAAATAGACCTTTTAAAACCCCATATACTTTTTCTTGAAAATAAGGGGTTTGAGGTGACTCCTGTAAATAGTGGCGCAGATGCTTTGGATGAGATTGACCACAATTCATTCGATATCGTGTTTTTGGATGAGAATATGCCCGGAATGACTGGTTTGGAAACATTGAATTATATCAAGTCAACACATCCAAATATGCCTGTGGTAATGATCACCAAGAGTGAGGAGGAGCACATCATGGAAGAGGCAATTGGGGCGAAAATTGCGGATTATTTAATCAAGCCATTGAACCCCAATCAGATTCTTCTAAGTGTAAAAAAACTCCTGGAAAATAAGCGTATTTTTTCTGAACACACCAATCAAGGATACCTTCAGGAATTTCAGAAGCTGACCATGGATGTAGAAGATCTTGAAGACTTTGAAGGATGGGCTGATCTCTACAGAAAGTTGGTTTATTGGGATCTACGGATAGATGAGACAGAGGATAAAAGCATGTATGATATTCTCAATGATCAAAAGTCTCAGGCAAATTCCCGGTTCTGCGATTTTATAGATGAGAACTACTATGACTGGCTCAATAATCCAGATGTTGATAGACCGTTAATGTCTCATCAAGTGCTGAAAAAACGAGTTTTTCCCTTATTGAAGTCAGGGGATCCGGTATTTTTAATCGTTATTGACAACTTGCGATTTGACCAATGGGAGATTATACAGCCAGATATAGCTGAGCTTTTTGAGATCACTAATAAAGACTATTACTATTCTATTTTACCGACCACCACAGCTTATGCACGTAATTCGCTGTTTGCTGGATTGATGCCATTGGATATCTCAAAAAAGCATCCGGATCTGTGGAAAGATGAAGATAGTGATGAAGGTAAGAACCTTTCTGAGGAGGAGCTTTTGTCTGAGAATATTGAACGTGAGCGATTGGATATCAAGTTTTCATACAATAAAATCATCAAGGCTAACGACGGAAAGCAGTTGGTAGATGGAGCTAAAAACCTGATGAATAACCAGCTGAATGCCATTGTTTTCAACTTCGTGGACATGCTTAGTCATGCGCGTACAGACATGCAAATGATCCGAGAGTTGGCTCCTGATGAATCTGCGTACAGAAGTTTGACCAAGTCCTGGTTTCAGCACTCATCATTATATGATTTGCTGAAGTTCTTATCGAATCAGAAGGTGAAAGTGGTGATCACTACAGATCATGGAACTATTCGAGTGAAGAAGCCATACAAGATCATTGGTGATCGTAATACCAACACCAACCTGCGTTACAAGGCAGGCAAGAACCTTGCTTTTGATGAGGATGGGGTCTTGTTTACCCGTAAACCAGAAGATTTTAGGTTGCCAAAAGTAAACGTGAGCACCTCCTTTGCTTTTGCACGGGAAGACTTTTTCTTTGCCTATCCAAACAATTACAACTATTACGTAAACTTTTATAAAGATACGTTCCAACATGGAGGGGTGAGCATGGAAGAGGTGATTATCCCGATTGTGGAGCTGGAGCCAAAATGAAGCAGTTCATAGTCAACGAGGAGAAAGAACTAGAACAGGTAGCTAATGCAATGCTACCCACGCTTGCTGATTATCCTATTGTTTGTTTTCAAGGCGAAATGGGGGCTGGCAAGACCACTTTCATTAAGGTGATTTGTGATGCTTTGGGAGTCCAGGATGCCATGAGTTCACCTACTTTTTCCATAGTGAATGAATACAGGGATGAAGCGGATAATCCCATTTATCATTTTGATTTTTACCGGGTTGAAAAGTTACAAGAGGCGTTGGATATAGGCGTTGAGGAATACTTTTATTCCGGAGATTTGTGTCTGATTGAGTGGCCTGATATGATTAAGGAGTTAATTCCTGAAAATCACCTCGAAATAAGTATTAAATTAGTAGGCGACAACTCACGTGAAATAACCATCAGATCAAATGACTGATCAACTGAAATCCGGATTTGCTCAATTGGCTAGAGAGCAAAGTTTATACCCCCAGGAGGCCCCGGCGAAGATCAAGAAGAGTTCCAAATCGCTCTTTATTGGTGTGCCAATGGAGCGTTCTCTGCAAGAGAGCAGGGTGGCACTTAAGCCAGAATCAGTAGAGGTATTGACCAGCAATGGTCATGAGGTCTGGATAGAAGCAGGAGCGGGTATCTCAGCTCATTTCTCCGATGCACAGTACAGCGAGGCTGGAGCCAAAATAGTAGAAGACACTAAAGAAGTGTTCAAGGCGCATACGGTTCTCAAAGTAGAGCCACCAACCATGGAAGAAATTGAGTATCTGAATAATGGAGCTACGATTATTTCTGCTTTTCAGTCAGGTCGTCAGTCAGTGGATTATATTCATGCACTGAACAAAAAGAAAATTACCGCAATTGGTTATGAATTCATTGAAGATAAAGTAGGAGGACTACCACTTGTCCGGGCAATGAGTGAAATCGCTGGAAGTACGGTGATGCTGATAGCAGCTGAACTATTAAGTAATACCAATAATGGTCAGGGAGTGATTCTTGGCGGTATCACAGGAGTACCTCCAACACAAGTAGTGATTCTTGGAGCTGGTACGGTAGGAGAGTATGCAGCACGAGCTTCTATTGGACTAGGAGTCGATATTCAGGTGTTTGATAACCACATCTACAAACTGCGTCGAATCAAACATGCTTTAGGTCAGCAAATACACACTTCAACTATCGATACTGCTACACTCACCAGAGCTTTGGCCAATGCAGATGTTGTTATTGGAGCGATAAGAGCTGAAAAGGGACGAAATAAGTGCGTGGTAACTGAAGAAATGGTTAGCAACATGAAACCCGGATCAGTCATCATTGATGTAAGTATTGATCAGGGTGGTTGCATTGAGACCAGTGACATGACTTCTCACAAAAAACCAACCTTTAAGAAACACGGAGTGGTGCATTATTGTGTACCTAATATTGCATCTCGTGTAGCGAGAACAGCCTCCATTGCCATTTCGAATATTTTCACTCCTATGCTTTTAAACGCAGCGGATGCAGGTGGTATTGATGAAATGATTTTTAATCATACCTGGTTCATGCGAGGTGTTTATACCTATAGAGGCAGTATTTGCAATATCCACTTGGCACGCAAATTCAATCTGGGCTATAAGGATTTGAACTTGCTGATGGCGGCGAGGTTTTAGTCGTAGAGACTAGACTCGAGATAATAGACTCTAGACATTTAGAATGATCTTCATTTCAAAAGCTATTTTATTCATTTTGTGCATAATTTACACCTTCCTTCTTTTAGTGGTGTTTTGGGGATATATGCGAATATGCTAGACCTAAAGGCTTCACTCAATCAACACAAATGAAGAAAACCTCTTAGGCCTAAATCACTTCTCAATCGGACGATAAATCATCACTTTACCCTTGGTCATGTTATTGAGGTTGAAATTGCTGACACCTACTTTCTTACCCCACTCGCCAGTGTTTTGGTGTGCGATCTCATAATCAAGAGACCCGTTGACTTTGTAGACAATAGCTGTGTGTTGTGCCATACTCTCTGTGTAGGAGACATTGCCTTTTTTGTATTTCAGCTCCACATTTTTGAATTGAATCAAATCACCAGGAAGAACTTCCTCTTTCTTATAATCCAGTAATCTTCCATAAATGAGTACCGTTTTTTGACTGCTTCTATCAAAGTATGCATTGGAATAAGCCAAAGCACCTGCAGCCAGATCCCAACATTCTCCACGATCTACCTTCTTACCCATCACTGAGTTCACATAGTCCACAATTTTGGCATTTAGTGGTGGTAGATCCGCTTTGAACGAAAGGGTAAGTAAGAACAGAAGCATAATGGATTTCATGGCATGAATAGTTGATTAATAGAGGTACGTAAAGTCACTGTAGCATGTTTTGAAAAATGGGTAGATTACATGAATACCTAATTAAGACTAATGTCCACCAACAACTAATAGCTGCCGTCTTTATTGTTTTCTTCCTTAGAGGTCTTTGGATCGTGGAAAACATTTGGAAGAAAGATGAGTCAGATCCTATAGTTCAAAGGTTGGGAAATGGATTTCAGAAGATGGCTAAGGTGATGGTGGTTATCATGATGATTGCTCTCCTTATCAAGTTCATTTTTCGTACGATTTAGCACTTGTTTATCGGTTCTTAATTGGCTACGGTCATTGGAGAAGTAAGTGTGAAAGTTGCCCCATCCGAGAATGTAAGGTCTACAATTAGATTGTGGTCTATTAAGCTATCAGGTTTACTGATGAGTTGAAGATATAGAGCATCGCCTGGTTGACTGAAGGTCCACGGATCATTTTGATGATTCGATACAAGCTGATCAATACTCATCGCCTGGTTGTCGTAGCGGTTGTATACAGTGAAGAGTTCGCTCAGATTTGTTTCCTCTGGATAAGTTGTTTCGTTAAAGTAGACAGGTCTTTTGCAAACAATTTTGATTTCAACCAGAGTTTGAGCAGGCTCTGGCTCCGGAGGGGAGCATGCATAGGCAGAATTGATCAAGCTAAATCCTAACTCATTCGCCGATATCGGTTGATATGTAATATCCTCTATGAACACTCCAATTGCAGCAAATCTAAAGTCAGTAGAAATTCCTGAAGTGAATTCTCTATCAAAGTAAGTGCCTGTTCTACTGCTCAGAGAATCGATATAGGTTTCTTGCCTGATGAAAGGACCGCAGCCATCATCACATGAGATGGGTATGTTGATGATAAATAGAATGATCCCGATAGATAGAATTCGTTTCATAATTAGGTAGTTCAATTCTATGACTACAATTGTTGTCGGTTAGTTGTAAGCTAGAAATATAAAAGGATCTAATCACTGAATTTTCTGGTCGAAAATAAACTTCGGGGAACATTTCTCGTATATTTACATGTATGTACATATAAATAATCGTATTAAGTGGTGTGCATTTTAAAAGGTAGAAAATGGAGATTGGAATAAGCACATTTGTAGAGAATACACCTGACCCTAAATCAGGTAAATTGTTGGATCCACATCAGCGAATGAAGAACCTGATGGAAGAGATTAAGCTGGCTGATGAATTGGGGTTGGATGTGTTTGCGATAGGTGAGCACCATCGACCAGATTATTTGGTGTCATCTCCAGCTACAGTTTTGGCAGCCGCAGCATCAATCACTAAAAACATTCGCCTGAGCAGTGCAGTAACCGTGTTAGGATCAGAGGATCCTGTGCGTGTTTTCCAGCAGTTTGCCCACATCGATTTGATCTCAGGTGGACGTGCAGAAATCATGGCTGGAAGGGGCTCATTTATTGAGTCATTCCCATTATTTGGCAACAACCTGGATGATTATGATGATTTGTTTGCTGAAAAACTGGACTTATTGCTGGCATTGAACAAGTCAGAGGTTGTTTCCTGGACTGGAAAATTCAGACCCGCAATTCATGAGCGAGGCGTATATCCAAGGCCCTATCAAAAGGAGATTCCTGTTTGGATAGCGGTAGGAGGGACTCCACAGTCGGTGGTGAGAGCCGCTCAAAAAGGGCTCCCATTAACTATAGCAATCATCGGAGGTATTCCAGCCAGGTTTGCTCAATTAACAGACCTTTATCGACAAGTATGGAAAGACTCTGGTCATGACATGAACAAGCTTCAGTTAGCTATCAATTCCCATGGGTTTATTGGTGAAAACAGGAAACAGACAGCTGATAATTTCTTCTTGCCCTATATTGACGTGATGGGCAGAATTGGTAGAGAACGTGGATGGCCACCGATGACCCGCGAACAATACGATGCCATGCGCACTCCACAAGGATCCTTGTTGGTAGGGGATCCGCAATTAGTAATTGACAAGATCCTGGATCAGCACGAACACCTGGGGATGACTCGCTATGAGATGCAGATGAGTGTAGGCACCATGCCGCATGATCAGATGATGAGGTCCATTGAGCTACTAGGCACGTTAGTGGCTCCAGCAGTGAAGAAGGCACTTGTTTGAAGGTAGAAAGGGTGTAACGTCCTAATATTTTCAAGTAGTTATTAGCAGCCCATTGGGACATAAAATAGTATGTTTTGATACTTTTCAATCCGTTGTTGTGAGTTAAGGAATACGTGCCAGGATCATTTCTTTTTTTTAAAAATGGTAGGGTAAAGATTAGGCAAGAGTATGTATAAGCAATCAAGCTTAATTAACATGACAAAAAATTCACTATCCTTTTACCTACTTCTATTATCGTTACTCACAAGCCTAATGTATCAAGGCTGCAAGGAGGATGACCCAGATGTTGAATATGAACCTGAGGGCCTATTTAATTTATACCAGATCAATGAAGATGGAGAAGACTCCTTAATTAGCTCAGTGAGTGTAACTGAGGGATCGTATGGTGATTGGAGTTTCATTTTTCATGATGATCTTAGGCCTGGTTATTTAATACATGATAATTATTTATCATTGGATGGTTACCTTGATGATGATCGTGTATTCGATAATGGCATCTACATTGGGCATTTTAAAACGTACTCTGTATACTGGAGAAGTGATGATGAAAGAATATTTTTAGAGGATGAAGATGCTACTGCTATGATCATTAGTCTTTCTGATCAAGTGGATGGCTGGTATGTGGTGGAAACTGTAGAAGATGAAATCAAGGAAGGTCAAACCTACAGGATAAGAGGGAAGTATGAAGGACCTATATTTACTGGTAATGATGCTCCTGATAATGCGCAAGTCAGAGTTTTGGAACAGGTGAATTCGTATGAGGAAGGTGATTTGTATCTGAGTCCACTCAATGAAAACATTATTTTCACTAGCCCCGAGCATGGAGCTATTTGGGAAGGCGAAGGAGTTGAGAGTACGGAAGCTACCGTGTTTGCAGATGCCTATACTCGCCCCACGGATATGGTGATGTTTTCATACGAAATGGAGATCAATTTCTATGTGATAGAGTCCACCGACAAACAACTTAGGAAAACGAGTATGTCGGGCTACACCCAGCCGGTAAGTATCTTCAATGCTTCTCGTGAATTGCTGGAGGGGGATGCTTCCCACTATGAAACCATCGCGATCAACCAAGACCCTAATGCAGCTGGATCACAGGTGATCTATGCCTACAATGCCAGCGATGACCCTACTTATGGCCATCGGTTGGTCAGCCTGGGACTCAATTATGGCGAAGCAAGCGCCACTGTGCTCGCAGGTGCGGGAGCTAGCCCTGACATCACCCAGATACAAAATGGACCGGGAAGTAGTGCCTATTTCAATACGGTGGAAGATCTGGCTGTGGATTACAATAATGTGATCTATGTGGCGGATGGACATTCCATACGGATGGTTACTCAAGGTGGCGTGGTGTCTACTTTTGCCGGGCAGGATGAGAACGGAAACTACCTGGGGCTACCCGCTGATTTTGAGCAAACGCATGTGATCAAAGATGGGGTGCGTCAAGATCGTGGGTTTACAGCGGTGGCTTATGATGCTTACAATGATCGGATCATCGCATCACATCTGGAAAATGAGCTTTGGGCTTTTTGGATGCAGGATGGAGTCCTTCAGAGTGAGTTGATCAAGCGCTCTGAGACGGTAGCTACTACTGATGGCAGCCTGGAAGAAGCTAACCTTCGCCGGCCGTATAACTTACAAATAGATCCGGAAAATGGCGATATCTATTTTATGGAGGGTACGGTAGTCCGGATGATCGATATGGATTTTGGAGAAGAGTAGGTAGAGTGTAATGCTGAAGTAACATAAGCAATAAGTCCGCGCATTTTGCGCGGACTATTTTAAATCAATTTGAAATATTATTGCTGATCCTGCAATATCTTAACAACCCTGCTGTTGATGATTTCTGATAAGTTCCAATTGTACAATTTAGGATCTGTTGTGCTATAGAATTCCACTGTCACTGCATCCAGGTCTTTATGATAAGCAGCAAAACTCTGGTAACCCGGTACCCAACCCGCATGTTCGTATTTATAAATGGATGTGTAGATTTCTTGTTCTCCATCGGCAAATACAGAGCCATTGTTTAGCGCTCTTATGAATGTGCCGACATCCTCGACTGTGGCCAGCATACCATGTTCATCTTCCTTAAGATCATAAGGGTGTCCAACATGATATCCGCTCATGACATCATCCATATTCACTTCTTTTAGAGAACCGAATGTGTTTTTCAGGTTTAAAGGAATAAGTATTTCTTCCTTGATGAATTGAAAGTTGGGATAGCCTAATTCATCATCCATTATTTTATTTATGAGCAAGTAATTGGTGTTGCAGTATTCATAGTCTTCATCGGGTTTGAAATTGGCAGGTTGATCTAAAATGAGAGCAAGGCTTTCTTCAAAACTCTGTGTTGGGGCAGCCCAAAAGTTTGGAGTATCCGTAAAATTAGGCATACCACTTCTGTGCTGAATCATGAGACGTAAGGTAATCTTGTCCGCATGTTCAATTCTGCCTGCTAGCTCAGGGAAATAATCTGCTACGGTTTTATCTAATGAAAGGCGTCCCGCATTTACTAGTTTAGTCACAGCTACGGCATCATAGAGCTTACCAATACTGGCAATCTTAAATAAAGCATTTGATCTGGCAGGAATTTTCGTTTCTCGATTGTGCCATCCGGCAGCAAAATACTGTGGAGGTTTACCAGCTTGATCTACATAGGCAATTACTCCATCAAACCCGTGATCAATTGCCTCATTCAGCTGATCCTGGACGGTATTTGGTAATGGGAGTATCCATGCTTTGACTAAAAGCCATGGTACGAAGAATAAGGAAATGGCGGTTCCAGAGAAAAGCAAAATTCTAACTATAATGATTTTTCGAGATGTCATTGTCAAGGAGGTTTTGTGGTTAATTGTGTTAAGAAAGAGGTAGATTAAAAGTAATAGTTAAAGTGTAATTGGAAATCTAAATTCAATCCAGTTTCATCAAAAAAGCCTGTTGATTGAAACCCGTCATAGGGATTGGTGGAGGATTTGTTAAAAGTAAAAGTGCCCGCTTTAACATTGGTGCCTAAGTAAGCATTATCAAATAGTTTGATTTGAAAACCATATCCTGCATTTAGAAACAGATAGTTGTATGTCGCCGGATAGTAGGTGTTTCTTTGATTGTGAAAAATGGCTAATTGTGAGATGAAATAGAGGTTAAATTTCTCTGATATTCCGTTTGGAAAATATTTGTAGGTTATTTCTCCACTAAGTAGTGTCTGGTCGGTTCGATCAAGTGGGTTGAAACCAAGTCCTAGTTCGAATTGACTATT
>PBTY01000081.1 GCA_002729235.1 Rickettsiales bacterium | reverse complement strand
CTGGCGCTTATCGACACTGCACTGATCAATAACTATGACCGATTGCAAATGCTGCAACGCATAGAAATGTCTCATGCAGACCTGATTGCCGCTAAAGGAAATCTTGCACCAACAGTGGACGCTGTAGTAAATGGTTCTGCTCAGCACATGGCAGAGTACTCTGCTGACTGGGCTGGAAATGAAGGTGCTGTCTACGCGGATGGCTCTCCAATGCGACGAACCATTCCAGATTATTTCCTGGGATTTGAAGCTGCATGGGAAGCCGACATTAGAGGAAAGCTGAGAAACGAAAAGAAAGCTGCTTTCAGCAGATACTTATCCAGTGTAGAAGGTACTCATTTCGTCACAACGAATTTAGTAGCTGAAGTGGCTTATGAATACTATCAGCTACTGGCGTTGGACCAGGAACTGGAGTTTGTAGAGAAAATGCTAGCCAATCAGGAAGAAGCACTGGAAGTGATTCAATACAATATGGAAGCNGGAAANGCCAATCAATTGGCNGTGCAGCAATTTGAAGCNCAGGTNATTAGCTCNAAGGCACAGACNCGCAGAACAGCTCAGCGAATTCTAGAAACAGAAAANAGGCTGAACTACCTNNTAGGAAGGTTTCCACAAGAGATCAGTAGAAGCAGCGATTANGTGNTGCTTGNAGATTCNCTTNCAGTTGGTTCGCCNAATGACTTNCTNANGAATCGTCCAGANATTCGTGAGGCAGAATTGATGCTGGAGGCTTCTAAGTTTGATACCAAAGCNGCTAAGGCNGCCTTCTACCCTAGCCTNAGTATTGGTGCNGGTGTAGGTTTTCAAGCATTCAACCCTGAGTTTTTGTTTCGCTCACCNACCTCCATTGCNTATGGNTTGGTNGGTCAGCTGGCCGCTCCTTTGATCAACAGAANNGCGATCAAAGCNCAGTTTGAATTTGCNAAAGCCAACCAGGTAGATGCGATTTACAACTATCAGGANACTGTNCTAAACGGCTACATGGAAGTGTATAACCAACTNACTAACCTGCAAAANCTGCAAGAAGTAGTTGTACTCAAAAATGCGCAAAGCGCAACNCTTGAAGCATCNATTGAAACCTCCAAAGAACTTTACCGAACAGGGAANGCATCTTANCTGGAGGTGTTGGTAGCACAGGAAAANACCCTGAGTACGCANATGGAACTCATCGATGTACAACTTCAGGAAATGTTGACCAAAGTAAACCTTTATCGGGCTCTTGGCGGTGGCTGGTAATAGGATAAGAATTTAAGTTGGTCGATTCGAGTGGTCTGACAAATTATTGTCGGGCCACTACTTTTTTTTAGCTCAACGCCCCAACTTTTGACTCAATCGCTTCAGCAATGCCATCCCAGAGTTTGAGTCTTCTTTGCAAAGCTTCTACAGCTGCTTGTTCTGCCTCAGCCCATTTCTGCTCATCATCACCACAAAGCCTCTCAATCATTTTCAAAGAAAGTGGCCCATGCTCATCACCATCCAACTCGATGTGACGGTTGAGGTAATAGGTCAATTTATTGTATGATTGTCCTTCTTTTTCAGCTTCCTTCACTATCTCCAAAAACATATCAGGAATCAGGTCTTCCCGACCAAAAGTGAATGCCGCAGCTACAACGTGTGGTTTCCCAGTGGAAATCACTCCAAACGTATGGTTAACAAACTCCTGCACCGGCATAGCCGTATAAGCTATCGCCAATGGCATAGGTACATCAGACTGAATGTCATCAATAAAGCCATTGATGGATGACATATCAGCACCTACCTGTTTCATGGCATCAAGATACATTTCAAAATGGCTCATTGGTTCGCCCAATTCGTTCACATCGCTCTCTTCTCCATGAACAATCTCATTGATAAATCGAGCCAGGCTTGGATCAGCAACTGGCATCCACGGCACGCTTACACAAGTAAGCTTCAATTGTAGGCTCTTCAGCAATGACATAAAATCCCAAACGGCATACACATGATGCTCCATGAAAACCCTCACGTCATCAATATTTGATAAGCGCTTATAGAGCTTGTGAGAAGTTAAAGATTGTCTTAAATCGGCAGTAGCTTTTTCTATTGACTGGATGTTGCTCATATAAAGAATACGAATATCGTATGGGTATCAGATTGCAATTAGGCCGCAAAGCTAGACCCCAAAATCTAATTAAACATCCATTGTGCGATATTTCAGCCGCAGCATGTAATCCACTTCGATACAGATCGCATCGAATTCCTCAATCACCCGTCCCTGCAGCAAGTAAATCCCCTTTCCAGTAAAAGGATATTTTTTAGAAGATGGCGGAAAATGGACGGTATCTATAAACTCCCCTTCTTCATCGAGAAAGGTACCAAAATGCATCCGCTCCCCTTTTGACGTACCCGTATTCTTAATCGCTACTAGATAACCCAATATCCGAACCTGCTTATTCACGTAATCCTTGAGATGACGAGCAAACACACAACCCTGTGGATACTCACGCAGCAAGTAAAATGGACTATGCAATGGAAAACCCAATAGTTCCATTTCATCATAAACATCCTCAATCTCTTCATGCTCAATGGCAGGAAGCGAATACTTCTTCACTTGTGGCTCGAACAGCGATGGCTTGTTCTGGCTTTTCCCGGTATTGGCTAGTAAAAAATGAGCATGCCATAGCAGTGCTTTCTTATCCTTACCTGTAAAACGGAATGCTCCAATCCTAATCAGTAAACTCAACTGCTCTAAGGACACACTCACTCGACGAACAAAGTCATCTACCGACATGTACACCCCATTCTTGATCCGCTCCTTTAGCGCCTCACGAATGGTCTGCTGCTCCAGGTCTTTGATCATTCCAAGACCCAGATAAATCGTCTTCCCCCTGATTACCACTGCTTCATCGCTCCAGTTAATGCATGGCAACTGAATATCGGCACCATGCATGCGCGCTTCATGAATGTAGAGTTCTCTACTGTAAAACCCTCCACCATTGTTGAGTACTGCTACCATAAACTCTAATGGATAGTGGGACTTTAGAAACATACTCTGATAACTCTCTATTGCATAAGACGCAGAGTGTCCCTTCGCAAAGGCGTAACCTGCAAAACTCTCGATCTGTCGCCAGACATCAGATGTTAATTGATCATCGTACCCTTTATCTCGGCAATTATTGAAAAACTTATCCTTCACCTGCTTAAACTCCGCCCTGGAGCGATACTTTCCTGACATCCCTCGTCGTAGCACATCAGACTCAGCCAGTGTCAAACCCGCAAAATAGTGAGCCACCTTGATCACATCCTCCTGGTACACCATAATCCCATACGTATCTGGCATGATGCTCCACAAAACCGGATGTGCTTCTTGTCGTTTGTCTGGAAGTCTGAATCGCAAAATATACTCTCGCATCATCCCAGACTTAGCCACACCCGGACGGATAATCGAACTGGCAGCAACTAATGTTAGGTAATCATCACACTTGAGCTTAGTGAGCAACATCCGCATAGCTGGAGACTCTACATAAAAGCAACCAATCGCCTTAGCCTCACTCAAATTAATTTTAACCAACGGATCTTCTTTAAAGAGCTTGATATCGTGAATATCAATCGGCAATCGCTCCGGCTGATTCTCTTTGATGATCTCCAACGCATCTTTGATTTTACCTAGCCCTCTTTGCCCTAGCACATCAAACTTGTACAGACCAACATCCTCAGCCACAATCATATCAAAGTGAGTGATTGGGAAACCTTTAGGTGGTAAGGAGGTTGCTGTGAAATAATGAATGGGTTTTTCGGAGATAATAATCCCGCCTGCATGCACACTTAGGTGACTAGGAAAGCCCGCCAATTTATACCCATAGGTCAGGATCAACTTCCCATGATGGTCCAGGTCTTGGGTCGGCTGCTTTTGCAGTTTCTCAATCTCATATGCTGGCACTCCAAATACCTTACCCACTTCACGGATAATCGCTCTGTGCTGGAAAGTGCTGTAGGTCGCCAGCAACACGGCATTGGGATACCGCTCAAAAATATAACGAGTCACATCATCCCGATCCCAGGACGAAAAATCCATATCAAAATCAGGTGGACTCTTTCGAAACAGGTTAATGAATCGCTCGAAGTATAAATCCAACTCAATTGGATCTACATCCGTAATTCGAAGCAAGTAAGCAACTACACTATTGGCTCCACTGCCTCGCCCCACATAGAAGTACCCCTGTTCCCTGGCATATCGCACAATATCCCAACTGATCAGGAAATAAGACAAAAACCCCATTTGATGAATGACCTGGAGCTCAGTAACCACTCGTCTTTTAATACTCCAGGCAGGATGTTCCCCATAACGATACTTCAGCCCTTCCAGACATAGCTCTCTCACTTTCTCATAATCCCATTGCTCAGATCCACTCCATGTCTCCTGGTTTTGAGGTTTGGCTAATTCACTAAAATCAAAAAAGATTTCACTAGTACGAACGATATGCTTGAGATTGCGAAAAGCTTCAGGCAAATCTGAATACATCCGAATAAGACGCTCCTTAGACAAAAAAACATCTGTAACATCCGCAGTATCCTCTTCGGTAAGCTTACTCACCAGAGTATTGAGATCGATAGCTCGAAGTACACTGTGTAATTCGAAATCTTCTGCATTGGGCAACGTGTAAGTGGGGCAAACCACCAGCTTATGGCGAGGTACCTTACTCAGAAAAACAGTTCGGGTAATCTCTCTTGGTTTTACACTGATATATTCATATTCTCGTAGTGGTCTTTGAGGAATATTGCTCTGAGGATAGATGATATAGCTTTCTGTAATTTGATCGGTCTCAGACGGGATCTTTTTATCAGCATGTAGATGCTCCGAAAGAAAGGTGTTCATAGATTGAAAACCCTCATTATTCTTGGCGATCGCTAAAAACTGCTGTTGGGCTCCATTGCGAAAGTCAATCCCAAGAATAGGACGAATACCTTTCTTCTGAGCCTGACGAACAAATTCTAAACTTCCGGAAGTGCTGTTGATATCAGTAAGAGCAAGCGTTTTGAGGTCATTCTCAATTGCCCAATCAAGCAACTTATCAATGGACAATAAGCCGTATTTAAAGCTAAAATAGGAGTGAACGTTCAGCACTTAACAAAGCTAATTATTTTAGCTTTTATCTAATATTTTTAGCTTTATTATTTTACCAACTTACTCCAATTCCTACAGAAAGAAGTACTGGAGGCACACCCTTACCTCCAAACAAATCTTGCTCCAACTCTCTATCGATAAAAAGAACATTAGCAAGACCAACCTGCCCATGAAAGCCAAAGCCACCCGTATTTCTCCCTACAAGTCTCCCGCCATATTCGAGTGCTGCGGTTTTCATCATACCAAAACCTCCATCTTTCAGGCTTATATTAAAAAATGAACTGTCTTTATATTTTCCAGTGTGGATCTTCACACCAGCAGTATAGCCTGCAAAGCCGATGCCCGCATGTATACCAAACAAGTCTGAAACCCTAAACTCATAATCAAAACCGATCAAAGTAATCCCTCCAATTTGATAGCCCAGGGCACTGACATCTCTGCTTTCCTCTTCTTCATCTGTATCTAATTCATAGCTATCTCCATTATTTGACATGGCCTTTACCCGATCCAACTCCTCCGTTGGACTCCTCAGTTTAAATAAAGCAACAGCCACATCCGACGCATCAAATTCCAATACAGCCTGACTCAGAAGATCAGCCAACGCATTACCCAAATCATTACTATTCAACAACTCCTTCGACCTCACGAATTCGTATACAAATTGTCCCTGAAAATAAAAGTCCATACTCAGCTCTAACTGAGTCCCGGCCTTAACTTCTACGGCTCTCAGAAACAACGTAACACCCGAAGCATTTTCAAGCTTTGCTATGGATCGATCATAAAATTGAAGAATAACCTGAGCATCCGGATCTAATTGAATGAAACTGCTTTCCCGCTTATCCATCACTTTCTCAACAAAAAAAGCATGCTGAGGAGAAATACTTCTAGTCTGAGACAAGTTAGTTGACCAGGGTTGGGACATCCCCGATAAGGATAAAAGGACTAAACTGATTGAGAATAATGCTTTCACTACGACGCTAATAATGAGGTAATTTACACCTATTGTAACTAACGATTAATTGATTTCTTCAAATACCTCTGACAATTTGATTTCCAATCCAGGCAACACCTTAGAAGTAACCACATCTTCCTTCACAAACTTACCTTTAGACACGTACTTCCCATCCTGCAACTCATAGATTTCCAGTACAGCCTCTCCCGGATAAACCACCCAATATTCCTGTACGCCATGCTCTTCATAGAGCTGATATTTTTCATTAAGGTCTTTAGAAGCTGTGGATGGAGAAAGAATCTCCACAATCAGATCGGGAGCACCTTTGCAACCCGCATCATCCAGCTTAGAGTGATCACATACCACACAAATATCAGGTTGTACTACTGTGAATGTTTGTGCATCGGTATCGTCTGGTTGATTTGGAAAACGAACATCAAAAGGTGCATAATACACTTTACATGGATTTCCTTTTAAAAAATTGAAAATTCCATTTCCAATAACTGAACTAATTCCCTGATGAGACCTCCTTGGAGCCGGGGACATTCTAAACAATTTCCCTTTGATCAACTCTACCCGCTCTTCAAAAGACCAACGCAAATAATCTTCATAAGAATACGTAGCCCCTGGTTCCAATACAGAGATGTCATCTATTTCTGGTTCTTTATGCTGGTACTCTTTCATTAGCTAATTTCTTCAAATACCTCTGACAGCTTGATTTCTAACCCAGGCAACACCTTAGAAGTAACCACATCTTCCTTTACAAACTTGCCTTTAGACACGTACTCCCCATTCTGCAACTCATAAATTTCCAATACAGCCTCTCCCGGATAAACTACCCAATATTCCTGTACTCCATGCTCTTCATAAAGCTCATACTTTTCATTAAGATCTTTGGAAGCCGTGGATGGAGAGAGTATCTCCACAATTAAGTCTGGAGCACCTTTACAACCGGCATCATCTAGCTTAGAGTGATCACATATCACACAAATATCAGGTTGAACTACGGTGAATGTTTGTGCATCGGTATCGTCTGGTTGATTTGGAAATCGTACATCGAAAGGTGCTGAATAAAGTTTACACTTTTCTCCTTTTAGGTACGTACCGAGTTCAACATACAAATGAGAATGAATCTCCTGATGTCCCCTTCTTGGCGCAGGAGACATTCTAAACAACTTCCCTTTGATCAGCTCTACCCGCTCTTCAAAAGACCAACGTAAATAATCTGCATAGGAATACGTAGCCTCTGGCTCTAATACAGAGATGTCATCTATTTTTGATTCCTTATGTTGATATGGAGCTGACATAGTATATAAAGTTAAGTGTTTTCGTCCTTAAAACATTACTGTCTTCTATTTGCCAAAAGTGGTGGTGGCTCTCCTGTAAATGGATTCCAGCGACCTATCGTCCTGGCCTGAATCCCTGAAGCTCGCATCACTGATCGATCTCCATACTTATCTCGAATAAAATCCATCGCATGATAGAGATTGAGTTGCTCTTCACTATCATCAAATAAGTCTATCTGATGAAACCCATTGACCAAATCACTCATACGCACTCCAATCAACCTCACCAAAAGTCGCTTGTTATATAGCTTATCAAACATCTCCAGAGCCTTAGGAATCAACACATGATCTGCTGCTGTATAAGGAACCCGAGACTGCAACGTATAGGTATTGAAGTCTGAATAACGCACCTTCACCGTCAAACAAGCCGTAAGTTTTTCCCCTCTACGCAACTGAAACGCAAGATTTTCTGTCATAGCAGTCAATATTCCTTTAAGCTTAGTGACATCAATGGTATCCCGATCGAAAGTACGCTCTGTAGAAATGGATTTACGCTCGGAGTAAGGAATCACCTTAGACTGATCTATTCCATTAGCCTTGCGCCAGATAGTAGCACCATTTGCACCAAAGGCTCGCTGCATCAGATCTATCGGCATCTCCTGAATGGTATGAATCTTACGTACTCCCAGGCTCACCAGCTTCGCATACGTCTTATCACCCACCATGGGAATTTTCTTCACCGAGAGAGGGGCCAAAAAAGCCTTTTCGTGACCATATTCAATACGCATCTGGTTATTGGGCTTCGCTTCATTGGTTGCCACTTTGGACACCGTTTTGTTCTCAGATAGACCAAATGAGATGGGCAACCCTGAATTTTCGGTAATCTTGGACCTCAATTCATTGGCCAGCTTCCAGGTGCCGTGAAATTTATCCATCCCAGTCAGGTCTACATAAAATTCATCAATAGAGCTCTTCTCAAGCACTGGAACAGACTCCTGCAGAATATCAGTCACAATACGTGAATGTTTGGTGTAATCGGCAGAGTTTCCTCGTACAATAATCGCCTCAGGGCAAAGAGATCTGGCCAACTTCATCGGCATGGCCGAATGAATCCCAAACTGACGCGCCTCATAACTACAGGAAGCTACTACCCCCCGGTCACTGGTACCACCAATCAAAACAGGCTTACCAATAAGCTTGGAATTCTTGAGTCGCTCCACCGACACAAAAAAGGTATCCAGATCGAGATGTAAGATTGCATTCACACAACAAATCTAATTATTTTAGTATTTATCTAATATTATTAGTAATAATTATTTTATACATAGAATAATCCCTCAAATACCAATTGGATTACTTTACCGAGAAATTTGAACCTCTCAACGAGAACCTGCAATCAATCCTCTCAAAACACTTTCTATTTGCTTCACAAAACAACCATTATAACAAGAAAGAAAAATGTTTGAGCTTATCAGAAAGATCGTAAATGACTCTCCACTAGTAGTACAATACAGCAAAGTTTTAAAGAATTATACAGTCGTATTCAAAGACATTGCAATACTGTATGTAGGTGATGAAGAGGAATGTGAAGAGTTCGTTAATGGATACCAAAAACACTTAACCAGTGTTAACTACCAATATTTGAGGGTTAGCTAACCTAACCCTCCTATTTTTAAATTACTCTACAGCGACAGTGAGCGTCAGGCTACCAGAAAAACCATCTACGTCCATCTCCAATGCTGTAGGCTGAAACTCAGGAAAGTCCGTAAAAACCATATTGGATGTAATCTGCTGGCGATAAACCTGAGATGAGTCCTCATTGTATATTGCCATAGACAGCTCCCCACTTGAGTAATCCGCTACAACCAGGCTCAGCACAAATGCCGTAGAGTCAAAGTTCAGAGAAGAATTGATTTGTTGGGAAAAACCATCCGCTTTTACTACATAGGTAAAAGCATTTGCGACATTGGTCGTCACAGGGATGTTCTGAATGGCTTCAATATCCATATCGTCAAGGTCATCTGTCGTACAGCCAGCCATTAACAAACCAAGAAACAATAAAGGAGTGAATACATTTTTCATAACGAGTTAAGCATTAGGTGATTACTCCATTTAAGAGTCATATTCACCGTAAATGGTTGGAAATCAAGCATAAAAAAAGGTCACCCAATCATGGATGACCTTATATTTTATAGGTAAATAAACCTTATGCAATCTCTACCAACTCAATCTCAAAGATCAAATCCTGACCTGCAAGAGGGTGGTTAGCATCGATAGTAATATTCTCTTCACTCACCTCTTTTACAAGCACGTGAGTCTGCTGACCATCTTGATTCGTAGCAACCAAAGTCTGACCTGGCTCCGGCTTCATATCAGCAGGAAGATCCGTTCTTGGCACTTGTTGAATCAACTGATCATTTTTATCTCCGTAAGCTTCAGCACATGGAATAGTTACTGTCTTTTTCTCATTCAGCTCCATACCATTCACTGCCTCGTCAAACCCCTTGATCATTTGACCACCACCTACTGTAAACTGTAGTGGATCACGCTCAAGAGAAGAATCAAATACTTGTCCGTTAGTAAGCTTTCCTGTGTAATGAACCTTTACGGTATCATTCGCTTTTGCTTTACTCATAATTAGTTTATTGATAATTAAATAATGATTTCAATGCTCGCCAGATGTGTTTACTAGGCACTCTCATCAGCAATGACAAGATCAGTAGCAGTTTAAAAAACCCGACAGGACACAACCTATTAACCCGGTTGAGGGTGCAAAGTTAACAAATGCGGTAAGTAATGAAACTATTCAGCAGTTTTGTTCTTGGAATTCAGGGAATTAACCCTTCACATTATTTGGTACGATCAATGGTAAACTGCACCAGCTGTTGTAGAGAGTTACGATAGGTTGTCTCAGGAAGTTGATTGAGCAATTCGTTCGCTTTATTGTGGTAATTACTCATTACCTCAGTAGCATATTTAATACCACCTGATGCCTTTACAAAATCAATTACTTCATTGACATACTTTGGCTCATCTGCACTACGCTTGATCATTTTAATCACACGCTTTTTCTCAGAACGACCAACTTGTTGCAATGCATAAATCAAAGGCAAGGTCATTTTTTTCTCTTTGATATCGATACCTGTAGGCTTACCGATCTCAAACGTACCATAGTCAAACAAATCATCTTTGATCTGAAATGCCATCCCTACATTCTCTCCGAAAGCGGTCATCAAATCCACTACTTCAGGACTGGCCCCGGCAGAACTTGCCCCCACCCGACAACATGCAGTAATCAAACTAGCTGTCTTTTGGCGAATTACTTCAAAGTAGATATCCTCAGTAATATCCAGCTTACGCGCTTTTTCCATCTGAAGCAACTCTCCCTCACTCATCTCCTTGACGGCATTGGACACTATCCTTAACAAGTCTATGTCATCATGCTCAAGAGAAAGCAACAAACCCCTGGACAGCAAAAAGTCTCCTACTAAGACTGCAATTTTGTTTTTCCAGAGTGCGTTAACAGAGAAAAAACCTCTGCGGTAGTGAGAGTCATCTACCACATCGTCATGAACGAGACTGGCGGTATGCATCAATTCTATTAGGGAGGCTCCACGATACGTGGACTCCTGAATGCCCCCAGCGGCACCAGCACTTAGAAACACAAACAAAGGACGCATTTGCTTGCCCTTCCGGCGAACGATATAGCTCGTAATCTTGTCCAGAAGCATCACGTTGCTTCGCATGCTTTTGCGAAACTTCTGCTCGAACTCTGACATCTCTGTCGCAACCGGAGCCTGTATATCGTTTAGATTGAGTGGCATAATCTTAAGGTCTGCAATATTAACACCTCCATCTCGCATTACAAATTGCTTTTTCAGCTAAGTAACTTTTTGTCGGATAGTAACTGTTTCCTAGATTTAGGAATATTTTACTTTTTGACAACCATTAATGAATCAAGCGCCTTATTTTTTGCTTGACGTATTTACCGAAAAAAAATACGGAGGCAACCAATTAGCTATATTTCCCAATGCGAGCAAAATAGACGAGAAATTGTTCCAGTCCATTGCCAGAGAGCTTAATCTCTCAGAAACGGTATTCTTATTTCCGCCTCAAGGCAGTGATAATTATAGCATGCGAATATTCACTCCTGGCAAGGAGCTTCCTACTGCTGGTCATCCCACAGTAGGTACTGCGCATTTCCTAACTCGATACCTCCGGAACCCTCCTGAGGGGATACAAAAAATTACTATTGAACAGAAAATAGGTCCAGTAGATGTCTACATCCAATTCAAGGATAACTTACCAGAAATGATCACCATGCATCAACCCCTACCAGTTTTTGGGCGTAGACATGACGAGAAGCGTGAGCTACTTGCTGGTATTCTTGGTCTGGATATTTCAGAAATGGGTGAGCAACCCATTCAAGAGGTGTCTTGCGGAAACAACACGTTATTGGTGCCATTGAAAGATGTTGACAGCTTATCCAAAATCAGACTAAAAACCGACCAATGGATTGAAAATCGAGCCGATTTCGGCAATGCAATGCTCTATACCTATACACTCAAAGGAGTGAAAAAAGGAGATATCCAGGGAAGAATGTTTGCTCCTGAAATTGGAATTATCGAGGATCCTGCGACAGGTTCTGCCAATGGACCTTTAGCCGCTTACTTAACAGAGCATCAATTGCTGGATATGCCTGCAATCAGTTTACAAGGTTATGAAATGGGCAGACCAAGCCAGATCTATCTGGACGCGCTAAAAAAGGATTCTGGAGAATTTGAAAAGGTAACAATTAGCGGTAAATGTGTTTATACAGGTGAAGGCTTCCATTTTCTAGATTTGTTCTAAAACATTACAAAACAACTTTTGGGATAATCCAGTAACTTGCAGCCGTTATTAACTAGCAAGTAGTTATAGACATTCCCATTTAGATGAGAAGACAGAAAGAGAAAGTAAGGTACTCTGAGATCATTCCCAGAACGCAGCAATGGCCAATTGTTCAGTTAGCCAAAGACCGAAAAGCGTTTATTGAGGAAGTAACAAAAGAGTCTTTTGAGAGCCTTAAAACAATCACCCGTGGCAGATCTCTTCGCGAAGAGTTGGAGATGACTGTATACAGAGAAAAGCTGCGGATGAAAGCTAACCCTTGGAGAGTAGATCCGAAAGATGAAAAACCTTTCTGGAAAAGCATACAAGATAGATTGGTGGATAGTGCTACTCTTCCAGCAGCAGAAGCTAAATCTATAGAAGAAGGATTGCTCTATGAGATTATCCATAGATATGCCGATGAGATAGCAGGTAACTTTAAAAAGAACTCCTATCGCTTCGCACGTGCTTTTATTACCTTCGGTTTTGCACGATTACTCAATGCAACGAGAGTTAAAGGCTTTACCTCCTTATTTAGTAAACAACTAGATCTGGATGATAAAATCCACATAGTTGGGGAACCAGAGCACATTAGAGCTTTAGCTAAAAAGGGCACTGTGGTCATGGTACCAACTCACTTTAGCAACCTGGATTCTATTTTGATTGGTTGGGTTATTCAGTTTTTAGGATTACCTGCGTTCATATATGGTGCTGGCTTGAACTTGTTCAACCTAAAGATCTTCGCATACTTCATGAATAGCCTTGGAGCTTATAAGGTAGATCGTAGAAAGAAGAATCCTGTTTATCTGGAGACACTCAAAACATACTCCAGCATGGCATTGCGTAGAGGCTGCCACAGCTTGTTTTTCCCTGGGGGTACGCGATCAAGATCTGGCCAGATAGAGAAGGCGCTAAAATTAGGTTTGTTGAGCACGACCATTGAGGCTCAGCGAATCATGTACCAGCAAGAAACTGAAGAAGCCAAAGCAAGGAAAATCTTTGTGGTGCCTGTAGTCATTAACTACAATTTCACTCTAGAAGCTCCAGCTCTGATCAACGAACACTTGAAGCGTACTGGACAAGAGCGATATTACAAGGAAGCTGATGAATTTACCACATCCTATAAGATTGCTTCTTTCCTATTCAAGTTCTTTACCAAAGGATCTAATATCTCCGTAACTATTGGAAAAGGTATGGACATTCTGGGTAACTATGTGGATATGGAAGGGCATAGTCTGGACAGCACTGGTGCGATCATTCATCCAAAAGACTATTTCATTTCTCAGGGTCAAATCACTGTTGACCATCAAAGGGAGCAGGAGTATGTACGAATCCTTGCGAAACGAATCGTAGAAGAATATCATAAATACAACAGAGTATTCGCTAGTCATTTGGTGGCTTATACGGCCTTCAAAATGATGGAGCGAAAAAACCCAAAACTAGATCTTTATAATCTGCTTCGCTTACCCGACGAAGACACAACTATAGATTATGAAGAATTCAAAAAAGCCTGGAAAAAATTGCGCAAGCGAATTTTGAAACTCGAGAAGAAAGGAAAAGTTGGTGTAGCTGATCACATGAAAGCAAAAGCCAATGAAGCCATTGAGCAAGGGCTTAATAACCTGGGAATGTATCACGCACAGAGGCCGTTGATAAAAAAGGGAGACAAGGTCATCATCCAGGATATGAATACATTGTATTACTATCACAACAGAATGGAAGGTTATGGTCTCGAAAAGCACATCTAAAGCCGTAGGCGTAATCGGAGCGGGAAGTTTTGGTACTGCTGTTGCCAATATTCTCGCTGAAAAAAATCAGAATGTCTTGCTGTATGCGCGCACTCCGGGTAAAGCAGCGACAATCAATGAAACACGGACATCTAATGGGTATCCCATTCATGATCATGTGCAAGCTACTGATGACCTGGAAAAGGTCGGAAAATCTTGTGATGTTATTTTCCCGGTAGTTCCATCTGTGAATTTTAGGGAGATGATGAAGGATTTATCTCCATACCTGAAACCATACCACATTCTAATCCATGGCACGAAAGGATTTGACCTTAATGTCAAAAGAGATAAAATAGACGACCAGAATCCACTGACTCGTGAGCATGTTCGCACGATGAGTGAAGTCATTAAAGAGGAGAGCTCGGTGGTACGTGTAGGTTGCTTGGCAGGTCCTAACCTTGCTCGGGAAATCAGTGAGAAAAAACCGGCAGCTACTGTAGTAGCCAGTCACTTCGATGAGGTGATCAGAGTTGGACAAAACCTTTTGAGAAATGATCGTTTCCTCATTTATGGAAGCAATGACCTCATTGGTATTGAACTCTGTGGAATTCTTAAAAACATTATTGCGGTAGGCGCTGGAACGATTGCAGGTCTTGGACTTGGCGAAAATGCAAAAGCCTTATTCATCAGTCGAGGACTCGTTGAAATGGTGCAAATTGGAAAAGCACTTGGAGGAAATGCACAAGCGTTTTTGAGCCTGGCCGGAGTTGGTGACCTAATAGCTACTAGCTACAGTAGTTTATCGAGAAACTTTACAGTTGGTAATCGCCTGGCACATGGTGAAGATATCAAAGCTATTATTGACTCCATGGAAGAAGTAGCTGAAGGAGTAAAAACGATCGACATTATCAATGAGCTTGCTCAGACTTACAAAGTAAGAGTCCCTATCACTGAAACCTTGCACCGAATCATTAGCAATGAAATGAGTGTGGATGATGCTCACAGATATCTAATGAAGTTTCCTTTCCGAGCGGAAATTGACATGGACTAAAGTGTGCTAATTAAGTAACGATAATCCACTATCTCACAGTAGTCATAGCAAATGTGATCTAGCCCATGCTCATCGGCAAATTCTTTTAGGGACTGATGAATTACCTCTTCGTCAAAATTAGATCTCAATATCTTGATGAATCCACGTACGAACCCTTTGGTGCGCTTTAGCTTTTCATCTTTAATATACCGCTGGTAGTATACTTTAAGATTGTTGGACTCGTTGGCACTATCCAATATACCTTTTCTCTTCAACTGCAGCGCTCTGATTATTAGAAATTGAAGATTGAATCCAACCTTATCCTTACTTATAGGTGAACAATTAAAAAAAAACTGCTGTAGTTCATCCAAACTAAACCCTGGAACACTCTTTCGCTCTCCTTTTACAGCAAACAAATAGCTCAGGTAAGCGGATCGAATCATCCACCCTGCTCTATCCAACTTGTCCAGTTCTTCAAATCGGGTTTCTTCGAATACTTCAATGAGTAAACTCAAAGCTTCGTCATAATTTTGCCGGTGAATATGTAACTGAAACAATTCAGCCAGCACCTCAAAACGATTAAAAGCCTCATATGAAGTAAACTCAAGTAATTCATTTAAAGCCGCATGAGCCAATTGGAACTCCTGAGTGGCGATGTAATATTTAGCAGCAGAGATATTTACTTCCAACAAAAGATGCTCTGTTTCCAGGAAAGGATAATCCATCAAATGTTGCCATAGCTTTTCCAGTGCCTTGTTCCATTTATTAAGATTGTTGGCTTGGTGTGCCCTAATTAGCTTCACTCGCAATAAGGAAAGCACTAAGAATGGTGACTGGCACTCATGTTTGAATGTTTTGATTTCCAGTGAATAGGTCTTGAGTAAGACTTGCAATGAATTGGATTGAGAACGTACAAATTTTACGTGAGCCAGAGATATCTGAACCAATCCGTAAGACTGATCCATTAGTTTGGTTTCGTTTTGTTTGGCAAGTGCCAGTTTCTGATACCTTTCTACATCCACAGGATATCCTTTTAGGTAATAGATTTTTCGGAGTAGGTAATAACACTCCAACTCAATTTCTGACAAGTAAAACTTTTCCGCACGTTTCAATACCTTTTTCGCGATTCGTTCGGCATTGTGATAGACGTTAACAAATAGCAATTTTTTAGCAATGGATAGATTTCGTTCGCATTGAAACTGTACTTTAATAAAGTTGCGTTTGTTAATATCTGAGTGATTGGCTGTCAATGTCAACTCTGAGAGTTTGTTGATGAGGTTCCCCTTCAACATAATAAACCGTTTGTCACTCGCATCACTATTATAAATAGCCTTAGCAGCGTGGGCATCTCCCCGGAATTCCTCCTGGGCCGCCAGCGAATAGAGTCTCTTAAGCTTGGAGCCTTTGGGTATGAGTAGGTTAAACGACTTGGGACGATCCTGCTCAATGACCATGGCCATTTCACGAATTAAATCCATACGTTTTTGTAGGATTGGCTTTACTCTTGGCGGTGTACTGTTCTATCTCTCTGCCTTTCAGAAAGTTTCACAGTGTCACGAAATAAGTAAAAATTCTTTTATTGAAACGTATTGTTCTGATAATTAACACAAAGAAAATTTACAAACCATCAATTTGAGTTTACCGAGAAGCTAATACTGTACCTGCGTTTGCTGAGACAATCTGTTATTTTCGTTCACGACTGTACAAACTCACACTTCACTTATGAAAAAACTCTTACTCATTATCACCTTGCTTGGGCAAGGTGTGCTTTTTGCTCAAGCTCCGGCTGGATATTACAATTCAGCAAATGGGCTTACCGGTGATGCTCTGAAAGCAGAACTTAACAACATCATAGATGGCCATACAGAATACAGCTATAGTGCGCTGTGGGACCTCCTGAAAGTAACCGATCGAGATCCAAATAACAGCAGCAATGTTGTTGGGATCTACTCTCGTTTTTCCATGGACGCTGCTGCGGAATATGCAAGTGGTGCTGGATGGAACAGAGAACATGTATGGGCTAAATCCCGAGGCGATTTTGGCACAACTATGGGTCCTGGGACCGACCTGCATCATATTCGAGCTGAGGACGTCTCAACAAATTCCGCTAGAAGCAACAAAGCTTTCGACAATGGCGGAAGTCAGTATGTAGATGCTTCTGGTAATTACTCCGGTAGTACACCGGCTAGCTCCGACTCAGACAGCTGGTATCCTGGAGATAATGTTCGGGGTGATGTTGCTCGAATGATCCTCTACATGGCTGTTCGCTATGAAGGAGAAAATGGCGAGCCTGATTTGGAGCTAACGGAGGACATTCTTCCAAACACAGACAAAACTCCTTTCCATGGTGTAAAATCAGTATTGCTGGCGTGGCACGCCGCAGACCCTGTTTCCTCTACTGAAATGGATCGTAATGATGCTATCTACAGCTACCAGGGCAACAGAAATCCATTCATTGATCACCCTGAATATGCAGAGGCTATTTGGGGTTCTGGCTCCGGAGGTGGAGGCGGTGGTGGTGGAGGCGGCTCCACATGTTCTGACACAGAAGTAACTTTCACTCTTGTGACAGACAATTATCCCGCTGAAACCTCATGGACTCTTGAAAAAGATGGAGTCGAAGTTGCATCTGGCAGTGGGTATTCTAATGCAAATACTACTTATACAGTAGACTTGTGTTTGACGGATGGCACTTATGATTTCACCATCAATGACACGTATGGTGATGGTATCTGCTGCTCTTATGGAAATGGTTCTTACGACTTTACAAGCAGTGGTGGATCATTGATCAGTGGTGGACAATTTAGCTCCACTGAAACCCAATCCTTCACAATCGGATCCTCCGGTGGCGGAGGTGGTGGCGGCGGAGGCACCACTGGCACCATCATCATTTCTGAATATGTAGAAGGTTCATCAAATAATAAAGCAATTGAAATAGCAAACATAGGATCTTCCTCTGTTGACCTATCTGCCTATTCATTGAAGAAGCAAACCAATGGTGCTGGGTCATGGAGCACTGCACTCAGCCTTTCCGGTACTTTGGCAGCTCAATCTACTTATGTGATCGTTTATTCTAGTGCAGGATCTACATTATTAGCAAAAGCAGATTTGACAACTGGTAATTCCGTAATGACATTTAATGGAAATGATCCTGTTGGGTTGTTTGAGAACGATGCGCTGACTGATATCGTTGGTACGTTCAGTGGAGGTTCATCCAATTTTGCTCAGAATGTAACACTTCAAAGAAATGCATCTGTATCTGGACCTTCTAGCACATACACTGCTAATCAATGGACTTCACAAGCTCAAGATACGTTTGACAACCTTGGTGCACTAACTGGAGGCAGCTCCGGTGGAGGTGGCGGATCCGGAGGTGGCGGTTCTACGATGCCAACTGGGTATTGCTCATCTCAAGGAAATAACTCCTCCTATGAGTACATCTCGAGTTTCTCATTAGGCTCCATCAGCAACTCTAGTGGAAACGACGGTGGTTATGGTGATTACACCTCGCTTTCTACAAGTGTAACTCCGGGATCTAGCTATAGTTTCTCTTTAACTCCAGCATTCCCTTCTGGTGCTTACAACGAATACTTGAGAATCTGGATAGATCTGAATCGAGACGGTGACTTTGGCGACTCTGGTGAGCAACTGTATAGCAGTGGTGCATTCCAGTCTACAATCTCTGGTAGTATCACCATACCTTCTTCAGCTTCTGCAGGCATCACCATGATGCGTGTGAGCATGAAATACAACTCTACTTCTACCTCTTGCGAGACCTTTAGTTATGGTGAGGTAGAAGATTATGCTATGGAGATTGGAGGCTCTAATGCTCGTATGATTGGATCTACCTCATTGACTAATGGAAGTGTTACTCAATTGAAAACAGAGGTTTATCCTAATCCAGCAACTGAGTTAGTGAATATTAACCTGCCAGTAGAAGTAGATGGAATTTACCAGATCAGGTTAATTGACCTGAATGGAAAAACACTGTGGAACACCGAAGCAAAGTCAAACAGAAATGTTCTAAGACACGAAGTACGTTTAACTGACTATGAAAAAGGACTGTACTTCTTGAGAATCTCTGGAAATGAGCAGCAATATGAAAGTAAATTAATCATCAACTAATAAGTTGATTCAATCAAATACAATGAAAAAGCCCGCATCTGCGGGCTTTTTAAGTTTACTCGTATCGAAGATAATTAACTGGATTAATGTAAACTGCCTTCCAGAGTTGTTGCAGTACGACAAATACTGCTACTATCAGAGATATCGTTAATGAAGTAGGAACAATCCAAACCAACTGATTCATGGAGATGTGGAATGCGAATTCTGAAACCCAGTCTTGTGCAAACCAATAAACCATTGGAACTGCCAATACATTACCCGCCAAAATGCAGTAGAACGTTTTTTTAGACAATTGCCAAAATAAGTGAATAACATCCGCTCCAAGTATTTTTCTCATTGCCATCTCTTTCGTTTTGGACTGAATGACAAATATGGTCATGGAAAGCAATCCAAACAACGATATCACAAGTGCTACAATGGTAGCGTAACTCAAAATCTTCTTTGAATCAATCTCTGAATAATACATTCGGTCGAATTGCTCATCAACAAAGCTGTATTCCAAGCCATATTTCGAATCAACAGTTTGTAAGGTCTTGGAAATGAAATCAATTGATTCAGAGATATTCTCGCTATTCAGCCGTATGGCGAGTTTTAATGAATAAGGATCCTCTATATCAATAACCAATGGTTGTATTTTCTGTCGAAGTGATTGATAATTATAATCTTGAACTACTCCAACTACCACACCGATTCTTCCAGCCATATCCAGCGTTTGACCAATCGGATTTTCACCTTCAGCAAATATTCTAGAGGCAGCAGTCTCATTGATGATAAATTGGTATTGGTCATTGGATGAATTGGAAAAATCCGTTCCAGCTACCACATTTAATCCAAAAGTCTCTACGTAGCCACCTAATGTCCTCACATGATTAATACTGATTGCCTTTTCCTCAGGATCAGAGGCTTTACGAGCAATTTGCCCACTTGTTCCAGCTCCTGGCTCGGATTGCATTCCACTCACAGATAGGATGGATGGATTACGAAGAAGCTCCGTTTTGATGGTTTGAAAATTTCCCCGAAAGTCGTTGCTGAGATTTTTAACCACCAATACGTTCTCCTCATTGTATCCCCGGTCAAATGCTTGTATGTAGCTCATCTGTGCGTTGATAAAGAGAATCATTGACAACAAACCCGCAGTAATGAAAAACTGAAAAGCAATCATTGCCAAAGTACCGTTTCCAAGAGCCTTTATTTTTAAACTGGCATCAAATTTTAACTGAGTCATTCTTCTCACAGAGAAGATGGTAGAAATAACAATAAGAATTAACAGGACAGCTCCGAAATAACTCCATTCTACCAATGACCAATTATTCAAAGACACGTTCCTCACTAATTTAATAGCCGTCTGATTAGTGGCTTCGTCAATGAGTTGAACGAGTAACAGTGCTATGATCCCGGAGATTCCTATAACCATCATGGATTCCACCAAACTTAGAGACATGAGATGCTTAACTCCTGCACCCATCACCTTCCTAATTTTCATCTCTGTTCTTCGAGTAAAAGAATAGGCGATTTGAACATTCAAGTAATTCATTAAAGCTAGAATGACGATGATCATTGCCACGATCAAAAAGACAACCAACATGGCAGCATTTCCATTTCCCATTCGGTGGTTGACACGATCATCCAGATATACATCTTTGATAGGAATCAAGTAATTATCAGCAGAACAAAGTGTCCATTTAGATTCGAGGAACTCATTATATGTGGCAGCAATTTTGTGTAAGGTCTCCTCATTATTACCGTTTGGCAATAGTGTGAAATAACTTTCAAATTCCACACCTCCACTTTTCATGTCCATTACATACGGATATGCTTCAATAGGAATTAGCGCATCAAATTGGAACCGGGTATCCTTTGGCACTTCAACAATACCAGCCAGACTAAAAGACTTATCCTCTATCCCTACTCTTTGCCCAAGTGCATCATTATTCTCAAATGCTTTTTTGACAAATTCTTGATTGATGATGATTTGATCAGGTTGATCAAACTTTACCCCTTCCATCAGAGGGAAATCAAATACATCTAGAAAAGAATAATCAACATACAGGACTTTTGCTTTGCTCCTTTGATCTCCACCTAAATCCATCTCAACCCGATCGGGGCCATACATTAAGGAAGCAATCTCAACTTCCGGTACTTGCTGGCGGATAACTTCATTAACGTCACCCATGACAATGCTGTATTGGTATTCATTACCATGTTGATTGGTAAAATGGGTAATTAGCTTATAAGTACGATCTGCCTTCTGATGGTAGTGATCGTAGCTGGACTCCGACCTCACATAGGATATTAACACTAGAAATACAGCTATACCAATTGCCAATCCACTGATGTTAATCAGGGTAAAAAATTTGCGTGTGAACAAACTCCTGATAGTGTACTTGAATAGATTATTCATAGGAAAGTTAGGTATTTGATCATCCTATTCAGCTCAAAAAAAATGCCAACCATCTAAACACTAAAGTAAGCCACTTTCTGACTTAAAAAGAGAGTCAGCTATGTTCAAATACGGACATTTGACTAGCTAGGAATGAACACTAAAACCATTCTATACTAGAAATTAGCTCAACAAAATCAGTAATTCAAGACTTTTATGAAGTTGATCCTCTCAGAATCAAGTTATTCTCCAACTCCATTGGTTCCACATCTGATTCATTGATCAGTCCTAAAAGTGTATGTGTTGCCAGAGCCCCCAGGCGTTTTGTTGGCTGCACCACACTTGTTAACGTGGGTTGCGTATACCGACACAATGGTCTATTATCAAACCCACACACTGAGACTTGAGCTGGCACTCGAATTCCTTTCTCATTAAAATAAGCCAGTGTTTCAGCAGCAATCATATCGTTATAGCACACAATAGTATCAATGCTTTCATCCCAATTTCGCTGAAGTATGTTGGCCGTTTCTTGAATATCCTCTACGTAGGCTTTTCTCTCAAGATTGAGTCCTGAATCAGCCAATGCGGCCTCATAACCGCCAAGCCTTTGTCTATTGTTCTCCAGGTTTTCAAATAACCCCAAATAGAGAAACTTTTTGCTTCCTGTTTTTATCAGGTGCTTGCCAGCGTTGTAGGTTCCATCAAAATCGTTTGTCTCTATTACCGGATAGGTATTTTGTCTGATGACACGATCAAACATGACAACTTTCTTACCCATGTTTGCGAAGCTGTCTAAAAAATTCACAGTATCGGTTTCCTGAGTTACCGAAATCATTAAGCCCTCCACATTACAAGCGATCAACTGTTGTACAAGTTGTTCTTCCTTATCTTTTCTCTCATTGGACTGACAAATGAGCAAGTTATATCCCTCTGCTTCAGTCACCTCCTCAATACCTGCGAATACACTTGCAAAGAAGTCATCGCTAATATCTGGCACAATGATACCGATCAACCCAGACTTATTAGTTCTAAGACCTCTAGCTGTAGTATTTACCTGATAATTAAGTTTCTTAGCGACTTCCTGAACTTTTTCAACCAGGTCCTTATTGCTCTGGTTTTTCCCATTTAAAATCCTGGAAACTGTAGAAGTAGATACTCCTAAGGCACTAGCAACATCTTTGATTGTGGCTACTTTTGACATACTGGTGGTGGAAATGATGGATACACAAAGTTAACTCAATTGAAGAACTTCCTAAATACATTTTAAAAGCCTTGTTTAATCAAGGAAACAGCTGCTCTTAGTTGACTATCTACATTAGCGGTTGAGTCCGCATAAGATATTGTGTCAAAGAAATCTGGAGTAATTCCAATTCCCTCATGGATACTTCCCTGACAATCCTCCACTAGCGTCATCGTAATGCGATGATTCCATCCATTTGGCAGTTCTCTCCAGTTGTTGATACCCAGTCCTCCTGATGTAGGCTCACCAACTATCAATACTCTTTCTCGACATCTCAATGCTTGTGCAAACAGCTCAGCTGCACTACCTGTCAAACCATTGGTTAACAGAACGATAGGTTTTAGGTAAGCCTCTTCACCATCAGGGGCCAATACATCCTGGAAATATTCGGTGAAATCACCATGATCACTTCCATTCCTCTTATTGTGTCTGGCATACAATAGTTCGTGATCAATAAACCTTGAGGCCAGAGCTTTACCATTGCTATATTCTCCACCTCCATTTAGTCTCAAATCAAGAATCAATCCCTGAGTCTGGTTATTCCAGTCAGGAATAATATCATCAACTACCGTAAACTCACTCACGTCAAACCGACCGCTAAAACTTGGCACTCTTAAATATGCAATATCACCGGCTATAATCGCATGCTCTAATAGATCACCTACCTTATTCAGGTCATTAATTGACCTATCTAGCTCTTTCACTCTTCTGCTGCCTAAGGTAACTGGACTAAAGAATACTGATTCATTGCCACCAACCAAGGCCACATGTATATCCTCAAAATTCAGGGTTATAGATTTCAGCAAATCAAAAAACTGATCTTGGGACAGTCCTGAATCTATACGCTGCATTGAGCTAATATAAACGGAATCCCAATTAACCCCTCTCTGTTCAAACCCCACATAATATTGATCAAAATCATCCCAATAGTATTGAAACACCTCTCGTTGCGAAGGATACAATTCATCTTGGTTCAGTAAGTTTTCACAGCTGCTTATTATAAGTATTAACCCTATGTATTTGATCAGTCTCATCTGAAAAAGCTGTATTTTATTCCTATTTGATATTGACTATCGGCACTTTTTACGCGTTCATATTTCTCATAGGTGTAATAATTAAAGGCGTATTGGGCTACTATACCCCATTTCTTAGCTAACTGAAAGTCATATTCTATTACGGTATCAATATCTAGAAAAGCATCAAGCCATAAGACTTTACCTGACTTGACAATTGATCCTATATTGGGTGAGTCATTATGATCCAAAATGGAGGAAGTGAAATCTGCGGGCCAATCTTTTGGAGCTTTCATTTGTCCAATCACATAAGCGAACAGACCTGTAGATAAATAAATACTAACATGATGCCTTGATCCTGGTTTCAGATTAATCAAGAGATTCACTGGAAGACTTGAGAAAACATCATATCCAGTTTCTTCATTACCTGAAAGCATGAGACTCCTTAGCGAGATATAGTTCTTAGTACCAATCCCTATTCGAAAATCACATAATTGAAGGGAATTAATTCTCCGCAAATAATCATACCTGATAGTTTCATTGGATACCAGCCATCTATTATTATTAATTTGATTGCTGAATGTGAGTGAGGTATATCCCACAGACACTCTATGCGTCTGATATTCACGCTCGGCCAAAAAAGTACCACCCCAGACAACACTTTTACCTGTATAGGTGATAGGTGTGAACACCTTGTCAGATAATGCGGCATGAATGACCCCAAATCGCACATTCAAATCTCTCCTTTTAGTTGAGTCAGAAGACGCTACGGCGAAACCTAATAAAAGAAAAGACAATAAAACACTTATAACATACTTCATCAAACTGCCTAGTGACTAAGGATAAAAAGCTGGTGTCAAAATACAACAATTTTAGAAAGAGATAACCTAACGAGCAGTCTCCTTTTTCAATCCGTCATAAAAAACAAAAGGCCACAAATTATAAAATTTGCAGCCTTTTTTAGAGTGGTTAGTAGTTTACTCTTCTTGTTCTAAGTTTTCAAATTCACCAGACAGGTTACCCGTAAGTGAAATGAATTCTACCCGTCTATTTTTCTGCTTACCTTCTTGAGTCAAATTAGAAGCAATAGGACGTGATTCACCATACCCCTCTGTCTGAAGTCTATTTTCAGAGATACCAAATTTCACCAGTGCTTCCTTAATAGCGGCAGCCCTCGATTTTGATAATGCCAGGTTAGATGCTTCCGTACCATCCGCGTCCGTATGACCTTCAATTCGGAATGTCAACTGTGGATACTCCTTCATGATAGTGGCAATCTTATTCACTATACCGAATGATTCTGGACGTATAGTCGATTTGGCTACGTCAAACTGAATTCCTGTGGTAACGAATTTTCCTTTGGTAAGTACTTGCTCGTAAATATCCAATTCGTCTGCTTCAATACTAGACACCTCACAACCGACAGCATCAGTGACAGTCACTGTGTATTTACCGAGCGTCAGGTTGGTTATATCCTGAGTAGTTGCACCATTACTCCAATTATATTTATATGGAGCCACACCACCAGTAACAGAGATGAAGATAGCCCCACTGGTATCCCCACAACATTTTACGTTTCTAACTGAATCGATTGTCAACTGAAGCTCTTGTGGTTGATTGATATCAAGTGAGGTTGTTAGCAAACATCCATTGGCATCTCGTACCATCACAGAGTAATTATCTGCTTTTACATTGGCGATATCCTGTGTTTCTGCTCCATTGCTCCAGGAATACGTATATGGTGCTACACCACCTTTCACATCAATATCAATTTTACCTGTTTTATCACCATAACATGTTACATCTTCTACCCCTAGTACAGACAACTCAAATGGTTCTGGTTGTGATACGGTTGCTTCCAGGTAGGTCACACAGTTATTTCCCTGAGTAATTTTCAATTGATAATCACCTGCTGTTAGTCCAGTAATGTCTTTAGTTGTTGCTCCATTACTCCATTCAAATTCATAAGGTCCAACGCCTTCGAGAGCCGTAATGTAAATAGCTCCTGAGCTGTCTCCATAACACTGAATATCGGTAATGGCACTAATACCACTTATTAATGCAGGCGGCTCGTTAATAAAGTCAGAAATAGTAGCTACACAACCATTTGCATCGGTAACTGTGGCTTCATACTTTCCAGCTTTCACATCTTTCAAAACATTTCCGGTTGTACCATTACTCCACTCAAACTTATATGGTGCTACTCCACCGGCTGCCTGAACACTGAAATAACCGATAGCATCTCCACTACATGGTACGTGCGAAATAGAGTCAACTACTAATGACAATAGTTGAGGCTCCAAAACTTCAGTTGTCAACTCTTGTGTACATCCGTTTGCATCTTTTACAATCACTGTGTAGGTATCTGCAATAACATCAACAAGGTCTTCTGTTCTTTCACCATTGCTCCAACGGTATTCGTAAGGAGTCACACCGCCAGTTACGGAGATCTCCACCATTCCTTGATTATCATTCTTACAGAGGTTATGAACAACTGTATCTAATTGAACCGATAGCAACGGAGGTTCTGTAATCTCAGCATCGAGTTTAACAAAACAGTCTTTCGCATCATAAACTTCCAGTGAATAGCTTCCAGCAAGTACCTTGGTTAAGTTTCTAGCCTCACTTCCATTACTCCATTTAAATCGGTAAGGAGAAGTGCCTCCTGTCACATCCACTTCAATTTTCCCTTCAGCTTCACCATTACAATTGATATTTCTAATATTCTCGACAACAGCTAATAATTCTTCCGGTTGCTCAATTTCGGCCACTAATCGCTGCTCACAACCTAAAGAATCTCGAATGATAACATCATAGCTTCCTGCAGACAAGTCGCTTATGCTTGAAGAAGAAGATCCATTGCTCCAAGAATAAGAATACGGCGCCACCCCTCCAGAAACACTTACTGCAATACTACCTTGCTGCTCTCCATAACAATCATTGTGAACCAAAGATGAAATATTAGCAGACAATGCTGTGGGCTGAGTAATTTCTGTCTCAAGGTTCTTTACACTTCCGTTAGCATCAGTAATTTTTAGTGAATAAACTCCAGCGATCACCTCCTCAATATCCTGAGTACGATCACCGTTACTCCATCTAAACTGATAAGGTTGAACTCCTCCAGTAACAGAAACTCTAATTGCTCCTTTATTATCTCCGTAACATAAAACATTGGTCACATCTGAAATAGAGGCAATAAGTTCTGCAGGCTGTTCAATTTCACTTATCGTATTAACTGTACACCCATTGGCATCGGTCAAAAGAAGCTCATACCTACCCGCAGGAAGATCCTTAAGATCTTGAGTACTTGCTCCATTGCTCCATTGATAGGTGTATGGTTTTACGCCCCCAGTCACGGTAATATCGACTGCTCCAGTAGTTTGACCAAAAATCTTCACATGCTCCAAATGATCCACATTTACCAACAGCGGTGTTGGCTCTGGAATATTGGAAGTAATAATTTTTCTATGATTGTTTGCATCAGTTACAGTTAGAGAATAATCTCCAGCAGGCACATCACTGATGTTCTGCGTGGAATCACCGTTACTCCATTCGAATGTATATGGCTGTACACCTCCTGATACTGAGACATTAATGGCACCCGTGTTATTTCCACTACAAAGAATACTCTGTACGGATTCTACTAAAACATTTAATTGCGGAGGTTGGGTAACAGTAGCATTTAAATTCACCTCACATTGATTAGCGTCAACGATGAACACTGAATAGTTACCAGCAGGAACACCACTAATATCTTGAGTAGTGGCACCATTACTCCAACTGTATTTATAAGGTTTTACACCACCATCGATACTCAAATCAATAGCTCCGCTACTTAACCCGAAAGATTCAATATTGGTAACACTGGTAATGCTGGCAGTAATTACTGGTGGCTCAGCTACAGTCACTTCTATATTCTCATCAGAACACCCATAAGCATCCACAACAGTAAGCTTGTAGGTACCTGCTTGGATATTCTCTAAATCCTGAGTAGTTGCTCCGTTACTCCATTTATATCTATAAGGTGTTTTTCCACCAGTCACCGAGATATTGACTGACCCGTCAGACCCTCCAGCACAGGTAACATCTTCTACTGATACTAGGTCAACTTTCATTAATGGAGGCTGAGTAATTGTTGTTTCCAAAGTCTGAATACATCCCATGGCATCTGTGATGACCACTGAGTATTTACCTGCAGGTAATTGATCTAAGTTTTGAGAACTAGCTCCATGGCTCCATTTAAACACATATGGCTGTACCCCTCCTGTTACGTTCAATTTAATACTACCTGATTCATCACCATAGCACAACACATCTTTCTGGTCAATTATAGTCGCTACGAAAGGATTAGGTTCTTTAACCACAGCAGATGCAGACTTAATACAACCATTGGCATCAATGACCGTCACACTATAATTGCCCGCTGTTAATTTGGAAATATCCTGGGTGGTTGCTCCATTACTCCAGCTATAACGATATGGTGCTACTCCTCCCTTTACTGAGATACCAATGGCACCTGTATTGTCTCCATAACAATTGATTTGTACCACTGTGTCTAATTTTAACATCAACAATTCAGGTTGAGTTACCTCTGCTTCAATCGTATTGGTACATCCATTTCCTTCCTTGATCTGCACGGTATACTTTCCAGCAGGTACATTTACCAAATCCTGTGTAGTCGCTCCATTGCTCCATAGATACTGGTATGGACCAACACCACCAATTACAGAAATATCTATTGCACCACCATTGTCACCATAACAAGTCAGGTTAGTGACTTTATTTACAGAATATTCTACATCTGTAGGTTGAGTAATTGTTGATTTAATCTGTTGGGTACATCCATTGGCATCTGTTGCCAATAAAGTGTAGGTCCCAGCGGGAATATTTATAATATCCTTGGATGCTGCACCATTACTCCATTTATAAGTGTATGGCTCCACACCACCACTAACTCTTACACGAACAGCTCCGGTATTTTGCCCATAACATTTGATTTGGGTCTCAGACTCAAGAATAGCTACAAATCTCGCAGGCTCGGTGATCATAACCTCTTCAATACGCGAACATCCATTAGCATCAGTTATGATAACAGAATAGTCACCCGCGCCTAGTGAAGCAACATCTTCTGTTTTGGCTCCATTGCTCCATTCATAGGCATATGGCTTTGTACCACCCGTCACTGTCAAATTGATTGATCCAGACTTGTTTCCGTAACATAGAATGTTCGTTGACTCCACTTTAACCTCCAACAACGGTGGCTCTGTAATCTCTGCACTCAGCGTATCAATACATCCATTGCTATCGGTAATTTCTACAGAGTACTTACCACTCTTCACATTCACCAGGTCTTGAGATGTAGCTCCAGTAGACCACCTGTAACGATATGGGGCAACCCCACCTACTACAGAAATATTCACCTCTCCTTTAAGATCTCCAGCACAAACATTATTGACAATCTCATCCAAATTAGCCACAAGCTTTTCTGGTGTATTGATTGTTTGGGAATAAGTAGCCTGACAACCATTGGCGTCTTTTACAGTGACGTTGTAGTCACCAGCAGCGAGATCATTAATGTTTTTTGTTGTAGCTCCATTGCTCCATGTGTATTCGTAAGGGGCCGTTCCTCCAGAAATATTCAAATGAATGTATCCATTTTCATTTCCAAAGCAATCAATATGACCTACTTGCTCTTCCCTGATTACCAGGAGTTCAGGTTGCGTGATCTTCGTAGAAAACTCCTCCACACATCCATTAGCATCTTCAACAGTCAGTTTATAATTCCCTGATTTCAATTCTGCCACGTTCTGTGTAGTGGCACCATTACTCCAAGTAAACTTGTATGGTTCAACACCTCCAGATATCGCTACATTGATGGAACCCGTCGATTCGGAGAAACATTTCACATTCTCCAGAGACTCCATGTCGATTGCCAAATCCTCAGGTTGAGTGATTTCTACTTCCAAATTCTGAACACACCTATTGGCATCTAAAATTTTTACTGAATAGGTTCCAGCAGGCACATCAAGGATATCTTGTGTGATCATTCCATTGCTCCAGTAATATTTATATGGAGCGACTCCACCAGTGACCTCCACATCAACAGCTCCTTCCTTCTCTCCAAAGCATAAAATATTGGTCACTTTACTCACCTCAGCAATGAACTCTTCAGGCTCCGTCAAAACCGTATCAATTTTGACCGAGTGGTTATTAGCATCAACAATGGAAACGGAATAATTTCCGGCTTTCAATCCAGTGATCTCAGCTGTAGTTGCTCCAGTATTCCAATTGATTTTGTAAGGTTTGATACCCCCACGAACTGCAACAGCAAGTTCTCCAGACTCATCACCAAAACAGTTGATGTTAACTGCCCTATTAATAACCGCAGTTAATTGCTCTGGTTGCTCAATAGCCACATGTATGAATTTACTACACCCCGTAGCATCAGTGACTTTAGCATTGTAATTACCAGCTGGAATATTGGAAATATCTTCCGAGGTTTCTCCATTGCTCCACTTAAACTTATAAGGAGCCACACCTCCAGATACTTGAATATCAATAGCACCATCTTCGCCACCATAGTAAGTAACATTGGAGCTGGAAACAAGATTGATCAACATGTTTTCTGGCTGAGTGATCTCTGTCTCCATTTTTTCAGAACAGCCGTAGGCGTCAGTTACAGTCACAGAATATCTGCCTGCTTTCACACCATTGATATCCTGAGTAGTCATACCATTAGACCATTCATAACTGTAAGGCGGAGTACCTCCTAGTACACCAATATTAATTGCACCACCTTCATCACCGAAACATCTTACATTTCGTACCTCATCCAGATTTAAGGTCAACTGATCTGGTTGTTTCACTTTGGCAGCATACACCTCGGTACATCCCGCTGCATCTGTGACGGTTACTTCATAGTTTCCAGCTTTCAGGTTGGAAATATCCTCAGTGGTAGCTCCGTTACTCCACAAATAGCTATAGGGAGGTGTACCCCCCTCTATTGAGATATCAATCACTCCAGTTTCATCTCCAAAACATTTGATATTGGAGAGGTCATCGAATGACCTGACTATTAGTGGTTTTTCCTCAATTCGAGCTACCACAATCTCCTGGCAGTTATTTGCATCGGTAATCAGTACGGAATACTCACCCGACTTCACATTTTCAAGATCTTGTGTCGTTGCGCCATTGCTCCAACTGTAAGTATAAGGAGCAACTCCTCCGCTCACCTCAATGTCAATTACACCTTGTGTATAACCATAACACAAGATGTCTTTTACTTCTACAACTTCCCCTTTGAGTGGCTCAGGTTGCTTCACTTCTACAAGAAGTGTATCACTACAACTATATCCATCGTAAACAGCCACTTTGTAGAATCCAGCTGATAGATCAGCCACATCCTGTGTAGTAGCTCCATGGCTCCAATAATATTTGTAGGGAGGAAACCCTCCTTTTGGAGTAATATTGATAGCTCCATTGTTGTCTCCATAACATTTATTATCCACGGTATTATCCAGGGAAATAATGATTTTAGGAGATTGTGTAATGAAGATATCCACGCCTTTTTTCTGTGTAGAGGTGGTATCCTGGGAATAGGCTATCACGCTTACAAACAGAAAAATTCCTGTCAATAAACAGTTAGGTGGTAGTCTGAAATTCATGTTCAAGGTAAGGTTTGGTTTCCGCTAGTCAATTTTATACATCTAATATCTCAATTAAACCGTTTATAATCCATATAAATAAGTCCATCTAGCATTATTTATAGATGAACAAGATTTTGCTCTGGATAAAAGGGGTGGAATCACTTAGATTTGGTTTAACCGCATAAGCAAATTGAACTTACAAATACTATCTGAAAGATCAATACGTCATTTACCTAAATTCAAAAAATCAGAATAATTATGAGATCACACGAAATCGATTATACCATTCATGGCAATGACATGCAAACTGTAGCCATTGAGCTAGATCCTGGAGAAACAGTTATAGCTGAAGCTGGCACCATGAACTGGATGGATGGGGAAATTACCTTTGAAACAAAAATGGGTGATGGATCTGAACCAGACAAAGGTGTCTTTGGTAAACTTCTGGATGTTGGTAAGCGTGCACTCACTGGCGAATCACTTTTCATCACTCATTTTACCAATCGTGGTTCTGGAAAACGCGAAGTTGCTTTTGCAGCACCCTACCCTGGTGCGATCATTCCTTTAGATCTATCAGCAATTGGTGGAGAAATTCTTTGCCAGAAAGATGCTTTTTTATGTGCAGCAATGGGAACTTCAGTTTCAATTGCATTTAGCAAAAGAATCGGTGCAGGTTTTTTTGGTGGAGAAGGATTCATTTTACAAAAGCTTCGCGGAGATGGCCTTGCTTTTCTTCATGCTGGTGGCACTATTGTCAAAAAAGAGTTAAAAAACGAAAAGCTTTTAATTGATACAGGTTGTATTGTTGGCTTCTCACCTTCGTTGGACTATGACATTCAAAGAGCAGGCAATCTAAAGTCCATGTTTTTTGGTGGTGAGGGATTATTCCTTGCCACTCTTCAAGGAACGGGTACCGTTTACCTACAAAGTCTTCCTTTTTCAAGATTAGCCGATAGAGTGATCAGAAGTGCACCGAGAGTTGGAGGTAACCAAAAAGGTGAAGGATCTGTCCTAGGTGGCTTAGGAAGATTACTTGATGGTGACAATTTCTAATCTTTCAGGATTACCTAACATTAATTAATTAACAATATTCTACAACGCCAGAGTTTATCAATAACTCTGGCTTTTTTATTTCGTTAGTCGAGTCGCCTTCAAGCTACTTCCTCCCCTTTTTGCAAAATGCAAGACTGCTTAAGTAAATGATTTAAGCACATTACCTATACCTCTATGAGAAATACCAAAATATGATTCGGGGGGCCATATTTTATCGAAAAACAATTGTTATTCAACGTTCTAATTAAGAAGTTCAACCTATCAACAGCAGGAAAAAAAGCAGTAATCTGATAGGACTATGTTAGAGTATACTGATGAACTAAAATTATCTGAAGAAGGTCTATTTGATGACCTGGTACGTAATACATCAAACGCCGTGATCATCGCTGATCTGGATGGAAGCATTGTGTTCTGTAATGCCGGTTTTACTAAAATAACTGGCTATACATTGGAAGAAGTACAAGGCAAGAAACCCGGCACTTTTTTACAGGGACCAAAGACGGATCCCGTAACCATCCAGCGGATAAGCAACAAACTTCACAAGTTTGAACGAGTCAATGAATCCATTCTCAACTATCACAAGGATGGTAGCACCTATTGGCTACAACTAGACATCTACCCGATCCTCGACAAGAACAATGAACCCAGCCATTTCATGGCTATTGAATCAGTCATTACTGAATTAAAAGAAACAGAACAGCTTGCCGAAGAGCGTCAGGAACGAATAGAAGAAAATATCTCCTACGCAAAAAAATTACAGCAAGCACTATTCAGAAAAGATTCTTTAGAACAAGAAATTTTTACTGACCGTTTCGTATTGGATCAGCCCAAAGACGAGGTGGGTGGAGACTTCTATATTATTGATCAGATACAAAATAAGAAAATCGTCTTTGTAGGAGATTGTACAGGACATGGTGCCTCAGGTGCTATTCTCACTGCATTGTGCACGTCTACAGTCAAATCCTATCTAACTAAATACAAAACTTTGAGTCCGGCACTCATTATTGAGAAGTCTCGCCAAAAAGTAGAGGAACTTTTACAAGGAGGAGAACTAGAAAGTGTGCCAGACAATATGGAAGCCACACTTCTTTTTATTGATGAATCACGTCAAGAAATAAAATATGCCTCTACTACCCAGGAGATCTATTACATAGGAGAGGAAGACAATCTAAAGATCAAGCCTGAAAAGGTCAAAGTAGATGGTAGATATGAAGTGCAAGACAAAACACTTAAATACAAGCCCGGATCTATGATCTATGCTGCATCCGATGGATTCAAAGACCAATTTGGAGAAGCCAGTGGCAAAAAATTTTCAAGTAAACAACTGCATGAGACTCTTAGCCTGCTATTCGAAGCTCCGTGTAGCGAACAAGAGCAAAAATTAACAAACACCTTTATTAAATGGAGAGGATCAGAATCACAGACCGATGACGTGTTGATTCTGGGAATCCGACTATGAAATCATTATTCACCTTAACTATACCTAAATTATGGAATTAAATGAATCTATTCAGGCCACATTAAAGAATGTTCCCAAAGCAGTGGCTGCTGGTGTTGTGGACATGGGCAGTGGTATGATGCTGGACATGAAAACGACAGCTAGTCACCCTCAGGAAGTCTTTGACTTTCTAGCTGCTGCAACAAAAGATCTCTTCGAAGGAGAAAGTGTAGTAACTATCGAGGATATCTTTAAAAAAGCCAGAGGATCAAAGAGTAAAGAACACTATTTCAAAGAAATCGTGGTTTATTCAACCAATCTTCTGCACTATTTTGCTCGATTACCACAAAATCAAACCATTGTTTATTGTGTAGTCTGCCAGGCAGATGCCAATGTTGGACTTGTAATGGTAAAAGCCAGAGAGATAGTCAAAGGATTAGAAATCTAAGTATATGTCACTCGCGTTGGAATTACGCAATTTCAAAGCTATTGGAGAGGAAAACAAGATCCTCTCCAGTGCCTCCTTAAGCCTTAATACTGGTGAGAAATTATGCATTTATGGTCCGAGTGGAAGTGGTAAATCTATTCTGCTTAGCTTCATCAATGGATTCATGATTAGCTCTTTGAAGTATAGCTATGACTCCTTTAATGATAGCCAATTACCAAAGACTTACTTTAACTACAATCAGAACATCGAAACCAAGGAATTCAAGCCACTTGTGGGTGGATTAACTTTGATTGATGAGCCAGAAAATCATTTCTCAATTGACGCCTTAAAAGGCAAACTTGAAGAAATGAACAATCCGGTTTCTTTAATTTTTGTAACGCACCATTTGGATTATGTGGAGAATCTCTCTGACAAAGTTCTTGTCCTACATTATGGAGCATTTAAAGGAGTATATGATACGAACGATTTTTTCTCAAGTAAAGACCCATACATTAGCTACATAGCTACCATGGGATGTTAACCAGCAAATAAGATGACAGGATTTCACTGGATAGTAAAAGATGAGTTAGCTGGATCCGCACAGCCCGGTTTATATAGTGATTGGGACAAGGATGTAGCATACATGAAAAAAAGAGGCATCGACTATATCATGAGCCTCACAGAAAGACCTCTTATTGAAGAAGATGCAACGGATGAGGGGTTCCATTTTTATCACTTCCCTATTCGGGATATGGACTCCCCTATGCCTAGAAATGCTTTTCAGGCTATAGAATTCATGAGTGAAGAAATAAAAAAGGGACATAAATTTCTTATTCACTGCAAAGGTGGAGTTGGCCGTACAGGACTCATGGGAGCATGCTATTGGATTACCAAAGGATTGACTGCTGAAGAGGCAATTACCAAAGTTAGGACTGTTCACCAACCTTACATTCAAACCCGAGGACAGGAATCATTCATAGGCCATTTTGAAGATTTTTATAAAAAGAATCATGTCGATGTAGGTCATTAATTTTGTGAGTATGCATCACATCACCTATGAAAACACCTTGTATCAATGCGAACCGGGAGAAACGGTTCTTAATGCCCTAATGAGACAAGGTAAAGAAATCCCATTTTCATGCAGAAAAGGCAATTGCAAAAGTTGTAAAACCAAGGTCATATCTGGCAATATACCTGACGGATCACAAAAAGAGTTACCTGATTTCATGATCGACAACCAGATCATATTGCCTTGTATCACCGTACCAACAGGAGATCTGGTACTGGAAAAACCAAAACTGGAAGATCTCAGAAAACCAATAGCAGAATCACCTTTTGAATTCAGAAAAGAAACTGAATCGGAGCATCCCCAACCAGACCTGGAACTATGGAAGGCTCTGGGTGAAGGAGAGCTTTTGCTAGATATCCTTACTCATTTTTATAATCAGGTTTACCATGATCCTCGACTAAGTCCTTTCTTTGAAAAAACTACCAAAGACAGGGCCATTGGCAAACAATACAATTTTTTGCAGGAAATTATGACCGGAGAAAAAGTATTCTTTGGCTCATACCCACGTTCTGCTCATCACTGGATGATCATAGACGATGAACTTTTTGATTACCGTAATGACCTTCTGGAAAAAAGTATGGTACATCATGATTTAGGCGAAAAGTGGAGAAAAAGATGGCGAGCTCTGGACGAACACTACAAGCTTATGATTGTCAAATCCAGGAAATGGCCAAACATCATAGGTGATGTTATTGTACCAGTTGGTAAGTTTGAAACGATGACAGCTGAAATGGATATGGTTTGCGATCGATGTTTTGAGGAAATTCCTGCTGGAAGTCCAGTAAGATACCATCAAGATGAGGCTCAGATTTATTGCCAAAAATGTGCCCTTTTAGAAGAGAATCAATAGCTGGGATTTCACTATTTCAAGAGGCCACAATTCCATAAATTCTGTTAAGCACCTGCCACCTAAAAATACCACCTAGGTAATACTCTTAGCTTTATTGAGACATTCACCTGATTTTCAGTTTTCGCTGATTTTTAATCGAAAATTAGTGGTTATTCATCCAGATATCCTACAATTTCAACATCGTAAAATGATAATGAATAACAAAATAATTACATCATCTCGTTAACCAGTACCGTCATGTTGAACTACGCTAAAGAATCAAATTACACCGCAACACCTCTATTCTCAGACCTGGTCCATAACACCAACAATGCCGTAATCATTACTGATCTTGATGGCTCAATCAAATACTGTAATCAGGGATTTACAAAAATCACCGGATATTCTTTTGACGAAGTAAAAGGCAAAAAGCCAGGTGCTTTCCTGCACGGTCCTGATACCAATCCTGAAACGATTGATCGGATTAGCAGAAAAATTAATAATCTGGAACGGGTTAATGAATCTATTCTCAACTATCACAAAGATGGAAGCTCCTACTGGTTACAACTGGATATCTACCCCATATTTGATGAGATGGAGCGTCCAAGTCATTTCATGGCGATAGAGTCAGTAATTACCGAGCATAAACTGAAAGAAAAAGAGGCGGAAGACAAGAAAGCGCGTCTTGAAGAGAATATTTCCTATGCGAAAAAACTTCAACAAGCACTCTTTAGACAAGATGCTCAAGATCAGCACTTTTTTGAGGATCACTTCATATTCGATCAGCCGAAAGACGAAGTAGGTGGTGATTTTTACATATTTGACAGCATACAAAATAAAAAAGTGGTATTTGTGGGAGACTGTACTGGACATGGTGCTTCCGGGGCCATCCTAACAGCTTTATGCACATCTACCGTAAAAGCATATTTGCAGAAGTACAAGACTTTATCCCCTTCAATGATCATTGAAAAGTCGCAGGAGAAAGTGCAGGAATTATTGGAGGCGGGTAAGGTAGATATGATTCGTGACAACATGGAAGCAACGCTTATGTTCATTGACGAGTCTAAAAACGAAATCAAATTGGCAACTACCAGCCAGGAACTGTACTATATCGGTGAAGATGACAATGTGAAAATCAAATCACAGAAAATCAAAGTGAATGGTAAATTCGAGATACAAGACATCACCATCAAGTACAAACCAGGCTCAATGATCTATGCCGCATCTGATGGTTTCAAAGATCAATTTGGTGAAGCTAATGGCAAGAAATATTCGAGTAGAAAACTACAGGAGCTACTGTCAAATATTTATACAAAACAAGGTGAAGAACAGCACAAAGACCTTAAAATGGCACTCAATTCATGGAAAGGTACAGGCGAAAGCCAAACTGATGATGTTTTAGTTGTGGGAATCAGGTTATAAGAATTTACTTTTGTTCATTATTACCAAACCTCATCTACTTCCCTGGATGAGGTTATTTTTTTGAATCTCTGACACTACCTCAATTACATTCGAATGGAAACTGCGTTCGTTTTTTCATAAAAGCTGATACCAATTGTGCAAACTGATCTTTGGAATCCCACACATCAGCTGTATGATCGTTACCCCAGTCTAAGTGATGAAACTCACTACTGGCATTCAATTTTTTCGAAATATTCACTGATTGCTCCGAACTGGTTTGCGTATCTGTTCGCGAATGGATTAGTAAAACTGGTTCGGTAATATGGCTCGCAGCTAGTATAGGGCTAGCATCTTTATAATCAATACCAGTCCGCCAATTAACGAATGCCATTACACCAGGAGTTAACACGTTAATTACAACTCCATAATCCCTAATTGCTCGCTCGAATATGGCGGAGTACCAGTCCTGATAGGAGGCATCAGCCAACACAAAACCAACATCCTCATTGATAGCAGCTGCTTGCAACGCCGTAGCTGCTCCCCAGGATGCTCCTGCCCATCCAATTTGATCATAACCCAGATCATACTTATTGGCAACCCATTTTGTAACGGCCCACAAATCTTCCTTTTCTTTGATCCCTCCTGTAGGATACTCTCCACCACTCTCTCCATGCACTCTGTGATCATAAAAAATCATCTGACATCCGCAATCTTCAAAAACTGGTGCATACTTCAGCATTCCGGCCCAGGTACCTGACCAGCCATGGATAAAAATGATAGCGCATTTTGCTGTATCAGACACTTCAAAATACTTACCAGAAATCGGCACACCTTCAAAACCTTGAATTCTCAGATCTTTAGCTTCGGGCATTTTCACCATGAGTTCCTCAAAAGAGGTTCCCCAGCTACTTTGTATTCTGGCTTTGGTTCGCTCCAAAGAACTATTGGGTGTTAATACACGATTGGATAGCGTATAGCAAATTCCGATATAAATCAGAATGAGTAGCATCAGGGTGGTTAGGGTTACTTTTTTCAGCATTGGTTAATGGGTAAGCCCTAAATATAAAACAAAAAAGACCACCTAACGATGGCCTTCCTTGTATGAAGTGTACTTGCTAAATTCTTAATTACCGATTGCTGGCAAATTTGCTTTCAATTCGATGGAGAACAATCTACCCGTGAATGGTGCGGCAGTAAATTCTCTAAACTCTGCATCAAACAGGTTGGTCACCTGACCTGAGACAGTAAATATTTTAGATACTTTATATCCTACTCCAATATCTACATTTACAAAACCACCAAGCGGGCCATAATTCCATGCATCCGTAGATCTTGCATTCTCAACTACTGGAGTACCTCTCCAGGTAAGATCTTGAGTTTTAGCTGCAATTTGGTAACTAGAGAAGTAATCATATTCTTGTACCCATCTCAAGTAAATATTACTAAATAGCTTGCTACCTCTATAGTAAAGGCCCGTTCCGAACTTATTCTTTGGTGCATTGACCAAAACGTCCAACTTGTTCACAACTCCATCACCATTGAAATCATTTTCTTCGAGATCATTTTCGTCATAAGAATAGTCAAAGAATGAGTAGTTGAATGTCCAGTTGATTTTGTCAGTCAGATACAAATTGGTTCCAATATCAAAACCATAAGTATTCACTTTACCAAAGTTCACATAAGTAGCTACTAATCCACCAAACGCACCATAACCAGACTGTACTTCGGACATTGGCTCGTCACCGCGATGTGTTGCTACTCCTACTACGGTCACTGGAGACAAGAAATCTTCAGAGATGTTATAATATGCATTCGCATCCAGGAAGAATTTTCGAGGCACCACTTCTCCTTTGTAACCAACTTCGAATGACTGGATCTTTTCAACTTTTTGTTTTTCTACAGTTGTTCCATCAGTCAATGTAAACCCTTCTGCATTACCCAGAATTAAGCCGCTAAATAAGTTACCGTACATATTCAAAATAGTCGGCGCAGCTACTCCTTTTCCATAAGTCAAGCGGAATGCACCATTTCCAACATTGTACACTGCACCTGCTTTAGGAATAAAGTTGAAACCGTAGATTTCATGATTGTCTCCTCTAAATGCAGCGGTTAACTTAAATTCATCGCCAAACTTCTGCTCGATTTGACCATAAACACCTACCTGATTGATAATAATTGGATCTGCTCCATCATTGTCTAGTAAGTAAGTCCCATTACTATTGGCATTGTCTCTCTGATACTGAGCTCCCACTACTACTCCTGTAGAACCAAAGTTGTCATGATACTGCACTTCACCATTTAATCTTTTAGAATCATCATCAAATGGCGCTCCGTAAGCCTTGTCCAATGACAATGCTTCAGCTTCCGCATCACTCATGCCAGCATCAATGAAAGAATAATAATTTTTAGTTCTTTGATCAATCGCGTAAGTCTCATCAGTAGAACTAACAGTGTTATAAATCTGAGCAAAGAATTTATTGGAGGTATATCTCGCGTGTATGTAACCAATCTTCCAATCTTTGATTTGATTACGACCCACGTTTGTTGGTGACAAGTAGGTACTGTTACTACCTCCTGCAGATATAATGATATCTGATGCATTAGGCAGGCTAATGTAAGCTGCAGCTTCACCACGAAGGAATTTAATACTATTATCTAACTTATATTCCTCATAACCTTCTTTAACTCCATCACCATTACGATCGATGTATACTGAATCTGCAAAGTCAAATTCCTCCGCTTTGGTGTACTCACCTGTGACCTTGAACGAAAGCACATCATTGATCACCTGAGCATGACGTACTCTGGCAGTCAACATACTTTGGTTACCAGCACCTAAAGCAATGGTAGTTCCTTGAGATGATCTAGGATCTTTTGTAATAGTATGTACTAACCCATTGTGAGCGTTTGGCCCATAAAGTGCTGCATTTGGTCCAAGAATTACTTCTACTCTTTCTACATCTTCTTTGATTTGAGTAGTTAACGGCCCCATTGGAAGACCAGTAGCAATCAACGTAGCAAAACGACCATCATTTACCTGAAGGTTTTTAGAGTTGAAGTTGCTATTGAATCCTCTAATATTAATACCCGTTCCTACTACACCAGCACGAACAAAGTCAACACCCTTTACTCTGGCTAGCAATTCACCAGGATTAAAAGACGGCAGCTCGGCAAGGTCTTTGGCAGAAATAATCTCAATAGTCGCAGGAGTCTCTGTTACTTTTTCTGCTTGTCTGGTTCCGGAAACTACCACTTGATCAAATGCAAAAATCGCTTCCTCAAGTTGCAGATCACCAAGATTCATATCAGAGCCAGAAACCGTGAAGTTCTTAGTAAGTTCAGTATAGCCTACATAGGTGATGGTCAATGTATAGGAACCATCTTCCACTCCTTGAATAGTGAATTTTCCATTAGAATCTGTTGTCGCTCCTTTAGATGTGCCCTCAAGCATTGCTGTGGCACCGATCAATGGTTCTCCAGACTCCATATCCATCACTGTTCCGCTGACAGCCGATTGGCTGTAAGACCGAAAGCAGACGAACAACATGCCCACAAGTAAGATGGTAAAGGTCTTTTTCATTTTTGAAAGTTTTTTAGGTTGTTTTTTAAATCTTATTCAATAAACCTAGAGAAAGCGTGGGTCTAAATATGAATATGACAACAATAGAAGCTATTGACTTTATTTTAAGTTGAAACACTTAAAATATATATACAATTGATTATCAATCACTTATGATCATTAAATCAGGGATGGACTTTGTCAATCAAATAGACATTATTATAGGCATGCCATTGCTAATAAATTCTCAATTATCAACAAATAACAATAGATCATAATTGCTTTTAATCAATAATTCAAGGAATATTTTATCAATAATCCAATCTCCCAAACCATATTATGGAGAGGTTATAATTTTTAGTAAATAATAAAAGGGTGGACTTTTAGACTTTTTCCTTCTGATAAAGGCGAGTCTTTGCCATCACAACAGTGCGAGGCACGTAGGTCTCAAGCTCTGAAAGCACTTGATTTAATATGAAGGTTTTGTGAGGATCATCCAGGTAATCCTGAGAGAACTGAACAATGGATTCAACCAATTCTTTGGAATCCATCTTACCAACCTTCACCAATGCTATCTCATAATACCATCTAATGGTCGGTAGGTAAACAGACTTCTTACTGTCCTCCTCATCATGACGAATCAGTTCATATTTCTTGAACGTCTGAAGAACCTTCTGATACTTCTCTTGCTTGATAAGCGCTTGAATGTAAGCCGTAAAGAATGAATACCAGCGTTGATTCAGTATTTCATCCGAATGAATTCGCAAGAAACTGTCAGCCAACATCTCGCCTCGTTGTGGCTGATTGTTCAAGTTTAAACACTTGATGTAAAAAGATATAAAACCAATCTTATGAAAGAAATTGGTAGATTTCTGAACTTCAGCAAAGGATTCTTTTAACAAGTTCAAGGCCTCCTCAACCTTACCTCTTCGTATCAGAATTGAGCTGAAATTGCTTAGATACAGGACATGATCAGAATTCTTTTGTCTGATAGAAAGATAACCGTATTCTTCAGCCTGCTGTAAGACATCAAACTTACTATGAAGCATTAAACGGTTTGCATAGTAATTATAAAGGATTCGGCGGGTATAGAACATCCCCTTAGCCAGCAAAACATCCAACTGATCATAAACCTGCTTCAGCTTATTGAACTCACGGCTATTGAAATACAAAAAAGTCAATCGAACTACCGCCATGTAGCGGTTAAAGCCATCCAACTGGCTATCACCGAATAAGCCCAGCAACCAATCTTCCCACTGCTGCGAATCACCTTTTTTCTCTTTGAACTGATCGATGATGTCAACGGTAGCCTGATGGAGTTTGGCATTTACTTCTTTACTGTAATCGTATTGAACCTGGTACTTCTCAATGAATAGGTTAACCTCCTGATAGTCCTTGTGTCGCAATCGAATCAACAAATAATGCCTGTAATTGATTGACAATTCAAAGAACTTCATGAAGTTATGAATCGGGTGCTTATAGTTCTTTATTCTTCTTAGAAGCACTTTTTCCTCCTCATGACTGATGGCATCAGTGATTACCTTACGATCCATGTCATTGATCCACTGAAAGTACTTATCTACATCAATACTATCCAGCTTTCGCTGAATCCAGTCCATCAAACTAGAATATTTACGTTTGTTGATGGCTGTATTGAATGGTGTTTGATTTTGTTGTTGATGCGCGTTATCACGCAATCTTTTAAGAACTTCAACCTTTTGGGAATCTTCAAACTGCTGAATACCAAGCAAATAATCTGCCTCATGAGGCAGGATCTCCTTAGCAAATGCTGTAAATTTTTTCAGTTTGATTTTTTCCATTCCGAATTAGGTTATTCTTCTAGAAAGCTATCAATTATTTCATTAACTGCTTCAGGCTGATCATAAGTCATAAAATGCCCGCAATTATCAACCAACGATAAAGTAGCGTTTTCAATCTGCTCCACACCCTTTTCGGCTACTCCTTTTGTAGTCAGTTGAGGATTCAAATAGCGATTGGGTATCAGTATATCATTGGCACCGTATACGACTAGTGTTTTGGTTTTCAGATCCTTCAATCGATCAAAAATAGGCTCATCCAGCATACCACTTACACTTCTCACTACGGATTGTCCATACAATCTAAAGTCAGCAGCTTCTTTCATTTCCAATCGGTCCTCAATCATAAACTCTACCGTTTCAGGCATATCGTAGAAGTTCAGCTTCCAGTTAGCTCGCACCTGCTCATTGGTTGCATTGCAAATCACATCCACGGTAGTTGCTGCTTTCAATAAGGCAGCTTGCTGCTCTGTAAAAGTCTCAAAACCTGCTGGAGCCAGTAAGATCAATTCTTTGAATAATTCTGGATATTGCAATACGGTTGTCACCGCTATCTGACCACCCATACTATGCCCTATAAGCACTGGGTTTTCAATTTTAAGTTCCTCAATCAATATCTTGATGACACTTGCGTAGTAAGTCATTGTGGCTGGATAATCTCCTTTAGAAGATCGACCATATCCAGGCAAATCCAACGCAATACATCTATTGGATTCTTTCAGATAATCAAACTGTGGATACCAGGAAGGTAGATAAGTCGCCAAACCATGAATCATGATCAGAGTTCTAGAACCCTTCCCTTCATCGATGTAAGCAATGGATGTAGAATCATCAATTTTCAGCTGCTTAGTCTCATATTTGTAAGAAGCAATCACCTCATTTACGGTGTTTTGACTTTTAGCTATCACACCTAAAAACAGAAATGATATTACAAGAAAAATACTTAATACATTCATATCAACAGTCCCTTTAATCAAAAGCAATCTACATGGTCATCATGAACCTGATTCAGGATCTTAACACAATTGGTTATCCTATCGCATAGATTCTGAAATAAATTCAGAATGACTATTTGCTTTTGATTTTCATTCATAACGATGATAGTTTTTTACGATCAATTTTACCACTTCCATTCTTTGGGATCTCATCCATGAATTCAAAATACTTAGGCACTTTGAACTTCGCTAGCTTGCTTACACAATGTGAAAGCACATCTACTTCTGAGCAGTCCACTCCTGCTTTAATGGAAAGATAAGCCTTACCTACTTCTCCCCATTTTTGGTCTCCCACTCCTACCACAGCTGCTTCATCGATATCCGGATGTTCTCGAAGCACGCGCTCCACTTCTGCTGGGTAAACGTTCTCTCCTCCGGAGATGAACATGCTCTTCTTTCGGTCCACTACGTAGATAAATCCTTCTTCATCCTGGCGCACCAAATCCCCAGTATGAAAATACCCGTTGACTATTGACTTTTTAGTGGCTTCCTCATTTCTCCAATATCCCGGAGTTACCATTGGTCCACGAAGACAAAATTCACCGATTTCACCAGTAGGAACAGTATTTCCATCATCATCCAGGATGGCGTGATCTACATAAAAATTCGTAATTCCGATGGAGCCAATTTTGCGCTCAGCATGCTTTTGATGAAGCGAGGTAATATTTGGACCAACTTCTGTGAGTCCATATCCCTGTCTCATCATTACCCCTTTCTTGTGCCAGGTATTGATCACATTTAGCGGCAATGCTTCACCTCCTATAATGAAATAACGTACCGACTCAAGTGAGGACGTTTGGAAATTAGGGCTATCGGCCATCATTTTTAACATAGTCGGCACTCCCATAAACACATTGCACTGTTCTTCATCCAATAAATTAAGGATAAGATCAGCATCAAATTTCTTTAAAAGACCCACTGATGCTCCTCGATGAAGCATTGGAGTCACCAACACATTCCAACCTCCGGTATGAAATGGTGGCATGCAATTAATCGTATGGTCTGATGGCGATAGCTCTAAGCTTTGTGACGTATTCAAACTGTTCCACAAAAGCATTTTATGGGTATAGATGGCCCCTTTAGGGAAACCAGTGGAACCAGAAGTGTATAAAATAAAAACAGCATCATCCTCCTCCAGCTCTGTAGATATAAATTCACTAAGAGTTCCTTTAGGCAAATCCTCTAACCATTGATGGTTCATGGAATGAGAAGTTCCTTCAATCAGTTTTTCAAACTTCTTCTCAACCAACACGAACTTTGGCTCAGAATCTTTGATTAGGTAATCCACCTCCGCAGGTGCTAATCGATAGTTTACCGGAACAAGTATGATTCCTGTTTTTTGGGAGCAAACAAACAATGCAACGTATTCAATGCAATGTTCCGCTAACACCATTAAGCGATCGCCTTTTTGAAATCCTTTGGAATTGATCAACCAGTCTGCTAAGAAATTGGCCCGCTCATTTAGTTCTTTATAGGTAATCTCCAGTCCTGTTTCATACTCTTTTAGAGCAACTTTATCTGGACTATAAACAGCCCACTTATCGATCCAGTCTTTTCTATACATGAGCAGTCCTCCTTCCAAAATGAAGAACAAGTCCTACAGTGAGAGACACTAAGAGTGCTACCGTGCTAGCTATTCCTGGGTTATTGACTGTTTCCTTCATGTAAGGCATGAATTGGCCATAGTATACTGTAAAATGAACCACTACTGCGACAACCGAAGCTGTAAATACAGTTGAGAGTTTGGCTCCTTTTATAAACATACCGAAAAATACCGGAACAAATGCTGCAGAGAAATAAGCATATACGCCATTTTGGGCAAAAATCCCTACACTTAAGTTCGGAGAAACTAATTGCTGATAGGACAACAAAAAGCCTACTATAGCTAGAAATACAATGACCAATTTATTGACAAGTATTTCTTGTTTAGAGCTCTTGTCTTCATCTGAACTGAAGCTCTTTCCAAATATTGGTTTGATCAAATCGGCCGTCAATGTTGTACTCAATGATTGAATCAATCCCTCCAGTGTAGATAAACCTGCAGAAATTAATCCTAGAACGACCAGAATGGTCACATAAACAGAGAACTCGCTAACGACATATGCGGACACAATTCCATCCATTGGAATCTTAGCTCCATTTACCATCAAGTCTGGAAATTTTAATCTGGCAAATAACCCGACAATGACCACCTGAAAGAATACCGCCAACACAATAATTCCATAGATCAGGTATTTATTAACATCCTTCTCATGCTTTAATAGCAAGGACTTGGTAATGATGTGAGGTTGACAGACTATTGCGATTCCGATCACAATCTGGCAAAAAATGATTTCAAAGTAGTCTCTAAAAAGGAAACTATCCGGATTGGTCCAGCTGGCATAGTGGGGCCCAATTTCTTTCAATTCATCCATGAATCCAGATATCCCATTTTGAAAAAACTCGCCGCCAGATGTCAGTAAAACCACCGCAACAATGAACATCAAAGTCGCTTGAATGGCGTTGGTGTACACCATCGAATTAGCACCTCCGAACATCATGTATCCAAAGACAAATATGACCACTCCCATCAGAACCCAAAATGGATCTAAGTTTAATGCACTGGATAAGACCTGAGTAAGTCCAACACATATTAGAACAATGAAAGTGATAAGTAGCAGCGATAGAAAGGCAAAAAAGATCGCATAGTAATTGCTATCATACATCTTCCCCATCCATTGAGCCATCGTTAGTGCTTTCACATTCGTTCCAGACTTCCTAAACCGCTTGGTCATGAGGGTCAATGAAACAAATATGGCCAGCGGCATAACTATTCCGAAAGACAGCACCCCACTCAGACCATATAATGCGATAAACCCAGGATTGATAATAAAAGTAGCAGCACTTGTCATGGACGCGGCAAGCGCCAATCCCACTGCCAATGGCGAAAAGGTGATGTTGCCTAAAGCATAGTCGCTGATACTTTTCACACGCAGTGCTCCACGCACCACAAAGAAAAGGATAACTGCCATGTAAAGAATAACGACCACCCAGGTCGCGGTAATTTGCTCCGATGATGCTAGGCTATTCATACATTAGAACCTTACAGCTGCTGCAGCAAATGCTAATCCACCACCAGATCCAATGAAGATAGATAAATCACCTTCTTTCACTTTCCCTTTCTTGTAGGCATCGTGAAGCGCCATAGGAATACAAGCAGATCCGGTATATCCATATTGATCCATCACCATATGAGCTTTGGAGCGATCGACATTCAGGTTGTCCATTGTCTCATTGATGGAATTAAAATTCAACTGCGTAATGAAGAAATGATCAACATCCTGCGGTTTTACTCCCAGGCGATCACAAATGTCATTAGCCATCTCTGTCCACATCTTTGGATTCAATTCCTTTGGAAATTTATGAACAAATTTCAATTGATGATCATGGTTTTCAAGAACTGCTTCAGTAATTGGCATTTTCGTAGCACCACCATATATTCCCATCCAGCCGTTGTATTGACCTTCTGTCTTTAAGTCACTAGTGATCAAGCCTTTGTCCTGATCAGTAGCTGACATCACTATGGCGCCAGCTCCATCTGCAAACAAGGTAACTGTTTTCTTATCTTCCTTATTCAAATACTTACTCATGGCATAGCCACCAAGCACTAAAACGTGTTGGTATCGCTCATCAGAAGCGATGTATTTGGAGGCTACGTCCATCGCTGTTACAAAACCAGCACAAGCTGTATTCAAATCAAAGGTTCCGGCGTTTTTCAAACCCAATCGATCCTGCAATACAGATGCTGTAGATGGTGATATGTATTCCGGAGTATCTGTTGACACAATGATCAAATTAATATCTTCTGGCTTCACCCCTGCATCAGCTATAGCTTCCTTTGCTGCTTGTTCACAGAGATCTGCCACAGACTCATCTTCTGTACACCATCTTCGGGTAGTAATGTTCACGTTTTCACGCAACCAGGCATCTACATCCTGGCCGAGTGTTTCGTTGAAGTAACTATTGGGTATTTCTTGATCAGGTGCATAGGCACCGATCCCGGTTATTGCTGCTCTTCTCATCTGGGTCGGTTATAGGGTTACAGCTCCGTCTACACTCAATACGGAACCACTGATAAATGATGCTTCTTCAGAAGCTAAAAACGTATAAGCATTGGCGATATCTTCAGGTTCTCCAAGACGACCAAGTGGCGTCTTACCTTCCATCATATCGATCACTTTTTGTGGCATGGCACGAACCATATCAGTCGCGATAAAACCTGGAGCCACTGCATTGACTGTTATTCCATATTTACCAAGCTCCTTGGCCAATGTTTTACTCATTCCAATTACGCCTGACTTAGTTGCAGCATAGTTGGTCTGACCGAAGTTGCCATACAAGCCAACAACCGAAGATGTATTGATAATTCTTCCACTTCCTTTCTCAATCATAATCGGGGAAACATTTTTAATGCAATTGAAGACTCCAGTCAGGTTGATACTAATCACCTGCTCCCATTGCTCAAAGGTCATTTTCTTGATGGTAGCATCTCTGGTAATCCCAGCATTATTGATCAGAATATCAATAGTACCAAACTTAGCAACCGTCTCTGCAGTTGCCTTCTCAACAGAAACTGGATTAGATGTATCTACTTTGATGAATAATGTTTGATCAGCATACTTTGAAACCAATTCATTGCCTGCTTCTTCATTCACATCCCAGATAGCGACTTTTGCACCTTCGGATACAAATTTCTCTACAGACGCTCTTCCGATACCTGCGGCACCTCCAGTAATTACTGCTACTTTGTTTTCTAGTCTTAGCATTAGAATATCTATTGTTCTGATTATGATTTTTAAAATTTGACTAGGCTAAAAATAGAAATTTGTCAAACCGCTTCAGAAATCACCACAAATAATACACTATGGACTTTTATGCTATATGGAAGTCAAAATCAATAATAAATACCCATTATCATATTATAACCAATATTTTCACCATTATGACTATTAAAATAATGGACAGATTATAAAAATATGTCTTTAAGAATTTTTCAACATTCTTTATTGAAAGTCAAAACACCTAAAAAAGTCTTCCGCATTGTAATAAACGGCATTTCAACACATCTACAGACCAAAGTCATACACCTTCATTTAGCTGTAAATCAATCAATTAACAAATATTTGAACAATTTCTTAGGAATAAACCAAAAATGAATTCCTATGAAAAAATTAACATTACTCACTCTGGGAAGCCTATGGACTTTCCTTTCCTATGCACAGCTAACCCCAATATCCAGCTTCGGGTCGAATCCCGGAAACCTCAACATGTATGTGCACATCCCGAATAACATGCCTTCAAATGCCCCGTTGGTATTAGTTCTTCACGGATGCACGCAATCAGCTAGCTCATACGCCTCTGAAAGTGACTGGAACAGTCTTGCGGACGAATATGGCTTTTATGTCATCTATGCAGAGCAAAAGAGCGCCAACAATTCTTCACAATGTTTCAACTGGTTTGAATCAGGAGACATCACTCGCGGATATGGCGAAGCAGCTTCTCTTAAAAACATGACGGACTATATGAAAAACAATTACTCCATCGACAACAGCCAGGTTTATGTAACCGGATTTTCTGCTGGTGGAGGGATGACTACTGTGATGTTAGCCACTTACCCAGATGTGTTTAGTGGTGGAGCTGTGATGTCTGGTATTCCTTACAAAGTGGCAACAAGTAGCAATGATGCTTTTATGGCCATGTTTGGTAACATCAACAAAACTCCAACGCAACTTGGTAATCTGGTTAGAAACGCCTCTTCTCATTCAGGACCGTGGCCTAAAGTAGGTGTGTTTCATGGCACCTCGGACTATACCGTCTATTACATGAATCAAAACGAAATCATGGAACAGTGGACCAATGTCCATGGTGTGGATCAAACAGCAGATGCAACAGACAATGCTTTTCAGGGCAATTCAACTGTAAGTAAGAGAGAGTATCACAATGGTTCAGGAGAGACCATTGTAGTCACTTACAGCTTTAACGGAATGGGACATGCGATTGCGATTGATCCTGGTACGGGAGAAACTCAAGGTGGAAACACCGGATCTTATGCAACAGACGTTAACTTCTTCTCTTCCTATTGGGCTGCCGACTTTTTCGGAATCACAGACGGTTCATCTGGAGGTGGAGGTGGTGGAACACTCGCAGCGCCTACAAATTTGATTGCAACTGCCAGTTCACCTTCACAAATCGATCTTAGCTGGACCGATAACTCAACAAGTGAAACAAACTATCTTATCAAACGATCAACGTCCTCTGGTGGTACTTTTACAACAGTAGCAACTATCGCTGCTAATAGTACCAGCTATAGTGATACCGGTTTGAATGCATCAACTACCTATTACTATCAGGTAGTTGCCACTGACGGAACCACTGAAGCAACAAGTGCAACGACTAATGCAACCACTCAATCTTCTGGTGGTGGAGGTGGCGGAACTCCAACGATTGTCACCATCGAACAGCCTTCAGGTAACGGGATTTTAACCTATCTCACTTCTCACAAAATGGGCCAAAGCTTTACTTCTATTGCCGATGGCGAATTGGTTTCGGTGGAAGTAAAACTGGTCTATTCAGTCTCTAATGCGACATTGAATGTTTTTGAAGGAAATACCGTATCAGGTACTCCTCTTTATTCTCAATCAGGCATTTCGGCAGGCTCTGGATGGCAAGAGGTCACCCTGACAACTCCGCTAGAATTAGATAACAACCAGATTTACACCTTCCAATTAGCTAATTCGTCCCTTCGATATAACTATTCCAATGTCTACAGTGGTGGAAGCTTATGGTATGACAACATCAACTATTCGGTGTTTGATATTCCTTTTGTGGTGTCAATCAGCACGACCAGCTCTGGTGCTAGAAAAGCTGTTGGAGAATCTCAAATTGAAAATGAACCATTTGTAATTTATCCGAATCCAACATCTGAAAGCATTCACATTCAAGGAATTGAAGAAGGGACTATTACTATTTTAGACTTGAATGGAAAGAAGGTGATGGAACAATCAATAGATAGTCGACCAATAGACATTAATCACTTGCAAAAAGGCATTTACGAAGTAGTTGTGGTTGCAGGAAACCAGAAATTGATTCAGAAATTAATTCAGAAATTAATAGTGGAATAAAACAAAAACACCCTGACGAAATCGTCAGGGTGTATTACAACTAATTAACCCCACAACAATGGGAACCCTAATAATCTTAAAACTGAATGGCTTAAATAACTCTTTCGACCACCATAGCAGAAGCACCGCCTCCTCCATTACAGATACCAGCTACACCAATATGTGCGTTTTCTTGTGATAACACCGAGTTTAATGTGGCAACAATTCTTGCTCCAGAACAACCAAGCGGGTGACCTATTGCTACTGCACCCCCATATACATTCACCTTAGCAGGATCTAGTTCTAAAATCTTCATATTGGCCAGTGCAACGGCTGAGAATGCTTCATTGATTTCGTAATAATCCACATGAGAAGCATCAATTCCTGCCATTTTCATCGCTTTCGGGATTGCCAAAGACGGAGCAGTAGTGAACCACAATGGATCTCTGGCAGCATCAGCATAACCTAAGATTTTCATTTGTGGCTTTAGCCCATAAGCCTCTGCTTTCTTCTTACTGATCAATACAACCGCAGATGCACCATCATTGATGGTAGAAGCATTAGCTGCTGTCACTGTTCCTTCTTTACTGAAAACCGGACGTAAGCCTGGGATTTTATCAAATCGAACATTAGTAAATTCTTCATCTGTATCCATTACCACTGGATCCCCTTTTCTTTGCGGGATCTCCACTGGCACAATCTCTGACTTAAACTTACCTGCTTCTGATGATGCAGCTACACGCTTGTAAGAGTTGATCGTGTACTCGTCCTGGGCTTCACGAGAAATGTCCATTTCCCTAGCGGTGTGATCGGCGCAATTGCCCATAGCGAACTGGTTATAAACCTCCCACAAACCATCATGTTGTAGACCATCAATCAACTGACCATGTCCATATTTATATCCAAATCGTGCTTTTGGTACGTAATAAGGAACATTTGACATACTCTCCATTCCTCCAGCTACAATCACATCAGCCTGACCCAAAGCAATGCTCTGAGCAGCCAACATGATGGTTTTCATTCCAGAAGAACACACCTTATTGACCGTAGTACAAGGCACATTCTGACCAATTCCTGCTTTCATGGCGGCCTGACGAGCAGGTGCCTGGCCTAACCCAGCAGAAATAACATTACCCATGAGTACTTCTTCCACCTCAGAGGCTTCTAGCCCTGACTTTTGTAAAGCACCTTTGATAGCAATAGCTCCTAAATCAACCGCAGTAAGTCCTGCAAGTGCTCCACCAAAGCTGCCAATGGGTGTTCTGACAGCAGATAATATATAGACTTCTTCCATTTTTGAATAATCGTTTATTGATGGAAGCAAGCTATCCGAATTCTGTAGGAATCTTTGAAGGGTTTAAATTTAGGAGGGGTGGACTTTTGGGATGGAGATCAATGGAGTAGTGATTGGTAAATAAGTTTGTTGAACTTGAAGAGTTTCAATCAAAACATATACGATTGATCAAATTGCAAACTCATAAGTTCCATTTCTCATTCTTGTTTGCAACGAGAATGTTAAAATCTCAGCATTGGCAATATCCTCTAGAATTAAAAAGGATTTTTGGAGGATGGAGCTTTATTCATTAAATGGACAAGCTACAAACTTGAAAGTTTATATATCCGCGTTGCAAACGCGGACTGGTTGAGGTTTCATCAGTTCACGTGAGAGCACCTGAACTGATGAAATTGTTTTAGACTACTTCTTGTGGAACTGGAGTATAGAAGAATTGCTCGAGTACAATTTTGCCTTCCTGCACTTCATAGACACATACTTCATCCATATTAAAGGGCTCAAGAGAACCCTTGGCTTTTACTTTGGACTTCATCGTGATTGTAAAAAAATTTTCCGCAACAAGTGGGTCAGAAATTTCACTTTCCAGAACCTCTTCAACCATATTGGTCCAGATTTCTCCCTTTTTGGCGATTTCGGCCATACCCTGTACGGTTGGCCATGAACTGCCTTCCGGCTCTACACTTTTTACATCTGCAGAATAAAGCTCCTGATAGACTTCTTCGTACTTACCTTGTCTGCATAAGGATACTAGTTTTTCGGCTACTTCTTGTGTTGTCATAATATGAGTTTGTTTAAGATGATAACACAAAGAAATCTCTGAGAGTGACAACCCTATGACACTTGAATTAGAGGTAGTAAAAATACTTTGCTAATAATCAGATAAACCATCTAAACATCCATGGTCATGAATATTCCTTACAAGGTAAGAGTTAGAGCAGACGAGCCTATGATTTTATCCTAATCACACCTTAACACTTATTTATTCCAATGTCAAAAATGTAAACAAACATTCAACTACCACATTTAGCCAATGCTATCTCCATCAATTTCACCAATCATCATCTACTCCTCCACCTCCATAATCACCTCCACCTCCATCAAATGCTCCCCGATAAGAACGTCCATCAAACGTGCTATGCAAATACTGATTGAGGTTTGTAAACAATTCTAGATTGTTTTGAATCATGACCAAGGAGCCACCTCCTAGTTCAGGCTTATTAACTTTCAAAAGAGCCAATTTATCAATAGAGGATTTCTTCAACAGTATTATATGACTTCCTAATTCGTCCAAAAACTCCTCCAATAACTTCAAGTCTTGATGCAGATAGTGATCGAGTTTTCCATTTAATTCATTGAGTAAAAAATGACACCTTGATAAATGTTCCTTACCCTGGGTAGTTCTGAACAAAAGGTAATCACAGCAGCCAGCGTCTTCTAAATCAGGATAGATGTAATCTCTGGTGAAAGCATCCACATCATAGTTCAATTCTTTTCCAATATAATTCCGAAGTTCAAAAAAGCGTACTTCATCATGATCTCTAAAAAAATCAATAAAGAACAATTCATGTCTCTTACTCGACTTATAAGAATTGAAATCTTCACCCTTCAGGAAGAAATACCTTAGGCGTTCATGTTGATCTCTGGGGTGCAACTGGATCCATCGTTCCTCTACTGTTATTACTTTTTTGACCCATAAATCCTTTATAACCAATTGGAATACGTCTCGAGATCTACCTAGAATCAATGAATCTAAGAAATATGTTTCTGCAGGAGTGAGTTGAGTCATGGCAAGTGAAAATAGCAAGAAAACCATTCACAACGCAACTAAGGTAATTATAAATCAAACCCTGTCTTTTTTTGAGAAACTACTCCTCCTCATACAAGACAAGTACTTCAATCTCTCGCACGGCTTTCCCGTATTGCAAGCCTAGTTCTGCAACTGCATGTTTGAAAGTTTCTGAATCTTCAGGATCAAATGAGAATTGAATATCAAACAATCGTTCTTCTCCAGTCTCATCGACTACCGGCATTCCAACTATTCCAAACCCCTCCAGGTAATCGCAAAACTCTTTAATGGTCGCACCTGTGTTATTGAACCCGCTACCTCCAGCAGTTAAGTTCCCCTTTTCTTTTGACAGAGGCGCTTTTACTCCGTCTTCAACGGTCTTTACTACTAAAACATCCATTTCCCGAGCTTGCTTTCTTGCTTTTACTGGTAGCACCTTTTGCAACTGTGTCTGTGTAAAGTCCAATAGTTGACCCGGATCCTCAACAATTACATCCATACAGTATCGATTTTGCTTATTATCCCAATCCATTACGGATTCATCTGCTTCGGAAAGTATCCTGTATGTGGTAATATCATAAGCCATTCGATACAGGCCTTCATAAGACATATTGTAAGTTGTCATTCGTCTGTTGGCAAATGGACCAGTTCCATAACGCCTGGAAAAAGTAGGTACTTCAGCCATGTAGGGTTGAAGTTGGAAAGATTGTCTGGTCGTACTATCAGCTTCAAAATAGTCATGAGATGGATCAAAACTCATATTATCCCTTTTCACAGGTAATATGATCGGTTGCTGATTTATTGCCTTTGAAATTACTACACTGGTAATGTTTTCGGGAAAAGTGATAGCCAATACCATACCATCTCCATCAATCAATACGGAATGCGGAACACTTCTATGCGGAAAATAATCACTCAACTCTTGTGACTCTAATGCAAATGTTAGGTCAAAAGAAGTTTTAGAAATAAATCGCTCTATTCGCTCTCGACTTTCAGCACTAACAGCCAAAACCTGCAATTGATCTTTGAATTCCGCTTGAAGACTTTCCAGGTGTGGCAACCCTTTTACACATGGGGAACAATAGGTTGCCCAAAAATCCAACAAGATGACCTTACCCTGGTATTGTGACGAACTAAAATGTTGATCCTCTTGAATCATCTCCAATGAGAATTCTGGTATTTTATCTCCAACTCTAAGTTCCTGAGATAGAGCCCATAATGGTAGGCATAGAACAAATACAATGAATAATGCTTTCATAATAAATCTTTTTGATTGCTAACCTACTCGAGTGATTCTTACTACTTAGTTAAGGCCTGTCTAAAGAAGTGTAAATGTTTGTTAACAGCCTCATTAAGTCTCAAGAGGTTTCTTAATTTTATCACATGTCAAACCGCATGCAACAGATATTAATCCTAATCACATTCTCGCTGATCAGCGTGATTGGCCTACAGCTGTATTATGCATATCAGGTATTCCAACAACAGAAGCTCAACTTAAAACTTCAATTGGATCAAGCGCTTGAGTTGGCTATTCTAAAGGCGGAAGAAAATCGCGTAAATGAAATCAATAAATACTTTGAACAAGATCTTAGAAATAAGGATTTGGTCCAATTAGAAATTCGGTATGACGATGGAGAACAACGTATTGCCCTTATTGACCCCAAAACTGGATATTACCATGCTTCCTTTGCTATGAAGGATAGTCTTGCCAAAGAAGGTGATGACCTGGCAAAAATACTATTAGACAGAAACTACATCTTTTTAAAGCAAAATGCTGTCATGTATTGGACCTCAGAACTTGGCAATAGACTAAATGCTTACAACGACAGTGTTTTAATCGATACCAATCTTCTTCTAAAATACGTCCAAATGGAATTGCTAAAGTATGAGGTTGATGAATCCGTTCATTTACGATTTGAGAAGGATAGCATACTACTCGAGACTTTGCCTAAAGAATTAGCCTCTGAATGGTTACCTATTAAAATGGAAGACGACACCACCGTGCAATCCTACCTGACCAATCCAAATCGCTTGATTTTAATACGAATGGGAATGGTTCTCTCATTGACTGTCGTCGTATTGTTGTTCATTGGTCTCAGTTTTTTTACGTTGATCAAATTTGCCAATCAACAAAAACGGCTCTCCCAACTGAAAGATGACTTCATTGACAATGTATCTCATGAGTTGATCACTCCTGTATCTACTTTAAAGTTGGCTATTGAATCTTTAAAAACTGATCAAACTCTCTCTAGCAACAAATACCTACAAATTTCGGAACAACAAACTTCACGAATTGAAAATGTTGTAGATCAAGTCCTCAAAACTTCATTTGGTGTGTCAAAACAAGCGATTCAGTCATTTGAAGAAATCCCTCTCAAGGAACTTATACTGGAGATCATCTCGTACTATGAAACGACTAGCGCCAAAGAAGTGGCTTTCAATTTCACACCAAACGAATCAGATGTTATTTACTTTGATCGAGATCATCTCACCAACATTCTACATAATGTGATCAGCAATGCAATCAAATATGGACCAGAGTCTACGGTTAAAATCAAGATCGAAACTAAGGTGGATAATGGTTACCTGAAAATCGTCATTTCAGATAATGGAAGTGGAATTCCTAAATCCGATCATGACTTAATCTTTGAGAAGTTTCATCGTATCACCAAAGACACACATGATGTGAAAGGATTAGGAATTGGCCTATACTACACTCGTGAAGTTTTAAACAAATTGGGAGGTGAGATCAAATTGATCTCCAGTAGTGACAAAGGTAGCACCTTTGAAATTAGTATTCCGAAACGAACCCACCTAACCTGATGACTAGCTCTAGAAAAATTCTGTTGGTGGAAGACGAACCTACATTAGCAATGCTCATCAAAGACAACCTTGAACAAACAGGTTATGAGGTCATTCATTGCTCCAATGGTGAAGAAGCATTGAAATCTTTCTATGCCAACACTCCCAAATTGATCATTCTTGATGTGATGATGCCTAAGGTCAATGGTTTTGATGTTGCCAAAACTATTCGCAACACTGATCGAACAACTCCAATACTATTCCTCACGGCTAAAATCAAATCATCTGATGTAGTCAAGGGTTTCGAATCCGGTGGGAACGATTATCTAAGAAAGCCTTTCGCCATGGAAGAGTTATTGATTCGGATGCATGCACTGTTAAGTAGAGAGCGTCTGGCAGATGAACCATCTCAATCAGAACAAGTATTGTTCGAGATTGGTCAAAGCCTTTTCGACAGCCTACAACTCACCTTAACCAGCAATTCAGTTCAACACAAGATGACTGCAAGGGAAGCTGAGCTATTGAAACTCTTCTGCCAAAACCCAAACAAACTACTTTCCAAATCGAGTATACTTCTCAATGTTTGGGGAGATGATTCCTTCTTCAATTCAAGAAGCATGGATGTATTCATCTCGAGATTAAGAAAATACCTGGACCATGAGCCATCTGCCAATCTGATCAATTTGAGAGGTGTGGGATATAAACTAGTGATGAGCTAAATCACCCAATCGACAACTCCTCATGTTCTTTTAAATACTGCATGGCTTCTACCACTATCTGTTTTGGTGACTTTGGATCAAAACCCAATTCCTCTCGCGCTTTGGAGATATCGAAATTTTGCTGAAGACCTGAAAACATAGCAATGTCATTACGAGTAAGCATCGGTGGCTTGTTTTGTATTCGAGCAGTAAGCTCCATCAAACCAGCTACCGTGTACAGAATAGGTTTCGGTAATGCACCGGGAATTTTCAATTTCAGTTCAGGAAAGAGCTCAGCAGCAATTTTGGTCGTTTCCGTGATGGACATGCATTGCTCATTGGCAAGAATATAACGCTCTCCACTCTTACCTTTCTCTGCTGCAAGCATACAACCCATGGCAACATCCTTTACATCTACCCAGTTGAGGGTAATTTTCGTATCTACAGGAATTTCATTATTCAGAATGAGTTTGATGATGTTGTATGAAACATTCAAAGGAGCAAAAGCCTCTCCTCCTATCATCGCAGAAGGAAGAACTGAAACCAAATGAATATCGTGCTTTTCAGCTAACTCAAAAGCCAGTTTTTCTCCGTCATTTTTAGAATTGTAATACCAGTTTCGACGATCTAGATTATAACCAAAATCCTCCTTTGTGGGTAGATTCGTATAATCGAGCGCAGCAATGGAGCTGACATACACCATTTTCTTCACACCAGCTTCCGCTGCCGCTTCAATGGTATTTCGGATGCCATGCATATTTACTTGATAAATCTCACGCTTCGGATCCTTTGCCCACAATTTAAACGCCGCTCCTACCGAATAAAAGGTTTCAACTCCCTCCAGTGCATGAGTTAAGGAACGCTTGTCGGTAATATCTGCCTTTACCAATTCACAGTCTAATCCTACAAAAGGAGATTTGTTATTCAAGTTGCGCACAGAAGCTCGAACTGTTTCTCCCTGTTGTAATAGCAATCGAACCAAATTATTTCCGAGATGGCCATTTGCACCAGTTACCAATGATCTATTTTTCATCCTATGATTATTTATAGGATCAAAATTGATTAACTGGTTTTCAAATACACTTCACAAATGTTACCTAATCAATTGCTTACGTATTCGACTCAAACTTTTCGGATTCATACCTAAAAATGAGGCAATGTATTGAAGCGGAACATGCCTGATCATGTCAGGGTAGTTGTCCATCAATTTCAAATAACGCTCCTCCGCATTTAATGTAGCTAGTTCGCGGGATCGACTTTCATTGTACAAAGTGGCCTCCTGAAAAACCTTCAAACTAAACTGTTTCATTGCTTCGGATTCCCGCATCAACTGATCCAATTTTACCTTAGAAATTCGCAACAGTTCACAGTCCGTAATGCACTCCACATTTTCATCGGAAATAGTACCATTCACAAAATGAGCATATGCCGTGAAAAAGCCTGGAGGACAATTGATGTGAGTAGTTACCTGTTCACCATCTCGATAAAAATATAGTCGTAAATAACCTGATACAATGAAATACAAATACTTCGGCACCTTCCCTTCAGACTCTATTATAATGTTCTTAGGGTAGGTGATTTCTTCAAAAGCATCTTCTATCATTTGGACGTCCTGTTGATTCAAAGAAACCCTGGAGAACACTATTTCTACTAGGCGCTGAAGCATAAAACAATAATAGCCATTTTTCACATGTCTTACTTAGCAGCAAACCGACCATCATACCAATCTTCAAATCGATACTCTGGGGTACGGGATTTGGTTTCCCGGTTACTGATCAACAAGTAATTCTGATCATATTTTTTACTTCGGTAGCCAAACAAGTGAAAAAGCTCACGAGCTACCCACCTGGCAATTTTAAGATTTACCGACATGGCCTCTTTTTCTGAGGAGTGCCATGACACTCCCGGCAACAGTAGAAAAATGCGATCCACTTTAATTTTTCTCAACAAAGCAGAAAGCCATAACAGTACTGTGGGAATGCTTCGAATCAAGAAAAAACCATCATCTCCCTGATTCTGATACAAGGGCATAAACAACAAAGAGTCTTTCTCCACTACAAGGTCCTGACCATTGCTTTTTGCAATAACAGTTCCTTGAGACACTTGCTGAAAATTGGTGAATCCGGGAAGCATTTCGAACCGCTCCTCCTTTTGGATTTCATGACGGTCATAAATCTCATAAAATGAACCCGGTAAAGGATTGATACTTTGTAGGTAGTGCATGTAGTCACTAAAAGGAACCTGAGATTTATCAAGCACTCCAGCAAACACAAGAGACAAATAGATGAAGACCTTATGGTTTTTGATTGCTTCTAATGAATCATGCTGACCGCCCTCAAAACCAAAAGAAACATACCCTAATTCGTTGATATAACTCAAAAGGGGTCCTTCCAAATATTCTTCGATACCCAAAATCAGAGGAACTGGGTATTGCTTTGTAAATCGTCTATTGAGTAAGCTGTCATTTACCGTAATGAATGGAGCTGTATGTGCAGATGTAGTGTGCAAGTCAAAGAAATACAGTGGCCCCTTGTCTCCCTCCAACACCGTATCAATCAATTCAAATAGCTGCTGCTGCTGACGTTCATCTTCTGTTGCATATTTTATTCCATTTAACCGCAGATTCTCCACACGATCCCTGGTCCAAAGTCGATTCAAGTCAGTGGTCTCATACCGTTGAGAATGCTCAAGAGCCCATAAATTACCGGATATAGCAAGTACACTTCCATGGAGTTCTAATTTATCCCTTTCAATTTCTTGAAGCACCTCCTGCAACGCGTAAACGCCAGATGGTTCATTCCCATGAATACCTCCAAAAAAGATAACCAACGGCCCATCTTCGGGTCCCTCCAGATTACCAATGATTCTATCTACTTCAATGGTCTCTTCAACTGCCGGTATTTTGATCTCTGCCATTCTCAAAATGTGTCAAATCTTTTGCTGTTAGAATACCAACCAAATGACCTTCTTGCATGACCGGTAAGCAGCCAATATCATTGTTTTGCATCAACGATACTGCATGTCCGATGGAAGCCGTATTATTAACCGTAATAATATCTCTAATCATAATATCCGCTGCTGATAGGGAGTGATCTTCCAGATAATCCGTATCCCAATGCTCTGTTAAATGGGTCCAGGTGATTAACCCAACCAACACTTCTTTTCTATTGACGACAGGTAGATGATGAATATTATTCCATTTCATATACTGCAATGTCAATAAAGCTGAGTCAGAACTATCAGCAGTAACCAAAGTGGTACTCATCAAGTGCCTCACATTGGTCACTTTAGAACTATCAGTACTATGATCTTCAATATCAGTCCATTCGCTTACCGTATCATACTCCTTTTGATTCCTATGCAATGCTTTTGTCAAAAGGATCAAAGCATCATCTGTCTTAAGTTTTCTTTTAAGTAAGCGATAATTTTTCGTAATCCATTCCGATCCGGTATGACTTAAAGCACGCCCTCTTATGATTTCGAGATATCGATCAATATCAGCTGAATCAATGTTCATTCGTTTCAATCCAGCTTGTGCCATTGGTAGCAATTCATCCAACACCAATTGCTTCAACGTCACTTTGCGACCCATCCAATTGAGCAGTACGTCTGTACCATACCGGGCAGCTTTGATGAAGTTGGACTTGACATCTTCAAAATCCATTAAGGCCGAAGGGTCATTGTATTCCGTTGGTCTACCCATCATCAGCCCAGCCCAAAAAGCAAAATTGGCCAGCTCATCTGCCACTGTCGGTCCAGCAGGAATGTATCGATTTTCAATGCGAATATGGGGTTTACCATCACTCACTCCATAACAAGGCCTGTTCCACCTGTAGATGGTACCATTGTGCAAATTCAGCGCACTCAATTTTGGCACCTTACCTCCTTCCAACTCCTGCATGGAATACTCTTCTATGGTTTTGGTCAGCAGAATCCGGTACTTAGAAATCTCCTTTTTGTAAAAGTCTGCAACACTACCTTTTACCCAACTACTACCAAACGCCACTCTGGCTTGTTGCCTGTTCTGATAGCGTGATATCTTGCGCGTATCGATGCTCTGTTGAAAAAGTGCAATTCGTGTCTCACTCCACAACTCATTTCCCAACAATAAAGGTGAATTGGCACATATCCCCAGTACCGGACCAGCGATTACCTGAGACCAGTTATAGGCTTGCTCAAAATCTCCAGGGTTGATTTGTAAGTGCATCTGAAAGCTTGTATTACACGCCTCAAACATCATGGAATTGTGAGCTATTGATAACTCATCCACGCCTGTAAAATGCATTCTAAAATCACTTCCTAAAACGCCCGTCAAAAGATTATTGATGGCATGATACCGAGGTGAGGGTGTCATGTACTCCAGATCCAACTCATGCTTGGAGATGGTTGGTAAAATTCCTGTAAGGATAATGCTTAAATCGTTTTCTGTGGCAGCTACCTCTGCTTTCTGAAGTAAAGCCCTCAATTGCTTCTCCATTTTGGAGAAGGCATCACCCTCGAAGGTCAATGGATCCAGGTTGATTTCTGCATTGTACAAAGCCAACTCCGAAGTGAAATGAGGATCGTTTATACTTTCAAGCACTTCCAGGGCCTTTTTTGCTGGACGCCAATGATCATTGACCAGGCAAAGTTCTTGCTCTGCCCCTACTCTTATAACGTCATCTTCTATGAGACGATTCTGAAGCATGTACTCCAGGCTGTTGATGTCACTCAACAAATGACTTATAAAGTGAAGTCTCGCATCATCACCAGCGCCGGGGTTGATTATATGGTCTCCCATTTTTTGGTTATTCATTGACGATGGGTAAACATCGCCAGTGGCTGTTTATATAAAGCTAGTGAGACCTTAGCAGATTAATTATTTCAAAAGTTTCCGTAAATCCTTACAAAAGTCATTTGTATATGTTATCGATTTTATTAAACCCTCTTAAGAACCGCATAAAATTCATGTGAGCCTTTATTGGTGGGATATATCTTATCCACTGAGAGGTTAATCATCTTCAACTTTACCAGTGACTCTACGATCGCTTGGAAAGTTATCGCCTTCGAATACTTATCTGTATTTTCCTTCCATGCAAGATCAGAATACAACTCTTTGTAAGTCTCCTCAATGTTTTCAATCGAATGTTTATACAGATTCTTCATTAAGATGTTTTCGTCCAATCTATATGAGCTTAGGTTCAATTCAAATCACTATATTTCTTTTTTACTAATGCTCCACGCCTAACTATCATCCGTAAGCTGGACTTTCAAATTTCTATAAAAGTATCGGATAGCACCAGTCATTGCAAATAGATCTGTTAGCTTATGGGTAGTAGTATTTGTTGTGCTTTCGTTATTGACTCATATAGTCCCAAAATTCGCTCATCTTTCCTCCGGTATAAGATTCAATTAACTTCTTGAATTCAGGGTTAATCTGATGAGTTAAAATTTGAGTTCCTAAGTCTGGTCTAAATGTCCAAATCCACGAAAGAACCTCTTCATTAGACGGAGGAGTGTCATTGGGAATAAATTCTATTGAGGCTTCTTTAACTCCTATAGTGTTCGCATAAATAATTCCAACAGCAGAAATTCTTTCATCAATGTTTTCTGGTTCAATTACATGAATATTAATCACTTCATGAGGAATGTCAATTAATAATTCTTCCAAAGATGCGATGTTAGGAGTTTGGTAGTCCAATGCTCTGATTTCCAAATAGTCCTGAAACTTTGTATCCTTCAAATCATGTTGAATCAAATTATATGCTATTTCGTAGTTCACCACTTCACAACCTACTTCCATAGTTCCAGATCCAATACTTCCACCACCTACATGACCTAAGCCGGCCCAACCAAGAAGTTCGTTAAGCCTATTCTCAAGTTCGTGACGTTTTTCAAGATCCTCTCCCGTTCCCATACCTTCGATCTGGTAGACAACTTCCAAAAAGACTATGTCCATGTTATCAAAGTTCATATACCCCTCGGTGATTCTCTTATCAATTTCTTCTTGAACCTTCTTTTTGTAGTTCTTAAAAAGGCTGGAGTGAACTGTCTTGTTATCTCCTGTTTGTCCCACAATCCCCCAGTGAACAGTAGCAAACTGGCCTTCATTGTCCCATGTTTCCCAATAGTGGATTTGGTTATTTACTGTCTTATAGAATTTGATCATCGACAATTCGTTTTCTTGTGGCTGAATACAAGAGGTTAGTAATAGTAGAATTATAGAGTTAAAAAGCACTTTCATGAGGGTAGACTAATGAAGCACAACGCTAAGCTAGTAGGAGTGCGCCTATGCGGCCCGGCCCCAAACCTGGCAAGTTCAGATAAAACTAATGAATCTGTCCGTACCCGGCAAGGAGGTGCATTCAGAGCATCAGATAACCATTGCGTCTAGAAAGATGAATCCTGCAAGATGCGGTAAGTAGAAAGCACAGACCTTTCTCAGCGGCAAATTTCATGGCCTACGCGGGTCGGTAAAGTTTGCACAGATGTATGTAAAATCACAGTTGGCTCATTTGTGCTAGGGATTGTTACCTATAGCCATTTTCATTATTCCAGAGTTGCCGCCCAAATGAAAAATGCAGTTACGGCTATTGAAATAATAAACGGAATTAACGGCGATCTTTTGCGGTATTTCGTATTTGTTTCAATTTGCTTTTTCCAGAAATATTCACTCAGGACTGCTCCGCCAAAAAGATTAAAAAGGTTTGTCCAATTAGTTGATGTAGTGAACTCTGATCTTAGGTAGTTCACACTAACAAGAACCAACACTGTGAAAATGATGGAGAATGTTAGTACAATTGGAATTTGTTTTTTGTTCTCCGTTCGCTTGAAGTTCATGGCCATCATAATCCCTCCAATAAAGGGAGTGAACAAAACAGAAATTACCCAAATTGACCACTTAGGGTAAAGTTGTGGAGCGTTGGGATCGTCAGTGTAATTTGATTCCTTTTTCTTCCTTTCTTCGCGTTCAGACTTTTGTTCAATAATCTCTTGTTCAACAGCTTTGTACTCCTCGGATCCTCGTTTTTCAAGTTCCCAAGTTGCTGCCAAAAGTGCATCTTCTTGATATTTGCCTTTGTTGTTCAGAATAGCTTCCAGTTCACTCTTGGTTTTAGTAGCCATCTTTTTAGAAAAGAAGTTTTCGTTCATGCAGTAAGGTCTAGCTAACAACCGGCTAACACGCACCATGCACATTATCCGATATTCAAATATACCCCTTCAATCCATCAAATCAACAAAAAAGACCGCCACCGCAGCCTCTCCTCTCAATCAAAATTTTATCGATTCCTGATCAACCCAACGACCAGGATTTGGTCTCAGGAGTAATGGTAAAGCAGGCATCATACCCACCAGGCACTGGATCGTACGCCAGCATCTGCTCTCCGGCCTCCTTAGTGGTAAAAAATACCCATACCAGCGTATCCTTAAACTTCCCAAAGAAGTTGCGCATATCGGCCTTCACCATATCCGCTCCCCAGATGCCGGGGTACTTCATCTTATTCTGTGCATTTTGCTCATCCAAAAAAGCTTTCTTCTGCGCTGCATCACACGCATATAGCTGTTTCCCTTGTGATTTCTCGCAGAGTGCTATGAAGCCATCCAGCTCTTTCATATAAGCTACCCGGTCCGAGATGGTCATCACCTCCCCAATAAATGAGTCCAGAAATTGCGGGACACCTAATTCCTTCGCACCAGGAGTATCTGTTTTAGGAATGATCGCATCAGCAAGAGCCTCCACATTCAGGGCCTGTTCTTTGGTAAAATATTTTGGCTGCCAGTCGAGCGTTGCTTGCTCACCACAACTGGTCATCAAGCTTGCCAGTGTACTGGCTGATAGTGTATAACCCATGGCCAAAGCCATGTTTTTCATTGCTTCTCTTCTTTCCATGGTTATAGATTTTTCTTTTTCAATTGGTCCAATGCATAATGTGCCGCTCGAGCCGTCAAAGCCATGTAGGTCAGTGACGGGTTTTGACAAGCAGATGAAGTCATAGCCGCACCATCGGTCACAAACACGTTTTCTGCTCCATGCACCTGGTTCCATTTGTTTAATACGGACGTTTTCGAATCATGGCCCATTCTGGCGGTACCCATTTCATGTATACCCAAACCAGGAGCTCCCAGGTCATCGTATTCCCTGATATCTCTAAAGCCAGCAGCTTCCAGCATTTCGGCAGCAGAGACTTTCATATCCTTGCGCATAGCCAGCTCATTGTCTTTAAACTCACAGTCAAAGGTCACTGTCGGCAATCCGTAAGGGTCTTTCTTATCGTGGTTGAGATATACTCTGTTGGACGGATCTGGCAACATTTCACCAAAGCCTACCAGCGACATACTCCATGGACCAGGTTTCATGAGTTGCTCCTTGTACTCTGCACCATAACCATCCGTATAGGACGACTGATCAAAACCTGCCCTACCAGCTCCACCCTGGTAGCCAAATCCACGCAGGTAATCATCACGCTTCGTTGCTTCATCCAGGTTTCTGAATCGAGGAATATAAATTCCATTAGGTCGTCGACCTTTGTAATACTTGTCTTCAAATCCATCAATAAAGCCCATTGCCCCCACTCGATAATGGTGATCCATCAGGTTGCGCCCCAACTGATCACTATCGTTACCCATTCCATTGGGGAATCGGTCCGATATTGAATTCATCAAAATGGATGTAGACCCAATGGCTGAAGCATTGAGAAAGATCACTTTCGCAAAGAACTCGTGGGTTTCTTTGGTCTCAGCATCCACAATGCGAACTCCTGAAGCTTTGCCAGTAGCTTCATCATAGATGATAGAGTGCACCACCGAATTAGCTCGGATCGATAGATTACCGGACTTTTCAGCATCGGGAATAGTCGATGACAAACTACTGAAATAACCGGAGTAAGGACACCCACGAATGCATCGGTTTCGGTATTGGCACGGTCCGCGACCATTGTGCTGCTGGGTAAGGTTCGTTACACGACCGATCGTCAGGTACCGACTATCGAAAGTAGATTCTATCTTTTCTTTAGTATGCTGCTCTACACAGTTGAGCTCCATCGGAGGCAAGAACTGTCCGTCAGGCAAGTGTGGCAAGCCCATCGCCTGTCCACTGATCCCTACATATTTCTCAACATAATCATACCACGGTGCCAGATCTTTGTAGCGAATTGGCCAGTCTACTCCAATGCCTTCTTTCGCATTTGCCTCAAAATCCAGATCACTCAAGCGATAGGTTTGTCGTCCCCACGTGATGGACCGACCACCTACCTGATAGCCTCGTATCCAGTCAAAGCGCTTGTCTTCATCATAAGGATTATCGACATCTTTCACAAACATGTCCTTGTTATCAAAACCGATCCAACCGGTACGTGTTTGCTTGTTATATTCTTGCCGTTGTTCTGGAGTCAATGCTCCTCGATACGGCATGTCCCAGGGATCCAGTCCCGCTGTTGTATATTCTCCATGGCGAAGCATTCTGCCACGCTCCAGCATGAGCGTCTTCAGTCCTCCTTCTGCCAGTATCTTGGTGGCCCAGCCTCCGCTGATGCCAGAGCCAACAACTATTGCATCAAAATAATTGGTATTCGTTTGATCTTGCATCATTTCAGGGTTTGATACAAGATAGGTCTTTTACCAGAAAAATAACAACCTTTCAGTCACAATGACCATATGCTATTTTTCAACCATCAGATTTTCTAGATAACGCATTCCTGAGACAATCAAATTGGATCGCTCTTTAGCTCGAGACTCATACTCATCCAACTGATCTCGATCTAAGATCAATCCATTAACAATTGCCTTATTCGGTCGTTTCAACGTGGAAATATCTTGCAATGGATTACCAGATGTTAGATTGAAACTAGCCACTTTTCCCACCTCAACAGAACCCTTATCAGCCAGGAATCTATGAATACCTGAAGCATTTACCGTGGCCGTTTTCAACGCTTCATAATCAGTCATTCCTGCTTCTTTGTAGAATTGAAGTTCCTGGTGTATCGAATAACCAGCAGGAGTCACTCCTATTCCAGCATCTGTTCCACAAACGATCGTCGCACCAGCCTCATGTAGTTTTTTCACAGCCATTACCTGAAAGTTGTGCTGAGCCAATATTCTTCCCACAATAGTAGAGTCATGTGCTTTGGTACCCTGCCAACGATCCAATTGAGCCGGACTATCCGTCATCCGAATCAATGGATTGATGCCGTCCATTTCATTGGTATTCAAGACTCCCTGTTCTGTCAGTAAACGATAAATATTGTAATAGACTACCAATGTCGGACACAAAGCAGTCTCTGGATGGGACGCATACAGATCAACAACCTCTTCTAATCTAGCACTGTCCAATTGATAATCCAGTGCTAATTGCACGATATCCTCAGCATGTTCGATGGTTTTGATTGGTGACTGAAAATGATAGCTATAGGCCACCTTCTGACTAGGATGAGCTGCTATATCCATTCCAACCAGTTTGCATTGTTCCACTACGGCATCATAGATTTCTGGTGTCAAACCATAATAGGTTTTAATCAAGTCATATCCACGCTCATGATATTCCTTGATTTTCGCTTTGGCTGCCTCCGGTTCAAATAATTGCAAGTTATCGTCTCCTATAAACTCTGGACCTGTAAGCTTCGGACCTGAAGTATAGAAAGCTGGCGCAACTATTTCACCATTATTGATTGCTTCTTTCATTCGCAAGTGCATGGGTTGCCCCCACAGGTTACGAACCGCTGTTACGCCATTGGCCAGGTACAGGCCCAACTCATACTCATCCCACACATGTACATGCATGTCTATCAATCCAGGTGACAGGTATTGACCTTTTCCATCAATTACATCCAACTCTCCGCCTTTTAAGTCAGTTCCGATCTCTACGATCACACCATCCACCACCTTTACTGAATGGTCCATCAAAACGGTATCTGAGCTCATAGGAATCACATTCACATGTTCGATGAGATAGCTTTTCCGCTGGGAAGGCAGGTTATCTACATTCAGATAGGCTGTAGACTGATTATCTATGAGTAAAAGGACTCCTAGTGTGGCTACTATTAGTAAGACAATAGCTATAAATCCTAATCCAATGTATTTGAGTAGTTTCATGTCGTTTATTTCGTTTTGCCACCTTTCACCAGGAGCCATATTCCAAAACCTAATTCACCTATAGCCATTGGCAAGCTCAATATCATTTCTACCCGGTTGATGATCTCTTCCATAGAGGGCAGAAGTGCTTTGGCCGAATGAATCCCCAAGTAGCACAATCCTGAAAATAAAAGCAACCAGCCAAAGATATTTGCAACAAAATCAGTCGTTAAAACCAATTTACCCAGACTGATCAGATGTACTCCAAAAATGATCAATCCAAGAGACCAGATCACCTCGAAGGACTGTAGTGCCATCATTATTTCCTTTGGATCCCCCGCTGGCAATAACACCATCACTTTTACCAATTGCAGAACCCCAACTCCTAAAAATATGGTGTAAACAGTTCGGGCAATTGCTGTCAGCATGGAAAGTCCCTGATTGGTATCCAGAAAAAATTTGTACAACGACCAGGCCACAATCAAATCAAGGACAAAAATCCACACCCAAGCAATGATTCCATTTCGAAAAAGAGAAGGTTCCTTTTGAAGATTAAGAAGCGTTTGCTGAGTATCGTCGCTCACTACAATGCTACTATAGACAAATCCGTAAGCATATCCAGCTGCCATTGCCATCAGCATCAAAGCTATCCCTGCAATAAGAGCGTATTTTCTGTTGGTTAGTGTCATGAGAGTAGAATTAAGCGTGAACGATGATTACGTTTCCTCTTTTGCGACCAGAATCGATGTATCGATGTGCATCAGCTAGTTTTTCCAATGGAAACTGACGATCGATTACCGTTTTGAGTTTACCCTCTTGAAAGATGGTTAATACCTCTTGAAGCATCGGACGAAGCACTTCAGCACTATTTGCACCTGTTGCTTCAAATTTTGCTTTTTGTGATCCTGAGAACGAAGTTTTCAGCATGTCCATCAGCAGCCCAAACCCTAAAACGGGCGACAAATACGTACCTGAAGAAGTTAATATGGATTTGCACGCCTTGAAAGAGCTCTTACCCACAGTATCGTAAATGAAGTCATACTGCTGAGAAGAGGTAGTAAAATCTACTTCCTGGTAATTAACCACGTGATCAGCTCCCAGAGATTTGACCAAACCAATATTTTTACCACTACAAACTGCGGTTACTTCAGCTCCGAAGTACTTAGCTATTTGAATGGCAGCAGTACCCAGTGATCCAGAAGCTCCATTAATCAATATTTTTTGACCAGGCTTCACTTGAGCAATTGCTCGCAAAAAGTTATAAGATGTAAGATGACCATCAGCAAAACTGGCTGCTTCGGAAAAATCCATGCTGTCCGGCATGTGGAGCATTACTCCAGTTTGAGGAATGGATAGATACTCGGCGTTGGCACTAAAGCCTAATTTACTCTCACCAAAAACACGATCTCCAACCTTAAAAGAGGTTACTTCAGAGCCAACTTCCTCAACAATACCAGCAAATCCAGTTCCAGGAATGGCATACTTGGGTTTTGTGACCCCTGTAAACAATCTACCAATGTAGGGTTTACCAGTTCGCATCATGGTGTCTGCTGTAGTTGCAGAAGAAACCATCACCTTTACCAAAACTTCATCCCTCTTAGGTTCAGGACGAGTTGCAGTTGAAGTGAATTGAAACACCTCAGGAGATCCATATCCTGTGGCTGTAATTGCTTTCATTGTTTTAGTAGTCATGAGTTTTTGATTTTAGATTCATGACAAAGTGAATGAAATGCAATCGCCTAAATGTTCGGATTACCATCCATGAAGTTCGGAATTATAAATCCGAACTTATTTGAATACTATGATTGGCTTTTTTGATAAGCCTTAGGGGTCAAACCAGTGATTTTCTTGAATGCCGTGTTGAAAACCGTCTTAGAATTGAAGCCACTTTCAAACCCCAACCCTACCAACGAAATATGAGAATTGGATGGATCTACCACCAATTGTTTGAAATGCTCCACTCGTTTTCTATTGATGTATTCATTGAAGTTCTGCCCTACAAATTCATTAATCAACCATGACAATTGATTGGGATGAACCTCAATTTGTTCAGCCAATGACCGAAGGCTTAATGTCGGGTCTAAGTATGGCTTTTCTTTCTCCATAAAAGATTGAAGTCGCTCCAGGAACTCCTTCCCTACTTGTTCATCGGGAACTGAAGGCACCTTATTCACAGGCTCGTTCACTCTGGTCTGTATGGCATAAATCTTCTGATGATAGTCCTGCCATCTCTTATCCTGCCTTATCATGTCTGCTAAAGGATCTGTAAAAGTCAGGAGCAAAACGGATGATTTGGAAGAGAATACTTTATCCAGTATATCGAATGCCGCATCATAATCATTACGTTCGACGTAATTCAAAAACAAGTAGGAATGCGCCCTATGAGCCGATGGATCTTCACCATATTCCTGAAGCTTCTGCAAAGATGTTTCATCAGGATCACCAGAAGCCTGAGCAATCAAACATGCGATTCCAAGTCGTTCATCAGGCGCCATCAATTGATCAGGGATTTGTCCTAATTTCTCTTTTGCTTCTGAATAAGCACCGGTCTTTATCGCGATGTATAAATAAACAAACAAGGCTGGCAAATTCTTATCATTCTGATTCAGCAAACCAACCAGAATCGATTTGGCCTGTTCAAACTCCCTCGTTCTGTACAAATAATATGCTTCGTAGAATCGCGTTTCTGGATTGAGTGGATCAATCGATTTGGCAAACATGAGGTGTTCTTTGGACTTCTCCATATCGCCTCTGATCCCAAACAAAAATGATAAGTATTGCTGTGCCTCTGGATAATTGGGTCGACTTTTTACTGATTTTAAGGCATAAACCATCGCTTCAGAATAGTTGGCTTCTGTAAAAAAAGCCTGATTGGCCAACATGTAGTTCAATCCTGCATGTTCTGAATCTAGTTCCCTGGCTACATTCATGGACTCCATAGCCTTCAACCAGGAAGCTTCACGAGGTGCAAAACCTGCCACTGCCAGAAAACTATAACCATCAGCTAGTCCCAGATGTGCTTCAATGAGTTGATTATCTTGCTTAAGCGCCAATTCAAATTGATCAATAGCTTTATTGATATCTTCTGGATTCCATTTGTTCAAGTGAAACCGACCCTTCAAATAATGCTCGTAGGCATCCAGGTTTTTGGTTGGACTCTTAACCAAATGATCTGATATATTCATATGTCCAACATGTTCACGGAGTTTTTCAGCGATCAACACACTGATCTCATCCTGCACCTCAAACAAATTATCCATTTTGCGGTCCCATGATTCTGACCAAAAATGAGAATCATCTTCTACATTGATTAGCTGAGCAGAAACACGTAGGGTATCCCCACCTATTCGTACACTACCTTCCAACACGACACTAACATCTAGCTGACTGGCGATTTCAGAAATGGGAATATTCTGTCCCTTGAAGAAGAAACTGGATGTTCTGGAAATAACTTTCAATTGATCCACACTGGCCAAAGCCGTGATGATCTCCTCGGTCATACCATCGCAGAAGTATTCGTTGGCCTGGTCAGCACTTCGATTAACAAAAGGAAGAACAACGATGGAGGTAATTGGTGATTTCAGAACTTCTAAGAAATGATTAAAAGTTAAAACTATGTTTTTCTGGGACTTAATCCAATTTCAATCAATTGTCAGAGTCCTCGACACCTACCAAAACCATAGAATCTGCTGCCAAGCAACCTTAGAGACCCCTGAAAACAAAAAATATTCTGAAATAAGTACAACATTTAAATAAAAGTAGCGTACTGACTGTATAGAATTTCACTCGCCATGACTCTACATAAAATAAACAGCACTAACCTCAGCAATAGTTTGGTCTTTTACCGATCGCTTTTTAACAAAATGCCCCAGGTAATTACACCATTCTACATTCAGTTTCATCTCCCTTCGTTTCATCTGGAAATCAGTGAGTCACATACCATGGAGAATGAAGAGCGAACCATTCATTTGGAAGTACTGGATAAGATGGAATTAGAGGCAATTGGTAGAAGAATGAGTCGTTTCAGATCTATTGTCAATTTTCAAGGCAATTGTGAAGTGATCGAAAACCACATCGGCTTGATTGATCCGGATGGAACCAAATGGGTCATTGGTGATACCTCTGTAGCTGCTGATTTTAACAAGTGCTACGTAAGCCTAACTCATTAATCCACTGCAAATTTCAGGACCACATTCACAATGGTCACCAGCCCAATCAGAAGAATCAAGGTGAGTGATAGTCTCTTGAATTTATCCTGAGGGATGTATTGAAGTACTTTCTTACCAATGCTGGTACCAACAAATCCGATGACAAAAAGGAACGGTATGTAGATGAAATCATGTTGGTGGACATACCCATTGAAGAAATAGACGATAGTTCTCGAAAAATCGATTAGGAAATCAATGAATGCTGAGGTGGCGATGAACACGCTCTTCTCCAGGTTGAATGCCGCCATCGTCAAGCCGCGAATAGCTCCTCCAGTGCCAAGCAATCCAGCGGAGAACCCAGACAAGCCTCCTCCAATGAGTGCATTCTTTCTATTGGGATCAATTACAAGAGATCGATTAACTAAGAAAACAATACTGAGGACAATTAGGAAAACTCCTAAAATAATTTCGAGGTAAACATTATTGACATAGCGAGTTAGTAGCCCGCCAATCACCACAAAAACCACACTTGGCACTCCGATGTTGATCAGTAAGGTTTTGTCAATACCATTTTTGAAAAGTAAGATCTTACTGAGATTACTCGAAAGGTGATAGATCGCCGTGATGCCGAGTACGGATTGAAAATCAAAATAAAAGTTGGCAACTGGGACAAAGAATACTGATGAACCAAATCCCCCTATGGTTCCGATGATCTCGGCGATCATCGCCAATAGAAGAAAAATGTAACTGATATTCTTCATAGATCATGATAGTTAATTACTGCTATCTTCCATTGGTAAATTAACTACAATCTTACCATCGACATAGTCCCCTTGTAGGGTAAGCATAAGATTTATGTCATGTCAGTAAATAACCCACCCCGATATTCATTTTGCCAAACACCAAATTCTTTTACATTTTTACTCCATGAGTAAACTTGAATTTTTCAATGTATTTCAGGCAATAATCTATGGTCTGGCAGTAGCAGAGGTACTTATGCTCATCAATCGAATGATTCGGGAATACGAAAAAATCAAGTTCTACTGGGCTCACCTCGCGCTAATTGTCGCAGGACTTCTATTCTGTGTGCAGTGGTACGTGCACGGTTTAAGGGCTTTGGATCTTAACTATGTTTCTACTCCTATTGAGTTCATTTTCTTCAACCTACTTATCCCATCGTGCTTTTACGTGATTGGCCATCAGATCACACCTCCCAAGTCTGAGTATGACTTTGAGCATTATCTATTAACCAATCGCAAAAAGATCTTCTTGCCTATTTTGGTCTATGCCATTACGGTAAGTTTAATCAATTACCTCACGTGGCTTGACATCATGAATGCGCACTTCATGAGCTGGGAGTTTGAAATTATATTTCATGCCGTCATCGTACAATCTCTCTTTGTACTTGGAACAGTCTTGGTGATTGTGTCCACCAAAAAATGGGTGCTGGAATTGATGATTACCGTGGCGCTGATCTATAGTATTTATATCGCTACGAACTACCAAATAGTGGATATCTAAAAAAAGCGCTCCTAGAAGCGCCTTTTGATATATAAAATGATCTGAATAATCAAATAAACCCAGGGGCTACCATGCAGGACCAGATCAAACCAATCCATAGGCTGCATACCCACAGCTCCTCCTAATACCCATTTAATTTTGCCGAGAATGTGAGGCTCTGGAAAAAAAGGAGCTAAACCCAAAGTGAGCGAAATCATGAATGCAAATCGCAACTGATTGGTGCTTACCGGAGTAGTTTCTGTCTTGCTTGCCATTAGTCTTTTACGGTTGGTTTACCTGCTCTGGCCCAGCCTCTATATCCAGCAGCCAAATCATAAATATTCTCAAACCCTAATTCCTGCAGCTTTCTGCTTGCAGAACCACTTCTACCACCTACCGCACAGTAGACAGCTATTGGCTTGGTTTTATCCAGTTTGCTAATCTTCTCTACAAACTTCGAGTCATAAATATCAATGTGCTCTGCTCCTTTGATGTATCCAGCAGCGACTTCCTCTGGAGTACGTACATCCACCAATTGTAACTCAGGATCTTTCATAAGCTCCTCAAGTTTCGCATTGTCAATTCTTGAGTAATTCTGTGCTTCAGAGCTTGTAGAAGAGCAAGCAACAGCAATTACCGCAATCCATGCATATTTCAATAGTTTCATCTGTCAGTTCTTTTAGTTATCGCGATTCCACGCCATGATTCCTCCAGACAAATTATAGATTTTCTCGAAACCCATACTTCCCATGGCAGCACAAGCCTTTTTGCTTCTATTACCACTTCTGCAATACACCAAATAGGTCTTTGACTTATCAAGCTTCGCTATTTGCGTCTTAAAGTTTGGATTGAAAAAATTGATTTGTTGTGCTCCTGGCACTGTTCCCTCAGTCTTTTCTTGTGGGGTACGTACATCCAGCACTACTGTCTTAGATTGCTTTTTCAAGGATTTGAATTCCTCCACGTTCACATTCTGATACGCTTTGGGTTTCGATTTGAATAGACCAAACATGTATATTTCTTATTTTAAAATTGTTTTACAAATTCAATTATTCAAAGAAACGGATTTGTACAGGCTTGGTGCGTAACATTAGTTACACTCAAAATCGATCAATTTCCTGCGAAAGGAGTTCCGAATAACCCAACAGCCAATTCGATCCATATGAGCAAGAAGAATAAGACAACAACTGCTACAGCAATGAATCGCTGATTGAACGTTTTGAGCTTCCGAATGGCTATTTCAATACCAATCCCAACCACGGTTAATAGCCCTCCCATTACTAAAAAGTCAAACCCAGACCAGGCGACATCCTCAGTCAACTGCATGGCTATGAAAGGGACCGAGAGGAGAATAAGGATAGCACCTGCGATAATTACCGCTCTTTTGTTTTGTAGTGAACTGATCATATTAAGTTCTTTTTTAACAAAGATATATATTTACTTTGTATTTCAAAGTACTATGATTTATTTCAAGTAAAAAAGAGGAGGTTGGCTCACCACAAACCAACCTCCCAACCGATATTCGGCCTAAAAGCTAACCAACTAATTTACCCTTACAACATGGTTTCCGGCTCATGATATTCGGTCACCTTGATGCAGGATTTCTTGATCTCATTAAATCCGCCCTGGATATTGATCACTTCTTTAAATCCTTTAGCCATAAGTATGGATGTGGCAATCACAGAACGGTATCCACCCTGGCAGTGCACATAATACTCTGTGTCTTTGTCCAATTGATCCAGATTGTCATAGATAAAATCCAATGGGAAATTCACTGCTCCTTTGATGTGTTGCGACTCAAACTCACTTTGCTTACGCACATCCAGCACATCTACTACTTCAGTATCATAGATATTGGTGAAATCGTGAGGTCCGATCTCCGTAACAGTTTGAACTTCCTTACCACCACCAATCCAGCTGGCAATGCCTCCGTCCAGGAATCCTACCGCATGGTCATATCCTACTCTACTTAGCCGTGTAACTACTTCTTCTTCTCTTCCAGGTAATGCCAGGAACACAATGGTTTGGTTCAGGTCTTGAATCAACGCACCAACCCATGGCGCAAAATTATCATCGATACCAATCCATAGCGATCCAGGTATAAACCCTTTCACAAAATCTTCTTTTGGTCGGGTATCCAGAATCAATGCATTATTGCGAGCTACTACATCCTCAAACTCATTCAGCTCAAGAGCAATCACTCCTCGGTGCAATACTTCATCGATGGATTCATATCCTTGCTTATTCATCACCGCATTTTTAGGGAAGTACTGTGGAGGAGCTACCAATCCTTTAGTCACTTCACCGATAAACTCATCGCGAGTCATATCAGCTCTAAGTGCATAGTTAAACTGCTTTTGGTTGCCCAATGTGTCTGTAGTCTCTTTGCTCATATTTTTACCACATGCTGAACCTGCTCCATGTCCGGGATACACAATCACATCATCAGGAAGTGTCATGATTTTATTGCGCAAGGAATCAAACAGATAACCAGCGAGATCCTCTCGTGTCAAATCAGTTTTCACGGCTAGATCTGGTCTTCCTACATCACCAATAAATAGGGTATCTCCGGTGAAGATGGCGGTTTCTTCTCCTTCTTCATTTATAAGCAAGAAAGTAGAAGACTCCATGGTATGTCCTGGGGTGTGTAATACCTTAATTTTTACTCTTCCTAATTGTAGAATTTCGCCATCTGTAGCTACATGTGCATCGAATCCTGGCTGAGCAGTTGGTCCAAATACGATTTTAGCCCCTGTTTTTTTTGCCAGGTCCAGGTGACCAGATACGAAATCAGCATGGAAGTGCGTTTCCAAAACATACTTGATTTTGGCTCCGTTTTCCTCAGCTTTCTGAATGTATGGCTCCACCTCTCTCAATGGATCGATGATCGCTACTTCGCCATCCGACTCAATGTAATAAGCTGCTTCCGCCAGACATCCTGTATATAATTGTTCTACTTTCATGAGATTAATATTATTTGTTAAACCACATGGTAAAATACGGATGTAACGAACTGTATTCCTGTTACTTATGTTACCCAAAATTCTGACATGGATCAATGAAGGTGATGAGGAATATCATTGAGTTGAATGAATTCGTCATACAAAACGCAGAATGGCATAAAAAAAGCCCTGACGGTAAAGTCAGGGCCTCCAGCTTAAATATACACCTTAAGTAGGGCTACTTATCCGCATTCAGAACCACAATACTTGAATGCAGAACGGTGTGTTTTAGTTAACATCGGTTATAGTCTATTTATAACTCTACAATCATAAAACAGAAGAGGTCCGATAATTCCTACCGGACCCTCCCGCTTTTTTTAATAAAATATTCTGATTGGATAAATTTCTTTCCCTAAAACGGTCTAGAAGTTGTAATTAAGCACAAAATTAATTTGATACATATCCACCTTATTGAAGAAAAAATTTGGATTATCAGGAATTGTACCGTTAGCTTTTTTGTAAACCAACAATAATTCTGGCTTCAGTCCTCCTAATTTTTCCATGGTATAGAATAAATCAAGATTAAACTGCGTATAATCGGGAACTGCATACTTGTTATCTGCTGCATTGGTCAATTCTGCTTTCCAATGCTTCCCAACGCTGGCAATACTTCTAATTTTAGAAGTGCCCAATTGAATACTTTGATCATAGGTCAGCAATACAGCATGATTATCTGCACTTCCTTCACTTCGTTCCCTTTTCTGAAAACTGAACAAAAACTCTCTACCCCACTCTCTAGGAAACAAAAATCTTCCACCGTCTAAGATACGATCATAACCCGCCGAAAATTTAGATTTCTTTGAAGGCTTCCAACTGACTTCTGCACCCAAAACATTAGAGGTTCGATCTTGAAAATACCTTAAAGAGTCCACCGCATTGCCCCCATCCCCTATGCGAAACTGATGCAACCACTCCCCAGAGAGTGACCAGTAATCAGAAATGGAATAGGTAGGTTTGAGGTAAATAGTATTGAAGACATTATCTACGTAATACTCCCAGACATCCAGGTTTAGTTTCTCCGTGATGTTCCAATCCAGGTTACCCGTCAATAAAAAATCCGAGTCGGTATTACCAGCATAATAGCTTGGTTTCCCATCAACATTTCTACCTACCGGATAAAAACCAATTGTCTCTCCTATTCCATAAAATCCATCAGTTGATCGGGCAGCAATTTGGTTAAATGCACCAAACTGAAAGGATCCAAAACTCTTGTTGGAATACTTATAGGTCAACCCCTGCTCCAATGTTGGAATCATCCGACCATCTTCCGGATTGATAAATGGAGAAACAAACTTCATTCGTCCCAGGGTAACTACATGACCTGATTTAGCATAAGTCAAATAAAGCTCCCCAGGAAAGAGAATAAAGCGATCTGAAAGATTGTTACCATCGTACATGCCCGTTTCATATCGACTATATCTGCCTGTAATAGGATCTGGAATAGTCAAATCCTGTAAACCAAGATTGATACTGGTGTAAATGGCGGCACCAATTTTCCAGGGCTTTTCTTTGAAGTCATACTCATACTTCAGCTTACCCCCTGTTGCAAGGGTTCTAAAATCTTTAAGATCCTCTTTGTTCCAGGTAGCCTGGTAGTAGGTTCTCCATTGTCCAGAGACTTTACCCCAGTACTTTTCCTGTGCTGTGACTTTCGTTAGCAAAAGCAAGGATAACGCTATGATTCCCAGGTATCTCATTTACTCTTTTTGATATCGTATGTCTCTTGATAATATTTGGCAATCGGCTGAAATGGTCCATACTTATGCTGCTCGAATGAGAAGTTATCTTCATAAGGTCCATAAGGTGTAGACATTGGCTTCAGCTTTCTATCTGGAAAATCTGCTTCAGTGTTTGCTTTCAGAGGTCGTTCAAAACTATTGATATAAGCTGCCACATGATATGCTTCTTCATCAGATAGTTTCGGATTATCTATCGTAGCTACACCCCAAGGCATATTCCCTTTTATAAACTGCGCTGCGGTGATCACACGATTCATTCCTGCTCCATGGTTATACGTGTCTTTTCCCCAAAGTGGAGGGTATTGATAGCCACTAGAGTCCGCTTTCCAAACTCCTGAGCCACTTTCCCCATGACAAAGCTTGCATTCTCTTTCGTAAACAACAGCACCTTTGATTGGGCTAGCTGCTTCCGTTGGTAACTCCAGCTTTGCAAACCCTTTGAAATAATCTAAGGTATCCTCAGGGATTCCGTCTCCGAGCCAATTCATATAAGCTACAATCGCCTTCATCTCTTTGGAATCTACCGGAAGAGCTGTCCCGTCCATACTTCTCTCCATGCATCCATTCACTCGCTCTTCGATAGTTCCAATTTTATTTTCACGACCCCTAAATTGTGGGTAACGTTGGACTACACCAATCCAACTTGCAGATCCACGTTTGGTTCCGGCCTCCAAATGACAGCTCTGACAGTTTAGGTTGTTTCCTGTGAAATTTTTATCTGCTGGAGCAAGTGGTCCCATCCATTTGGAGGTCTCAGTCACCAATGCATGCCCGTACTTGATTTCATCTCCAACTCTGCCATCCGGCAACTCTGTCTTGATATTTGGAACATGCCATGGCATTTCATAGGTGATGAAAAGCTCCGGTTTGATGTACAACACCAGCAGAGAAGAAAACACGAGCAACACCAGCACGACCAATAACAAGGATGCCTGTACCAATGTACCAATCGCTTTTTTTGTATCCATTTTGCTTAATGTGGCAATCTTTTACGTAGAAGGCCATAAGTGTAGGTACCTAATGTAGCAGCAGCAATTACAACGAGGATTACGCCAACTCCATTTCCCAAAAGAATAAACATGGGACCTGGACATGCACCAGTCATAGCCCAACCTAACCCAAAGATAATACCTCCAATCAAGTACCGGGGTATGCTGAATTGTTTTGGGTGAATGTGAATAGGATGCCCATCAATAGATTTTAATTTTAACCTCTTGATAATCTGCAAGGCAATCGCTCCAATCACAACTGCAGACCCTATAATACCATACATATGAAACGATTCAAACTTGAACATTTCATAGATTCTGAACCAGGAAATTACTTCTGCCTTAGCCAGGGTAATTCCAAATACTATTCCAATAAAAATATATCTTAAAAACTTCATTTTATCCTATGTTTTACAGTGTATACAAGAAAGGGAGCACCAGGTAAGTAACAAACAATCCACCAATGAAAAAGCCAACTACGGCTATTAATGATGGCAATTGCAAATCACTCAATCCACTAATGGCATGACCAGAGGTACAACCACCTGCATATCGAGTCCCAAATCCAATTAAAAAGCCTCCGACTACCAGGATGATAAATCCTCTAACGGTAAGCAGAGCTTCCCACGAAAACACATCCATTGGCACCAGGTGAGTCCCTGGTTGCTCAATACCTAAAGCTTTAAGATCTTCAATGGTCTGTGCAGAAAGACTCACTTCAGTACTTGGAGTCAAGTACAAGTGAGCAACTACCCCTCCCAAAACCAATCCGGCAGCAAAAACTAAATTCCAGATTTGACTTTTCCAATTAAAGTCAAAAAACTCACAATTTTTACCTGCTCCTACGATAGAGCACATCGTTCTTAGGTTTGCTGATAATCCAAAAGAGTTACCGAAAAGTATGAGGCTGATCATAACTAACGATATGATGGGGCCCGCCACATACCATGGCCATGGTTGACTAATAAACTCTACGACTTCATTCATTCTTTTTGATAGTAATTTTTCAAGTGATACAAACTCAAAAGTAGAGTGTTTGACAGCTGCCTGAAGTAACTTTTGTTACATAGACAGTGGATGCTTTTGACTCCCTTAGAGTTGTCTTTTTATAATCATGAACCAATCCTGATTTCTTACATGATTTTGGCGATCGGTTATTAACTTTCCAAAAAAAAATGGATGTTGAAATCCTTTCACGTGTACAGTTTGCTCTGACTGTATCCTTTCACTACATATACCCACCTCTCAGCATTGGTTTGGGTTTGATCATGGTGATTTTTGAAGCCAACTATCTTCGCACTGGAAATATTGAGTATCAGCAACTTGGCAGGTTTTGGACCAAAATATTCGCCCTGACTTTTGGGATAGGTGTGGCCACAGGTATCGTCATGGAGTTTGAATTTGGGACCAACTGGGCAACCTACTCACGGTATGTGGGTGATATTTTCGGCAGTGCATTAGCTGCAGAAGGAATCTTTGCTTTTGCATTGGAAAGTGGGTTTCTAGGAATTCTTTTATTCGGATGGAATCGAGTGAGTCCTCGAGTGCATTTCATAGCAACTTTAGGAGTTTGGTTAGGATCCATGTTTTCTGCTGTCTGGATTGTAGTGGCAAACTCCTGGCAGCAAACACCAGCAGGTTATCACATAGTAGGCGAAGGCATGGAAGCACGTGCTGAGATTACGGATTTCTGGGCAATGGTATTCAACCCATCCAGTGTGGAACGATTAACTCATGTATGGATCGGATCCTTTTTAGCAGGAGCATTTCTAATCATCAGTGTCCATGCATATTATCTCTTAAAAAACAGGCATGTTGAGGTTTCCAAAAGAGCTTTTAGAATTGCCTTGGTGGTGGCATTGATCGCTTCTCTATCACAACTCTTTACTGGACATAAATCTGCAGATGGAGTAGCCAAAAATCAACCAGCCAAACTAGCAGCCATGGAGGGCCACTATGATAGCCTTGCGGCAGCTGATATGTATATACTAGGGTGGGTAGATCACGAAAGCCAGGAGGTAACTGGCATTAAAGTACCAAATGGCCTGTCTTTTTTGATTCATCAGGACTTTAATGCTCCTGTTATTGGACTCAATCATTTTCCAAAAGAGGATATACCCGGACAAGTCAATGCGGTCTTCCAGTTTTACCATATTATGGTTGCCATTGGAATGACCTTGATTGGACTCACATTGCTCGGAGCATTTCTATGGTGGCGAGGCAAACTCTTCGATCATAAATGGTATTTGCAAATCATGGTAGCAGCTGTCTTGCTTCCTCAGATTGCTAATCAAGCAGGGTGGTTCGCTGCTGAAATGGGCAGACAACCCTGGGTAGTTTATGGACTCTTAAGAACGTCGGATGCCCTATCAAAAGTGGTAACTGCCAATCAGGTGGTGTTCTCCTTAATCCTATTCACCCTGATTTACATCTTGTTATTCACTTTATTTGTTTACCTACTAAATAAGAAGATCAAACATGGGCCGGAGGATGGTGAAATGATTGACCAACGCCCGAAACAAAAAGAAATGGTAGAAGCTCTAAACTCACATTCATAATGGCAACTTTTTTAGGAATAGATTATGCAACGTGGTGGTATCTGGTGGTAGGGGCCGTATTCTCAGGATATGCGATTCTAGATGGATTTGACCTTGGGGCTGGAGCCTGGCATTTGTTTTTTAAGGATGAGAAAAGCAGAAGAGTAGCACTCAATGCCATCGGACCTGTTTGGGATGGTAACGAAGTGTGGTTAGTCATTGGTGGAGGAGCCTTGTTTGCTGGATTTCCTATCGTTTATGCTACCGTGTTTTCGGCCATGTATATTCCATTCATGCTCTTTCTTACCTTCTTGATCTTCCGTGCGATATCCATAGAATTTAGAAGTAAGGAACAAATGAAGTGGTGGCGAAACATGTGGGATATTGCTTATAGTTTATCTAGCGCATTATTAGCCATATTATTAGGTGTCGTTCTCGGTAATGTCCTGCAAGGAATGCCATTAGATGCGGATATGGAGTTTGCAGGTAGTTGGATCGAATTTATCAATCCCTACGCGCTAATGGTTGCGATCTGTACACTAGCCATATTCATGATGCATGGTGCGATTTATTTAATAATGAAAACGGAAGGGAAGCAATTCGTAAAAATGACCCGACACGTGAAAGAAGCAATGATCTTTTTTATTGTGAGCTTCGCGATTACAACAGTTTACACTCTGATCTATTTTCCGCATTTATCAGACCGCTTTAAAGATAATCCAATACTCTTCATTGTTCCATTACTAGCGTTTCTTAGCATCGCTAACATTCCTAGATTGATCCACAAGAAGAAATACAATTTCGCCTTTCTCTTCTCTAGTGTTTCCATTGCCATGTTGCTCATGATTGTAGCTATAGAATTGTATCCGGTCATTATCATTTCGAAAGGTAATCCCGCATATAATATTACGATCTACAATGGTGCAGCATCCGAAAAAACGCTTGGTATCATGCTGGTCATTGCGGCAATCGGAACTCCTCTAGTAGCGGCATATACTACGTTTGTCTTTTGGACGTTTAGAGGCAAAGTCCAAATGGACGAATTGAGCTACTAACCTAATTCTCAAAAATGAAAATCCCTCTACTATTTCTCCTTATAGGCATTTCTCATTCGATATATTCCCAGATAGCCTGGACCAATTGCAATGACCCAGTTCCAAAAGGAGAGGTGTTTTCAACGGTCAGCCTTCCTCCTGTCTTTGGTAATTGTACCGAATTGAGACTCTGGGATCACGACAATACTTTTTCCTATGAATGCACTGATCTCAACGTACTTAATTATTTAAAAGATAGGCTAACTTCAGAGATAGAAGGTACTATCAAAATTTCGGCAATCGTGGAGCGATCTGGATGCCTGAGTGGTATCAAAATTCTGGAAGACAATGAGGAAAATGATGGATTGACGATAAAGAAATTAGTAGCTCGAATGCCAAAATGGAAACCTGGCATGTTGGACGGTAAATATGTGCGTACCAAAGTCGTAATTCTGTATCAGCCACTTGATTTTCAATAAATTAATATCATAATATTGTCTACCCTTCGAGTGCCTCAGGGTGACAATGCAAGTGCCTAATTGTGACAACATACCTCATAGTGTTAAAATGTGCATAAAGAATACTTACTCTATTTTGTCATGCTGAGGTTCTCGAAGCATAAGACAAAATAATAAACGATATTTATAGTAATGTCTTATACTGTATACATCCTTGAATGCTCTGATAAGTCCTATTATGTTGGAGTAACCAATGATATTGAACATAGACTATGGGAACATCACTCTGGCTATAACTCCAAATCCTATACCTTCAGTAGAAGACCAGTAAAACTTGTATTTCAAGAGCATTTTAGAGATATCAACCATGCTATAAGTTTTGAAAAACAGATAAAAGGATGGAGAAGAGCCAAGAAAGAGGCCCTCATTAAAGGCAATTGGGACCTTTTACCTGAATTATCAAAACGATATACAAAAAACGAGTGATCTTTAATTTGTCATTCTGAGAAGCATAGACACGGAAACATGACCTCTTTCAAACAAAAAGCGCTGATCCAAAGAACCAACGCTTTCGCCTAACCTAATACAAATTAACTATACTCTAATCTTCAATCTCGGTCACCTCACCTGTTCTAAGGTTCACCAAAAATTTTCTTCCACTATTCAATGTCAATTCAGCTTCATTTCCACCAAGGAAAGTAACACTGGCTGTTCTACTTACTGAGTTACCTGCAGAAGTGCTTCCTGCATATGTCACAGTAGCTGTACCACTGGCGATCTGCTGAGTAGATTTTGTCAACGTCAAATCAGTAATCGTCAATTGACTGGTACTATTAAATGATTTGTTTTCTCCTGTTACACTACCGGTTCTTGACAGTTCACCATTCACCACAAATGAAGTGCTTGACGGCTGCACTCCTGTTACTATCAGCTCTGAGGTAATACTTCCCTGTGAAGTCAGTCTTTCTGTTGTTCTTGTTCCTGATGAAGATGCTTCCAGATTGAGTGTAGAAGGAATTGCTCCATTACACACTAGCTGATAAGCATAAGTGAATGTCGCTTGACTGGTTACATACACACCTGAATAACTTCTTGAGAATGTGGTATCATAATCTACTCCACAAGCTTTCACTTCATACGTTCTTCCATCTGAAGAAGCCTTCACTGACAAGTCATTGGCATCTTCTACTACAGGCACCAAGTCGTCTGCCAGCGTTGCACCAATGTCTTCAGCAGATTCTACTTCAGTAACAACCTCCTCTGTCGGCTCATCATCTTGACTACAAGATGCTAGGAAGAAGATGACAAATACTGCTATTAGTTTTGAGATGAGTTCGATTTTTTTCATGTTTTTTATTTGTTGCGTTTGGTGCTTAGATGCCTGCTGGAGATAAAGGTTTAATACCGGGTCAAAAAAAAGTTAAAAAAGCGCAATTACGGAGCCCAATTATTTTAAAAACGCTACTTGTTCATATTAAACCTTAATGTTTACAACCTCAAACTGGAGAATATGGCATGTATCTAAGTCCAAATAATGACAAAAAATAAAAGCGTCAGCTCAATGAACTGACACTTTTTACCATAACCTAATTATCCAACTAACACGTAAATCTTCAAAAAGCCTTGAAGACTACATTTTAAAATGCTATGCTTATTAGACAACCACAATACCAAAAGGTTTAATCCTCTGAAATTAAAAAAGCATGAGTCGAAAACGACCCATGCTTTAGGTTAACACAAGTTTCAAAGTATTAATCTTACACTTCCTCGCCTTTCAGCATTTTGTTCCAATACAAATAAGGAAGTCCGTATTTTTTCAGCATCCAAAGTCTCCAGTGTTCTTTACTACTATTGAAGACCATCATTCGCTTCAATTTTGGATCCGGAATGAAGTTTTGTTTGTAATCAAATTCTGCCAACACCATTTTACCATATCCTGTCACCAAAGGACACGAAGAATAACCATTGTACGTTTTGTTACCCAGCTTGGATTGATCAATTAGAGTCAGAATGTTTTCCAACATCACTGGCACTTGCTTTCTAATAGCAGCTCCTGTTTTAGCAGTAGGTAACCCAGCCGCATCACCTACTCCAAATACATTCGGAAACTTGTTGTGCTGAAGGGTAAAATGATCTACATCTAACCAACCAGCACCATTTGCTAATGGTGATTCCCTAATAAACTTAGGTGCTGCCTGAGGTGGAGCTAAATGCAACATATCGAATGGTATCTCAATATGCTCCTCTCCGGACATCTTTTCCTTAATAGGATTGGTTTCGTTCACCACACACTGGTTTTCATTTGGCTCCACATATTTAAATGTAATGGTCTGCTTAGCAGCATCAATTTTCTCAGGTGCATAGAATGGTCTAAAATGAATATCGTATCTATTAATAACCTGATGTAACGTATGTGCGATCTCTTTTACACCAAAGATGACACTGCCGGGAGTAGCAAAAACTACCTCTGCGTTGATCTTGTTCTTTTTAAAGTAATCCGCCGCTAGATAGGCTATTTTTTGAGGTGCACCTCCGCACTTAATTGGAGTTGTTGGTTGTGTGAATACCGCATTTCCACCCTTAAAATTTCTAAGGACTTCCCAGGTATGCTCTGGGTTGGTATAGTTACTACAAACCACTCCTTTTCCCAACGCATCTGCTAATCCAGGAATCATGGAAGGCTCCATCACCAACCCCGGTGCTACGATCAAGAAATCATAGGTGATATCGCCATTCGCTTTTGTGGAGACTTTGTTTTTCTCTGGATCAAACCCAGTGGCAAAATCTTTGATCCAATCCAACCCTTTTGGCATCACACTGGACATAGAACGCTGCGTTTCTTTAAAATCATAAGCTCCTGCCCCAACCAGCGTCCACGCCGGTTGATAAGAATGCGTTTCGGATGGCTCAATCAATCCTATATCAATGGACTTTCTCTTTCTCAGCAAGGATGATGCTGCCATAATACCGGCTGTACCTCCACCGATAATTAAAATTTGGTAATGCGACTTCATTTTAGGGTTGTTTAGTTACAAAATGTTTTAAATAACTGCTTTATTTTAGAATATTTTGTAACAAATGTTACACACAACCATATTTATGTCCTCATTTGTGTAATTGATATAAAAAAAGCGTTGGCCTGGAGCCAACGCTTTTATCTCAACTGTGAAAAGTTTAAACCATGATGATAAAGTCATGGCCTAATGAAAACTATTTTAATGTACTCGGACATACATAGTCCGTAGTAGGAATATCTGTTTCTGAAATCGCCTTGAAACCACCGGCAATGTCTACCAAATTATAGAAGCCACGAGATTTCAGGATAGATGCAGCAATCATGGAACGGTATCCACCAGCACAGTGTACATGGTAGGTTGTGTCCTTATTCACTTTGTCCATATTCTCACTGATATAATCCAAAGGAAGTGATTGTGCATCTTCAATGTGCTCTGCCTGGAATTCACCTGGTTTTCTCACATCTAGCACCTTCAAGTCTCCAGACTTAAATTCTGCAGCAAACTCGGTTGCTGGAATTGACTTCACTGAATCAAACTCTTTACCCGCAGCTTTCCATGCAGCCAATCCACCTTTCAGGAATCCTAAAGTGTTATCATAACCTACTCGAGAAAGTCTTGTTACGATTTCTTCTTCCCTTCCTTCTTCAGCGATGAATACAATTGGTTGTTGTAGATCCGGGATCAAAGCACCTACCCATGGAGCAAAACTCCCATCAATACCGATAAATATGGAATTTGGCACATGAGCTTCTGCAAACTCAGTAGACTTTCTGGTGTCCAGCACTAAGGCGCCTTCATGGTTGGCCATAGCCTCGAATGTGTCTACATCCAAAGGAATGTTTCCTTTCTCAAGGATTTCATCCAAACCAATAGCTCCTGATTTGTTCATAGCTACATTTTGAGCAAAGTATTGTGGAGGAGGCAATAAGCCATCAGTTACTTCCTGAATAAATTCCTCCTTCGTCATATTCGCTCTCAAAGCGTAGTTCGTTTTCTTTTGATTACCCAACAAATCAGTGGTCTCTTTACTCATGTTTTTACCACAAGCAGACCCTGCACCGTGTGCTGGATACACAATTACATCATCAGGCAATGTCATGACCTTAGTCCTCAAGCTATCATATAGGTAGCCTGCAAGATCATCTTGAGTCAATGTGCCTTTTTGTGCCAGATCAGGACGTCCTACATCTCCAATAAACAAGGTATCACCACTAAAGATTGCATGTTCCTTTCCTTCTTCGTCAATCAAAAGGAATGTAGTACTCTCCATAGTGTGACCAGGAGTGTGAAGTACTTTGATCTTGATTTTTCCTAATTCAAATACCTGTCCGTCTTTAGCTTCAACCATATCAAATTCGGTTTTTGCATTAGGGCCATAAACGATTGTCGCACCAGTTTTAGCTGCAAGATCTACATGTCCAGACACAAAGTCTGCATGGAAATGCGTTTCAAAAATGTATTTGATTTTTGCACCTTCTTTTTCTGCTTTATCGATGTAGGGCTGTGACTCTCTTAATGGGTCTACAATCGCAGCCTCGCCTTCGCTCTCAACGTAATAAGCGCCTTGCGCAAGACAGCCAGTGTATATTTGTTCTACTTTCATGTTGAATATTTTGCTTTCTACTTTATTAACTTTTACTTAAAACAAACTTACGGTGATCAGGATTTTAGGATTGTAACATTAGTTACTCTCCCTTAATTCTTTGAATTCATCCGCGTCCTGATAGCCATTTTTAATTTTGTGTCTGAAAATTAGATAGTTAGTGATCCCAATTATCAATACGACTAAACTAACTCCTATCACTACATAACTTAACCAACTAATTCCTTCCAGTGCTGGCACTTTCATCAGAGCTATCCCTGATATGATCAGATAGAGACTGGTTCTGATGAAAGAGAGAACAGTTCGTTGGTTAGCAAGTTTGGTTCTATCTAATGCTAAATGATCTCTTAAAATCATATGTTTTCAATTGTTTCGTGGTGAGCATTTAATTGAAACACAAAAGTAGAAAGACACACTATCGACAGGTGTAACAAATGTCACAAACCATCAAAGTATCTCAATTCGGTTTCTATGTTGCTCAATCTTCTCTTCTTTCTCCAATTGCTTTAATAATCTGGAAACCACTACTCTCGAGGTATTTAACTCCTGAGCAATTTGTTCATGCGTCTTATTAATCACATAAGAGCCTGTTGCTTGTTTTTTATCCAATAGATATTTAAACAAACGTTCGTGCATGTTGAGGAAAACTACACTATCAATCGTATTGAGCATTTCCTCAAACCGGGTTTGATAGCTATCGAACACATATCTCCTAAATGACTTGTATTTCACAATCCAGGAATCAATAAAAGTCATTGGAATCATCCACAATATAGAGTCCTCCTCAGCAACTACATGAAACTCCTTTTTCTTCCCTTCGATACAGCAAGTAATGGACATAGCACACGTTTCGCCACCACCTATATAGTACAAAAAGATATCCCCGCGCTCTTCATCTCTACGCATGACCTTCAATAAGCCTTCCAGTACTATCGGCATCTCATTGCTATTACTTTCAGGACTGATCACTACTCCTCCAGCTTTGACCTTTTTCAATCTCCCGATAGTCAAAATCTCCTGAGCCAGCTTTGGCTCAATATCAGAGTTATTCAATACCCTGGTAACTTGTTCTTCCATTTTCTGTGAAAATAATCTGATGAATACCTTAAAACTCCTAAATGAAGTCTGAAAGCAATATATGAATATCCTTTAATATCTCGATATTTCAATCCTAATTGTCCAGAATTCAAGAACAGAAGCTTTCACCATTATAACCTGAGAAGTGACAAATCAATTCCTGTATGGACCAGAATTATCTAAGACTCATTGGTTTGAAGAGTAACTTCTTTAAAGGATGGTTCCTCATGATCAGTAGCATATCGAACCGCGGTATCTAAATCAAGGAAAATATGTTCATGAGATATCAGTTCATCCAATTGTGTGCGTTTCATCATATCCCGGGCAGGTCCTTTCACATCACAAATTAGCAGTTCTATTTGCTGATCATTGAAAAATTCCAGCATATCTCGAAGGCCTTGTGTCGCTGAAGCATCCAAATAACTGATTGCACTGGCATCGATAATCACCTTGGAAATAGCTGTTTTAGATTCAGTAAGTCTGGTTTCGACATATTCTTTGAAATACTGAATATTAATGAATGTTAAAGGAGCATCTAATCTTATAATGAGCAAATCATCCCAGGTTTCCAGATTCTTGAAACGTTTCACATTTCTAAACTCATGATGCCCTTTCAATCTACCTAGCTCGGCAATATGTGGATAGCCCAATTTGAACAACAAGGTAAGAATGGATAAAACAATACCTGTTACGATACCTGGCACCATACTAAAATTCAACGTGGTGATAAAGGTAACTAGTAACAACACAAACTCCCATTTACTAAACTTCAATAAGCTAATGGCATACTTGATATCGATCAAAGTAGAAACAGCTACCATGATCACCGCAGCCAAAATTGCATGAGGTAGATAGTAGAAAAGTGGTGTTAAAAACAACAGGGTAAACCCAACAATAGCAGCACTGAAGATGCTCGTCAAAGGAGTGTTGGCACCTGACTGGTAATTAACTGCTGACCTGGAGAATCCACCGGTAACTGGATAAGACTGGAAGAATGCACCAATGAAATTGGACATGCCTAAAGCCACCAATTCCTGATTGGCACCAACTTTATAAGTTCTGGCTTTAGCCTCCAATGATTTGGACACGGAGTAGGACTCCATAAAAGCAACCACAGCAATAGTCACTGCTAAAGGAAGCAACTCCAACCATTGCTCAAAGGTGAAATCATGCAAACTAAACGAAGGAAGTCCTTCTGGAATTTCCTTCACAATTTTCACACCTTCTAAATCCAAACGGAAGACATATACCAAGACTATTCCAATGATTACAGCCACCAAAGCCCCTGGTATCGACTTGTGGAGTTTCTTGGACAGCTTGATAATGGCAATACCACCTACACCGAGCGCCAATGTGATCCAATGGATACTACCCATGGATTGGATAGCACTCCAAAGTATGGTGAAGACCTTACTGGATTTCTCTAGCTCTACACCCATCAAATATTTTAATTGATTTAGTCCAATGATAATTGCAGCGGCTGAGGTGAAGCCACTAATAACCGGCTTGGATAACAAGTTGGTCACGAAGCCCATTTTAGCCAGACCCAGAACCAACTGAATGAGTCCCATTGTTCCTGCCAACAGAATAGCTAATGCGATGTATGTATCGGTGCCTTCAGTTGCCATCAAGCCTACTCCACTCGCAACCAACAAGGAATCCATTGCTACAGGTCCTACCGCCAATTGCCTGGATGTACCAAAAATCACATAAATCAACTGAGGAACGATAGCCGCATATAAACCATAAACAGGTGGAAGTCCGGCGATCAAGGCATACGCCATACCTTGAGGAATGAGCATTACCCCTACCGTAATTCCGGCAGAAATATCACCTCCTAGTTGGTCCTTTCTGTACCTGGGTAACCAATCTGCTATGGGGAAAAATTGCTTAAAATTCATGAATAGATAGTTTGGCTACAAAGGTGCTCCAGATCAATCCCGAAGAGCGTAACTAAAGTTACATAGTAATTGCGATAAGGTCTCAACCACCTGGTATACAACGCACTTAAGAAATTACCTTATTATAACCGAACGTCGCAGTTCTCAATACAGTTCAGAACATTGAGCACTTCACGAAGGCGTAGTGAATAGTAGATATGTCGTCCTTCTCTTTTGCTATCGAGAACCTGCTTGAGTTTCATATTGGACAAATGGTGTGAAACTAAGGATTGATCCGCATCCCCAAGCTTCTCACAGATTTCATTCACAGAGAGCCGGTCAACATTTCTCAAGATATTGACAATGGCTAAACGCATGGGATGCGCAATGGTCTTCAGAATGAATGCCGCTGTTTCTAGTTTTTCTGGAGAAAGTGTCGATTTTGAATCAATCATTCCTTAAAAATATGAATTCATGATCATATAAGGAAATGAGCATCAATGATTCATATCATGTTCTCATCTCCTTATTCATTTTCTCAGGACGTTAATATATCAATTGGATATAACCGTTTTGCTGGTACTCCACCAGGGTGGTTAAAGCGGACAATGCAAGACCTACATCAGGATTGAGCCATTCGGTTTTAAAACCTCTCCGAGCCAAAGCCTGGCTACAAACCATCACTTTCACACCATGGTCAGTCAGTGCTTTGATGAGACTCAAATCAGGATTGTCACTTTGATATTTTTCCTGAAATCCTTCGTTGGTAATGATCGTTTTCGTAGCTCCACCATGTATGATTACGGCAATGTCCAATTCGGATGGCTGAATACCTGCCAGCCCATACAAATTGATCAATCGTGCCACCCGATCCAATGACTTATTGGTGCCAGCTCCAGTCACATCGGTTCCTGTGATATCAATGATCATCTTACCTCCAACTGTAGGGTTGATGGTATTCGGAACATTGACTACTCCTCCGTATTTCTTGATAATGGGATACTCCAAATCCTGAGCAACCAGCGTCACTGAGCTCAATAAAAGACAACTAATGATGATGTTTCGCATGTGATAAATGTAATGGTTTTCGGCGAACTAACTGCTCACCGACTTATCCTTTTCCTTGACAAACCCATGTAGGTTTTGATGGATAAAATCTTTAGGAAACTCTTCAATTCCTGGAAATCCCAATTTGATATCACGCCCTTCGTAAGGAATGTAATCTGTCTTGAAAAGGTAATCCCAAATACTCAAGGTGATCCCAAAATTTACCCCGTTTTTATGACTCTCCGGCATGTCGTGAGCATGGTGCCAGATGTGCATTTGCGGGTTGTTGAAGATGTATTTTAAGAAACCAAGATTCACTTTGATGTTGGAGTGATTGAAATGACCTACTGCCAATGTGAAAATATGGATGATGAAAAAGTCCCTTAGTCCAATACCGATCAGCGCCAAGGGGATGTACTCAATAGAGCGATATACTATGGTTTCCATCCAGTGATATCTGAGGTGTGCGGCAAAGCCCATCTCCTCCACTGAGTGGTGTACCTTATGAAACTCCCAAAGCTGTGGACTGGTATGCAACAAACGGTGCGTCCACCACTGCACAAAATCTCGCACGACAAACCCAACTAACAAGTGCGCCCAAATCGGCCAGCTCATCACTTCAAAGGCTACCAGGTTTTGGATGCCTATGGAGGCTAACAGATCATTGAAGAAATGCACCACTACGTTGGAAGCCGCATTGTAAATGATCAGAGAGAACAAGAAGAAATTAAAGAACATGTAAAAGAAGTCCAGCCAAAAGTCCTTTCTGAACCTGGCCTGATCCTTACGCCATGGCTTGGCCCACTCTAGCATCAAAAAGAACAAGGACACTCCCAGTAGCCAATAGAAATAATTGTGCCATGCGGGATGTGTGATTTCTTGCCACAGATAGTTGGCATAGCCCACATATCCACTTACGATTTCATCTATAATTTCTTTCATCTTTATGCGTCATTTATAGGATAAAGATACGGTTTAGCTGCTGGTCTGGATCGTAACAATTGTTACACTGCAATTAACAATTTAGTTCGGTTGTTCTGAAGTTTTGAAGGGGAATGTGCCGGTCGGATACTAACCTTGCGATTTGGAGGAGATTCCGTTATTTTGGAGGTAGTTTTAAAAAGGCTTATCCATTTCTAAATAGTTATAAAAATGGATGGGTTAATTCATAAAGCGGATAAGTGGAGTGTTTCGCATATTCGGATGATGGCAGGCATAATCTCACCGTAAATAATCTCAATATGAGAACTTTAATTGGAATAGGTATAGTAGTTATCTCAGTCATAGTGTTTGGCTGGTGGGGGTTGCTAAGCTTAATTATTGCATTACCATTTATCGGTTGGAAAGATCGTCACAAAGGCCCTTTTCCAACAAGACAGAGATGGTCACTATGCTTTTCCTTTAATGGTGATGTAATTTACGAACTTACTCACGAACGAGCAGGAGTGCTACTTGGCTTTATAATGTTGAGGTTTTACAAACATAAAGCACCTAAATCTGGATGGGAAGTTCAGCTTGTTTTTAACAAAAAGGATACTGCAATCATGCTAGACGAAAAATATTTTCAAAACGATCAAATGCCTGAAAGAGAGCTGTATATTTTGATGGAATCCATAGACCCAGATCATTCTAATTTTGGAAATTCTTCTGTTGATCCAGTGTTCTTTTCCAGATCACCCTATAAGATAATACCGTTACAATCTGATTTATCGTTTAAAGAAATGATTGAAAACCCGGGAAAAGCAAGTTCAATTGTGACCTTTGGAGACAAAATGGATGAAGTATTTGGTTAATAGATTAACCTAATCTGTTAATCATATGGGATTTTTCTATTGCCTTTGTTGGTGTTCCGCCAGAAGTCGGACAGGTGTCACCAACAATCATCATAACCTCACAGCACCTGCACTTTTCCAATGAAATCAATAATCCTTTAATTATTCCTTATTCAAAGCACTTTGAAACTGAATATGCCGATCAGATACTAACCTTGGGATTTGGAGGAGATTCCGTTATTTTGGAGGTAGTTTAAATAAGGCTTGTCCATTTATAAACATTAATACAAATGAATAGCTCAATTCAAAAAGCGGATAAGTGGGATGCTATCACTTATCCGTATGTTGTGCACAACCTGAAATCATTTTTCATTATATATGACTGGGCTATCTAGGGAACAAGGTATTCAAAGGGTAATAGGAGGCGGAGGACATGTGGTTATTCTTGGCGCAGGTGCGAGTATAGCTTCAACATTAAATAACCCCGAAAAAAATGGACACTTGCTACCGTCAATGGACAATTTAATTTCAGTTGTTGGATTGACTGATATTGTTAAAATATTACCCGAAGAACTTAAGTCTGATAATTTCGAACAGCTTTATAGCAACCTCTATTCTGACAATCCCGAAAGTGATGAAATACTTGAAATTGAGAAAAGAGTTTTTCAATATTTCAGTTCTTTAGAACTTCCAGATACGCCAACAATTTATGATTACCTCGTAATGTCGCTGCGGTCTAAAGATTTAATTGCAACGTTTAACTGGGATCCATTTTTATTCCAAGCTTGGTGCCGAAATCATCATATCGGAGAGAATCCACATCTTTCATTTTTGCATGGCAATGTAGCTATAGGTTATAGTCCAGAAGACAAAAGGTGTGGACCTGCAGGAATGTTTGCTCGACCAAACGGTGGGTTATTTGAACCAACTAAATTATTATACCCAGTCGGCCAAAAAAATTATAACGATGATGAGTTTATTAAAAAGGAATGGGATAGAGTTAAATATTGGTTAAGTGAAGATAGTAGTACGGTTCGAACTACAATTTTTGGATACGGTGCTCCTGCTACAGATGTTGAAGCCGTTTCATTAATGAGCAAAGCTTGGGGAAGTGTTGAAAGTCGTAATATGGAGCAATTTGAAATGATAGACATACGCTCTGAAGATGAATTAACTAGGTTATGGTCAAGCTTCATACATAGCCACCATTACGACTTTGGAACTTCATATTTTGACTCTGTTCTCGCTCATTTTCCAAGAAGAACAAGCGAAAGTTATTTCAATGCTTATCTACCTTCGACACCTCAAGAGGCTTTTCAAGAGTCCAACCCTGTCCCTCGCAAATTCAAGACATTGGAAGAAATGTGGGAATGGTTTAAACCTTTAGTTGAGGCAGAAAAAAGTGCATAACATATTGTGATCAAATCATGGCGGTTTAGCTGCAAATGAAAGTTCTGTACATTCTAGAAACCCAGCCATATCCCTGATTAGCACTATGAAATCAAAAAGGGATAGCGCAAATCTGAGATTTGGCTATCTAGTTGGGGAAACTTAAACAAAATCAAACGCCATGCTTGATACAGTGGAATTTGATTTAAGGCTAGCAAACGATCCAGATCCCTCAAACTTCTGATCACAGAAATTTGGTATTTGCCAACCTTGATCCCTTACCTATTTCATGGTTATAAGTGAAAATAATCTTTTGGTTAAACTCGCTGAGTAAGTAAAGCTCAACGGCAATGTGACAATTATCAAATAAGTGTTGTCCTTGATCAAAGTTTAACGTCGCATGATCATTTTTCTTCAATATCACTGGAATTAATTCTTTAACAGCTCTTATATTCTTAACCCTCAACTTTTGTGTTGTGTCAACAGCTATGAATTGATAATTTTTTAAGGTTAAGTCTAGGAATGTTTTATTTATTATAGTGACTGTAAAATAATCAGGACGAGAACTTGATTGCATGTGAACATCTAGCAAATCTTCGTTCCCTTCCAACAACTTTATTAACTCGATTTTCATCAGTCTTTCACTCAATCTTTTTGATTGAAAATCTACGGCTAACAAGGTGTAGACTGATATTAATATTGCCAATATTCCAATACCTGATAGAATAATATCAACTCCAACTTTTACTATTTCCATTTGACTAAGGTTTTGACAACAATATAAAGCACTAAAATCTAACAAGCGCTGAGCAGGAATACACCAAACTGCCCTTTTCCTCTGCCTTCGTTGGTGTTCCGCCAGAGGTCGGACAGGTGTCACCAACAAGTAATGTTCCAACCTAATACAATTGATCCTTCTTCCATTTTGCAAAACGAGGGTAGAATTCCTCCTAAAAATATCTCCGATCTAAGCTTTGTCGCTTGCTAAACTTCATATCGATAGACACGATGAGCTCATGTGTTCCAAAACTTGACAACTCAAATTCATTGACAGGAATCTGATAAGAATAACCAAGGTGAAACACATCGTCTTCTGTAAAAATGAGATTGATCCCTGGAGACTTCAAATTTCGCAAGGATGCTCCAAGCCATACCTTATTACCGACTTGTAGTTGGGCATTGATATCTGTGAGCAATTCCTCGTCCTGATAGCTCAGCAAGAATGAAGGTTTCACCATCAGTCCATTCAGAAGATGGATAAAGAATCCACCAGATAAATTATAAACAGGAGTTACTGTTTTAGTAAATATTTCTTCCGTTTTTAATTGAGTCCCTGTAATTCTTGGCACTCCCAGCCCCAGATAAAGGCGGTCAGATTTATACATCATTCCGAAACCAAATGTGGGACTGGAAAAAGAAGCTTTGGCGTTATGAACTAATGGATCATCTGATAACTCTACATCCAGCCTGGAAGGATCTTGTTTATAATTAATCATCCCTCCCTGAAGTCCAAGTGAGAATACCGAATTGAGCATTTCTATGCGATAGCTGTAATGGATCTTTATTTCGGTATCTGAATTGATCCCATAACTATCCTTGACTAATGAAAAGCCAGCGGCACTGTGGTGAGACAAGGAACTGGACCCCACCAATGTATGTGTGAACGGTGCACCATCCATTCCAACCCATTGCCCTCGACTGATGGCCGTAAGGTTGGCATTGTCATGCATTCCTGCATAAGCAGGATTCAACATAGTTTGGTTCATCAAATAAAGGTGTGGAGGTAAAACATTCTGACCATAAATAGCACCTGACAGCACAAGCGCTAAGATTATTAAAACCGATCTCATCATTTAATTTCTTAAAATTTGTATGAACCCTAATTTGTTTTCGCCATTCCCCAGCTTGATGACATAGTAATAGGCTCCCGGTTCAAGTGGACCACTCCTACCTTGATTGCCTATTCCATCAAATCGTGTAGTTTCATTATCATATGCACTAGCACGATACACCAGCGTTCCTGCCCTGTTGAAAATGGCTACCTCGTTGGACGGATAATTAGTTATCCCGGCAATTTTGAAAAAATCATGTCTCCCATCTCCATTTGGGGTGAGTACGTTGTAGACTTCTATTGATGATGTTTCTGGAGTGACCTCACCTACCAGATACAGCTTGAAGTCGGCGAAATTGCTTGCTATGGATAGTTCTGCAGTATTCGAACCTTCCCAATTCGCTAATAGTTGAATTTCAAGTTCGACAGACGATTGAGGGGGAATGGATGTTGGTTCTTCAATGAGTTCAAACCCATCGGACTCAATGATCATTTCCTCGATTTCCAGAGTCTCTAGCGTGGAGGGGTTGAATAAAGTAAATGAACGTGCAACTGGACTACCCAATTGAGTGCTACCAAAGTCTACCGTAGCATTTGTCATGATGGTTTCATCTGTGATGTTATCAACTACCTCTACTTCCTCCAACTCGATAAACCCTGTGACTAAAAATTCGAACACCTCGACGATTGGATCATTAGAATCTATAGTGATCCTAATAGAAAACCCACCATCATCCACATCATCCAAAAGCACTGAAAAAGTACCAGATTCACCAGGCAGCACTTCATTAAGAGAAGAATGAACCGGAACTGAAGGATTGGTATTGATGGAGCTAATATCCAGTTTCGCTGTTCCTGAATTAACTATGGCAAATTGGAATTCTAAGCCCGCACCCTGTATCAAATTACCTAGCTCAACCGTTGAGTTTTCTAATATTAATTCACCTGGATCACTCACACCATAATAAAGTTCCATAGCCGGTTGTGGAGCAATTGAAATCTCTCCAGTTACCGGAAAGACAAATACACCTTCATCTGCATCGTCATTGGTGATGGTGATGTCTGCAGTAAAAGAACCAGCCGTGGATCCAGATAAAGTAACTGTGAAGGTCTCTGTAGCTCCGGGTGCGATGATCTCAATAGAGCTAGAAAGCGTAAAAGATGGATCACTTGAAGTGATGTCCGAAATGGATAAGTCTGCAGTTCCTGTATTCTCGATGGCAAACGTCTGAACCAGATCACTTCCCTGAAGAGCACTCCCGAAATCAATGACTTCCGTTTGGTCACTCGTAATCGAGGTACCAGTGTTAT
>PBTY01000080.1:79328-83118 GCA_002729235.1 Rickettsiales bacterium | reverse complement strand
TTTCTATAGACAGTCATTCTTTGATTTGTTCAGATACTGCACGAATCGTATTCCGGAAATCGCAGATGAATTGTACCGAATTGACCAGGCAGTAGCTTCGGGCTTTGGTTGGGAAATGGGTCCATTTGCTACCTGGGATGCTATGGGTGTGAAAGCCTGCGTGGATAAAATGAAAGAAATGGATCTGGCACCTGCAGCATGGGTTGAAGAAATGCTTGCTGGCGGAAATGAGACTTTCTACAAATTCCAAAACGGCAAAAAGCACTATTACGATATTCCGTCCAAATCTTACAAAGTTGTTCCGGGAACTGAAGGATTCATCTTCCTGGATGCTTTCAAAGAAAACAATGTGATTTGGAAAAACGACGGAGCTACCATCTACGATATTGGAGATGGCGTATTGAACGTAGAGTTCCACACGAAGATGAACGCTATCGGTGCGGAAGTAATCGAAGGAATCAATACAGCGATTACCATGGCGGAGAAAGACTACCGCGGAGTGGTGATTGGAAACGAATCTTCCAATTTCTCAGCTGGAGCGAACCTGGCAATGTTGTTCATGTTTGCAGTAGATCAGGAATATGATGAAATCGACATGATGATTCGTCAATTCCAGCAAACAATGACCAGAGCAAGATTCTCCTCTGTACCAGTGGTTGCTGCAGATGCTGGTTTGGCGCTTGGTGGAGGCTGTGAATTGTCACTTCACTGTGATGCTATTCAGGCACATGCTGAAACCTACATCGGTTTGGTAGAAGTGGGAGTTGGTTTGATCCCTGGTGGAGGTGGTACTAAAGAATTGACTTTGCGTGCTGCTGACAAATACATGCCGAATGATCCAGAACTGAATATTCTACAGGAATACTTCATGAATATCGCTACAGCAAAAGTGGCCACCTCGGCAGAAGAGGCAAAAGCAATGGATATTATCAGACCATCTGATAGAATTACCTTGAATAGATCAAGACTAATTGCCGATGCAAAAGCAAGAGTTTTAGAAATAGCCGATGCTGGATATACACAGCCTGTAGAAAGAAAAGATATCAAAGTACACGGAAGAACCAGTATGGCGATGTTCGAAGCAGGAATTATCGGGATGAAATATGGATCTTATATTTCGGATCACGATGCGAAAATTGCAAGCAAGCTTGCATACGTTATGAGTGGCGGTGACTTGAGTTCAGAAAGTTTAGTTTCTGAGCAATATCTCCTTGACCTGGAAAGAGAAGCTTTCTTGAGTTTATGCGGTGAGCAGAAAACGTTGGAAAGAATCCAGAGCATTTTGTTCAAAGGACGACCGTTGAGAAACTAAGTTTCTCCAGACAAAAGATGTAAGACAATAGATTTTAGATCATGCATAATTTCAAAGAACTAAAAGTCTGGCAAAAGGGAATTCAATTGGCTGTAGATATGTACAAGCAAACTGAGAATTTTCCGAATGGCGAAAAATTCGGATTGACTTCTCAAATGCGTCGAGCTGCAGTTTCTATTCCTTCAAATATTGCTGAGGGCTGTGGAAGAAAAACTGATAGAGACTTATCTAATTTTCTTTCTCATTCTTTGGGATCACAATATGAATTGGAAACTCAATTGATCATATCAAAAGAGGTNCAATTGATTGCTGATATGGAATTTGANAAGCTTACATCAGAACTTAACGAAATACAGAAAATGACAAAGACATTAATAGATAAGTTCTCAAAGTCTAATGTCTAGAGTCTAAATACTTAAAATCTTAAAAAAATGGATGCATATATAGTAGCCGGATATAGATCAGCAGTAGGAAAAGCCAAAAAAGGNGGATTCAGATTTTANCGTCCTGATGATCTGGCAGCAGACGTAATAAAACATTTAGTGGGATCGATCGATGGATTTGATGCCAAAAGAGTAGATGACCTGATTGTTGGTAATGCGATTCCTGAAGCAGAGCAAGGAATGCAGATGGGAAGAATGATTTCACTTCTTTCATTGCCAATAGAAGTTCCAGGTATGATTATCAACAGATATTGTGGATCAGGATTGGAAGCAATTCACCTGGCATGTGCTCGAGTACATTCAGGCACTGCCGATTGTATTATAGCTGGTGGTACGGAGTCCATGTCGTTGGTACCAATGCTTGGATACAAAACAGCACTGAACTGGAAAATTGCTAAGGACAATCCTGAGTATTACTTAAGCATGGGACTTANTGCAGAAGAAGTAGCGAAAGACTTCAACATTTCTGCTGATGACGCGAATGAGTTTGCTGTGGCTTCTCATCAGAAAGCCGCTAAGGCAATTGCCGATGGCAAATTCAAAGATGAGATCGTTCCAGTGGAAGTAGAAGAAGTATACATGGAAGGTGGTAAGCGCAAAAATCGAAAGTATGTAGTAGATACTGACGAGTGTGTGCGACCAGAAACCAACATGGAATCTCTTGCTGGATTAAGACCTGCTTTCAAAGCTGGTGGACAAGTAACAGCGGGTAATTCTTCCCCTACTTCAGATGGAGCTGCATTTGTAATGGTCATGTCTGAGAAAATGGTGAAGGAATACAATTTGCAGCCGATTGCCAGAATGGTAAGCTATACTGCTGCTGGGGTTAATCCTCGAATCATGGGAATTGGTCCAGTGGAAGCAGTGCCAAAAGCACTAAAGCAAGCTGGTTTGAAACAAAGTGATATAGATCTGATCGAACTGAACGAAGCATTTGCTGCACAGTCACTGGCAGTAGTTCGTGGATTAGATTTGAATACAGATATTTTAAACGTAAATGGTGGAGCAATCGCACTTGGTCACCCTCTAGGTTGTACTGGTGCGAAACTTTCCATAACCATGTTCAATGAAATGAAGAGACGTAAATCCAAGTACGGTATGGTAACTGCCTGCGTTGGTGGTGGCCAGGGAGTGGCTGGTATTTATGAATATTTAGGTTAGATTTCCACAAAAGAGGGAGCTTCAGCTCCCTTTTTTATTTATCGTACTTTCGTTTGATCTTATTGATTTCAGAAGTCAGTTTCACATTGGCGTGGACAAATCCATAAAGATCCATTACTGCCTCCAACGGATAGCTCAGTTTCCTTGCCATATTTAGGCAGTACATAATTTCTTCATCAAAGATCTCACCGTCGACTTTCATCAGGTGTACAAGATTGTAAAGGGTATCGAAACGATCTTCGTTGGATAGCTTACTTAGATCTACTTTGTCTACAGGATTTTGAATCATGTGGTCGATTTCTTCTGGACTCATCCCATGAGCTCTTCCTATTTTAGAAATCAAACTTTTTTCAGAATCATCGATCTGGCCATCAGAATTTGCCAGGTTAATCAGTACGGAGAGTTGTGTCTTGCTCATATAGCATTTGTTGTACTCTCAAATTAAAAAAGTCTCCCATCATGTGCATTACAAACGAGAGACTTTTAATTCGATAACCTCTTCAGATTACCTTTTTTGACTTGCAAAAAAAGAAACTGTTTTGAAAAGTTTCCTTACGACTTAATACTAAGGCACGCAAAGAACTCAAAAGGTTGTAATGGGAATAAAATTTTTGGGAGAAGGATGGTTGGAGATAAAAAGAAAAAGAGCCGAAGCTAATATAGAAGAGATTTTATACCAAAAGATTAAGCGAAATTTCCATAATACTTCTGGCTCTTTCTGCAACCATCAACCTAGCAGCTAGACAAACTGCTATTCAAATATACGAATACACTTGAATNATGNTGCATGTNNAAAANCNNNANANTGCGATTCCTGCACGTATGGGCACTTTTNGCTAAAAANTTAGGGAATATACCTAGTAAATTAGGTAAA